>JAUIBA010000005.1 GCA_030427635.1 Bacteroidia bacterium
CGTCTAAGCATCAGTCTTATTGCTGGCAGGTTGCTCTCCAGCAGAGCCCGCTTCCTCTTCAAACTGACAGCCGTATATTAAATATATTTTCGCTAAAATTCACCAACCATTTTTGGCCTCATTACCCAAAATCTGTATAACCTGGAAGTTTTCTGTCCGGGGAAAGGAGTAAAAGGCAGCTTATTTTTTGGCTGCTTTTTTCTCCTTTTGCGTTTTCACAAGACGCGACACCCCCTTGTACGAGAGTTCTATAGCTTTCCACTTCAGATAGCTTATCAATACATCCTTACCTGCGGTAAGCAAGGTGTCTTTTACCTTTTTACCTGGAGCAGGACCTTTTTGTCTGCTATTATCTGAGGGCGCATCACTATCGTCTGCCCTACGCGACAGCCAATCCTGCACAAGTCCCATAACCGGCCCTCCGAATGTACCTGCCAGCGGCATTACTTTGGATACTATACCTGACACAAACGGTATTTTACTTACAATGTCAAGGCTGCTGCCAGCCTCTTCCATTAGCTCATCTATCTGCACCAGCCCCTCTTCCTCCATCTGTACACGCTGTTTTATCAGCTTGCGCTTTTCGGCCTCCAGGGCTGCCATACTGTATATTTTCTTTCCGTACATCAGATTACAGTATTGTCAGCATTATGAATTAGTGTCTTTTTCATCTTCTTCTGTAGTCATCACCTCTACCAGCGAGTCGGCAAAGAAGCTTGTTATAGGCCTCCGCAGCAGCACTACCAGTATCAGCAGTACTACGTACACCCCTGTGGTAAGAAAAAATGACCCTACAGCAGAGATACCCATATCGAGAAACACATTGGTAAGCCCGAAGCCAATGAATAATACGATGCAAAAGAGAATGAGCAGTGCTATAAGTGCAAACAGCAGATAGCTGACGACACGGGCCGTGCGTCCTATCACACTTATTTTCAGTATGTCCAGGTGCAGTTCCAGGTAGCGGCTTATACGCTCCTTTACACCCGCGAAGATGCTCATATTGTCTTTTTTATGCGTAGATGTTCTCTTCGATATCTGCCGGTGTCTTTCCCAGCTTATCCTTAATATTGTTCAGGCCGCTTTTCAGCTTTTCCATATCCTCACGGCGCTTGTCTTTGTCGGTAGCCAGCAGGTAGCCTACTGCTACGCCTACCACTACGCCAGCAAACAGCGTAGCTACAGTGTTACTCATTTTTGCCATAAATTCTGAGATTAACTTGGTTCAGATTGTAAAGTTCACTAAAGTTATCGTATCCAGCAAACCCGGAGTGCCTATCTGCACACACAACTACCTTTTTTCACATTTTATTCTGTTATTTCAGGTAATAGCGGTTTTCCTCTATGTACTTTTCCACCGCCCCAGGTACAATATATTTTATTGATTTCTGCTCTTTCAGCTGTCTGCGTATGTAGGTAGATGATATGTGCAGTAAAGGAGCATCCAGCAGTTGCACCTGTGCTCCATACCTGTCCTCCACCTCAAAACCCGGCCTGTTATATACAATGAACGAGTAGCGCTCCACAAGTGTTTCAAAGTTCTTCCACCTGGGTAGGTTCTGGAAGCTATCAGCTCCCATTACTACAGAAAACTTCTCCAGAGGAAACTTTTCTGTAAGGTAGGCCAGCGTATCAATTGTATAGGACGGCTTAGGCAGATGAAACTCCACATTACTGGCCCTGAATTTCGGATTATCCTCTATTGCAATATTTACCAGATGCAGCCTGTCGTATTCATTAAGCAATGAATGAGAGTCTTTCAGTGGATTATGTGGAGAAACAACAAACCATATCTTGTCCACATCTGTATGGTTCACTACATGATTTGCTACAATAAGATGTCCCGTATGAACAGGGTTAAAACTGCCGAAATATAATCCGATATGCATATAGTATGTTGTGTGACCTGGAGTTGATAAAGTACCTGTAAAAAGCCACGCAAAACTACCACATAAACCCTAAAACTCTGTTACCAAATTACTGCATTACCATACAAATGCGGAAACAGAAGCCATGATATGTTTGCCTGCACATTTGTCAACACCTGCTTACAGCGCCCCCTTACGAGACACAACATCAGTAATGCTGATAATAAAGCCAAATACCATTAATATTACACCTATCCACAGTACATTAATGTACGGGAATACAAGCGCCTTCAGTACTATAAAGTCATCCATAGGGTTCGTCTGTCTTACCTGCACATCTACCGTAGCAGAGTCTTTAGAATAAACATTAAGCGAACCAAACCTTGCATACAGCCCCATTGCCTCCACAGTATCATCTATCTGAATAATATACTGCCTGTCACGCAGCACATAGATAGGCGCTATTTCCTGCTTTAATCCATTCACATCATATACCGACAGACGTGCCTTTACAGCCAGGTCTCCTTCTGCCGACTGATAACGTTTGTCTTTTATGTCATTACTGAATCCATTAAATATCATGTATCCGTTATTCAGATATACAGAGTCTCCCACCTTCTGCACCGTATGTGAGAGGTACGTACTGGTATCGTTCTTTTCTTTATCTGCAGCACTGTTGATATAAGTGAAAATATCTCTGTTCCAGTAATGCTTTGTTGAAGGATTAGCACTGAACCCTTTTTCCCCTTTCGGGTTCATAAATGCATCAGGATACAGCATAAAGCTTTCTGTAACCACTTTGGAAATACTGTCCCGCTTCTCAAACAACACTTTGTAATAGGTACGGAGGTCCTTTCCCGACACAGAGCTATCACCTATATACGTAGCCCAATACTCCCCCATAGCAACAGGCATACCACGGAACATGATTACATTTTCCATGTTCTCCTTTATCGTTTCATTCTGAGAGTTTTTCTTTAAACCAAATGACATACCACTGGTATTCAATGATATAGCATGCTTATTGTAAGAAGAAAGTAAAATGCCCATGAGCATAATCGCAAATCCCCAGTGGGCTACAGATGGTCCCATTTTCTTCAGCTTTCCCTTCTGCACGGTAATACCATAGGCTATGCTGGCTATTATACCAAAACATGCAGCAAACAAAAGTAACAGATGCGGGCCCGATGATATTTCCTGACCTAATGCTATGAGCGCAGTAAATACCAATGCTGCTGCCCCTGATATACCCAGCTGCTTCCCCAGCTTACGGCTATCAGTCTTTTTGTACTTCATATAGAGTACCATTGATGATAACAGGCATACAATTATTGCTACCCATATCTGAATGTTATTGTAATGCGCTACAGGATCTGTAGGTGGCGCAAACTCTTTTCCGGTAATCCATTTTGCCAGTGGCGCCCATACCGGTATAGAGGTTGTAATGGCAATCTCCACTGATGACAAAAACAGTATAACAGCGCCTACAAACATCCAGAACTCGCGCGAAAGCAACTCTTCTTCCGACTGTACCCGGGGTACTTTTTTCCACCGCCACACCAGCATAGCTACAGACAATACCAGGAGTAATCCTATAACAGCCAGCAGATGGTAGGTAAGTGCCGTGCCATCACCTGTAAATGCATGTACAGAGGTCTTGCCCAGGATTCCGGTACGGGTAAGGAATGTGGAGTACCAGATAAGCAGATGCGTAAGCAGCAATAGCACAAAAGTGATGATGAATGCCCTTTTGGTACTGCGGTATACAAGCAGTGTATGCAGGCCACCTATCAGTGTGAGCCACGGCACAAGAGATGCATTTTCTACCGGGTCCCATGCCCAGTAGCCGCCAAAATTGAGCGACTCATAAGCCCATGCACCACCCATCATAATACCTGTACCCAGTATGGCACCACCCGCCAGAGACCATGCTATAAGTGGCTTTATAAAACTCTGATAATCGCCCTTCCACAGTGCTGCTATACAATATGCAAAAGGTATAAGAGTAAGCGCAAAACCCAGGAAAAGTATAGGAGGGTGAATGACCATCCAGTAGTTCTGCAGTAGTACGTTCAGCCCGTTGCCATCTGTTACTGACCGCATATAGTCCGGAGTGGAGAAGATAGGCGCATTCTGCATAGCATGGCGCAGCAGCATAAATGGTGTGCTGCCTATCTTAATGTCCGGCCCGAAATACAGCCCCAGTATCATAGTACAGAGCAATACCTGCACCAGTGCAATGATGGCCATGGTACGCGATTCCAGATGCTTTGCGGTACGCATCACTACCAGGCCCAGTATAGCATGCCAGAATGTCCATAGCATAAAACTACCCTGCTGCCCTTCCCAGAAGCAGGAAAGCAGGTATTCTGAAGGCATATCCAGCGAGGAATGCTCCCACGCATAGTGATACTCAAACAGGTGATGGGTAATGATATAAAACAACGCACCGAAAATCATGATTACAGACAGCGCATGTGTCATGAATGACCACCGGCCCATATTCAGCCATTTCCTGCTTACAATGCTATCATGCTCAGTACGGGCAGCAGAGAAGTAACTGAACGTACTTAAAAGTGCTGCTACAAAGGAGAGGATAACAAAAAAATGACCCAGTTGCCCGGGCCACAAATGCTCTCCTGTATATTGAATAGTGTTCATTGAATAATTTGAAAAAGCTACAATTCAGTCATATAAAAGAACTCACTAGCCGTTACCTACAGCAATCTGATCTTTTTTGTATTTGGATGGGCATTTCATCTGAATGCGGGAACAATGGAAAGTTTCGCCATCCATGTATCCCATCATTACTATCTGCTCAGACTTTTCAATATCTCTCGGTTTTTCACCATTGAAAATAACCTTACTCTTATTACCAGCCTTATCTGTAGCAAAAAATGTAAAATGGTTTGCATCTACTTTGGGGTCGTAATGCATAGCCTGAGTAGTATCCAGATTGCCTATTATGTAATAGCTTTTACGGGGCTCTCTTGCAGCAGATTCAAAGGTTTCGTATGAGCTAAAATCGCCGAATATGCTGATAAGTGCAGCAATTGCTGCCATAATAAGAACTAATAAAACAATGTGTGTCTTTTTCATCCTCTTTTCCTGTTATGTTCCAGAAACATACGGGCATTACCCTATATTCTGGCAATGCCGCAAAGTTAATGCATACATGACTATGAAAATGCAGCAACGACTTGCAGTTGTCAGTGAATTGTCTTTTTCTGAAATTCCCTGTCTGAAGTTGTTTTGTTAAGCAATTCAGGAATGTGAAAGATTTTATGAGAATAGCTTTTCTGTATACCGTCCCCGCTCTGTAAGCGAAATGGTCTTATTGCGCATATCGTACTTTATCAGACCCAGATCCTGAAGAAAGTCCAGATAAAAGTCCAGATTCTCATGATATGGTTGTTCTATTTCACTCTTAAGATATTCCCAGCAGTCGGCATAAGGTGCATTTACCCTTGTACATTTTCGGCGAATGGTATCAAGTACAACATTGAAAATATTCATAGAAGACTCAGGAGTTTTTGCGAGTGAAACAGATATATGTAAAGTTATGGGATTGTTACAACAATGAACAAATAATTTATTTTTAAATTACAAAGAGCCAATTAACATTTGTACGATAAGTAAAAAGGGACAATCGATTGCTGTAAACAAATACCAGGCATATCGTTAAATCTGCCAGCTATCAATACCCCAGAATAGTTACGGTTATTAACTTCGCGGGCCATGATACAAGCTGTAATATTTGATATGGATGGCCTGCTGCTGGACACAGAGCCGCTGTGGGGTACCAGCATGCTGGAGGTAGCAGGTAAAAACAATATTCCTATCACCCGTGAAAAATTCAGAGAAACTACCGGACTGCGCATATATGAAGTTACCGAGCATTGGGCGGCATACTACCCCTGGGAGGGCAAAAGTGCTGCTGATGTGGCAGAGGAAATACTGGACCATATTATTGCATCGGCCAGAGATAACGCTACCGTAATGAGCGGTGTAATAAAAACACTGGAATTACTGAAGCAAAAAGGCCTGAAAATAGGTCTGGCATCATCTTCTCCGTCCAGAATGATAAATGAATTGGTAGCACACTTTGGCCTTACACACTACTTTGATGTCATTACCTCTGCCGATGTGGTGGAGCTGGGCAAGCCTCACCCCGCTGTGTTTCTCCACTGTGCACGCTCACTTGGTGTACGCCCTACCGACTGTATGGTACTGGAAGACTCGGTAAATGGGATGATAGCAGCCATTGCTGCCCGTATGAAAGTAACCGTCATACCCGCTAGCCACGACTACAACGACCCCAGATTTCTACTAGCAGATAATAAACTGGTGAGCATGGATGACTTTAATGAGTTATTACTCCGATAGTTCATCTTTTTTTGAAAACTACCTTAATTTTCTGACTAAATTTTACTCCTATGGAAAGCTTATTGTTACTTCATGGAGCTGTGGGCTCAGGTGCCCAGCTGCAGCCTCTGGCCAGTCGCCTTGCCACACTGTACGATGTACACATAATTACATTCTCAGGTCATGGAGGCTCTCCTATGCCTCATTCAGCTTTTTCCATACAGATGTTTGCTGCAGATGTGCTCAACTACATGAGTAAAGCCGGCATAGAAAAAGCATGCATATTCGGGTACAGCATGGGAGGCTATGTAGGCATGTATATGGCACGCCACTATGCCGACAAAGTAAGTAAAATAGTTACGCTGGCTACTAAGTTCTACTGGGATGCTGCCATTGCTGCTAAAGAAGTGCAGATGCTGGACCCTGCAAAAATTGAAACAAAACTCCCGTCCTTCGCCGAAACACTGGAAAAAAGGCATGCTCCCGAAGACTGGAAAGATGTACTGAAGCGTACCGCACTTATGATGACAGACCTGGGTAGTGACAATGCGCTGAAGACTACCGACCATGCCGCTATACACGTACCATCCCTGCTCATGCTGGGTGACCGTGACAAAATGGTATCAATAGAAGAAACACTTGCTGTATACAGAGCGCTGCCATCGGCACAGCTGTGCATACTGCCAGGTACACCCCACCCCATAGAGCAGATGGATATAGAGCTGGTATCATCATTAGGTATCCGCTTTCTCACCAGCCACTAGCCTGCCTTTCTGTTAAAGAATATCTAAAAGGTATTCTCCTGTTTTTGTTTACGAAAATATTCGTAGGTTTGCTTACGAAACAATTCGTAGAACAGATGCACATGAGTAATACGATAAAGCCTACTGAAAGTGAGCTGGAGATATTAAATATACTCTGGGAGAAAGGCCCATCCACAGTACGTGATGTACATGGTGAGCTGGAAAAGAATAAAGATGCCGGCTATACTACTACCCTGAAGCTGATGCAGATAATGCATGACAAAAAGCTGCTGAACCGTGACACCGGCGCCAAAAGCCATGTATACACTGCTGCCGTGTCGCAGCAAAAGACGCAGGGCCAGATGGTGAAGCGCTTCATTGATAATGTGTTTAATGGTTCGGCATCACAGCTGGTTATGCAGGCCCTGGGCAATCATAAAACAAATAAGGAAGAACTGGAGGAGATAAAAAGATATCTGGAGGAGATGGAGAAAAAACAGAAATAGTCCTGACAACAGCAAAACCTGATATTATGAACACCATATCTGCTACATCACTTACTATATCATTTACATATGCCTTACTGTTTTCCCTCTTGCAGGGAGCCTTACTGTATGGAATATTACGGGTGCTGCTCCGGGCATTCCCCGCATCGGGAGCCAGAGTGCGTTACAATCTCTCTTTCAGTACACTTATAGCACAGCTCATCTGGTTTGCCGATACATGGGTAAGCCAGTATAACAGGCTGGCAGGTGTAACCGTATATGTAATGCCTGCCACAACCGGCAACCATGCAGATACTGCCAACCCAATGGCAGTGAGTACAGCACCAGACATACAGTTTGATTTGCTGAAAGAATACCTGCCACAGTTGTCGGCATATATTCCTTATATTATTACTGCCTACTGTGCAGGTCTTATTATTATGCTGCTACGGTTTGGTGTAAATGTATGGCGCACCCGGTCTATGACGCTTAATGCCCTGCCACACCCATCTGCACACTGGGATAACTTTATAGATAGGTGGTCAGCACATCTGGGCATTAACAAGCAGGTAAAACTGCTACTGTCTGCCGATATCAATGTACCCGTAATGCTTGGCTGGTTGAAACCTGTAATACTCATTCCCGTAGCCACTATCAGTAATCTGAGCACAGAGCAGACAGAGGCCATCATTATGCATGAGCTGGCCCACATAAGACGTCATGACTATCTGCTCAATATTATACAGACTACCATAGAAACCATTCTTTTCTTTAACCCTTTTGTATGGCTCACATCGCGCATAGTAAGAACAGAGCGGGAGCACTGCTGCGATGATATAGTAGTGGAGTGTGCCGCAGACCCTATGCATTATGCACGGGCACTCACATTACTGGAAGAAGACAGAATCAACAGCCTGGCCCTGGCAGCAACGGGCAATAAGAATCAATTACTTAACAGAATAAAAAGAATCATGGAAATGAAAAAAAGAGATGCCACACAACGCAGGTCTCCGCTAATAGCAGTAACCGTTACTGCCGTATTGCTGGCTGGCTCACTGGTTATTTTCAAGCCATCGCTTGCCCAGAAGGCCGACAAGGGAAAAAATGATACGGCAAAAAAGACTACCACTACCAAAACGGTAACAAAAAGTGATGACGGCAAAAAGAAAACAATAACAAAAACCACAACCGTTATCAACGATGATAACAAAAGTGGCAATGCTGTGAAAAGCGTAAAGGTGAAAGTGTATAGTGATGGGGATGATGATGCTACCGCCAATATCATTGTTACCGATGGGGATAACGGCACCAGAAAAGAAGTACGCAAAACGATGGTGTACACGCGCCCCTCGGCACACGGACACGGGCAGACGATAATAATAGATAAAGGAGAGCTGCGCAAAGAGCTGAAAAGCGTGAAAAAGGAAATGATAATGGCAAAAAATGAGCTGGAGTCAATAGATTGGGAAGAGATAGGCCGGGAAATATCAGATGCACTGGAAGAAGTAGGCCGGGAACTACATATTGAAGATCTGGGCAATGAAATAAAGATTGAGGTAAGGAAAGAGGGCAAAGAAATGCACAGAGCAATGGCTGAAGCAAGAAGAGATGCTGCTGAAGCCCGTGCTGAAGCTCATAGCGAAATAGCTGAAGCAAGGCGTAAAGAAGCACTAACCAGGGCCAAAATGGCAAGAGAAAGGGCTGAAGAGCACCGTGCAGAGGCTGAAGCAAGGCGCAAAGAAGCTCACAGCGAAATAGCTATTGCAAGGCGCGAAGCAGCACACGCCAGAGCTGACAGGGCAAGAGAAAGAGTTGAAGTGCGACATATAGAAGCCGACCGGGTGCGCGAAATGGCAAATGCCGGTACATTAAAATCAGAGGATATAGAAAGTATGCTCAGCAAAATGGAGCATGATGGCCTCATTAGCCGCAGTAAAAAATTCAGAATAGAAAAAGACGGAAATGAACTGTTCATTAACGGCCAGAAACAATCGGACGCCGTACTGCGCAAATACAAAGGCTACCTGAAAGGTGAGGAAATTGTCATAAAGGGAAATAAGAATAGCCTTTCTGTAAATATCAGTGACTAAAATGTTTGCTTCATAAATCCCCGTCGGGCCTTTCGTTTGCGGAAGGCCCTTTTGTTTTGAGCCTGTGCTCCACCATATAGTTTACATTTGCAGTACTACGCATGGCACGATATATACTGGAAGTAATGTACGATGGCATCTGCTTCCATGGTTCACAGATACAGGGAGAGCTGGCTACGGTACAGCTGGCAGTAAATAAAGCTATAGCTACAATTACCAGACAAAAGGTAGAAACATTTGGAGCAAGCCGTACCGATGAAGGAGTACATGCCCTCAGCAACTTTTACCATTTCGATCTGGACATACCACTTATAGATAATTTCCTCTATAAATGTAATGCAATTATGCCAGCTGGCCTGGCAGCTATAGGTCTGTATGCTGCCACAGGTGAATTCAATGCACGGTTCGATGCACAGTCACGTAGTTACAGATATAGAATATACAGAGCCAAAAATCCATTCCTGGCAAACAGAGCCTACCATTATCCATACCGGATAGATGAGAATATCCTTAATGAAACAAGTGCCATCATAAAAGACAACACCCATTTTAAGTCATTTGCCAAAAGGAATTCACAGGTCAAAACATTTGAATGCAACATATATAATTCTTTTTGGGAGAGAAATGGAGAAGAGTTGCATTACTGTGTCACAGCCAATCGTTTCCTAAGAGGCATGGTAAGAGGGCTGGTAGCTACACAGCTGCGTGCAGCCAGGGGCAATTTCCCGGCAGAGCACATAAGCCAGATTATATCATATGAAGATTGTACAAAAGCATTCTTCGACGTACCCGGTCATGGCTTATATCTGGAGCAGATAGCATACCCTGATGGCATAATGCAGCTTATTCAGAAAATTTAATTGAAAGTTTATAATAAACTACCACTCTTATATTTTACCTCATTATAGCTATCAACAGCAACAGAGGTGGAAAATCATACCTGATGCATTAACTATTGTCATTAATTAAATCCCACTATAAAGGATAATAGTGACGTATATTTATAAAAAAATAGGTGTTATTCATGCAATAGTTGCATTTTTTGAGTATTTTTCGGCATTGTTTCCTAAACTATATTGATATGAGAATAGAACATGTATCCTCCCGACCTTTTGCTGAGAAAAAGAATATTAGGCGGAAAGGTCTGAAAAAGGCTTTGCTTCTGTCGGGTATGTTTATGGTGGCTGCTCCATTGGTAACCAGTGCTCAGGTATCGCCGAGCGCGCTGAATGGCACAAATCAGTCCAGAACTGTATGCAGCGGACTATCAACCGATATAAGCAACTGGCTGAAAGTAACTGACCCAGATATTGGTGAAACCTTAACATGGACAGTTATTACTCAACCGAGTTTTGGTGTAATAACAGGTGATGGTGCTACGGCATCTGCCGGAGGTAGCGAAGCATCCCCTACCGGCGGTATGACTTACACACCAGACCCAAGCGCTACCAATGACGCATTCTCTGTCATGGTCAGTGATGACAACGGTGGCTCCACCCTGATTTTAGTAACAGTCACCATCAACTCGGGCCCATCTCTATCAATAGGAACAATAGACCCGGTTTGCCAGGGTATTACATCGGCAAAATTCTCATTCTGGGGACTTGAAAATGTAGGTCCTGACACTGCAGACTTCTCTTATACCGGCGCCATGGAATCATGGACCGTACCTGACTTTGTAACCACTGTTAAGTTCGACCTTCAGGGTGCGGCTGGTGGTCATGACAGTCATCTGGGTACAGGTGGTACCGGTAAAGGTGGCCGTGTAACTGGTAATATGGCGGTTACACCGGGCTCTGCACTTAATCTGTTTATTGGTGGCGTTGGTGCCGACGGTGTCCTCTCTGGCGTAGCTCAGGGTGGTTTCAACGGTGGCGGTAACGCTTCTTTCTATTTCTATGCATCAGGTGGTGCCGGTGGTGGTGCTACCGATATCCGCGTAGGTGGCACGGCGCTGGCTGACCGTAAGGTAATAGCAGGCGGTGGCGGTGGTAACGGTGCCGACCTCACTGAAGTATTTATGGGTGGCGACGGCGGTGGCCTTACTGGTGGCAATAGTGTTGCCAACGTATCGGGCTCTACATCGCGCGGTGGTACTCAGGCTCTGGGTGGCGCTCCTGCTTCATATCCAGGCTGGACCTCCGGCGGCTTTGGCACACTGGGTATGGGTGGTGCTGGTAGCTCGCAGGGTATTTCCGGCGGCGGTGGCGGCGGCTATTATGGCGGCGGCGGCGGCATATGGAATGGTGGTGGCGGCGGGTCATCCTATTCTGATGTAATGACAGCATCTGGTGTTGTGCACACACGTGGCACTAACACAGGCAATGGTACTGCTACATTATATTATACTATACCGGGCACTTACACTATTCATTGGGATGCTACAGCATTTGCAGCAGGCTTTGAAGATCAGCCAAGTCTGCCTTTGCCTGATTCAGTAATCACATTCCCGGTACCTGATGGTGTTGATGCCGGTACATATCATGCTACGCTTACTATTAATAATGGTAACTGTAACAGTCCTGAGTATCCTATTACCATTACGGTGAAACCAAAACCTGTTGTAAACAATCCAGGTAATATAGCTGTGTGCGACGGAGCAATTACTCCAGATATCACATTTACAGGTACTGCGCCCAGCGCCAGCGACTACAAATGGGTAAACAGCAATCCTGCTATTGGTCTTGCTGCTTCAGGCGAAGGCCATATACTTGGGTTCGCTCCTGTTAACGGTACACCAATGCCGGTAGTATCTACACTTACAGTTACTCCTGTAGCTAACGGTTGTATAGGTGAGTCTGAAATATTTACAATTACCAGCAACCCTGTTCCTGAGCTGAACAGTACGCTTACACCTCCTGATGTGTGTAACAATACAATATTCAGCTATATACCAAACAGTCTTGCTCCCGGCACTTCATTCACGTGGAGCCGTGACGCTATACCTGGCATTGTAAATCCTGCCAACAGTGGTACTGACAATCCGAATGAACTGCTGACCAACAGCACAGATGAGCCTATCAATGTTCATTATGTGTACACACTTACTGCTTCATCCTGTGAGAATGTACAGGTAGTAACGGTTCCTGTTAATCCTACTCCGGTATTGACTACACCACTCACACCTGCACCACTGTGTAACAGTGAAGCATTCATGTATGACCCGATTTCTTCTTCTACAAGTGCGGTGATTACATGGAACCGTGATGCGGTAACCGGCATCAGCAACGCAGCAGCTACCGGAACAGGTTCTATCAATGAAACACTTCTTAATACTACCAGCAGCCCAATATCAGTTACATATGGTGTAACAATGACTGTAGGAAGCTGCCCTTATACAGAAAATGTAGTTGTTACAGTTAATCCTCCACTGATGCTTACCAGCGCTACATCACTGGCGCCTGTGTGCGACATGACACTGGTTACTTACACTCCGGTACCATCAGTACCAGGTGCTGAGGTTACCTGGACACGTGACGTGGTAGCAGGTATCAGCAATGCAGCAGGAGCAGGTACAGGTGCTTTCAGCGAGGCGCTGGAAAATACAACTCCTGACAATGTAACTGCTAAGTATGCATATCAGATTAAAGCTAACGGTTGTGTAAATACTGATACCGTTGACCTGACTATCAAGCCAAGGCCAAGACTGAGCAGCACACTTACACCATCGGACATCTGTACTAATATGTATTTCGATTACACTCCTGCCAGTCTCGTAACCGGTACTACATATGTATGGGCCCGCGACGTAAAACCTGGTATTGCCAATGGCGCTATGATGGGTGGCGGAAATGTACACGAAGTACTTATTAACACTACCGATCAGCCAATCACAGTTCCATATATCTACACTGGTAGCGCTAATGGCTGCCACCATCAGGACACAGTGAAAGTAGTTGTGAACCCAATGCCTAAGCTGAGCAACAGCGCTACTACTGTAGCAGTATGTGACAGCGCATTGCTCACATTCACACCTACAAGCACTACACCTGGTACCGTGTTTAACTGGAGCCGTGCTTATGTAGAAGGTATCGCTAACCTTAGTGCTACAGGAACTGGAAATCCTGGCGAACGTCTGGATAACACTACCTACATCTCTCTGCCTGTAACATATGTTTACACTATTACAGCAGCTGGTTGTAACAACACTCAGAATGTAACTGTAAATGTTCGTCCTTCAGCTAAGCTGATCAAGACTACAGCAGTAACATGTAGCGGCGCTCCTTTCACTTTCGCTCCTGAAAGCTATAGTGCTAACGTATCTTATGAGTGGAGCCGTGATACAGTTGCCGGTATTACTCCTGCTACTGCTACAGGCGAAGGTGATATTGATGATGTTCTTACACATGGTTCTTCTGATGTGGTTACTGTAGTTTATGACTATGAGCTTACTGTACTGGGTTGTACTAACAAACAGGAACTTACGGTAACAGTAAATCCTGCACCTACAGTAGCTGTTATCGGTACTCATCCGTCAGTTACACTGTGTAACAATACAATGTATCAGAACTTCGGTGCTGCTAATCCTGCGCCATCTGGCTTTACTTACAGCTGGTCTGCTACAAATGCAAGTGTACTTTCTACAGGTAATGGCGGCCAGTACGCAGTAGTTAACTTCACTACTCCGGGTACTGCATATGTAACACTTACTACTAAGAACAGTACTACAACATGTACCTCTGAGTCAGTATACACTGTTACAGTAAGCGCAGGTTCAGCCAGCATACCAGATGTTATCTACCACAAAGGACAGTTTATCTGCCAGGACAATACAATGTCCAGCTATCAGTGGGGTTATGATGATGCTGCTACTATGGACTCTGTAGTGCTGGATGGCGAAACCAATCAGAACTATACTAATGAGTTCCCTGACTTCGCTAACAGATACTACTGGGTTATCACTGACAACGGTGGTTGCATACAGAAGACCTATTACAACAGGCCTACAGGCGTTGCTGATGTAAATGATATCGAAGTAGGTATGAAGCTCTACCCTAACCCTGCCAGCAGCTATGTAAATGTTGAAGTAAGTGAAACGGTGAAAGGCAACATTGTAATGGATGTGTATAATCTGATGGGTCAGAAAATACAGTCTGTAAATGCTGTAAACAACAAAGCACAGATTCAGATAGCTGACCTGCCTGCAGGAGCATATCTGGTAGACTGTCATAGTGATGGTATCAAAGTTGCCGCTGCAAGGTTCATTAAAAACTAATCTTTCAACACATTAAAATTCCGATAGATGAAAAAACTGTTTTCCGTGTTGATAGCTGCCGGTGGCGTGTTATCAGCTACTGCACAGACGAATACAACCCCACCGCCCAAAGACTTCACAAAAGATGAAGACCTCAAGCGCTGGGTAATAGATATCAACGCTATGGGCGGTATTATGACTCAGGACATAACTACCACTAATCCCGTACTCAATTACAACAACGCTCTGAATTCATCTTCAATTGGCGGCTTGAAATTTGAGAATGGTATATCCTATGGCGGTAATGCTCAGATAGGTTTCTTCTTTGACAATAAGAG
Source organism: Bacteroidia bacterium (assembly GCA_030427635.1). Taxonomy (GTDB): domain Bacteria; phylum Bacteroidota; class Bacteroidia; order Chitinophagales; family Chitinophagaceae; genus Nemorincola. The sequence goes on from JAUIBA010000005.1 coordinate 15,084, forward strand.
CCACTTCGGTATTGGTACCGGCCTTATGTACCTGATGCAGACAGGCGACGTTACAATGAATAATTATAACGTTGAGTTCCAGTCTACAGATGGTAAAGGAGATATCTTCAGGCAGATAATTACTGCAGGTGGCCCTATCAAGGAGCAACTGAAGATTACAAACATCAGCATTCCATTGATGCTGAAATTCAAATACCGCTTTACTAAGCGTTCAGGCATCAGTGCAGATGCGGGTATCCTGTACAATGTATCTCTAAAAAACGAGTACACTACAGACGCGATGTTTAATTATGAGGCTATCTACCGTCACGTAAATACAGGTAATGGTATTACTACTGTATACGATAATGGTGCTACGCCCAATCCGTCTTCACTGCTCATTACTGCAAAGCAGTATCTGGCTACACATCCGGGTGGCGATGCAGCAGCATATCTTACTTCTCAGCGTATAGCTAATGGCTATAATGTGGGTATGAATGTTGAAGCTTCAGAGAAAACAGGTTCTGTAGATTATGTACAGAGCTCTGTAGGCTTTATGTTCCAGCCATCATATAGCTTCTACTTCTCTGATAAGGTAGCGATGAACATAGGGGGCTACATCATGTATCAGATGTTTACGCACTCACCTACCGGTGCACATCTTACTGACAAGCTGGGCGAGTATAACTCTTTCCTGAACAATGTCACTACTACCAATGCTACATCATATGGTGGTAACCTGGGTGTACGCTTCTACTTCGGTAAGTTCTCTGACCGTGACCATGATGGCGTACCTAACAGAAAAGACAAATGTCCATGGGTTCCTGGTCTGCCTCAGTTTGATGGCTGCCCTGACACGGATGGTGATGGCATACCTGATTCTGAAGACTCATGCGTTGACGTACCTGGCCTGAAGCACTTCAACGGTTGCCCTGACAGCGACGGTGATGGTATCCCTAACTATGATGATGCATGTCCTTATCAGGCTGGTCCTGCTAAGTTCATGGGTTGCCCTGACTCTGATGATGATGGTATCCTCGACAGTGAAGATAAGTGTCCTAACGAAGCAGGTCCTGCATCTAACGACGGCTGTCCTATACCTCCTCCTCCACCGCCGCCACTGCCTCCGCCAGCACCAATCCGTGAGCATGACATGAGCGAGCCTATCCTGTTTGAAATAGGAAAAGCTAAGATTCATGAATCATCGTTCCCTATTCTTGCTGAAGCAATCATGGAGCTGAATACACATGAAAATGCATTCATCATGATAGATGGTCACACCGATATCACTGGTGGTAACGCTATCAACGATGCACTTTCATTCAGGCGTGCAAATGCGGTACGTAAGTATCTCATAGACATGGGTGCTAATCCTAAGCGTCTCATTGCTGTAGGTCACGGTAGCCGTGAGCCAATAGCAGATAATGGTACTGCTGAAGGTCGTACGAAAAACCGTCGTGTAATCATGACGCTGAAACATCGCTAATAATTCTCAGTTTAGGAATAATGACCGGGTACTCTTTTCAGAGTGCCCGGTTTCTTTTTATAGCTCCCCTGTAAAATCACTCTGGCAGCATAGTGGAGACAGGCACTCATCTTTGTATCTTGCATAGCTTATGAACAGATTATTCAGTTATGGACTGCTCCTCTCTTCCGTATTATATACAGGTACTGCCATGGCTTATAAGCATGCCGATACGCTCAGAGGCTCTAACGGCAGAGGGCGTGCATGGTGGGATGTAAAAAGTTACAATCTGCAGGTAAAGTTCGACACGGCTGCACAGAGTATTGAAGGTAGCAACCAGATATTCTTCCAGGTAAGTCATACCCCGACAGACAGTATGCAGATAGACCTGCAGCGCCCAATGGTACTGGATAGCGCATACATTATCCCAAATGTGTTCGGGTCACGTAGGCTGAAAACCACAATTGTAAATGATGGCAATGTATGGTGGCTGAAGCACAACTTTTCATCACTCATAAAAGATAGCCTTGCTTCTGTAGTATTATATTATCACGGCACACCCCGTAAAGCTGTCAATCCCCCATGGGATGGCGGTTTTAGCTGGCGGGAAGATAGTGCCGGCAATATGGTCATAGCAGTATCCTGCCAGGGACTGGGCGCAAGTGTATGGTGGCCTTGCAAAGATGCCCAGTGGGATGAGCCGGACCAGGGAATGCACATAGACCTCAATGTACCTGCGGGGATGTCTGCCATCAGTAATGGCCGCCTTATTGCCGACAAAACGGAAGACGCACGCAGACAGGTAACATGGGAAGTACTGAACCCAATAAACAATTATGATGTTACTTTTTACATAGGCGACTATGTTCATTGGTCTGACACTGTGATGGGAGAAAAGGGAAAACTTGATCTCAATTTTTATGTACTCAGGAACAATGAAGAACGTGCCAGAAAACAGTTTCAGGTAGTGAAGCAGATGATACACTGCTTTGAGTACTGGATGGGGCCCTACCCTTTTTATGAAGATGGATATAAGCTGGTAGAAGCCCCCTATCTGGGTATGGAGCATCAGAGTGCCGTTGCTTATGGTAATGGTTACAGGATGGGATATAAAGGTATGGATCGCTCCATGAGTGGCTATGGTCTGAAATGGGATTATATAATCATTCATGAAAGTGGGCACGAGTGGTTCGGAAACAGTATAACTGCTGCAGACATGGCCGACAACTGGATTCATGAAGGTATTACCTCCTACTCTGAAGTACTATTTACCGAGTGCCTGCTGGGTAAGGAAAAAGCATGGAAATATGGGCGAGGCCTGTGGTCTAACATAAGAAATACCGACCCTGTTATAGGACCATATGGTGTGAATGATGGAGGAATGGGTGATATTTATGAAAAAGGTGCCGCAGTAATACAAATGATACGTGTCCTAACCAATGACGACACGAAGTTTCGTAATACGCTCAGAGGCCTTAGTAGCCGGTTCTATCATAGCATCGTCACTTCGGCACAGGTAGAGCAGTATATTACAGAAGCTACCGGTCTTAAGCTGGCTCCTTTCTTTGATCAGTATCTGCGCCATACCGATATACCCATACTGGAATATAACATTTCAGACAATGAGATAAGCTACCGTTTCAGTAATGTGGTACCAGGCTTTTCATTACCGGTAACTATATCTGCCGGTGACAAATCTGAGAAGCTGATTGTTACTGATTCCTGGCAAAAAAGAAAGTGGGATGGAGGCTATAACGTGAAATTCTCAAAAGACTTCCTCATTAAAATAAAGAAGTAGCATAGACTCAGCTACACATAATATCATTATTAATGAAAAGGGTTAGCATCACTGCTAACCCTTTTCATTAATCTCATTCAGTGCTTTTTCCAGCTTTTCTTTTATTTCCTCATCCGGCTCTGATGCAGCAAGCTTTTTCAAAACCGGCACAATAGCGCTTATATGCGCCTGTGCTCTGGCTGCACTTTGTGCATCCTCGTCATCAGTCATGCCTTTCTGTTCAGCAACCGTCTGCAGGAAGAAACCTGCCAATGCAGAGCGGTACGCCTTCATTTCCTCATGCGCTATCATAGTACCATATAGCGATATACCTCTGACAAATGCGCCTGTATCCGCTACATTCTTCAGGTATGACCCCAAAGAAATGGCATAGCTGATTTTATCTGTACCCAACACATGTGGCACACGCTGCTCATAAAGCTGTATATCGGCATCAGCGCCATTCTTTCCTATGATCTTCCATATAGCAGTCTCCAGCGCACCTGCATGTTCTTTTGCTGGCAACTTCCGTGCCAGTATCAGGGCAGTGTCTGCATCCAGCTTATCCAGGAGCTCCAGTGCGCTTCCGGCTACCAGATACGAGCTATCCCATATAGCCGTTAAAGCTATCTCCCGGGCCGACTTGTTTTTCCATGCAGCCAGCACATCAAATGCGGCAGCACGTACATGCCTGTTACCATCATTGGTAGCCATTTCCAGCACAGTAGATGCCCAACGACGTCTGTATTTATCGCGCTGTAACTTTTCTATTTTTTGCAGGGCAGCTTTTCTCAGCAGGTACAGCGTATCATGGAGCGCCATGTCTATTACTACCTGCGTTGCAGAGTCAGAGAAGTGCTTCGCCGCACCTGCTATTGCCAGCTTTTTACTTATATAGCCCTTACTTCCCGCATATTGCGCCAGCCACTGCTCCGGCTTTTTGTCTTCTTTTATTTCACCTGGTAGTACATGGTCCATGTCAGGTACTATTACCGGCCTCTGTCCATTACGGTATGGGTAAGTGAATGTTTGTGTATGTGCATCTATTTTCCAGTCCGTTACAGAAACATCTGCACCATATATTACCTCCGTACGCAGCGGCAGCACATAGTCAAAAGCAGTATCCTTCTGCGCCTGTGTTACGTTTACCGTAAGCATCTGTGCCGCATCATCATAGTCATAGTTTATCTTCAGTACCGGGTGCCCTGCATGGAAATACCATTCATTGAAAAACCAGTTCCAGTCCTGCCCCGTTGCCTCTTCTACTGCCAGCCGCCAGTGATGTGCCTCTGCTGGTTTCAGTGCATTGTGAGTAAGGTAAAGGTTCATAGCCTTATCAAAAGCTTCATCACCCATCAGATAATTCATATACCGCAGTGTAGCACCTCCTTTATTGTATGAAATGGCATCAAACAGCTGCTCACGGGAGTCATAGTTATAGCGTACCAGCTGGGGGTCACTTGCCCTGGAAGATGCTATATATAGTTGCAGGTCTGTCCATGCCAGATCTTCGCCGGATGTCTTACCATACCTGAAGCTGCGCCATAGCTGCTCGCCATAGTTGGCAAAAGATTCATTTACGGTAGTATTGGCCCATGACTCACAGGTAACATAATCACCAAACCACTGATGGAATAACTCATGTGATACAATATCTTCATAGTCCTTATCAGCTATCTCCCTGTCTGTCTGGTCTATAAACTCACCAAAGAGTGATGCCGTCGTATTCTCCATTGCCCCCGATACATAGTCGCGCACTGCTACCTGGCTGTACTTGTTCCAGGGATAAGACACCCCTGTCCTTTTGGAGAAAAAGTCCATCATATCGGTAGTATGCAGAAACATATTACGTGCATACTTTGCATATGCAGGCTCTACATAATAGCTTACCTCTTTCCCCTTCCAGCTGTCTTTTATTATACTGTACTTGCCCACTGCCAGCATTACTGCATATGCCTGTATAGGTTTATCCATCTTCCATATGTCGGTACGCATTCCTTTCTGGCCTTTTACCTTTTTTATCAGTGCACCATTACTCAGTGTAGTAAGGCTGTCTGGCATAGTGAGCTCCAGTTGGGTAGTAAAGCGGGTATTGGGCTTATCTATGGTTATCATCCAGTGAGAGTTTGCTTCGGTCTCTCCCTGGGTCCATATGTGCATGGGTTTATAGGGTATCCTGCCATCAGTATTGATAAAGTAAAGCCCTTTACTGTCTGTTATAGCAGCGCTCCCTTCCGATTTTGTTGCATAGGGCATAGCCGTATAGCGGAAGTACAGATGTACCGTGTCACGGGCAGTATACTTTCTGTCAAACCATATTTTCAGCTTATTATCAGCATACTCAAAGCGTAAAGCTTTTGTCTGTTTTTTCTCTACCAGCATTACACTGTCTATACGCATACTCTGGGCATCCAGTACTACAGTGTCTGTGGGGTATATCCACGGGCGCATAGTTACCCATTCCCGGGCTGCGGCTGTGCGCTGCATGAAATCAAATGACAGTCCTATACGGGTATGGATTATGTCCCATACAAGCGTAGCTGATGGCTGGTAGGGCGGCTTACCCGCATGTGCAGTCACCTTTATTGTATCCAGTGTTACAGAGTCGGCATCAGCTTCCTGAGAAAAAGCTGAAGTTGCTGCACCTAGTGCCAGCAGAGTGAGGATGTTTCTGAGCATGAAGCAATAACGTATACAACAAAAGTAATCAAAGGAAGTGATGACTTGTATCCCTCTCTCAGGGGTATCATCATGGCATATCTGTAATATCGTCAGCCTCTTCATCTACAGTTCGGAATGTAAAGAAGCGTTGTGACAGATAGCTCAGTACGGCTACAATAACACTGATGAACACATATGACACATCGGCACGCACCATGGGCAGCAGAATGGCAAAGGTTTTAATCAGCACATAGTTCAGAAGAATAAATGTAGCTGTTGCCAGTGCATACCGGAACAGCTGTTTGCGTCCACGGAGATTTGACTCCGGAAAAACTATATAGCGGGACAGTATAAAGCCAATAGGAAACCCTACAAAAAACGAAATTATCTGTGCCCCGATAGGAGCTGTAATAAATACATCGCCATATATATGCGTACTCTCTCTCTTCAATACAATATTGTAGGAAAGTGAATATACAGCAATAGTAAGCAAGGTATTAGAGCCACCGCATGCCAGATAGCGAAATGTCTGTAAGGGTATGAAACGGGCAAATGGCTTATAGAAAAAGTCTATAATACCGTTGATGATATTTCGGGCAGCAGTTAGCAAGACTTAAAAATTGTCGCAAATATAGCACATTTCAGTACCGGGTGCAGTAGAAATCACAACTTCTCTCCCTGCACAGCTATGTTGAATCCTGCATCCCGCACCTGTTTACGTGCAGCCTCATCCCACAACAGCGCATTGGTATGATTGAAGTGAATAAACCAGATGCGTGCAGCCAGATTTGCATTACGTCCCTCAAAAAGGCTCATAGTTTCAGAAATAAACGGATGTGGCACTTCGGCCATGCTTCTTCCTTTGAGCTCCCCATCCCTGTAAAATGTACCATCTACCAGTACCACATCAGCCTGTTCGGTTACAGATGCCAGTTCGTGCTCCCATAGCTGCCATTTATTTATATCCGGTATAAATACATACTTCCTGCCTCCGGCACTTATTCCATAACCTGCAGTTTCTGAATATTCATCACGATGTGGAACTGTAAATGCAAACACACCACATTGCTCCGACAGCTTCAGCATGGTTGTACTATCTTTCATTGTTTTCCGGCAAGGCATGTTCTGCAGGCTTATGTTACCCAGTGATACCAATTGGCTCCAGGGGCCGTTTTGCTCCAGATAGTTACGCATACGGGGCAGAGTATATACTGGCACACCTTTAGCACCCAGCACCTCACGGCCCAACTGCATGAGCCCGGTATAGTGTCCTATGTGTGCATGTGTCAGGAATATGCCATCGGGCAGATATCTGTACTTTCCCGCAGTTAGCTGTCTGAAATAGTGCAGTTGTTCTTTTATATCCGGTGTAGCTTCAAAGAGCCACCATTTACCCTCGGCCGAGTCTGTTAAAGCAAGCGCAGTCACATACCTGCGCATTGATTCATGTTGCCATGCCTGCTTACAACAGTCTTTACTGCATCCGGCATGGGGGTATCCACCGTCCTGAGCTATACCGAGCACTATTACAGAATAGCGCCCGGCATAACAGGATATTGCTACAGATAATAATAATGATGTCAGTATAAAACGTAAGCCCCGCATAAATCAAATAGGTAACTATACCCACTTACACGTAAATGAAATTTAATTGCCATAAGTAGCAAAATGGCTACTTATGACTTTTTCTTAGGCTTGCTGTTAGCATCCTTCACAACAGCATCTATAAAGTCCATAAACGTACCATTGACCTTTAATGACTGTTCTTCTTTCACACTTTTTGAGGGTGTGGGCTTAGATGTCTTTTTTGCCTTTGACATATCGCAAATGTAACAATTAAATACAGCAAACACATGCAAACTATTGCTATTTTTATGCCGAGTGAGTACTTTACACCTGTTATGTCACCAAAACTCAAAGAAAAACTACGGCTTTGTAATGATGTTCTACAGGCTTTGTCGATCGAACAACCATACGTGGGTAATTACCCATCGCGATACCGCCAACTGGAGAATGAAGAAAATGAATTACCAGTTTGGGAGAAGTCGTGGATAAGCGCCCATATTGGAGTACCCTTAGACCTGCTTAACGATGCTATATTTATACTCGAAAATGATGAGTATATAAAAGTAAAGGGTGACTTATTATACCTCACTAAAAAAGGGAAAATATTCTTAATCAAAGAAGATGGGTATGACTATGGGCAAAATGAACCATTACCTGAACTTAATGTAGCTGATTTCATATTCAAAGACGGTATGTATATACCAAAACCAAAAGAAGAGCAAGAAATACGCTACCAATCGAAAATGTCAAAAAAGCAACGAACAACCCTCACAAAGTTTCTGAAAACAAATCAACTCGTAAATGACCCCGCCAAATTTGTCGCATTTCTTAATGGTGAAAATAACGGTGAAGGGATAGAAATAGTTGACAACAACGATAACCTAACCGCAGTAACGCTTCTATTAAAAGAACTGCGCTCACGCAATCTAATTCAATTGAATTTTGGTAACGAGTTTAGAGAGTTTTTTACCTCTAAAGTTCGTCCTTTCTCTATCCTACAAGGCAAAGAACAAATTGAACAATTTAGAAAGGAACTGAGAAAGCACAAGAACAAAGAATGGCTGGAAAGCCCGACAGCAAAGAACTTAGATACCCTTCTTAAGGCCTTAATTACCGCAGGTATCACAGTATTTGTCATTCCCCTTTAAACAGTTTGCACATTCTCAAAAGGGACATTTCAAACGCTTTTTTAACCGATAAACTACACTAACCTTTGGCATATCAAAACGAAAAAACCACCTGCTCTAACAAGTGGTCAATTCATTGATGCGCCTGTAGTTTAATGGTCAAAACGGCTCCCTACTAAGTTGCTGATTTCGGTTCGACCCCGAACGGGCGCACTACATAAAAGTACAAATTTCACAAACACACACCAAAAATGGATTTCCCTTTTAAGACACTACAAGAATTCAACGAGTTCTTTAAGGACGAAAAGACCTGCTACGAGTTCTTAGAACAGCAACGCTGGGGCGGTACGCCTGTTTGTCCCCATTGTGGAAGTGTAAAGACACCTTACAAAGTAAAACCACGCGGCATGTTCAAAGATATACCGTCTTACAGATGTGCAGAGAAAGAATGTGACTTGCCTTTCACGGTTCGTACCGGAAGTATATTTGAGGGCAGCAAAATAGAATTGCGCAAATGGTTCCAGGCAGCATACGAAATTACCACCAGCAAAAAAGGGATCAGTTCTGTAGAACTGGCAACACGGATCGGGGTAAGCCAAAAAAGTGGGTGGCTTTTAAACCACAAAATACGTAGCATGTTACAAATGACGGCAACCACGCAGTTAGGTGAAAATGGCAACCATGTACAGGCCGATGAAACGTATGTGGGTGGCAAGAACAAGAACCGTCACAAGGATAAGAAAGTAGAAGGTTCACAAGGGCGTAGCGCGGCAGATAAAACGCCGGTGGTTGGCCTGATTGAAAAAGGTGGCCGGGTAATGACCTTCGTAACCGAGAACACCAACGCAGAAACCCTAAACCAAATAATTGAGGAAAATGTATGCGCAGGAGCCACCATTGTAACAGATGCTTACCGCTCCTATTCAACCATTGGTAACGCATACAACCACATCACCGTGAAGCACGAAGAAGGTGGATATGTGACAGAGCGAAACGGGCACAAGTTCCACACGCAGAACATCGAGAATTTTTGGAGCCAGTTAAAGCGTGGCTATGTCGGCATTTACCACTACATGTCACCTCAACACCTGCACAGGTATTGTAACGAATTCGCAACAAGATACAACATGAGAGGCGTAAGCAACCTATCCCGTTTCCTGTTCGTTATAAACAATAGCAACACAGAGCGCATTACTTACCGTACTTTAACTCCTAATATAGCAAACCCTAATCACCCAAAAAGAAAGTTACCCCCTACCAACTCTAGGCTTTAGCTCGGCTAATACCTTATCAATCGCAGACTTTGCGGAAGCAGCATTTTCAGACACAACACTTATATATGAGGGGGCGCCGTTTCTATCTTGCACAATGTATGCGCTCTCTTTTTCTAACCCTTGCAAGAGCTTTATGTCAATGGGATCTTCCAAAACATACGGATCCCCCTGACACACATAATTCTTAATCATTCCGGTGTAATATTTCATATTACAAACATAAATTAAATTTCCTAAAATCAATTCCCGTGTAACTGGGTATAGTTACCATCAAATATACCACAATAGCATCTTTACTGCTACTGAAGTACAAAGTTCACAGGTATGGTGTAATATACTTTTACCGCACGGCCATTTTGTTTGCCTGGCTTCCAGCGGGGCATGCCATTTACCACACTCAGCGCCTCTGCATCACAGCCACCGCCTATACCTTTCACTACCTGTGCTTCGGTTACTGCGCCACTTTCATCCACTACAAACCGTATCACTACCCTCCCCTCTATTCCGTTATTCCTTGCCACATCAGGATAATGTACATGGCTGCTTAGGTATTGTTGCAGATTGCCATTAAACTCAGGCATTTTCTCTACAATTGTCAACGGTTTTTCAGGCACAGGCTCTGTAAATACAGGCATAGTGCGGTTATTCCCATCTCCACTGGTTGTTGCAATGCTTATGTCGCCATCTCCGCTGGTATCAGTTACAGTGCCGGGTACAGCATCTCTTAGGTTGTCTATAGTGGTCATGGTCTGGTTTTCTGGTACCGGGTCATTAGTTATATCCGGTTCTGTAAACCTTACAGTTGCAGGCCTTGGGGCAGGTGGAGGTGGCGGCGGTGGTGGTGCCACCGGTGGTACAGGCGGTGGTGGTGGTTCATGAGGGATATCAGTAAGTATTATAGGCCCATGGTCAGTAGTTGTTGTGGCATGTACATCGTGCTTGTTGGTTACAGCCAGCAATATCAGCAATGCCAGCCCGCTGTACAGAATGCTAATAGCCTTGCCTACCCTGCTGCCATAGCCGCGGCGTAGCTCGTAGCTGCCATATTTTTTGTTTCTTTTCTCAAACAGAATGTCGAGATAGTCGGCGTTCATAAGTGTTCTCGTGTCCATAACTCATTGTTTTAAGGTTATATACATAAGAACCATTCTTCGCCACTATTCCATAAAAGCACTGCAACATTTTTGCAGGTGTAGATGTACCATGATAGCAAAAAAGTAAGGGTGACCATATGGCCACCCTTACACAAGCAACGTTATTATTGAAAATGATTAGTCTATACCTACCAGCTCTACATCAAAAAGCAGTACAGAGTTTGCCGGTATTTTAGCTCCCATTGCATTAGGACCATATCCCAGGCCGGAAGGAATGAAGAAAGTTCCTTTCGAACCTATTTGCAGTAAAGCTACGCCCTCATCCCAGCCTTTTATTACCTGACCCATACCCAGTGTAAACTCAAATGGTTTCACATGACCGAATTTAGGGTCGGTATTGGAGTCAAATACATTACCGTTCAGCAGCTTTCCGGTATAGTTCATAGTTACCTTCTTGCCTTTTGCAGGATTACCACCAAGGCCTTTCTGTGATATTGTATAATACAGACCTGATGCTGTTTTTGTAGCATTGGTAATATTATTCTGCTTCAGATATTCTCTGATTAGTTTATCATCCTGTGATGCCTGGTCGGTAACATCAACTATCTCCATGTCAAAAACAAGAATAGAGTTAGCCGGTATCTGCGGGCTGCGGTCCTGACGACCATATGCAAGGCCCGATGGGATGTACAATGTACCTTTTGTACCCTTGCCCATAAGCTGCAGACCTTCATCCCATCCCTTTATCACCTGTCCTTTACCCACTGTCAGGTTAAAAGGCTCTACGTGTTTATAGGCAGAGTCAGTATTAGAGTCAAATACATTACCATTCAGCAGTTTTCCGGTATAGTTTACACTTGCCATCTGGCCGGGAGCGATGTTAGCGCCTGTTGCCGGCTGCGATATGGTGTAGTATAACCCCGATGCAGTACGTGTAGCCTTAATGTTATTCTTCTTAAAGTAATCTTTCAGCAGCTGCTCATCCTTACCTATCTGCTCAGCAGCCATTGTGCTGTCTGCACGGCGCTGCTCATCTTCACTTCTTACTGCTACTACATTCACTTCATATTTCATCATCTGGCCTACACCCTGCTTCATACCTGGCATAGCCGGCTGACCGCCTTTAAGTAACGTATCCACCGGGATATGGAAAAGAGCGCTATCACCTGCAGAAAGCAGCATAAAGCCTTCCATAAGATCTCCATTGCCCTGTGACTGCCTGATAGTAACCGGAACCGGTTCTGTAGCGTTATACATTTTGCGTGAGTCAAAAGCAGTACTGTCGCCTACACTTACGTGAATGAACATCTCCACATGATCGCCCACAACTGCCTTTCTGGTACCTGTACCTTTTTTTACAATTTTGTATTGGATACCGCTGGGCAGTGTTTTAAAATCATCAGCAGGCTTTTTCTTTTTCTGTGCAGCTGCACTTCCGGCTATACCCACCCCTAACAGGATGAATGCAAAACGCTTCAAATTCTTCATTGGTTATTTTACAGGTTAATGATGTAAATATATCACAGAGGATAAAAACAGGATGTTAAAAAAACATCCTATTTGTTATCAGCCTCTTTTGCCTCTACTACTTCTACATCAAAAATGAGTACTGCATTAGCCTCAATTTTGGGGCTTGGACTGTTAGGACCATATGCCAGTGGTGAAGGCAGATAGAAAGTAGCTTTACCACCTTTCTTCATCATCTGCACGCCTTCGTCAAAGCCTGGTATCATCTGTCCCATTCCTACCTGGAAACGGAGAAGGTCTGTACCATGATGACCAATGCTTGTATCCACATTAGAGTCAAATGGCACACCTTCCAGTGTTTTACCGGTATACTTGGTACCTACCATCATTCCTTTAGTGATAGTAGCGCCGGCACCTGGTTTCTGAATTACATAATATAAACCTGACTCGGTTTTCTTTGCATTGATGTTGTTTGCCTTAAAGAAGTCCTGCAGTTTCTGATCGTCTATCGGCATCTGAGCTGCTTTCTGTTCTTCCATTTTCTTCATCTGCTCGGCCTGGCGTGTTTCCATTTCTTTCTGGAAATCTTCTTCCGACTTTACAGATACCAGTTTCAGTGATATTTCTATCGTATTACCCTTCTTCATCCATACAGGAAGCTGGCTCAGCTGTTCAGCAGGCATTTTTGCTATAATAGTATCACAGGCTATGTGTACCACCGCGCTATCGCCGGGAGACAGAAACGGAAATACAGCAAGCAGATCGCCTGGGTTACGGGCAGAGTCCAGTTTGGTTATCTGCGCCTGTCCCTGACGATAAGTATCGCCTACCACAGTAGTATCTACCATTGCTTTGAGGTGGAATTCGATGATATCGCCAATGGCTGCATTTTTACCTTCTACATCCTTAACGATTTTGTATTCAATATCTCTTACTTTTTTGAATCCGCCGCCACCGCCGGCACCACCGCCGCAGGCTGTAAGACCTAAAATAGCTGCACTGAGCAATGTACCGGAAATGATCCTCTTTGTCATGTTCTGTTTGTTTTTATCAGGATTTTTTGTTGTTTATTTCGGGTGAATGTCCGACAAAATTCGTTCAAAATGTGAAATAGTTTCTTCAAAGCTCATGGTAGATCTGCCACCTGAAGCATTAAAATGCCCGCCACCATTAAAATGGAGCCTTGCAAAGTTGCTCACATCAAAGAGCCCCTTGCTACGGAATGACATTTTCACCTCATCGGCACGCTCAGTTATGAGTGTGGCAAATCGTACACCGGCTATACTGAGCGGATAGTTTACAAGCCCCTCAGTATCCCCATTCTGTACATTGAAAAGTTGCATATCCTTGCGCGAAAGTGTTATCAGGGCTGCATTATACTTCCGGTATACTTTCATGCGCTCTATCAGCACATAGCCCAGAAATCTCATACGGCTCTCACTCCACGAGTCATATACCTCTTCATGTATTCTGGTATGGTCTATACCCCGCCCCATCAGGTCTGCTATCATAAGATGTACACTGGCGGTAGTGGCAGGAAACCTGAAAGAACCTGTATCAGTCATGGCGCCTACATACATACACGATGCCATCTCCTTAGTAATCATAGCATTATCACCGCATATGTTTATGAAGTCATATACCACCTCACAGGTACTGCTTTTATCTGAGCGACTAATACCATATTGCCAGTAGTCGGCAGGGTGTAAATGGTGATCAAGCATTATTTTGGGCTGTGACGCTTGCTTCAGCATATCATCCATATGCTTGGTGCGGCTGAAGTCGTTGAAGTCCAGTCCGAATATAATGTCCGCTTTGTTGAGTGCTGCGATTGCCTTATCTGACTGTGCTTCAAAATTAATCAGCTTATCGCATCCGGGCATCCATGCCAGAAAAGACGGCACATCGCTGGGCGATACCGCAGTAACATCATGCCCCCTGGCAGTAAGATAATGATAAAGGGCCAGCATGCTACCGATAGCATCACCATCCGGCTTGTGATGGGTAGTGATGAAAATTTTACGAGACTCGCTTAGTAACGGTAAGGCTGCTTCTATAGACTGCATGTAACTATTACCCGGCATAGCAGCACTGCGCTGGTTGTGTCGGGGGCTGCAAAAATATGTTTTCCATCTGTCATAACAAAAGTCAATATTTCTACGTTTTCAATACATCAAACCCGGCTGCAATATATGATGCATTGAAAACAAAAAAATGACTGAGCTTTGTTATATCCAAGAGAATTCAAGTGCGAATAATTTAATATAAATTAATACAGGATTATATAGCATCAAGAGTGCAATTACATTCACATTTATGAATTAATACCCGGAACATGTCACATCTGAACAAATCTGGTAACAGGCAATACTCAATTAATATATGGAAATCAGTATGTCTATTTGTCTTACTTCTGTACTCTAACATAACGTATTCCCAAAACATACAATGGATATCTTTTCAATGGCACACGGAAAATATATCCGGAAAGACATTCAAAATGGCGGCAATGTATGTTCCTGTAACTATTGATAGCCTGCCTCATAAGTTCGTCATGCAATTTGATATGGGCTCTGATGCCACTATGATATATGGAAACTCAATAAAGCCATATCTGCACAAATACGATAATCTGAAAAGTAAATTAATAAAATGGACGGATGGACGAGAGTATTACAAAGACCTGAATTTCAAAATTGGTAATACTTCATCAACTTTACGATATGTCCTGCACCAGAAAAAAGCAGGTAATACTATAAGCCGATCGGCATTGTCACAGGAAAAAGAAGTACTTATCGGCACAATAGGTGCCGATATAATAAAGAATAAAATACTGATAATAGATTACCCAAACCAAAGGATAGGAATAACCGATGAAATAACCGATGAATGGAAAAAAGGTGAGCAACAGACCATTCGGGTAAAATATGGTAAAATAATATTCCCACTTGTAATAAACGGGCAGGTAGTGTATGTATTATTCGATACCGGTTCCAGCATATTTGCATTAACTACATCTGCCGATAATGCAATTCCATTAAAAGAATCGGGTAATATAGACTCCTTGAAAATATACTCATGGGGGCAACAGTACATGGTTTACGGATGCAATGTAAAAAGTGATGTTAAGTTTGGAGCATTGACACTCCCCAAAATGCCACTGTACTATGACAAATCCGGAAAAAATGCGGCAACCAGCAAGACTTTAGATATTTGGGGAATAGCCGGTAACCAATATTTCGTGCACAACATTGTTGTTATTGATATGAAAAACAATACCATGACTATTAAGTAACGATTCGTCGCATACAAAACCTCATTACAGACATCGCTTTCACCAAAAGAATTCAGAATATCAGCCTGGCTCCCAAATGGAATTAAACAGTATTGAGCCCCCGGCACGATAGCCGGGAGCCCTGTTGTTGAAAACAACACACATTATCAACGAGGGGACTATTGCCTGTGTGTATATGCTTTATTTATTGCATCGGTACGGGAATTGACCTGTAGCTTTTCATAAATATTATGAATATGCTTTCTTACTGTTTCAATGCTTACAAATAGCATTGCAGCTATTTCTTTATATCGGTACCCTTTAGCCAGCAGGTCCAGTATTTCCCTTTCACGACCCGATAGTTTTTGCAGCTCTGTATCTTTTTGCTGTACCTCAGAATTATAAAAATACCCCATTACCTTACGGGCCACCTGGCTACTCATAGGAGAGCCTCCGTTATGCACATCCTGTATAGCCTCCAGTATTTTAGCCGTAGGTGTAGATTTGGTAATATACCCTGTAGCACCAGCCTGTAAAGCATTAAATATATTTTCAGCATCATCCAGCGATGTACACATAAGAAACTCAATACCGGGAAAGGATTTCTTTAATACCCTTACACAGTCTATACCAGATATAGCACCGGGCATGTGTATATCTACCAGTACTACATCTGCATCATGCACTGCCAGCTCCGCTATAGCATCGTCAGGTGAGGCATAGGCCGCTACACACAACATACCCATGCCAGGAGTATCTACTGCACTTTGCAATAGCTGGCGTGTGTGCGGTTCATCTTCTATTATGGCTACTTTTATAATACTCATCTCTATATGATGTAAAAATAACCAGCCATAGCTGCCGGTGCAATTACACAAAAGTAGTATTTCACTACCCATGCCAATAACATGAAGGCCCACATTCTATATTGTCATTCATATCAATGTGTTCTATCAATTGGTATGCAAAAAAACGAGGCGCGCACCACGTGCACGCCTCATATAGACATTTCGTTATTATTACATTCTGTTTCCTACTTAGCTACATACTTATCAAGGTCAGATTTAGCTTCTTCCGAACGGCCATAAGTACCCAGCACTTTACCGTCGGGCCCTATAAGAAAAGCCTGAGGAATGGACTGTACGCCATATATGGCAGCTGCTTTTGAGTCCCAGAATTTGAGATCGCTTACATGATTAGGCCATGAAAGCCCATCTTGTTTTATTGCATTGACCCATGCATTTTTATCCCTGTCCAGTGATACGTTCAGTATTGTAAAGCCACCCTTTGCGCCTTTGAACTTCTTTCCCGAATACTCTTTATATATTCTCACAAGGCCAGGATTGGATGCACGGCATGGTCCACACCACGATGCCCAGAAGTCTACCAGCACATAATGTCCCTTATTAAGTTCAGAAAGCTTTATAACCTTCCCCTCAGGATTAGGGAATGCCAGCTCCGGCGCTTTCATACCTGGTTTTATTACATTATTCTGGTACTGTGCATTGGCTGAGAAAATAACGCCTGCAGCCAGAGCCATTGTTGATATTAGCTTTTTCATCTTTGAGAGTGATTATTAGATTGATGTTGTAAATATATGGCACTACAAACAAATAATATGCCATCGGGCATTGCAAGGATAAAAACTACAGGTACCAACCTCATATTGTAACAGTGCTTTAACAGGCCGTGATGTTTGCTGCCAGTTTTCTTAGTTTCAGGAATCGTTACCTTTGTAATATATGAGGCGGTTACTATCTATAGTAATTATTCTTACCTATATGGCAGCAGCCATAGGGGTAAGCGTGTCATTTCATTATTGTGGCGGGGAGTTTGCAGGCGTTCAGCTTACCAGTGTTTCAGAGCGGGGATGCTGTGGTAATGACGGAGACGACGCCTGCGGAAACTGTTGCCGGGATAAAATAGTTACTGCCTCATATAAAGATCAGCATACAATAGCCGAGCCATGGACTCCCATGGTCAATTATATATCAGCAATTGCTGCACCTGCGATATGGGACCAATATGTAAGTCAGGTTATCCATTATGCCATACCAGAGCAGTTTACTTATGGGCCTGCCCCACCCTTAATCAGGCAAATACCCATCTACCTTTTTATACGTGTATTAAGAATATGATACCCTTCTGCGTTGCATGAGCTGAAGGATGCATGCATTATCGGCATGCGCACATTTTCTTATATCTATACATGTACTACTAATGACACTTTATATAAAAAATATGGTGTGCAACCGCTGTATAGCAGCAGTTACTACCATATTGAATGAGTCGGGCCTGCATCCGGTGCAGATGCATCTGGGAGAAGTAATACTCACTGAGAATGAGCTTACAACTACCCAGACCAATGCACTTGCTGCAAGATTACTCAATGCTGGGTTTGAACTCATAGACGACCGTAAAGGCCGGATAATAGAACGTATAAAGAATGTAGTGGTAAATATCGTACACCATACAGAAGAGCCACCGGAAGAGAAATACAGTGAATTGATATCGTCAGAATTGCATTATGACTATTCGCATCTCAGTAAGCTGTTTTCAGAAGTGGAAGGAACTACTATAGAGCAGTTTATACTGGCTCAGAAGGCAGAGAAGATTAAAGAGTACCTCGTGTATGATGAATTCTCTCTGGGTGAGATTGCAGTACGTATGGGATATAAAAGTGTAGCGCATCTTTCAGCTCAGTTCAGGAAGGTCACAGGACTTTCTCCCAGCCACTTTAAGAAGATAGGCGCAGCGCACAGGCGTCCATTGGACCAGACCGGTAACACCCGGCCATAATTACACAACTATTGCACAATACTATGTAAACAGCAGCACCTGCTTCTGGCTGACCTTTGTACTGTAAATAAAAACAGATAACAATGAAACATGCATATAGTATCAAAGGTATGACCTGTACAGGATGCCTTACAACAGTTAAAAACAGGTTGGTAAATGTATCCGGTATTACTGATGTAGCTGTCAGTCTTGCATCGCCACAGGCAGTGATAACAATGAATAGTCACATACCACTTACCGTGCTGCAGGATGCGCTGGGGTCAGACAAGTATATCATATCGGCATATACACCACCCGCTGTTGCTGTTAGTGATGCTGCCGTCGCAGATGAGAAGCCGGCATCTATATATCCCATATTGCTCATAGCAGGGTATATAACTGGTATTAGTTTTCTCAGTGCAGTATCTGTAAATGGCACTCCCGATATGATGAAATGGATGCAACTTTTTATGGCAGGTTTTTTCATAGTATTCTCAGGCTTTAAACTGCTGAATATTCATGCCTTTGCCGACGGGTATGCTACATATGATGTTCTTGCATCCAGGTGGCATGGGTATGGATACATATATCCGTTTATGGAACTTGGGCTGGGTATCGCTTACCTCACGGGGTTTGCCCCTGTAGTCACCAATGCCATAACACTGATAGTAATGGTAATAAGTACTACAGGTGTAGCGCTCAGCCTTTCCCGCAGGAAAAATATACAATGCGCCTGTCTGGGTACTATTATAAAACTGCCTCTTAGCTCTGTAACGCTCACAGAGGATGTCACAATGCTGGTAATGAGTGTAGTAATGCTCATGCTATTATAACAGGTGTCCGCACCACAATGAATATATTATAAACAACTAAAACAAAATAAAACAATGAAAAAGCTAATGGTTTTAATGACTGCCGCAATGATTTCTGTAGTAGCTCATGCGCAGAGTGTAAAAGAACAGATAAAAGTATCCGGCAACTGCGGCATGTGTGCTGGTAAAATAGAAAAAGCTGCGAAGGACGCGGGAGCAAAAAAAGCCCATTGGGATAAGGATACAAAAATATTATCTGTAACCTATAACGCTGGTAAAACCAGTAATGATGCAATACAGAAAAAGGTAGCAGATGCTGGCTATGATACAGAAAAGTACACAGCCGACATGGAAGTATATAACAAGCTGCATAGCTGCTGCCAGTATGAAAACAAAAGAAAATAATCTCAATCACAAAAAGACAATAATGAAAAAGATAATCTTAATTGCACTCCTGCTGTGGAGCCTGCCAGGAATGGCACAGATAAAATCGGCACACCTCGTAGCAAGTGGGCTTACATGTAGCATGTGCAGCAAGGCAATTTATAAAGCGCTGGAGGCACTACCCGCAGTTATGACTGTAGAGGCAGACATTGAACACTCAGCATATGATGTGGTATTCAAGCCCGGCTCTGATATAGCACCCGATGAGCTAAAGAAGGCGGTAGAAGACGCGGGCTTCTTTGTAGCTGCGCTGGATATTACGGCTACCGTGAGTAATGCAGCCGTAGCTAACGATGCCCACATTAATATAGGTGCTGCTACCTATCACTTTATTGATGTGAAAGGACAGACACTTAATGGGGATGTAAAACTCACCCTGGTCGATAAAAATTATGTACCGGCAGGCGTTCATAAAAAGTATGGCCGCAAAACCAGTATGAAATGTTTTGCCACCGGCTACATGGACTCCTGCTGCCCGCAACATGAAAAAGGTAACAGTAAAAGAATATATCATGTTACCATATAAAGCAATGTTTGCTGCTCTGTTATGCATTTCTACAGGCAGGGCAGCAGGTCAGGAATTGTTTGTGTATTCTGAGCCTGCCAGCAATATGCCAGCACGCAGCACAGGCATACGCCTTACCAACTGGCTGATGAATGAAACATCTGGCGGCGGTATGGATTACCACCTCATACCGGAAGTAATGTGGGGGCCTAACCGTAACCTGATGATACATGCAGAAGGCTTTCTAAGTAACAGAATTGCCGGTAGTGCATTCTCGTGGGAGGGGGCAGGGCTCTATGCCAAATACAGGTTTTATAGCCGGGATGGCGTTTTTCGTCACTTCCGTATGGCTGCATTCGGTCGCGCCGCTACTAACAATAGTGCTATAGTGCAGGAGGCAATACAGGTAAACGGACTGAACAGTGGCTATCAGGCAGGTCTGGTAGCTACTCAGCTGCTGCACAAGACCGCACTATCCGTAACCGGATATTATGAGCAGGCTACAAACAACAGGCAAGGGCATGAATTTCCCGCCACCCGTCCGGGAGAAGCCCTCAGTTATATGCTTTCAGCAGGACACCTGATGCTTCCCAGGGTATATAAAAGCTATAACCAGGTAAACCTGAATCTGATGGCAGAAGTAATAGGTCAATGGCTGCCAGCCACAGGACAGCAGTATATAGACATAGCGCCTTCTGTGCAGTTCATTTTTAAAAGTCAGGCACGGCTGGATATAGGTTACCGCCAGCAGCTGTATAGCAATATGCAGCGCGCAGCCCCAAATGGCTTACTGGTACGGTTTGAGTATCTGATATTTAATATCATACGCCCTGGGCATACTGTTACCAATTAATCATTATTCCATACTACTCAGCCGGATTTCCGGCTGAGTAGTATGGTCTTATCTGTGTCATTCGTTAGTGGCTGACGCATATTTATTTTAATAGTCTTGTTATGTTTGCGGTGTGAAACTATACCAGCGTCTGATATTGTGTCTGCTACCTGTGTGTATCTGTGCCCAGGCCAGAGCCACACATATTTTACATAGACTGTTCCCGGCACAGCTTCATTATGTCGACTCTGTTTCACAGGCTATATCCGGCAATGACAGAAGCACCAGAAAAGAAAAATTAAATCAATTCGGTAAATGGGCCGAAGACAACCACGACCGGCAGTTGAGCCTTTTGTTTCGTATAAGTAGTGCATCACTCAGTATATGGCAGCAAAAGACAGAAGATGCACTTTTAGAGCATCAATTATTAGACCTTGTTATTGCAGCCCGTAATAATGAACTGCCGGAAGTAGAAGCAAAGGCGCTGCATACCATAGCACAATACTGGAGTAGTTTGCAGCGAAACGGATTGGCATGCAGCTACGAACTGTCTGCCTATGAACTGTACAGGGATATGCCGCCCGAACAGTTTCCTGAAAAGCAAAAATTACTCTTTGAGCTTGCCGGCACTTATTACCGCTATGATGACGATGTAGCCGCACTACGTCACTACACCGAAGCATTGCAGACAGAGGCCGCTGATAACGGCTTAAGAAAGACAATACAAAACAGCATTGGGCTTTGCTACCGTAAAATGAAAATGTATGATAGTGCTGAACACTATTTTCTGCTCATATACAATGCTGCAAAAAAGGACCATGATACAGCCTGGGAAGGTATCGCTACCGGAAACGTAGGTATCACCTATTTTTTGAAAGGAAACTACGAAGCGGCTATACCCCTCATAGAAAAGGATATCATACTCAGTACTCAGACAAAAGAGATAAGAAATGTTATAGAGTCAAAGTACATGCTGTCCCGCATATACCTGGAAAAAGGCATGCCAGGCCGGGCCGATTCAATACTGAAAGAGGCATTGACTCAGGCAGAAAACGCAAAATTCTGGCCCAATTATCCACTTGCCGAGCGTATGTATCGGCTACAGGCACGCATCCATGCAGCAAATGGCAATATGGCATGGGCTTATCGCTATGCCGACTCTGCATTGATGGCAAAAGACACCAATACCGTTCGGTACAACATTACTCATGTAGAGCAGGCAAAAGAGCGTATAGAAGTTGTAAAAAGGCAAATGGCATCGGTAGAAACTGAGTCCCGGAGACATATGCAGAAAACGATGCGCAATGGCATAGCTATTCTGCTTGTGATGCTCTCGGCAATAGCGCTTGTATGGGGCAGCAGACAACGCCATAAAAGAAAACGGCTGCTGGCAGAAAACAACATCAGACAGAAAGAACTGCAGCATGCAGGCGAACAACTCGCATTCCTGAAACAATGTATCATTGAAAAAAATACTTTCATTGCAGGTTTAAGAAACGAGATATCACAAACAGCGAATTCCTCACAAAGCCAGAGAATAACAGCACAGATAGAGCAGTCATCTGCAATAGCAGAAAATCAGTGGAGCATTCTGATGAAGGCTTTTGACCGTGTACATCCTGAGTTCAAAAGCAAACTCCTTGCAGCACATCCCGATATAACTGACGTACATATCCGGTATCTCATTCTTACAGTAATGCAATTCTCTTCCCGTGAAAAAGCTGCACTGATGGGGCTACCTCACCCCGACATTCAGATTATTGATGCCAGCCTGCGTATAAAACTGGGTATAGGAAAAGACAACCCGCTTGATGAATGGGTAGAACGCCTGTAATTATTAACATTCATATTTCGCCCTTATACTTTTTGGCATACTGTTTGCAGTAGTTTTATCAGAGCTTGACTGATAGAGAAAAGCTGGTTAAACTAAGTGATACTTCTTATAGTCACTTACATTGATGGTGTGTAGCATGAATCGGTTAAGACTCTCTAAGACATTTATCGTCTAACCCGAAAAATCTACTGTCATGAAACACTTCGTAACCCCACCCCACGCTGCTAAAATGTTATTCATTGCATTTCCTGCATTCGTCATCAGACTTGTAAAGCACATCTCTGACCAAAAGGTACTGAAACAAAAAGCATCTGACAGGCAATACAGTACATGCCCCAACCGCCATCCTACATCATTCATAACATCTTACAATGGTCTGCTAACCCGTAGCTGTAAAAGCATCTGACACCTGAAAGGCATAGACGATGCAGTTGCCATAAATAATAAAGGCACCCGTATAAGGTGCCTTTATTATTTCTACTGTACCAGAGAAGGAATTACTTCTTGCTACTGATTTTTGTAGAGAATTCTTTTCCTGCCTTAAACTTGGGAACCTTGCGTGCTTTGATTTTGATAACAGCGCCAGTCTGAGGGTTACGGCCGTTACGTGCTGAGCGCTCAGATACAGAGAATGTACCAAAGCCTACCAACGTTACACGGTCACCTTTCTTCAGCGTTGTAATCACAGCATTGGTAAACGAGTCAAGCGCGTCGTTTGCCTGGCCTTTAGTGATGCCTGCATCTTTTGCAATTTTGTCAATTAACTCAGCTTTGTTCATAACTGTCTGTTTTTTGTTGTGAAATGATATTTTTTGTGGATAGAACAAATATACTCACGTTTGCAACACTTCCAAACTATGCCACAACTTTTTTTTCCACCTGAAACCCTTGTCTGTAGCAGGTTTCCCGTTTTTTGCATCACCAGGGGGTACATAAAGGGGCAGCTAAGATACCGGGCTGCAGTATAATCTCCCCAATACTATTAACTCACCTCGCTTACAGAAGTCTGAGCTATATCACCTCCATTACAGAGCGAAATGCAATGAATTTACCCGCAAAACGCTTCAATCCTCTGTCTCTCATTTCCTGCGCATGTTCATTGATGTATTTATGATACTCAGCAATAGACGCACATGAGTATTGTGCTGAAAAAGTTACGCCGTCGGTCTCGTCCTGCTCCAGCAGCCGGCACAGCCGGGTATCAGTAAAAAGTCCTGTAGTCAGCAGGTCCGGAATATGTTCTTCCTTCATCCACTGTATCCAGTCCTGCACTATGTCATGTTCTACTTTAATAGTTACGTTATATATAATCATACCTGTATCATTCATGCCATAAAATTAATCAGATTGGACACATTCAGCACACATGGCAGCTGCAGCCACATAGGCGCTGCTCCATGCATGCTGAAAATTAAAGCCTCCGGTCACACCATCTACATCTATAGCCTCACCGGCAAAAAACAGCCCCGGCACCACACGGCTCTCCATAGTTGCAGCATCTATTTCAGATAGCTTTATACCCCCACATGTCACAAACTCTTCTTTAAATGTTGTTTTACCCCTTACTTCATACATATCCCGCAGCAGATGCTCTGTGAGCTTATTTCTGGCTGCAGTAGTCATATCCCCCCAGCGCATCGTATCAGTAATACCACATCGTGGCAGCATATATTCCCATAGTCGTTTAGGTAACCCAAAGGGGTTACGTCCGCATATATACTGGCCACCACTGCCGGAACGTAGGGATGCTATCTCCTGCGCCAGTGCAGCATCTGTCTGGTCGCCCAGCCAGTTGATAATGACTTTAAAGTTATACCCTGCCTCTGCCAGCTCTCTTGCCGCTATTGCAGAGGTACGCAATACCGCCGGGCCACTCATCCCCCAGTGTGTTATCAGTACAGGACCAGTTTGTATGAGCTTCGCCCCCACGACTTTAACAGAAGCATCAGGTACACTCACCCCCATTAGCTGCGTTATGGGATGTTTGGGCATATTGAATGTAAACAATGATGGCACCGGCTTTTCTATAGTGTGTCCCAGCGCCATAAGCCAGTTGTATTGTTCAGCTTTGGGAAAGCCCCCGGTAGCAATCAGTATTTTATCTGCATCATAAAATGTCCCATCAGCAAACTGTACACGATACCGGGGAGCGCTATCCTCAGTATTTTTCATAATACCCGCTACCGCTTTGTGGTAATACACCTGTACTTTGTTTTTTACCACCTGTTGCCATACGCAGTCAATAATGGTCTGGGAGTTATCCGTTATAGGAAACATTCTACCGTCATTTTCTGCCTTCAGTTCTACTCCACGGCTATTAAACCAGTCTATAGTATCTGTCGGGCCAAATCGGTGTAAGGTTCTGCGAAGCAGTTGTTTCCCCCGTGGGTAACGACTAAGTAATTCCTGCACATCAAAACACTGATGGGTCACATTACAGCGTCCCCCACCCGATACGCGCACTTTTTGCATGACCTTTCCTGTTTTTTCAAACAATGCTACTGTTACGCCTTCCGTATACGGAATATTTGCAGCGGCAAAGCAGCCTGCGGCACCCCCTCCTATTATTGCTATCTTCATAATTCCGGTAAGGAGCTGCTGTAGCTCCGGTAGTGCAAAAATAGTTTTCCCCCTACCTTTGCACACGATCATTTTCCTACTATCCGGAAAACTGGATCATTTCCATGAAAAACTTAACTACCCTGTACAGGAATGCATATGCAGGGCTTGCGCCATCTACATGGTGGTTATCGCTGGTAATGCTCATAAACCGTAGCGGCACCATGGTCGTTCCGTTCATGACATTGTATCTTACGCAGTCCCGGCATGTAAGTATCGCTAAAGCTACGTTGGTCATGGCCATATTCGGCATGGGAGCCATATGTGGCGGTATGCTGGGAGGAAAACTTACCGACAGGCTTGGCTTTTATAATATACAACTTGCAGCGCTGCTTCTGGGAGGTGTTATGT
Organism: Bacteroidia bacterium; assembly: GCA_030427635.1. Lineage (GTDB taxonomy): Bacteria > Bacteroidota > Bacteroidia > Chitinophagales > Chitinophagaceae > Nemorincola. The sequence goes on from JAUIBA010000005.1 coordinate 40,943, forward strand.
TTATTGCACTGGGCCTCATGACACAGTACAGCATGATATGTCTGTGCACATTTCTGCTTGCCATGGTCAATGAAACTTTCCGCCCTGCCAATGCTACCGCAGTGGCACACTATAGTAATGAACAGAACAGAACCCGATGCTACTCGCTCAACAGGCTTGCTACTAATCTGGGCTGGGCGGCAGGCGGTGCATTAGGAGGCTTTATTGCCTCCCGTGACTATTCAATGTTATTCTGGATAGATGGTATTACCAATATCGCAGCCGCTGTTTTGCTAAGAATAGTTTTATCACCCTCTCGCAACAGTGCCACACCGGCCAGAAAAAGAAAGGAACACAGAGTTATTACCCATTCAGCATGGAATGACATCCCATACCTTGTTTTTGTGGTATTAACAATACTGTTTGGTATATGCTTTTTTCAGCTTTTTGCCACACTACCTGTATTCTATAAGCAAAACCTGCACCTCACCGCCAATCATATTGGCATAACTATGGCTGTTAACGGTCTGCTCATAGCCATTCTGGAAATGCCACTGGTCTACAGTCTGGAAAACAAAGGAAACTACATGAAGCTGATAGTGGCTGGCACCATACTCGCTGGCCTCTCATTTATGATTTTCAATGTCCTGTCGGGAGCTATGTGGCTGGCTATGGTATCCACTCTTATGGTAACTGCCGGAGAAATGCTGGCCATGCCGTTTATGAACACCTTCTGGACCAGCCGCACAAACGAACATAACAGGGGGCAGTATGCCGGGCTATATACTGCGGCATGGTCTATCGCCCAGGTAATAGGCCCTTACATGGGAGGCCAGGTGGTGCAGCATAGCGGATACAGTATGCTATGGTGGCTTATTGGGTTTATTAGCTTTTTATGCGCTGCAGGCTTTCATTGGTTACGGTATAATAAAGACAAATATGCCATCCCAGCCACATAACAAGCATACATGCTCAAAATATATGTAGCAGCTTAATGGTACAACTATCAATATTTATTTACTTTTAAGGTCTGTCAACGATGACCGTATGCAGTTTGAGAACGTAAAAGAATTCATCCTGGCAAAGCTTAAAAATGAGCTTCCTGAAAACCTGACTTACCACAGTTTGGGTCATATAAAGGATGTGTACAAAGCTGCACAGCAGTTGGCAGAGCTGGAGCAGATATCCGGTGAAGACCTGACACTCTTGCTTACAGCCGTACTTTTTCATGATTCAGGTTTTCTCGTTCAGCAGAAAGAACACGAACAGCTGGGCTGCGACATTGCACGGCAATACCTGCCGGAATACGATTATTCCTCACAACAGATAGAGCGTATCTGTGGCATGATAATGGCTACCCGTATCCCTCAGACACCTCACAATAAGCTGGAAGAGATAATTTGCGATGCAGATCTGGACTATCTTGGAAGGGACGACTTTTTCAAAATCGGAAACTACCTCTATGATGAGCTGTGTATGTACGGGCTCATTCAGACAGAAAATGACTGGAACCAGTTACAGGTAAGGTTTCTGGAAAATCATAGTTACTTTACGGCATCAGCCCAAAAGCTACGGAAAGCAAAGAAAGAAGCGCATCTTGCACTTGTAAAATCGAAAATAACCAAATAAGAATTTAATGAAATCTGTCAACAGCTTACCACGTGCCATAAAAGACACGATATACACTATTGTAGGTACCCTGATTAGCGGATTTGCCCTGCAGAGTTTCCTTATCCCCAACAACTTTCTGGATGGTGGCGTTACCGGTGTATCGCTGCTCATTCATGAACTTTATCATTACAACATTGCGCTGGTAATTCTGGTACTCAACATTCCATTTATCATAGCCGGAGGTTATCATGTAAACCGGATGTTTGCATTTAAGATGCTGGCCTGTATTATAGCGCTGGGTATATGCCTCACTGTTGTTCCCTACCCCGTCATTACATCCGACAAGCTGCTCGTATCTATTTTCGGAGGTTTCTTTCTGGGGCTGGGTATAGGTCTTGCTATGAGGGGCGGATGCGCCATAGATGGCATAGAAGTACTGGCACTATACACCCTGAAGCGTAGCAGCTTTACCATCAGTGAGATAATACTGGGGCTGAATGTTATAATATTTCTCATAGCAGCCCTCCAGCTGGGGCTGGAAACAGCACTATACTCTATGCTTACCTACTTTACTGCATCCCGCACTATAAGCTATGTTATTGAGGGACTTGAAGAGTACACAGGCGTTACCATAATATCTGGCCAGAGCGATGAGATTAAGGAGCAGCTGGTAATGTCTATGGGAAAAGGAATCACCATATATAAAGGCGAGCGTGGCTACATGAAAGACAGCTTTGATGTACATCAGGACTGTGACATTGTATTCACGATTGTTACCCGTCTGGAGGTGCGCAGGCTGCGTAATGTGGTACATAGCATAGACCCCAAAGCGTTCATTTTCACCAATACTATTAAGGAAGCTGCAGGTGGCGTTCTGAAACACCATAGAGGTCATTAACCCATTTTATGCCGGCATGTACACATATTGCGCCAGATGTTAGCCCGCTGGTGTTAATATGTTAGTATCCTTCCGTATTCTGCACCAAAGCGCATGTTATCTTTGTGTTCCAAACTAAAGACACATCATAATATGCGACCAGACACACTGATACCTGAACTTATACAGGAAGAACTGGAGCGCCAGCGTCATGGGCTGGAGCTTATAGCCTCCGAAAACTTTACCAGCATGCAGGTAATGCGTGCTATGGGCAGCATCATGACCAATAAGTATGCCGAAGGCTATCCGGGCCGTCGCTATTACGGAGGTTGTGAAGTGGTGGATAAAAGCGAGCAGCTGGCTATAGACAGGGCAAAGGAAATGTTTGGTGTGGCATATGCCAATGTGCAGCCCCATAGCGGTGCACAGGCCAATGCAGCGCTCATGCTGGCAGTACTGCAGCCCGGCGACACTATTCTGGGCTTAGACCTCAGTATGGGAGGCCACCTTACACATGGCTCTCCTGTCAATTTTTCAGGAAAACTATATAATGCTGTTCACTATGGTGTGCGTCAGGATACGGGTCTTGTAGACTATGATATGCTGGAGCAGAAAGCCCTGGAGCATAAGCCACAGCTTATCATATGTGGTGCATCAGCCTACAGTCGCGATTGGGATTACGCCCGTATCAGAGCCGTAGCAGATAAGATAGGCGCACTCGTCATGGCCGACATTTCGCACCCTGCCGGCCTCATAGCCAAAGGTCTGCTTAGCAGTCCTTTCGACCATTGTCATTTTGTAACCACCACCACACATAAGACCCTGCGCGGTCCCAGAGGTGGCCTCATTATGATGAAGGAAGATTTTGAAAACCCATGGGGCGTAAAAGGTCCTAAAGGAGATGTGCGGTTAATGAGTCAGATGATAGATCTGGCAGTATTTCCAGGTACTCAGGGTGGCCCGCTGGAGCATGTTATTGCAGCAAAGGCAGTAGCATTTCATGAAATATTGCAGCCGGAGTTTGGGGTATATGCACAGCAGGTAGTAGAAAATGCACAGGCTATGGCACGTAGTTTTGTAGATAAAGGCTATAACATCGTGTCTGGCGGTACAGATAACCATTTGCTGCTTATAGACCTTCGCAATAAGAACATTAGTGGCAAAAAAGCCGAAAACACACTGGTGCGTGCCGATATCACACTGAATAAAAACATGGTTCCTTTCGATGACAAATCGCCATTTATCACATCTGGCATAAGGGTGGGTGTTCCGGCTATCACCACGCGGGGGCTCAGGGAAAATGATATGGCTCATATCGTAAACTGGCTCGACCGTGTACTTATGTCGCCTGATGATGATAATGTTATTAATGCCGTTAAGGGCGAGGTAAATGAGTTTATGCGCTCTTTCCCACTCTACCCGGAATATTAATAGCGTACATCTGACGTAAGCTACCCTCATTTTTATATGAAAACACTATTGGGCATATCACTTATCATCTACTGTCTGCAGGCTACAGCACAACCTGCAGACAGTAGTATACTGCACCTCAGGTTCCGCGACGATGTTACGGGAGTTTCAGTCATACCCTCCTCACTCTCTTTTATAGCCCGTCAGCACAATATAGCTCCCCTCTTATTTATTAAAAATGCTGTTTCTCAGAAAACCCTTACCCTACCCGACGCCACATGGGATATCAGTGTGTCTGCTATCGGATACAAGCCTATGACCACATGGCTTGATCTCCATCAGCAAACCGTAAACCTCACATTTCAGCTGGTTCCCGAAGTTCCCAACCACAAAGCCGCATCAGGGTATATCAAATCCCAATGCCGTACAGACTATATGTTCGTTAGCGGATACATCACTGATAAAGTTACAGGTAGCCCATTAGCTGGTGTAGCTATAAATACAGGTGGCAGGGAAAAGAAAAACACACAAAGTGATAGTACCGGTTATTACAGCTTGCATATTCCCCTTGCACACAATGATGCCGATGCCCTGACCGGAAATCAGATTATTTTCAGCAAGGCAGGTTATCGGGATTGCATTATAACGCGGTTCGACATGTGGTCGGCTGGCGATATGTGGAGTAAAGTAACCTTGAATATGGGTAATGGTAGCGATACTACTTATGTTTTACAACGTAGAGAACCCGTTCTGGAATTGAAATAACATGAGCAGAAGCACTAAACATATAATAAAAGGACTATTACTGCTGCTCTGCTTTGTAAACGGTTATCGTGCTTTGTCTCAGTGCAGCCCAGGCGGCACTATACGGGTAGGTACCACCTGCACCTGCAACAGTTGTACAGATGTTACCGTAATGAGCCTGGAGTCATATACCGGCACAGGCCTCAACGATGAGTGGATACCATCCTGGCATACCGAGTCATTAAAGGCCGGGGCTATAGCCTACCGTAGCTATGGCGCATACCACATAGACAATCCTTACAATGGCACATATGACCTGGCTAACACTACCTGCAAGCAGGTATGGAGTGCATCCTCGTCTACAGCATGTATTTCTGCAGCGGCAGCCACTGCAGGTCAGGTGCTCACAGTGGGTACTGCTGGCCCTATTGCCCGGTCTGAATACTCAGCCGAAACCAATAACCAGGGCTGTGGAGACGGATTTACCGGCTGTAGCAGTTGCAGTAGTTCCCCCTGGCCCTGCATATCAGACCCTGTTTGCGCAGGCAAGGCACCTGCCGGTCACTGGCGGGGCATGTGTCAGTGGGGCTCTCAGAGATGGGCACAGGACGGGCAGACATATACATGGATAATTAATCACTACTACAATCCGGCAGGCATCTATCTGTGTGCCGGCACTCCCGGCTGCACCCCGGCTACAGGCAATGATTACTGTTTTGGCCCGCCTGCACCTCAGGTGCTTACTGTAACCGGTGGCTGTGCCTCCGTTGATGGTACTACCTGTGGCGCTACACCGTCTGTTACATCTGGCAGCGGGTGCAGCAGCAGCCATACTAATGGCAATGTCCCCGATGTATGGTATTCATTTACAGCTACAGCCCCGGGGCAAACAATAGTAGTAAACAGTGGTGCAAACTTTGATGCAGTAGTAGAGCTTTATGGTACTGCATGTGGCTCACTGCTGCTACCCTGCACCAATGCTACCGGTACAGGTGGGCAGGAATCACTCACGTGGACATCAGCAGTGCCGGGTAATACTTATTTTATTCGTGTTTATGACTATAACGAAAATGCTAATGTTGCCATGACTGGTGGCACAACATTCAACATTTGTGTAAGTACATCTCCCTGGGCCGGCATTGATAATATAGACTCGAAAACTGAAGAACTGAATGTGTATCCCAATCCGGCATCAGATAACTTTGAGATTCATTGCAGCAATGATATAGCAGCAGTGAAGGTTATTAGCATCACAGGTATAGAACGCCCCTGTACCTTGCACAGACTGTCAGAGAAACATGTTCGTGTTACCACAGGCAATACCCCCGTAGGCATCTACCTGCTGGAGGTCACATCCGCCGACGGGAACATCTACTATAAAAAACTGCTGATAGCTCACTGATAGATACAGTACAGAAATGACAATCTACTTGTTCATCTCATTTTCTTTGACAATCATGTCTTTCACAATTACATCCAGCTTCTTAGCCGTTTCTGACACCCCATCTATAATTACTTTATTATCGGGATCAGAATAGTCCGATACATTAAAGATATCAACAAGACCCAGTATTGTTGCTACCTGCCCGCTTACGTCATGAGAGTGACGGTATGCGAAATCACCCATAGCTGCTTTTTGCTGTGCTATATGCTGCAGATGTTTCCTTTTCTCTATAGCAAGAAGCCTGTTACGTCTCTTTTGCTGTATGAATTTATTGAGAATATACCCTATAAGCCCCAGAAGTATCACAAGCGCCAGCGCAAAAAGTAACCGCTCCTGTTTTTTGCGGGCTTTCTCCAGATAGTTGATTTTTATCTGTTTTTCCTTCAGGGCCTGCTCCCTTTCCGTTTCCAGCTGTGCTATTTTAAGCCTTGCTCTGTCCGAGTGAACAGAATCCTTATAGTTTACATGAGTCTCGTATGAAGACAATGCCTGCTGATAATTACCACTAAGACGGTAAGCCTTACTAAGCCCATCACTGAACTCTATGATATTATCCAGCTGCTCTATCTCTTTACTGATAGCAATGCACTTTTCAAAGTTCTCTATAGCACTGGTCAGAAACATCTGCCGGGTGCCTTTGGGTAATACCAATGGTGTCCTCTCTGAAGCATTGAATGTTTCTGCCATTTCCAGATACACCTCTCCCAGATTGCCCAGATTTATAGCCATCCCACCTCTGTCGCCAAGTGCCCTGAAGATATCCAGAGCCTTGGTATCGTACTCCAGTGCCAGAACATAGTTGCCATACTCCTTGTATACATTCCCTATGTTTCCGTAGTTTTTAGCTACGCCCTCCTTATCCCCCAGCCTGCTGAATATATCCAGAGACTTAAAGTCATATTCAAGCGCACTGTCAAAATCCTTTTTGAGGAGGTATATGATACCAATATTGCCATAATCGCCACCTATACTCAGGGAGTCTTTGATGCGTATATTATTCTCCAGAGATTTGCGGCCATACTCAAGGGCTTTATCATAATTACCCATTTCCTGATACAGAACCCCTAAATGGCTCACCAGCTCATTATGCATATAAGCAGCCCCTTTCTCAGCACTCAGCAACTGTGCTTTATTAAAGTGCCTCAGTGCATTCTGGTAGTCAGACTTATACATATAATTGAGGCCAATGGTGATATGCGCTCTGATTATATGCTCTGTTTTTTTCGCATCTACAGCTATCTGTAAAGCCTCTTCCCCATAACGCAGGCCTGCATTAGGGTCAATTGTTTTGTATGTAGATGCCAGATCATCCAGAAGAAAAAATCTGGGTGCATCCTCATTGGTCTGTACCAGACGTTCCAGGAGAGAGTCAATGCGTGGCTGCCCACGCAGTGCGGCATGAACCCCATATGGCAGCAGTAAGATGGCTAAAAATATTACAGCTCTCATTGACAGTTGTGAATGGGGGTAAGGATGATATTCATATTACTTTGAGGCCTATTTTTCTTTATAGATGCAGTTGATATAATTCATCAGCTTTTTCGATTCTTCCTCTGTCATTTTTACATCCTGCCCTGCAACTTTGAAATGGTTTATTTTTTTAGAAGCAAAGTCAGAAGCGGTTTCCGGTACTATGGGATAATATACAAAACGTATAGCCTCTGTATGGTCAGGCGTCAGGTCATGTGTTACATCTATTGTATCATTAACTATGCTTGAATTATCCTCAAAAAATACGGTGAGATTTTTCTCCTGCTTTTCATTACGCCCGCCTTTATCGCTGATATCATATATGTCATCCAGGCTACACTTTACTCTGAATATCAGTACAAAATTGTCAAATGGTTCATATTCATCATTACTGATAGTTCTCTTCACCCTCACCATAGGGGGCTCACTTTCATTGTATGGAGATTCAAATTCACGTACAGTGCTGCCTTCTCCCTGCCGGGTTATATCTTTACACAAATCCTGTGCTGTGGCAGTGTGGGTGGCAAGTATTGCGAGGAACACATAGAATAATCTCATAAAAGAATGTTTATCAAACAAAGCTAATCATATAAAACGCTTCGAACAAGAGCTTAAAATCTGAATCCTGATAAACTGGTATACAATGGCTTACTCATTACTTCATAAAGGTACAATTGCAATTTTTGGATGTATTATATCATCGGCGGTATTCTGCTCCTGTGCTTTCAATCGCATGTTTTTCCAGCCCGACCGTTTACCACAGGGAACCAAAGAAATAACAACCTATAACAGGGATACTAATGATACCGGAAAAATTATGCTTGCCGGCCCTTCTTACCAGCCTGTATTTCTGAATGGCAAGGGAGATACCATTAACCCTGGTTATAAAATCCAAAGCTGCTCTTTCAAAAGTACAAGTGGCAATATGCTCAATGGCTGGATGTTAACACCTCATAGCATGCCCGTAAAAGCAACATTGTTACATCTGCATGGCAATGGCGGCAATATCCTTAGCCAGTTCCGCCTTATAGACAATCTGGTCACCAGGGGATATCAGGTATTTATGTTCGACTACAGTGGTTATGGCTTCTCCGAAGGGTACCCCACAGTACAAAACAACCTTATGGATGGCATATCTGCCCTGAATTATCTAGTAGAAAGGCCAGACGTAAAGGGCACTAAAATATTCTTATACGGGCAGTCCCTGGGTGGGCACCTCAGTGCTGTAGTTGCAGAAAAAGCACAGGATAAGATTGATGGCCTCATCATGGAGGGCGCATTTTCTACACGCAAAGACATCGCTGCTCACATGGCCCGCAAAATGTACGTCCCCGGTTTTCTGGCGCGTATGCTTGTTTCACAGCCCTACTCCGCACTAAAGTCTGTGCAGCACTTACAGAAGCCTGTACTCTTTATTCATAGCAAAGAAGACAAAGTATGCCCATACATGCAGGGCAGGAAAATGTTTATCTATGCCTCTCCGCAGAAGTCTTTCTATGCTGTAGATGGTCCCCATATCCGGGCGGTACGTATGTACCCCGATAGTATAGTAACAAAGATGGAGGCATTATATAAATAAAAAATGCCCCCACCGCTTCTCAATAATAGCTGGTGGGGGACTTACTCACTCACTGCGACGTCCTTCTGTCTTCTTTACCGTTGCTACAGTAGCAGGATGAGTATAAGGATTATCAGTAACAGACCACCTCCCGATATGTAAACATAGGTCGGGTGCATGTTACGCAGCTCCTTATGCATTGTTTTCAATTCTTTTTTTAAACCTTTCTTCTCTGTGGCAGAAAGCTGCCTGAAATTCATAGCCTGTATTTCCTTCACCCTGTTCTGAATGCCGGTTATACGCTGTGCCTCTGCGTTATTATTTTTTGTTCCGGCTATAGCAGGCGTTACAGCAGCCATAGTAAGCACTAAGAATAACGATAACATCATTATTTTGGCTGTTATCACATGTACTATCCTGATATTTTCTGTTAGCTTTTTCATGATTTGTGTTTTATAGTGTGATACAATAGTATTTCTGAGAGCTATAATGCTGGCGTAGTGCTACAGCAGCAGTATTAGTAATATAATAATTACTATCAGTGCCGTTCCTGAAACATACACACCTGCAGGATGGAGCTGCCGCACTTCCTTTTTCATGTCTTTCAGCTCACTCTTTACTTCAGCCCGTTCAGTGGCCGACATTTGCCTGTAGTTCATTTTACGTATCTCCATCACACGCCCTTTTATTGCTGCTATCCGGGCTTCCTTTGTTATCGCAGTGTGTGATGCTGCATTACTACTGGCAATACTTGTTGAGCACACAAGAAATAACAATGCTATGCTCATCATAATGGCCCACCATCTTCGGCCACAATAACCGGGATTCTTTACGTTCTTTTTCATGGCAATGAGTTTTAAGTGTTAACTGATTCTGATACAAAGGTCCACCCGATACACGGATTGAGTGTTACAGATCAGTAAGCAATATTTACAAAAATCACAGGTTGCAGCTTAATGTAGTACGCTGCGGAGTATAACAAGTGAGCGTATATTCCCGAAGTGTCCGGTATATTGCTGAAGGAATGCAATGTACCAGTCTATAAGACGGTATCGGGACTCACTACCGGCAGTAAAAGATGCTATATCAGCTGTATCTGCTGCCATGAGCATTTCACTCATCAGGCGGGCATCTTCTGTAGTAGTATATGGTGCTGATGAAGGCGGGTGAGAAGAAAAGCCTCCGTCCTCTCTGTTCAGATAAGGCGTATCTTCCGCAAAACGCCCATTCAGCTCATAGCCCAGCAGACGCCCGCATTGTAATAAAAACCAAAGCGGAAAGTTAGCTACATTACTGGCTGGTGCATTGTCAAGAGATGTAAGAAAAGTGCGGGAAACTGAGAATAGCGCAGGGAAATGTGCATTCTCCGGTAGCAGCCTGAGGAGAACTTCTACAGAAAACAACATGATGCTGTTCCTCATAACATCCTGATGTATATTACTGTATATGTATGATGCGCTGAATTCTCTGATGTAGTGCATACTACGTCCTGCAGTCTCTGCTACCACCATATCCAGTATAGTACCGGGCTGAAAATATGCGGCCTTATTTTTTCCTGACGAAGAGCTGCGTACCCCCTTCACCATAAAGGCCTTCAGCCCCATTTCATTGGTAAATACAGTAACAACAAGATTGGTATCTCCATACCGCACCGGACGCAATACAATACCCTGAGTCTTTATAAGCATTACTGTATTATTTCAGGAGCACCAGCTTCCCGGTATACGTCTCCTCGCCATTACTGTCTGAGGCAAATATGAGGTATACACCACTCTGAGGTTTATTCCCTTTATAGTCCAGCCCGTTCCACACTGCCTGGCCGCCCAGTGCTTTGGTACGGTACACAAGCTGTCCGTTTATGTCTGTAATACGCACATCGGCATTAGCTACCAGCCCCCGTATAGCCACGGTACCGGTATAGCCCGATGGCACAGGGTTAGGATACGAAGTCACTTCAGAATTGGTTGTCCCCCCCTCAGTAGCAGTACTTCTGTAACTCACCAGCCCCTGATCCGTACCTATGTACACATCCCCCGTCACGGCATCTACAGCTATTTTCTGAATTCTGTTTGACGGTAATGGGCTGTTATCCGTTGTAAATCTGTACACAATTTTCCCGGCATCTGGTGAAAGCAGCCATATACCATCGTCAGTACCTACCCATTTCCTGTTTGCACCATCTACAGCTATAGACCGTACATTATTATCGGCAAACAGATAGCCTGCATACTGGTCATACTGTACTACGGGAATTTCAGCATCACACAGCTGATTGGTAGTTGCCGGCAATGTACAGTTACTCACTATACCTATTCCATTGGCAGTACCTATCCATATATTGTTATTCTTATCTACAGCAATGCAGTTCACATCATTGGAAGGCAGGTTGCCAAAACCTTTACCTGTACCCAGATGATAGGCAACATCATCCGATTTATCCAATGCCGTACCACTTGCATCATACACATTTACACCAGACCCAAAATACCCTACAAACCATACTCTGTCATAATCATCTACTACCAGCGGCCCACCATATTCTGCATTGGCTATCTTAAACTTTGCCCACTGCTCATCAGGGGTACGTACATAGAGCTGATTATTAGGTGAGAACATCGTTGACACCCACAGATTCCCTCTGCTGTCTTTTCCCAGCCCTGCTACCTGGGCGTTCCAGTTACTCAATGCTATACTCCGGTCAAATACATCCGGAGCATGGTACAGCTTCATACTGCCATCTTCATTTATTTGAGCCAGCCCATACTTGAAAGACCCTGCATATAACACTCCTTTATCGCGCAGCAATACGCTAAAGTCTGACAGCGTATCGAATGGTCTGTAAATGCCTCCGGTATAGTACTTCCACTTATCACCATTGTAGTTAGCTATCCCTGCATGATTATTGGAAGGCTCAAACTTCTCATTAAAGCCACCATGTGCTATCCACAGGTCACTGTTATTTGCGTATATGTCATACGAGTTTGAATTAAGTGGTCCGGTAGGCGCTACATATCCCAGCGTTTTATCATTATACTGCCTCAACAAACCACCAAACTGATCAGCTATGTAAAGAGAGCCATCCACAAGCTGCGCTACCTGTAGCGGATGGTTACCCTTAAGTACAATAGAGTCAATACTACCATTTGTAACATCATAAATGCGAACCCATCCGTTAAATGAAGAGCTGTCATACTCTGATATGAACAGAACATTCTGTCCCGCATCAATATGCGCTACACTTACAGGGGATGTGTATATACGCTGGGTATCACTGTTAGCCACTCTGTATACAGACTTACTATTGGATACGAATACAGCATCTCCTACCCCAGTTATCACTCTGAAATCTTTAGTGCTGTCTATAAGATCCCATATCTGAAAGTTTTGAAGCTCAGGGCTGTTCACATTTGCACGATACAACCCGGCCTCCGTTGCTGCATAAATACTGTCGCCGGAAATGTAGGTGCTGCGCACACTCATTATCTGGCTGTTTACATTAAACTCATAAGACTCTTTGATATTCTGCTTCTGAAGGTCCAGAACAATAATCCCCAGCGATGTACTCAGGTAGGCATAACCATTATGGGCATAAACATCATTGATGTTTTTAGCGCCGGCTACTGTCCTTATTTTCAACTCAGGGAGATTGTAAAATGTGTTGTCTTTGAATAAGTCAATATTACCATTTGAGTAGGCAAGAATGGCAGTCCCCGACAGCATATCATACGCTATACGCTGCATGCCTATATCAGACATACCCTCTACTTTACTATAAGCATCTATCTGCCCGTCAAGAGCATTGAATGTGTAAAAAGCTTTTTCTGTTGCAGTATATAGTGTTGTACCATTAGCAGCAACACTTATAGCAGAGCTGTAGGATAAAAATGATCGCCAGGCGCCTATAGGCTTACCCTGCGACCATACTATTGAGACAGGGAAAAGGACGGATAAAACAACGAGCGCAAAAAGTCTGTAAAACATCATTCCAACTGAGTGTTGTCAAATTTAAAGAGATAACGCAATAAATATCCCGATATTGTTCATTAACATACTGTCCCCATAAAAGGAAAGTATCAGGAATTAAGACCATACCAGAGCAGGTCTGCTATCGTAAAGAGTGCAAATACGACACTGGCTATACCATTCGTATTGGCAAATGCTATTCCTACCTTACTCAGATCATCCGGCTTTACCAGCCTATGCTGATAGATAAGTAGAAAAACATAAAATGCAGCGCCGGCCCAGTATAGCAGGTGCAAATGTCCCTGTATGCCTGCAGTAATTATGAGTGCTGCAGAAATAATATGCAGTAGGGAAGATACTTTCAGTGCATTTACCACACCCAGTGCCGCAGGTATGGAGTGCAACTTGTTCCCCCTGTCAAATTCCTCATCCTGTAATGCATATATTATATCAAAGCCCGCTACCCATGTAAGCACCGCAAAAGAAAAAAGCAGTGGGAATACTGCAAACTCCCCGGTAACGGTAAGATATGCCCCTATGGGTGCCAGAGATAGCCCTACACCCAGTACCAGATGGCATAAAGCTGTAAAACGCTTGGTATAACTGTAAAACAACACTACAAACAGTGCAACAAACGACAGGCTGAAGCAGGCTGTATTTATAAACCAGGTAGTTAATACAAAAAGCAGGCTGTTTATAATGGTGAATGTAAGCGCGCCTGTAGGAGAAATGACACCCGCCGGCACCTCTCTGCGTGCCGTACGCGGATTCAGCGCATCAAAGCGTCTGTCCAGATATCGGTTGAATGCCATTGCTGCACTACGTGCAAAAACCATACACAACAACATCTTTAGCAACAGCCCCCAGCTAAACGGTGACTGTGCACCGCTTGCATGCAAATCCATAACCCCGATTGTAAATCCGATACAGGCAAAAGGCAACGCAAAAATCGTGTGGCTGAACTTTATCAGGGAAAGATAACGGCCAATAACACCAGGTTGCTTCACTACAGACTCCATCCGCTTAATTTATGTCAGCTTCTATACCTATTGATACCGATTCTGGCAATGAGTTGGCATGTACAATAATATTCTTCCGCTGAAAACCAGACTTCCCTGCAGTATTAAAAACAACAGTTATTTCCCCATCTGCCCCCGGTGCTATTGCCTCCTCAGGATAGTTAGGCACTGTACAGCCACAGGTCACGTCTGTTTTTGCTATCATCAGTGGATGAAAACCGGTGTTTTTAAATCGAAATACGTGTGTAAGTGTTTTTCCCTCCGGCTGCTTACCAAAACTATACTTAGTTTCATAAAACTGCATGGTAGTCTTTGGCATTTCTGCTACTCTCTGGCTACGGGTTCTTGTCTGCTCCGGATATATTTCCCCACGGTACACCTCACCGTCCTTACTGTAAAATATCCCTTCTCCCCCACCTCTGAATCTTCTGAATAATGCATTACGGCTCACCCCGGTAAGTTCTATTATTACAAGTGTAAATACAGAAAGGGTAAGTACTGTAAGCAATATGGCACGGTAGTTTTTTTCCATCTGAGCCTTTTATATGCGACTGCAAAGATAAGTATTAATAAATGTTGGGACAGTTAATCACAAACCATTAGCAAACAGATGAAAACCGCTAGTGCAGGATAGTAAATTTGCTGTAAAACCGCTCAGCCCCAGCATGTACTACACATATATACATGCCTGCCGGTAAACTTCTGGTCATAAGCTGAGTATTGTTATACAACACCGGTGCTGTCCTGGACATACATTCACGTCCTGTCATATCAATCACCGACACCTGCAGCTCCCTTACTTCACTGTCATGAATACCCTTCCATGAAATATTAAGAAAATCACCGGCAGGATTAGGATACACGGATATAGAAGCGCCGCTGGTATACGTGGGTACCTGTGCATCATATACCTTCCGCTTATATATTTCTAATCCTCCACGAATATTTCCCTTAATAAGCACATAATTACCACTACCATCTATATCTCCCACCGTTACCGCCGACCGGCGATTGTTGTAGATACCATATGCAGGATGGCTATACACATTGTAGGTAGAGTCTATCCAGGCATACTGACCATCTATAAGCGTATAGGTCATAGTAGTATCTCCTGAGCCTATCCCATCAAACTGGTAAATGTTACCAGAGTTACTACCCAGTAGCAGATACTCGGTCCCCGATGGGTCTATCTTACCTACAAATGGTGTTGAATAGATACCAAAATTCTGCACGGGGTCTGCTTTTGCACTACCCAGTTTTACATTAATAAGCTTTAACCTGATAGTACCGGGCGTAACAGAAACATTTCGGTAGTAAGACACATAACCAAAAATACTGCCTATCAGCAGGTCTGGTTTGCCATCTTTATCTACGTCATAAATAAATGGAGCCGCATTTCCGGTCAAATCTATTACAGTACCATTCTCATCCGTCAGTTCCAGCTGCACCAGTTGCCAGTCAGGTATCACATCGTCACTTGCAGCCATGTTTTTAAAGTATGACAGCCGCCCGTTCGTGTGCCCCAGCAGCAGGTCTTTTTTTCCATCTCCGTCTATATCTCCCACTGCCGGTGCCGCACCCTGAAAGTTATAAGACGATATACCCGATAAATCTTTTGTCTCCAGCGTGAAGGATGGATTCCCAGGGGTGCTGGTATTTACATACAGAGACATTCTTGCTGTAAGTGTGCCATCAGCATTCCTGTATCCGTCTGCACCTACTATCAAATCCTGTTTGCCGTCTTTATTATAATCAAACAATACCGGATAGCTCCCCGACCCTACATCTATAGTACGGTCAACCAGGAAGGTATCTGACTGAAACTGCCAGTCAGGTGTACCCGATGTAGTATTATTCTTATAGTACCATATGCAGTTATAATTATCTGAGCCATTGCCGGAGTTGGGAGAAATAAGTAAGTCTTTTTTACCATCCTGGTTCACATCTACATTAAATGCTGCCGGCCACGATAGCATACTTACTTTCTTTCCTGCTGTCTGCCACAGTGTGTCCTGCTCCACAAGCGTATCTATCGGGTATGTAAAATCTGCTTTGCCGTTTCTTATAAATGTCATCTCATTCCATGACACACTCCCGTTCAGGTACTCCACATCACCATCATTATCCCAGTCAAAGAGGCAAATAGTATTACCCGGATGTGTTTTCTTCCCGCTTTCCCTTAATAGTCCGCTATTGCTGCAGGTATATCCCAGAGAGTGCTCCCTGTAAAATCCCTGGTACACTTTTCCCCAGCAGCGGTCCACCAGCTTTACTCTTATACTGTCACAGGGCAGCCCATCTTCCACACGCATATTTCTATGCAGATACATATAGCCTCCCGTTATATAGTAAGAAACAAAATCCAGGTCACCATCCCCGTCCACATCAGCTATACCCGGAATGTCAGATGGGTTTACAAATGCCTGGCTGGGGCCACCTGCTGTTAAATCGTTATAGTAATACAGTGATCTGTAAAAACTGAAACACAGCTGATTACCTGCGTTATAATACCCTTTATGTGCTGCAATTCCATCTGGTCCACGCTCAAAAAGGTCTGCAATCCCATCACAGTTATAATCCAGCAGATACATATAACTATTTACGGAGGGGAAATTAAGGGCATACTGCGGAGCATACCGGTATACCGGCAGGCCAGACTCAGTACCCGTATTGATAAAGGTAGATACACCCAGTCCCCGCTCAAATGTTACAAGATCCTGTACCCCATCATGGTTCAGATCCGCCATACCAAACTCCGGATTGTTGAATCCGCCACACCATGGTATAGTCAGCTCATGACCATAGGCATATACTTTTACAGTAGTATCATGCTGATAGTATTCCTGTGCATAAACCCGGTCTGCAGCTATTGCTATGATACCGGCAGTCAGGAACGAAATTATTGAACGCATATATAAGGGTCTTATCTATAAAGTTAAGACAATATTCCATGAGCGCCACTTCCCGTTAATGACAAAATTGAAAATGATACCCAATAGATTATAAACAACACAAGCCTATCATTAAAATATTAACTGAGCGCAATTTTTATTTCTTTTCATACCGTACCAGTGGTGAGTCTGGCTCGTTCAGAAAGTGTTTGTATACCAGCTTATCTGCCAGAGAAGGAAATAGTTTATTCATCCATACCGTGAGTTTACCCTGTCCGGTCATAACCACAGTACGTTTTCTTTCGGCTATAGACCGCAGTATAATAGCTGCACACTCTTCAGCACTCATCAGCTTCTGCTCATCCAGTGGTGTCTCTGATTGTACAGAGCCATCAGCAGTACGTGCCACATTTCTGATGTTGGAAGAAGTAAACCCCGGGCACACCCACATTACATGCACTCCCGTATGCAGCAGCTCCGTTCTCAGTGCCTCCATAAAACCCTGCATGGCAAACTTTGATGCAGAATAGCCGGTACGTGCAGGCAGTCCTCTGTAGCCCGCTATAGAAGACACACTACATACTACGCCCTTTGAAGATAGTAAATGCGGCAGCGCAGAGCGTGTACAGTTCACCGTACCCCAGAAGTTGATATCCATTAGTTCTCTTATCACTTTGGGCTCAGCCTCTTCAAACAGTGCTCTCATGGTAATGCCGGCATTGTTTATCAGCACATCTACCCGCCCCCATGCTTTTACTACCTCATCAATGAACCGGGTACAGTCATCCTCCCGGCTTACATCTGCCTGTACATAGAGTATACCGGCCACATCGCCAAAAGTGCTTTTCAGCTTCTCCATATTACGCGCACATACCGCCACCTTCGCACCTTCTTTCAGTGCCTGCTCTGCCAGCGCCTTTCCTATACCTGATGATGCGCCTGTTACCGCTACTACTTTATTCTGGTAAAAACTCATAGATACCTGCAAAGATATCTGGTTGTATGGGATTATCAGCTACCACGGGCGGGTCTCATCTGGGCAATTCGCGGGCGTATCAGCCGAAGCGTTTGTAATACTACCGACAATAATATAAGGGACATACCCGACAGGAAGCCAACGTTTATAGTTCTGCCCCCATCCAGAAATATAAGCTCCCGGTTCTCATTGTAGAAGAAAAAAGCCAGTAGTATTCCATATACAGGCTCCAGATTTACCGACAGTGTAGCAGTAAATGAAGATAAAACACGTAATGCGCTCAATGCCAGCGACTGTGCCCATACCGTACAGCACAGACTCAGTACTACCAGCCATATAATATCATTTTTATACCAGCTGCCTTCCGTAAGCGGGGCCGTTTGTGGTAGCAGACTCATATCCGGCCTGAAATAGAGAAGTATAGGCAGGGCAATGGAAATTACCCCCCAGCCGGCCGACATCTCATAAAACACCATTGTTCGCGGCGGATATTTATCGGCTATCTGCTTGTTATATATTGTAAACACAGAGCTTAGCAACGCTGCCAGTATACCGGCCAGTATACCCCATGCATAAAACTGCTGAAACTGATAGATAAGATATACCCCCACTATCGCCAGCATACCCAGTAGTACTTCCTTTATTTCCAGTTTCCCCCTATTAATTATAGGGTCAGATAACGGAGTGAAGATACTGGCAGTGGAAAGGCATACCAGCGCTATAGATACATTAGCCAGCTTTATGGAAGCATAAAAAGATATCCAGTGCGCCCCCATAAGCCCACCTATCAGTATGAGCTTACGCATATCATCCCGGCCTATCCTTACCCATTGTTTGCGCCAGGTAAGTATAGCTGCCATAAAAACAGCGGTCAGTAGCATACGATACCATACCAATATCGGCGCATCCAGTGATATCGCCCTGCCCAGGATTCCTGTAAAACCCCACAATAAAACCGCCAGATGCATCTGAATCAGGGCCTGCCTCATATTCTGCATATTGAAGAATGTATATACTTACAGATGCTGTTTAATGTTTCGTCAGCGATAATGAAATGAAAAATGTACTACCCTTACCATATTCACTCTCAAACCATATATCCCCCATTTGATAGTCCATATACTCCTTACACATCAGTAGTCCCAGCCCTATACCTTTTTCTCTGTTGGTACCATATGTAGAGCGGGTTTTAAGCGTAAAAAGTCCGGCCTGCATTTCCGGCGGTATTCCTATACCGGTATCCTTTACTGATACTATCGCTTTATCTGCCGTGGTTTTTACAGCTACAGAAACTTCTCCTCCGGTATTGGTAAACTTAATAGCATTATTCACAAGATTGCGCAGTACTATATGCAGCATATCCCTGTCGCATATTACCTCTATTGAGGGAGAAATAGAATAGGTGAGCTTTATGCCTTTACGTGCTGCTATTGATATCTTATTCTTTGCTACATCTTCTACAAAGTCACGCAGGTTCTGTACAGAAAGGTTTACCGTCACACCATGCATTTGGGACTTTGCCCATGTCATCAGGTTCATTAACAAGTCTGCGGTGTATTTGGTCTGCTCCAGCAGCTCCTCCTGTATTACCTGACGCTCACTTTCATCCAGCATATTACCAGACAGCATTTCCAGAAAACCCTTTATAGAATCCAGTGGCGACTTAAGGTCATGTGATATAATGGAAAACAGTTTATTTTTCTCATTATCTACCTGTTCCAGTCTTTCATTCTGTGCCGATATCTCCTCATTCTGGCGCACAATGGCCAGCGAACGTTCATCTGCTTCTTTGGCCTTGGCATCATAAAAGTTACGCAAGTGCCTGGTTACAGAGTATATAAACGCTATTCCAATGAGCACATTCACAGAAAGATCTACAAACCTTGCATTCTTATCGGGATATGTATCCGGTACCAATGCAGGATTATAATACTCTATCCATATCAGTGTTATCAGAATAAGCAGGTGCAGTACTATCCATAATATGTGATACCTTTTATCACTGATAGTAATAAGTAGCACAAAGCTCACAAAGAACAATTCTATTGTTGGCCCATAAGTGCCGGAATTGAGGAAATAATTCAGTATCAGCGCGCCATAGCTACACACGGCAAACACAATAACCCCGAATGTATAACGCTTACGTACTTTACCCAGATAGTAAATAACAGACAGTACAGCTATAAGGCATATAAGAACCCATGTCATTGTTGCCTGACTGATATATATATCAGCAAATACACATAACACCAGCAGGATAAATGATATAACACAGACATAGTTGAATGCCCGGTTTTCCAGAGAATACTCCTCAGGAGCTCCAATCAACTTTTTCCAGATTGCTTTCAGGCTGCTGTTCTCAGAAAAACTGCTCATCTATCTCAACAATTTTTACCAGATCAATAACCCGGATGGATAATGGGTATTAGCAAAGTGTACGATTTAAAAAAAACGTCACAATATTACTTCGTATGGACGGATTAATCAAATGACAACATAAAATACAGATAACAATCGCTATAAGACGCTGACATGCTCAGTTTCAGAACTCACTGCTTTCCTCTTCCTCTACATTCCTCATATTATTGATGGTAACCTTTACCCTGGTTATTCGCATCTTTTCTACTGCCAGCACAGTAAAGTCATACTGCTGATACTGGACTGCATCATTTACAGAAATAAACTTGCCTGATATCTCTAATACAAGCCCTGCAAGTGAGTCACTCTCTCCCCTCACCTTGTCAAACTCATCAGAAGGTATGCCTATCACCCGGCACACATCATTTATTAAGGTTTTTCCTTCAAACACATAGTTAAGGTCATCCAGCTTCTTGTACTGAAGGTCTTCTTCATCAAATTCGTCCTTTATATCACCTATGATTTCCTCCATTATATCCTCCAGAGTAATGATACCCGAAGTACCCCCAAACTCATCCACAACTATGGCAAAATGCTGTCGCTTGGTCTGAAACTCCTTCAGCAAATCTTCAATAAACTTACCCTCATGTACAAAAAACGCAGGACGCATCAGTGTATGCCAGTCAAAGTCGTCCTCATCTATATGGGGCAGAAAATCCTTTGTATGAATCATGCCCGCTATCGTATCCAGATTTTCTTTGTACACAGGCAGGCGGGAATACCCTACTTCAATGCAGTATTTCCTCACCTCTGAAAATGTCATGTCAAAATCTATACCGCTCACATCCAGCCGGGTACGCATTATCTGCCTTGCAGTAATGCTACCAAACTTAAGGATACCTTTAAATATATTTACTTCTTCCTTGGTAGCAGTATGGCCTACAGTAAGCTCTATGGCATGCTCAAAATCTTCAGAAGAGATATTTGAGGTACGTGTTCCTATCCTTCCTTCTATAAATCGGGTAGAAGATACCAGCACCTTACTCACCGGACTGAACATCCATGTCATAGCCTGCAGAACCGGCGCCGAGAACAGAGCCATACGCAGGTTATTCTGTGTGGCATAGACCTTTGGCAATACCTCACCAAACAGTACAAGCAGAAAAGTAACACATATTACCTGAACAAAAAATGCTACTACCGGGTCAGTAGTAGGTGGCAGCAGAGCATGCACCAGCACATCTGTAGTTATAACAACAGCAATATTGATAAAGTTGTTTGCCACAAGAATAGTGGCCAGCAGCTTCTTGGGTTGCTCCAGTAGCTGTGCCGCTGTCCTTGCGCTACCTTTCTCATTGGTTTTAAGGAAGTTTATATCCTTTGCCGATAGCGAGAAGTATGCAGTCTCAGCACCTGCAGTCATTGCGGTGAGTAACAGCAATACGATAATGACTATAATTAGGATAGTGGCGCCTGACGGTGAAAATGTCGTGCCGGATGCGTTGAGAAGAAACGGAATAAAATTCGTGTCACCTTCGGAGCTTTCCAAGTGTGGTTATGTTTGGTAATGCATCAAAATTAAAAAAAGGAATGAAACCTGAAAAAGTTTCTTTTTGCGGTAGTTCATATCCAGTTAAAATGGCAAATCATCTCTTGTC
Organism: Bacteroidia bacterium; assembly: GCA_030427635.1. Taxonomy (GTDB): domain Bacteria; phylum Bacteroidota; class Bacteroidia; order Chitinophagales; family Chitinophagaceae; genus Nemorincola. The sequence continues at coordinate 62,901 of JAUIBA010000005.1, forward strand.
ACATTTGGCCCAGACGATGAACCATCATAAGACATATCTCCGAAATTATTATTGTCAGAACCGGTAGACTCACCCGATTGGCTTTCATTATGCTCCTTGCGCTTATCCAGCATTACAAGATTGTCACCTATTATCTCCGTACTAAACCTTCTGTTTTTGTCCTTGTCCTCCCAGGTACGGGTGCGTATACGTCCTTCCAGGTATATAAGGCTTCCTTTATGCAGATACCTTTGTGCCAGCTCCGCAAGACCTCTCCACAGCACTATTGTATGCCATTCGGTTTGCGAAACAAGATTACCATTTCTGTCTTTGTACGTTTCTGTAGTTGCAAGGGGGAATTTGGCTACCGCAATATTTCCTTCCAGATGTTGTAAATCAGGCTCTTTTCCCAGATTTCCGATCAATACTACCCTGTTAACGCCTCTCATAAGAATACTTTTTTGCCTCTATAAGTTATAATTTCGATATCACCAATCTAAAAGTATAAATTATTTCTTAAAAAAGAAAGCACAGTTTTAGGAAAGGCTAACTTATTTATTTGGCTTACTCTTATCCACATCCCATCATTACCGGGCACTTCTGCACGCTTGTCAAAATCCATAATATAGAAATTACTATGAATTAACTGATGGGTCAGCCGCTGCCTGAACGAACCCGAATGAATGACATTACTTATGCCTAAATCATTGATTTTAAAAAACTTATCAGACACTAATTCAGAAACCTCGACAGGAGATTCTGTCTCTATCAGATATGGCTCATGAAGGTCGGCCCATATATCACCACCCGCTCTTTTTCGTATCCATATTTCATCAGAAAACCTTAGTAACAGATAGTTAAAATAACGAGGCCTGACCACAAGTTTTTTTGATTTTACGGGAAATTCTGAAGTTGCCCCCCGCTGAAATGCATAACATCTGGCCGAAAGTGGACATTCCTTGCATAAAGGTGCCGCAGGTGTACACACCGTAGCGCCCAGGTCCATTATTGCCTGGTTATATCCTGCACTGTTCTTTTTATCCAGTAACTCTGTGGCAAGGGCTGCAAACAGTTTCCTGCCCTCTGTAGTATCATATGGGGTATCTATACCCCTGTAGCGGCTCAGTATCCGGTACACATTGCCATCTACTACTGCATATGGCAGGTCAAAAGCAAAAGAAGCTATAGCTGCCGCAGTATAGGCACCTACTCCTTTCAGTGCCAGAATATCATCATATTCCGATGGAAAAAGTCCCCCACGCTCATGACATATGTATCGGGCTGTTGCCAGCATATTGCGGCAGCGGTTATAATAGCCCAGCCCCTGCCATATACGAAATACATCCTCGTCCGCCGCACCTGCCAATGCACATATATCAGGATATGCATCGGTAAATGCATGATAATACGGTATCACCTGCGCTGCACGGGTCTGCTGCAGCAGTATTTCAGACAGCCATATTTTATAGGGATCCTTTTCCTCCTTCCAGGGCAGGCTCCTGCTGTTTTCATCTCTATGCCATGATACCAGTGATCTGGTAAAAAAACTTCCATCCGAAACTACCGCCATCATCTGCCCGTTTTTGCATATAAAATTCCGCTAAGCTCCTGCATATACGCTCCCGCCAGCATCATTCTGCTGCCATACCAGCTAAACATTTCCCCATCTACCAGCGCTACCTGCACACCGGGCAATGCCTCTTTTATTTCCTGTATGTGTACATCTTTGAATGGATACGGCTCTGAAGAAAGCAGCACCACATCTACTTTCATATCCCGTAGTACCTCCGGCACCACCTCAGGATAACGCAACTCTGTAACCACATTCTCCCACCCCATGCAGCTTATCATATCACTGATAAAAGTATCACTCCCGGCACACATCCACGGGTTCCTCCATATAAAATAGGCCACTCTCAGTGGGCTGGTATTGTGCTCCTGTCTCTGTGGCAGTGATACTTTATCTATAATTTGTTGAGCCTCATTGCTACGCCCGGCAATGTCCCCAACAGCACGTATCATATTCCTGGCCTCTGCTATTGTGGTTATATCACTCACCCATACAGGATACTTCATTGCCAGTGCCTCTATCTGTTCCTTTGTATTCTCTTCCTTGTTCGCTATTATAAGATCAGGGCATAGCGTATCTATCACGTCCATACGCAGGTTCTTGGTCCCTCCCACTCTTGTCTTATTACGAAACCAACTGTTAGGATGCACACAAAACTTTGTAATGCCCACTACTTCATTGTCCAGCCCCAGGTCATATAGCAACTCCGTCTGCGATGGCACAACAGAAATTATTCTTTGCGGCACATCGGGTATAGTTACCTTACGCCCTGTCATATCTGTTACTACCCTACCCATTCTTATACATCTCCTTTTTGTGGACGCAGCACTATGGTTTCTGCTACAGCCTGAGGTGAAACATTAATAGCGGCCCATACAATCGCGGCAATATCTGCCGCCTCCATAATGCGGGACTGCGGCATATCACTACCTTCCCACGATGATGTCCATGTAGCGCCGGGGCATATTGCAGTTACTTTCACCCCATATGGGCGCAGCTCTTCCCTTAAGTTATCTGTAAGCCCCAGCAGCGCATACTTCGATATGCTGTATGACCCTATACCGGCATACCCCTTCAGAGATGCTACTGAGCATATATTAATAATATGCCCTGCCTCCTGCTGCCTCATTACCGGTGCCAGAGCTTTACATAGCCGGTATGGGCCCCATAGGTTCACAGCCAGCATACTTTCCAGTACAGCATCCTGCTCTTCTGTTATATTACCGGGAGTATAGCCTCCGGCATTATTTATCAGTACATCTACCTGCGGAAACGAATTGGTTATCAGCTCAGAAAAAGCAGCTACGCCCTCTGCAGTTGCCATATCGGCAGCCAGCCATATTATATCAGAGTCCTCATAGGTTTTACGCCATGTATCCACCGCATCTCTAAGGTCTTTTTCATTTCTTCCGCATACAGCTACAGCACATCCGCACGACAGCAATTGCTCTACTATAGCTTTTCCCATACCTTTTGACGCTCCGGTCACTACTGTATATAGCATAGTTCTTCTTTCTTTTGCATTGCAAGGTACGAACCGTACACATACATATAAACTGAAAAAGCCCCCTTAAAGGAGCTTTTCAGTTATACGATTACTATATGTTCTTAGCGTCCGCCTCTGGAGTTGCTCCTTTGTGGCTGCGAAGGCTGCTGAGATTGCTGCCTTTGTGGCTGTGACGGAGTTGTCTGGCGGGTAGACTGTTGCCTTTGTGGCTGTGATGCAGGCACATTGGTTCTGGTAGCAGGCCGCGCAGGCTGTGATGACTGCTGATTGCTCCTGTCCATACGGGAATCATAGCGCTGTGGCTGCATTCTGTTAGCAGGCTCAGTACGCACACCGCTACGTGTATTGGTATTACGGTTGTCAGGTATAGTACTATTGGTACGCTCAGGCTGGCGATAGTCATTCCTGTTCTCAGTACGTCCGGGCTGCATACGGCTATCCTGCTGAGTGCGCTCATTAGTTCTCATATCTGTACGTCCCCGCTGAATCGTTCCACCATCACGCTGCTGCATATTGCTGCGGCTATCCATCTGGCTTCTGCCGTTCATACTTCCGGTATTGCCACGTCCTGTATTCTGGCGCTGAACATCCTGACGGAAGGCAGGCTGCCTGTCATTACCATACTGCTGCACAGCCTGACCTCTGCCCACTGGCTGCGGAGCCTGCATCACACGGTTAGGACGTGCATCTCTTACCGATGAGCGGTTTACCTGCGGGCGGTATACACTTACAGAACCTCTGCCTATAGAAGGCGCTCCGGGACGGTTAAGGTGCGAAATATTATATACCTGAACCGGACGACGGGTTACCTGCTGCACTACCTCGGCACGGGGGCCATAGTTATAGCGTACACGGGTACGGTTATCTATGTAGTAATTATTGATAATGGTTGTCTGCCTTATATAGGTAGGATTGTAAGTAGGGCCATGCCAGTACCTGATACAGTTAGGCTCATACATATATTGTGGTCCTACAAATACCCACCAGCTTTCAGGTGCATAATAGCTTACACCTACAGCTACACCGGGTCCCAGAGGTGCCCATCCGGCATAACCACCACCAAACCTCCAGGTCACCCATGCAGGTGCCCACTCATAGCCGGGTATCCATATCCAGCCATAATAAGGATTGTATGTCCAGCGGCCATAGTGGTACACGGCCCATCCCCAGGGGTCATCAGATATCCAGGTATTACCATAGTCTGTCATTACCCAGCGGCCACGGCTACCATACGGACGGAAGTTGCCATCCTCATTGGGTACCCATACATTACCATACTGTGGGTCATATATCCACTGTCCGTACGGAGCCAGATTATCGTAAAATGTCTGGTATGAAACCATCACATCCTGTGCCTTTGCTTTCTGTGTCGTGGCAGCCGTAAGCAGGAATCCTGCTATAAACAGTGCTGCAACTGACATTATGAACTTGTTTCTCATATCTGTGTGTTTTTAGTTACAGCCCCGGAATGGGACTTTGAAGGTATATATTCAATCAGCACTCCAAAAATCGCCAAAACAATGTTAATCCATATCCGGAGCGCTTTTCCTGACGGCAACCCCTATATTTCTGTGGCAAACGCAGTATCTGCTTTTCCCGATGCTGAGCAGCTGGTGTGCAGTAAAGATATTTACGGAACTTCTATTTACAAAAGTTCCCCGGCACATTACCGGGGAACAGATTGTTTTGCAATATAAAACATTGCAATTATGCCGTTACAGAAAGTGCCTGTGCCATAGTTACACCTATGTTGGCAGGGCTCTCCACTACGTGAATGCCACACTCACTCATTATTTTCATCTTTGCAGCAGCAGTATCATCAGCACCGCCTATGATAGCGCCCGCATGTCCCATACGACGGCCGGCAGGAGCTGTCTGACCAGCTATGAATCCTACTACAGGCTTACGCATATTGTCTTTCAGCCAGTTTGCAGCCTCAGCTTCCATGTTACCACCTATCTCACCTATCATTATGATACCGTCAGTCTCAGGGTCATTCATAAGCAGTTCTACAGCCTCACGGGTAGTTGTACCTATTATCGGGTCACCACCTATACCTATCGCTGTAGATATTCCCATACCTGCTTTTACTGCCTGGTCTGCCGCTTCATATGTAAGCGTACCAGACTTTGATACGATACCTATGCGTCCTGGCTTAAATACAAAACCGGGCATGATACCCACTTTAGCCTCACCTGCGGTTATTACACCCGGGCAGTTAGGGCCTATCAGTCGGCAGTCACGGCCTTTGATATATTCTTTAGCCTTCACCATATCCTGTACAGGAATTCCTTCAGTGATACAGATAATCACTTTGATGCCTGCATCAGCCGCTTCCATGATAGCGTCAGCTGCAAATGCCGGTGGTACAAATATGATAGATACATCTGCTCCTGCATTTGCAACAGCATCCTTTACAGTGTTGAATACAGGCCTGTCCAGATGAGTAGAACCACCTTTGCCCGGCGTTACACCGCCTACAACATTAGTACCATATTCGATCATCTGGGTGGCATGAAATGTACCTTCAGTACCTGTAAAACCCTGAACGATCACTTTTGAATTCTTGTTAACTAAAACTGCCATTAGGATATTTTTTGAGCCGCAAAATTAAGCTAATTTATTGTTTTATTCTAAATGAAGGACAGAAGATATGCTGTCACACAGAAACTTCAGTATTTCTTAACCCTGTTGCTGCCTCCTGCGCACTATATAATAGCACCCGGAGCACACTACTGTACCTATAATACTACCTACATACACATCTTCGAAAAAATGTGCAGCCAGGTACACACGGGAATAGCAAACCAGCAGTGCCATTATGAAAAAGACAAGTCCCCACACCCGCTTTCCCTGTGGTAATATCAATGACAGAAAACAAAACAGGGCAAATGCACCCTCACTATGCCCCGAAGGGAAGCTCCTTTCGTATAGCCAGGGCCAGTGCTCCGGATGGTGCACCCAGCCTGCATCTCTGAATACGCTCAATGGGCGCGGTGCATTAAACAGCGACTTTAGCCCCTGCGATACCAGCATGGGTACAATATTTGATGCAATTGCCGCTATGAAATATTGTCTGTTTCTGAACTGCGAAAACACAAACGGAAATAATAATAACGGTATCACCACCGATGCTTCTCCCAGGTGAGTGATAGCATACATTGCTGTATCCAGCGTAGCAGTATGATTTGTATTGATAAAGCGAAAAAGAACCTCACTGCCGGCCACGGTATACAGCACACCACCCACAATTACCCATACCGCAAACGGTATAGCAAAATATAGATTTACCGGAATGCTAGTCTTCCCCTTCACTTACTGCTGCTATTATTTTTTTACTGAAAGTAATTGCACGCCATAGCCTGAAGTACCACTCTTTTGTGAATATGCGGGAATCGTTACGTGCAGCATTAATAAGCAGTATAGCCAGCGGCAGCATAATGAATGTAGACATCCACATTCCCAGCCACGGCGCCACCGACTCTGCCTTTACCAGCTTTTCTCCTGATATATTCAGCATGTGAAATATTACAAAGAAAACCACAGCCACTACCATAGGCATTCCCAGTCCCCCTTTTCTGATAATTGCCCCCAGTGGTGCCCCTATCAGAAACAGTAACAGACATGCAAACGAAAGAGAAAACTTCCGGTGCAGTTCTATCTCATATTTGATATAGTTTTCTGACTGTAATTTGTAATCCAGCGCAGTAGCATCCATCTGCGTTTTCATCAGCCGTATGTTATTAGCCGCCGACTGTAGTACAATTTTTTGTAAAGAGTCCGGCACCCTGTCCAGAAACGTACCCGTGTATAAATGTGACGTCTCTGCCACCTTCTTTTTTATTGCCTTTTCTGCCTTATTCCTCTCTTTCCCCTGAGTTTCAAAGGTATAATACGGAGCCAGATAACGTGTCACTACACTAAGACTGCGCTTCTGCTGTTGTTTCAGGCTGTCTATAGATTCTTTTAGCTGTGTCACATCCATCATCTGGTTGGCATTGCGAAACATATCTTCATTGGTACGCGTAAACCGGAAGCCCGACAGGTCAAATACTTTATCCCATTCATCAAAGTGCATTCTTATCTGGGTATAGTCATGAGCGCCATTCTCATACCCCTCTATATACTGCCACCCGTCTTTTAGCCTGAATACCATCGACTGCTTATCAGCAGAAGGTACCATCTTCCCCTCCTTTGCCATCACCACCCTGTTATTACCCACCATATCAGAATGGTCATATATCACCACATCTCTTATCGTAGAGCCGTCTTTGTCTTTGGCACCTACTCTTATGGAATATCCCTGTATGTCACTGTTAAACTGGTCTGGTCTTATACTTAGCGTTGGTTTGGAGTTCCGCACATCGTACAATAATGAATATGCTTTAAGGTTCGCCACCGGCATTATATAATTGGCAAAAAGAAATGCCATTATAGAAATACCTCCTACAAAAACTGCCAGAGGTTGCATAAAGCGGAGCAGAGAGATGCCTGAAGACTTGATGGCAACCAGCTCAAAGTTCTCTCCCAGATTACCAAATGTCATTATCGACGACAGAAGCACAGCAAGAGGTAACGCCAGAGGCACGAGCACTGCCGACATATACAGGAGCAGTTCTATAAGCAGAAACGTTCCTACCCCCTTACCTATCAGCTCATCCATATACAGCCAGAAAAACTGCATCATGAGCACAAAAAGCGACACGAAAAAAGTGACTATAAATGGGCCTACGAAACTCTTTACAAGAAGTATGTCCAGCTTTTTTATCAAGAATGGATATTTTAGGCTGCAAACCTACATAAATAGTGGTCTGACAGGTACACAGCAGTACAGTATTAACCTTTATTTCTATAAATAAAACTGCATCCGGACACAATCCGGATGCAGAAATCTTCTTAAAGCTATCTGTATTTTATCAGGAAGCGCCTATCCGGTGCTTCAGGTCATGTATCTGTGTATTCCACAGCCTTTCCTGGTCCTTAATGTCCGATTTGTCGGCAAAGTCTGTGATTCTCAGTATGGTCTCATTCGTTATCGGACTCTGCTCTATGCTGAATTCAAAAAACTCATCTTTACCATAATGGTCCCACCTGTAACGGATAAATTCATTCTCTACATGCTCCAGCATTTCAGCCGTATCAGTACTGCCATTCCAGGTAAAGAAGTAGGTGGAATCACGCTGGTCTACCTTATCTGCAAACCACTCCTGCAGCCCTACCGGCGTAGCCAGAAATTCATATAATATAGATGGGGAGCATCTTATTGGAAACTCAACAGAGTACATTACTTTCTTCTTGCTCATTGTCGTTCAGAATCTCTCTTATTGAAAAGATTGGCTGCAATAATAAAAAAATGCCGTTACAATCAAAATTTTCAAACTACCTGTAGAAACATTTTTTTTATATGCACATACTCACTATAAAACAGTTATTAAACCTTTAATAACTAATCAATTGACAATAAACATGTTAGTGTTTAGCGAATATGCATCATCTTGCAATAATAATTCCGATTATATTTTCATAGTTTTTTCATGAAAATCCAATGTTACCAAATTATTAAGTCTCATTTTTAAATTCTTAAAGTAGCAGATTAGAAGGTAATTTTGCATCGCAATAGCGCAGTTAGAAAAACTTTTCGCACAAATGTCTGCACTTGATTCTTTCCTGAAGATTTTTTTACCAAAAGACAAAGTTTTTTACAGCCTTTTTGAAGAAGTAGCTACCACCCTGGTACTGATGGGTGATACTTTCAAAAATGCTATTAATGAAAAAGATCTATCCAAAAGGGATGCTCTTTTGAAAAAACTGGAGGAGTTGGAACATAAAAACGATGAAATAACGCATCGCATTTTTATAGAACTCGGTAGCAACTTCATTACCCCATTCGACCGTGAAGATATCCACTACCTCGCTACTTCACTCGATGACATTGCCGACTATATCTGGGGTGCTGCCAAACGTGTAGTAAACTACCAGATTGATGACCGGTTTAATACCCTGCAGGCTTTTGCTGACATCATATTTAAATCTATCACAGCTATTAACACAAGCATATATGGCCTCAGGAGCATGAAAAACCTGAGGGATATTACAGCATCCTGTGTTACGGTCAATAGTCTTGAGAATGATGCAGACGATTTGCTCGACAGCACAATGATGAAGCTTTTTGTTTCAGGTATTGACCCTGTAGAGTTAATAAAACAGAAAGATATCTTCCAGATGCTGGAAGTAGTAACTGACAAATGTGAGGACGCAGCAAACGTTGTGGAGTCAATTATCATTAAATACGCTTAACCACAGCTTACGGTATGTCTGGTTTGCTAATAGTTATTATTGCGCTTGCGCTGATATTTGATTATATTAATGGTTTTCATGATGCGGCTAACTCTATTGCCACTGTAGTATCTACCAAGGTACTTACACCTTTTCAGGCGGTAATGTGGGCAGCATTATTCAACTTTGTCGCCTTCTTTATCTTTAAAGATCATGGCGTAGCTAAAACTGTAGCTAAAACCGTACATGAAGAGTTCATAACACTCCCCGTCATATTATCAGGTCTGCTTGCTGCCATCAGTTGGAACCTCCTCACATGGTGGTTTGGTATACCATCCAGCTCATCACATACACTTATTGGTGGCTTTGCCGGTGCAGCTATTGCACATGGTGGTCTGGTAGCCATCAGTTCTGAGCCTATTATTAAAACGGTTATATTCATTGTTCTGGCCCCCATGGTAGGTCTTATCATGGCATTTATCATCTCTTTATGGTTCATATATTCCTTCCGCAAGGGATGGAAGCCCAAAGTGGTTTCACTCCTGGTAATGACCATAGTTTGCTACATTCTGGCACAATATATAGAGACCAACCCCGAAAATCTTAAAAACCATTACGACAACTATCTTTCCAATGTTGTACTGGAAAGCAAGAATCTCAAATGGTTGCTGATGGGTACCATTATTGTTACCATGAGCATCTTTACTATGATTCTGGGCTCACTCAACACGGCAAGGGCCACACATTACCTCAAAAGATTTCAGCTGGTTTCCTCTGCCATATTCAGTGTAGGCCATGGTGGTAATGATGCACAGAAAGTTATGGGTATCATCACTGCAGCGCTTGTTTGCGACGGCAGTGCTACTTCATACGACCACATGCCCTATTGGGTACCGCTCGCCTGTTATAGTGCTATTGCATTGGGCACTATGAGCGGTGGCTGGAAAATCATCAAAACAATGGGTACCCGTATTACTAAAGTGACACCATTTGAAGGGGTTGCTGCTGAAACCGCAGGTGCTATTACGCTTTTCCTTACAGAGAACCTAAAAATACCGGTAAGTACCACACACACTATCACCGGCTCTATTATCGGTGTTGGTGCTACAAAACGTATGTCGGCAGTACGCTGGGGCGTTACTATCAATCTCTTGTGGGCATGGATACTTACCATACCGGTAAGTGCTGTACTCGCAGCAGGCTGTTACTGGTTGGTTAGCCTCTTTGTCTGATTGCTCACAACCTTTTTACATTATATCTCTGGGGATATGCGCTATGCTATCCCCAGTCTTTTGTTCAGCACGTGCACTATGAGTTTTATTGACTCACGCGTCAGTGGCTTTATCAGATAATATTCCACATACTTATTTGACTGAGCTCTGCTCATATCATTCTTGTCTATAGACGATGATAGTATATAGATACGTACACGCTGCTTTACAGTATCATCCAGCTTTTCAAATGCTTCAAGAAATGCCCACGCATCCATTACAGGCATCATAATATCCAGCAATAATATAGCCCGCTCGTCTGTATCTGGCTGGCTGTACTTATCTGCTATATATTCAAACCCCTTTACAGGATCTGTAAATTCTGTAACAAACGATTCCGGGTATATTTTCTCAATGATACTCCGGCATAATTTATTGTTCAGCTTATCATCATCTACGATAACAAAGTTCTGTAAGTAGCTCATAATCAACTAGTTTTATAGCATCAGGATAACCTTACTCAAAAATAAGAAAATTGTTTTAATGAAATAAATAATTTATTCACATATAATCAATTACTGTTAACAAATTATCTCTAAATGATTTACAAACAGCCTGATTCCAGAATCGATACAGAATTATATGACATCTATACATGCTTAATAAAACTACTACTCATACTGATAGCACAATACCCCACCGGAAAACATAGAAGAATAACAAAGAGGCTGTCTCAAAAGCCAATTTTCTGAAGATATATCAGAATTAAACAAATAATGCTCATTCACAATTAAGCGAATGAGCATTATTTATTTTATTATAACTTCAATTTTCAGACTTTTGAGACAGCCTCTTTGCAATATCATTTAAGCCCCTGGTTATTTACTTAAGATCGCAGGTAGCATAAGACCCAAAAGTATCTACATATCCGGTTTGTGCCGATGCGCAGAACAGCTTGGCCGATTGATAGTCCATATTCTCTACATACAGTACAGTCGTGTCTTTCACTAGATATATAGTAGTATCTTCAAACACAGCTCTGTTTACAAAACAGTAACAGCGCCAGTTCTTGTAAGGGTTATCATCACCTTTATTACAGGCTACCAGAGCTAACATGCTGCATGCCAATACAAAAGTGACGGTTAGAAAGTTCTTCATACCTGGTATTTTGATGGTAAATATAATGTTTAATATTCAGAAAATATAGCCATCAGCACACTACTTAAGATGCAGGTTGCCAGTTAGCAGGGTCTGTACGCCATGTTGCCAGATGTTCCTTGTCTTCAGGCCGCACAAGGCTTAGCTCTTCTGCCACTTCCATCAGCGCAGTATAGTTGCTTATAGTGTACAGTGGTAGTCCTGCATCGGCAAATGCCTTATCTGCTACCGGAAACCCATAAGTAAACAACCCACACATGCCCAGTACCTCTGCACCCTGTGCACGCAGCACTTCTACCACCTGCAGGCTGCTTTTACCGGTCGATACCAGGTCTTCCACTACCACCACTTTACTTCCCGGCTCCATTACACCCTCTATCTGGTTGCCCATGCCGTGCTCCTTGGGTTTTGCACGTACATATATGAAAGGTAATTTCAGCAGGTCTGCAGCCATCACACCATGTGCTATACCTGCTGTTGCCACACCTGCTATTACATCCGCATCAGGAAACTTCTCCAGTATCATGTTGGCAAGTTCACTTTTTACAAAATCCCTCACATATGGGAAAGACAGAACTTTACGATTGTCGCAGTACACAGGCGAGCGCCAACCGCTTGCCCATGTATATGGTTTTTGCAGGTTGACCTGCAAAGCCTTAATTTGCAATAATTTTTCAGCGAACTGTTTTGGTGTGCTCATAGATGCCCAAACCTACGCCAATTCGTCAAGCCTTCAAAAAACGGCACTATGATTTTTTCGCGCAAGATATATTATAACGACAAGCCACTGATACTCACAACAGACCATGAGGGCTACCTCGATGCCCACCCTGTGGCCGAGATGTACCAGTTTCTGAGCGGGGCCACATCTCGCAGCTTTGCACAGGCATTACAGATACTGGACCGCCCCGGCAGTCCCGGTGTGGTGATTGAAGATATTTCAGAAGAAGCACTGCAGGAACAGCTGCGCATCATGTACCAGCCCATACAGGCCGGAGGTGGGCTCGTTTTCAATGCAGACGGCGGACTACTCATGATTTTCAGACGGGGAAAGTGGGACCTGCCTAAAGGCAAACTGGACGATGGAGAAGACATAGCCACATGTGCACTCAGAGAGGTCACAGAAGAAACCGGCCTTACAAACCTTACACTCAGAGAGCATCTCTGCGACAGTTACCACATATATACTCAGGACGACATACAGATACTGAAGCAAACGGTTTGGTACATCATGGATGCTCCCGGCGACGAAAAGCTGGTGCCGCAGAAAGAAGAGCATATCATGGAAGCCCGCTGGGTCACAGAAAAGGAGATGGGACAATATGCGCCACGTTCTTACGAAGCTATAAGGGAAGTGTTAAAAACGGCAGGATGCAGGTGGTAGTCACAGCTTTATTACCTACCTTGGCTATTACAATCTAACATTAAAAGTACATGCGCATTGTCCTCCACTTTTGCTGTTTATTACTGCTGTGTGTTACTCAGTCAGTTTACGGACAGATTATTCATGGAGAGGTACTGGAAATAGACACCCGGAAAATACTTGCGGGTACTGAAATAAAGAATATCTACAACAACATTGCTACCGTAGCTGACAGCAATGGTAAGTTTGCAATTACCGCCACATCAGGTGAACTGGTGGAGTTTCGTATGCCGGGTTACAAAATAGCCCGCGTGCGCATACCTCATGGCTACATACCTAAATGGTTCTGCATCATACTGGAAAAAAGTCCGGTACCGCTATCCGATGAAATGTATGCCGGCAAAACAGAATATCAGCGGGACAGCATCAGATTCCGGGAAATGTATGGACATGTCCTTGACTTCCCACGTATGTCAGCTATAGAAAAGATTAAATCTCCGTTCTCTGCACTCAGTGCCCGCAACAGGGAAATCTGGCAGTTTCAGGATATGTACGAAGAAAAAGAAAAGGAAAAGTACATCAACTACACATTCAATCGCGACCTCGTCAATCGCATCACCGGTCTTAGCAATGATAGTCTTACAGCGTTTATGCATCGCTTCCGCCCATCATACGAGCAGCTGCGCCAGATGAATGACTATACTTTCTACCATTACGTAAAAACAGCCGCCACACGGTTCAGAAGTGTAAACAGGCCTATCCTGTCCCGGTAGTCATTATTATCTGTAGCGGAGAGACAATAAAATATCATCTCCCCACCATTACAGTTATACCCAGTCTTTAGGGTGATAATATTGCATCATCTCAGCCTCTGCACTGCCCTCAGCGGGCTTATGGTCATAATACCAGCGGGCACGCGGTGGCAGGCTCATTAGTATACTCTCGGTACGGCCGTTTGTCTTCAGGCCAAAGAGAGTTCCCCGGTCATGTATAAGGTTAAACTCCACATACCGCCCTCTTCTTATTTCCTGCCACGCTGTTTCTCTTTCAGTATAGGGAGTTGCTTTCCTCCGCGCCACTATGGGTAAATATGCTTCTGTAAAGGAGTCACCGTTTGCCTGCTGAAAGCGCAAAAGCCGTTCCGCATCAGCCTCATCCACCGGGCGCTGATAGTCATAGAACACACCGCCTATACCGCGCATCTCATTGCCACGGTGTTTGTTGGTAAAGTAGTCATCGCACTGCTTTTTAAACCGCGGGTACAGTTCTGCACCAAATGGCTCCATTGCATTCTTCAGCGTAGTATGAAAATGTCTGGCATCCTCCTCATATAAGTAGTAAGGAGTAAGGTCAGAGCCTCCACCAAACCATCCATCTATGCGCTCCCCTGCTTTATTGTATAGCTCAAAATACCGCCAGTTGGCATGTACCGTAGGTACATAGGGGTTGAGTGGATGAATAACCAGAGAAAGACCACAGGCAAAGAAGTCACTGTCAGGCACACCAAACGCATCCTGCATAGTTTTAGGTAGTGCGCCATGCACTACAGATGTATTTACCCCACCCTTCTCAAAGACACTGCCACCGGCTATCACACGGGTTCTGCCGCCGCCACCGTCGGCACGCTCCCACTTATCTTCTCTAAAAACGGCGCTGCCATCTTCACGTTCCAGTGCAGCACAAATATTATCCTGCAGTCCGTGAATATAGTCTGTAAATCTGTCTCTGATTGTCATACTTCTGGTTTTCAGATATAAGTACTCTGCTGTCGCTATTAGCTGTTATAGCTCTTTACTGCCTCTACAAATGCTTTGGCATGATCTACCGGTATATTGGGCAGTATACCATGACCCAGATTGGCTATATAATATTGGGTACCAAATGCGTCTATCATTTCCCGCACCTCGCGCTGTATCTGCGGTATAGGAGCCAGCAACTTGGATGGGTCAAAGTTACCCTGCAGCGTTATCTTTCCGCCCGACATCTGGCGGGCCAGCTCCGGCGTCAGGCTCCAGTCTATACCCAGCCCCGCAGCCGATGATTTACTAAGTTCAGGCAGCGCATACCAGCTCCCTTTGGGGAATAGTATCACCGGCGCATCACCACTCAGCGCATCTGCTATCTGTAACAGATACGGCTGCGCAAATATCTTAAAGTCAGCAGGACTCAGCATACCGCTCCAGCTGTCAAATACCTGCACCAGATCGGCACCGGCTGCCACCTGCGCTTTCAGATAGCTGATGGTAGCATCAGTTATCTTCTGTAGCATTTTATGAGCCAGTTCCGGCTGGGTAAAGCAAAACTGCTTTGCTTTATCAAATGTTTTACTGCCCTTGCCTTCCACCATATAGCACAGCAGGGTCCATGGAGCGCCCGCAAAACCAATAAGCGGCACACGTCCGTTCAGTTCCTTTTTGGTTAGCTTCAGTGCATCTGTTACATAGTGCAGTCTTTCAGCCGCACCGTCTACAGTCAGCGCATCCACATCGGCAGCCGTCTGCACCGTACGTGGCAGTATAGGACCTTTACCCTCCTCCAGCAGCACCTGTAGTCCCAGTGCCTGTGGAATAACAAGGATATCTGAAAAGAGAATAGCCGCATCTACCCCTACCTGGTCCACAGGCTGCAGGGTTATCTCACAGGCAAGCTCCGGTGTTTCCACACGGGTAAAAAAGTCATATTTCTCCCTCAGTTTTATATAATCCGGCAAGTAACGGCCCGCCTGGCGCATCATCCACACAGGTGGCCTGTTCACTTCTTCACCCCGCAATGCCCGCAGCAGCAGGTCGTTTTTAAGTTCGCTCATATTACTATCGTTTCTTTTATTTCAGTTTATTCACAGAGGCTATCGCTGTCTCCAGCACGGCATCTTTTGTCTGTATTTCCGATACAGCAATATTGCCTCCCGGCCTGTATCTTCTTATAGCCCTGGCTGTAGTATTCCCTATAGCGGCCATACAGCAGGCTGCACCAGGCTCATTGGCACTGAAAAAGCTATCCACTGCCGATGGACTATAAAACAGCACAGCATCATAGTCCCGTGCCAGCCTTACCGGTGTATGGGTAGTATCATACACGATTACTTCTGTCATTGTCACACCAGCCTTATTGAGTATGTCCGGCAGGGTATTCATTCTTATATTTCCGCAAAAGAATACAACGCTCTTTATATCCAGTGTACAGATTGCATTGCCCAGCACCGTCGACTCAGTACCCAGCGCCTGTATCCGGCATCCGGCAAACACCTCACGCACCAGCTTTTCTGTCTTTCCCTTAAGGCACCATATATCCCAGCCCGACACAGTTCGTCCATTCAGTACGCGGGATACGGCTAGTACGGCATTGGCACTGGTAAATATCACGTGTCTGCTTTGCGCTGCCAGCATATTCACCTGCGCCCATATATGCTCATCATCTGTAAGTGTTGTTGCTATAAAGGGCACTATATCCAGTTCGGCTCCGGCAGCCTGTGCTATTGCGGCTGCTCCTGGTCCCGGGTCTGCTGTTGCAAGTATTTTATACACACCTGTCATTAATCTGCCATTGGTTTCTGCAGTAGCGCCCGCGCTCCCCTGGTCAGCAGCTCCTGTGCCGCGTTTGCCCCCATATCCTGGGCATCATGTTCCGGCACAGTTAGTTCCGTTTCCAGTAGTTCTTTCCCGTCAGTACTCAGTACATTCCCTCTGAACAGGACCTTACCGTCCGCCAGCGTAGCCAGCGCACTTATAGGTGTTGCACAGCCACCCATCAGGGCACGCAGAAAATCCCGCTCTATCGCAGCACAAAGTGCAGTCCCGGCATCGTTAAAGTTATTGCAGGCCTCCCGGCAGTATTCGTCCTCATCGCGGCACACCACTATTATAGCGCCCTGTGCCGGTGCCGGCAGCATCCAGTCCAGAGACACAGCATTCTCCGGTCGCAATCCCAGCCGTTCCAGTCCTGCCGCTGCAAATATGGCCCCATGCCATGTGCTTTCCGCCACCTTCCTGAGACGGGTATTTACATTACCTCTCAGGTTATCAATACAGTCATCAGGATACCGGTTCAGCCACTGGGCTTTACGCCTTATGCTGCTGGTAGCTATGGTACACGCAGTGTTGGCACGGTTAGCTGCAAATGCAGGTCCCGGCACCAGTATATCGCCATATGATGCACGCTCCAGTACCGCCGCCTGCACAATACCTTTGGCCATCATAGTAGGCACATCCTTCATGGAGTGTACCGCTATGTCTATATCATTATTCAGCAGCGCTATATCCAGCGCACGGGTAAATATTCCCTGCACCCCTATTTCATACAGTGGCGTTTTCAGGTCTATGTCTCCCTCTGCTTTTATATACACCAGTTCACTGGCATAACCATGCTGTTCCAGTAGCTGCTGCACTTTTACAGCCTGCCATACCGCGAGCTGACTATCGCGAGTTCCTATACGAATTTTACGTTGCTGCATCAGGCAATGAAGTCGTTGATTGCTTGAATGTAATGACATCCGGGTGTATTACCATTGCGGATGTTGATGGCAAGATTATTAAGCACCTTCTGCACCTTTTCCTCATTTCCTGCCTCTTCTGTTGCTGCCCTGTGCTCACACAGCATTACCGGTGTGAATGGAATAGCCAGCAGCTTATGCTTCATCTCCCGTATCACAGGCACATGCCTGCGCATGTCACACCATTCCCTGAATTCAGCAAAATGCTGCCTGATGATACCCTGAGCCTTAGGCACTTCTGCTGCACGGCGTGCCAGCGTCTCATCTTTTATACGGGATAGCTGGTCCACATCTACGAATGTAAGCCCTTCAGTACTCCTGGCTTGCTGGTCCACATTACAGGGCACTGATATATCTATTATCAGTTTACCACTACAGTTCTGAAGGTGCTCTTTAGTTACCACCGGCGTAGCAGCGTTGGTAGATACAATCACCACATCGGCCTCCTGTATCTCCCTACCCAGCTGCGACAGCGGGGCCGATTTTATCTTCAGCTCCTCCGCCAGTTCCTGTGCAGTAGCCTCAGTACGGTTTATCAGGGTTATGTTTTTCGCCTTCAGGTAGTCCAGTATGTTCCGGCAGGTCACTCTGCCTATTTTACCTGTACCTACCAGTGCTATTCTGAACTGTGTAGGGTCTGCACCTATAGCTTCTGCATATTCCTTTACATACTGTATAGCTGCAAATGATACCGATACCGTTCCCCCGCTCAGCTCTGTATTGGTCTTTACAGACTTTGACGATTGAAATACAGAATTCAGCAGCCGCTCCATATAAGCGCCTATAAAGCCTGCCTGTTTAGCCTGTTTGGCAGCAGTCCTTATCTGTCCCAGTATTTCATAGTCACCCAGTATCTGGGAGTCAAGCCCGGCTGCTACCTGATACAGGTGCAGGATAGCCTCACTTCCGGTTTTGGCATATGCCATCTCGGCAAATGTAGCTGCATCTCCTGCACATACACTGCACACCAGCTCACTAAACGAGCGGGGCGAGTCTGCAAAGCCATACACCTCTGTACGGTTACAGGTAGATAGTATAAATAAGTCTGATATTCCAAAATTGCGGGCCGTGGTCAGGAGGGTATTATATTGCTCACTGTTCACAGCAAACTGCCCCCTGATGCCTGCATCAGTTTTTTTGTAGTTGATACCAACTACCATGAAAGCCTCTGTGATTTGTCTATGCTGCACGTGTGTGAAACGGATTAGGTTCTATGTCGCAAAGGTACTTTTGCAGTCGTCCACACTGAAATTTCTGTGTCACGAATGCGTCATTTCGGCACATGACATTCGTCAGCATAGCGTAATAAAACGCTCATTATACCATCCTCTATTCACATGTTACCTTTATATTTACTCCTGTTATGTCTGTTACCGGAATGAAAAAGGAAAAGAATAAGCCAAAAAGCCAAACACCTGCCCCATCCGGAAACCCTATGGCCAGCTGGCGCTACATAGCGGCAATAGTCATTGCGCTACTCACATTCATCACCTACTCCCCCACTTACGATGCAGGATTTGTTCGCCTGGACGACCAGCTATATGTACACAAAAACGAATCTATCAGGGAGCTGAATGCAGAAAACATTAAAAAATACTTTACAGCTTCTGCCGGCGCTACCGATATGTACACCCCTCTGGTATATGTTACCTATGCTATGGAGTATGCCTCATCCGGCAACAATCCTGCTACCTATCACAGAGACAATGTGCTGCTACACGTCACAAATGCGCTCTTACTTTTCTGGCTTGTATGGCTCCTTACGGCCAATCTTACAATAACTACATTTATTGCAGGGGCATTTGCACTGCACCCCTTCCATGTAGAGTCTGTGGCATGGGTTTCAGAGCGGAAAGATGTCCTGTATGCCGCCTTCTTTCTCGGTGCGCTCATCACCTATCATCAGTACCGTACCGCCGGCCGGAAAAATAAGTATTGGCTAAGCCTCATTTTGTTTATTCTTTCGTGCCTGTCCAAATCTATGGCCATAACACTGCCAGCCGTATTGCTCCTCTACGATTACTTCTATGAAAAGCGGCGCGACATCACTGCTATGCTCATGGAAAAAATCCCCTTCTTCCTGGTATCTATGGCATTTGCATTGGTAGCCATAAAGCTCATGGATGTTTCTTACGACCGCTCATTCCTTACCGGTTATAACATTTTCGACAGAATAGTACTGGCGCTCTATGGCGTATCATTTTATATACAGAAAACCCTGCTCCCTACCGGCCTGTCGGCCATGTACACCTACCCGGCTAAGGCAGGCGCCCTGCTCCCCGTTCAGTACCTGCTGGGAGCCTGTGTTACAATGCTCGCAGTATGGTTATTCCTGTTCAGCCGGTACACTAATCATATTGTAAGGGGTTGTTTTCTCTTTTACCTGATCACTATTGCCCCCGTATTGCAGCTGGTACCTAATACAGCTACCATCACTGCCGACAGATATTCATATATCCCTGCATGTGGCATCATAGGTATTATAGCATGGTATGCCATAAGCTATGCCCGGCGCATAAGAGCTGATATAAAACGCGAACTGGCTACCACCGCAGCCATACTCCTGGCGCTCTCTGTCACTGCATATGCCCGCACTACCGTTTGGAAAGACAGCATCGTATTCTATAACGATATCATTGGTAAGGGTTACTACCGCGACTTTGCTTTTACTGAGCTCGGCGATGCCTATGACGAAATCGGCGACCACATTACTGCAACTGCAATTTTCAAACGTGGCGACTCTCTCTACAAAGACAATGTAGCCATTAAAGCCCGCTACGCTGCCGCCCTCGCTGCCGACAAAAAATATGACCAGGCTATACAGTACTACAGGCGCTGCCTGGAGCTGGACAGTACCGCCGAGGGAGTATATGTAAATCTGGGAGACGCATTACTGAAAACCGACAAAACCCGCGAGGCTATTGAAGTACTCACCACAGGTTACCGCATGTACCCACAAAACTATACCTGCCTGTACAACCTCGCATATGCATACTGGAAACTGGGCGACAATGCATCTGCTATCACATACTTCAGCATCGCAGCCCGCGCCGGCTTCCAGCCCGCCATCGATTTCGCACAAAGACACGCATTACCACTCCGCTGATATTAATATCTCCCTTGTACCCACTGTCCACTGGCCGCGAGTCTGAGGCATATCCCCACGCATAGCTGACTCGTGCCTCACTTAATTAAGCCGGTTTACAACTGGCATATACCTCTATCCACATGCACCTCATTGGTCCGAAGGACAATCAGGACAGAACCATTTTGAATTGCTTATAATTACAAATAGGATTCATATATGCCATATCACAGCTATAGTCTAAACGACAATAAAAGTCCTGAATCCGAAAAATCTCCTCCTTATCGCAATATGTACATTCCTGCTTACTGTGGCACTTATTCCATCACTACTATTTTGGCAGTCTGATAGTGGGTTTTATCATTACCCATTGTTACCATAAGCGATGCAGGGCGGGCCAGCTGAGCAGGCAGTGTAATCTTTATATTGTTTGCGCCCATAGTGGCAGTGACACGCTCTTTGTATACAATCCTGCCTGTTACATCCAGAAACAGTACATCATATTCAGCATCTGTTTCACTCTGGAACTTCAGCTGCATTACACCATTGCTGGGGTTAGGCACTGCACTCAGCGACTTCAGCTTCAGCAATCGCTGTGACTGCACCTCTTCGGGAGAGAATGCAATTTCTGATGCCCTGAACTGGAAATCTGTTTCCTTACCACCAAAGTTAAAACCAAACACTACTGCAGTAACATCTTCTGCAGTAAATGCCGTTCTGCCTTTGCCCGATGTAAAGTCGTCGAAGCTGATAGCATAATCTTTACCTCCTGGTACCAGCTGCACCGAGGTAGTATATTGCTCTGCAAACTTTGTGATGCCATCCTTTACCAGCATTACCTTCATTTGGCCGGTACCCTCTGCATGAAACTTAAGTGTGCGGTGACCGCTGAGGTCCACTGGCTTGCTGCCTGCAGTGATAAACTTGTATGCCATAATATAATCGGCACTTGTAGCTGCTACAGCAAGGCTCCTGTATACAGGATACTCGTTGTCTATGTACTGCCGGGCAGGGTCGTTCTCGGTTTTGTACTTAGACAGCTTTGTGTAGGTCTTATCATAGTCCAGGCTCCAGTTGCCATCTGCCAGATACACAGCATCTGTAAGCTGTCCGTTCAGGTACAGATACCCGGGATACTCATAACCGTCGTTTATCTCTACAGTAATTTTATTGCCAGTGCCCTGCTTCAATGTTATGGGTACTATGCGCTCACCTACGTTTGCCTGCTCGTGCGTACGCTCTTCAAACCGCAGCTCTGCGCTTTCTATCGTTGTGCCATTAGTTATGGTTATTTCCAGATTTCCCTTGCTCCTTCTGCCAGATGCTATATATGCCCTGGGTTGCGCAAAGGCAGTATCTACCTGACGCAGTGGCATCATTGCCTCCAGATTATTTAAAATCTTCTCGGTGAGTGCGGTTGTATTTGCAGGGTCTGCAGCCCATACCTGAAAGTTGAATACAGAGTCATCGCCCTTGTACTCACTTATTAACCATGATGTCTGCAGGTCTATAGTGTTTCTTCCTGCCGACTTGCCGGCATCAAAAGCAATACAGAACTCCATCGTTCCGTCTTCCTGCTGCAGTACAAAGCGAATGAAGTCGAACCCATGAATCTTTACAGTTTCTGTGCGCAGCAGCGTACTACCCTTAAAGCGGTCACAAACCGATTTGGTATGCGAGTATGGACGCTGCAGGGTGGTAATGCCCAGAGCCACTGCCTTTGCCCTGTTGTTGGCTATATAGTCTAGCGAAAATACGTCTACTGCTTTTGTAATGGTAGTCAGGTCTTCAGGACTGGTTACCACTGCTGTAGTAGCTTCGTTGAGCGACTCTGGCAGCAGATACTGCAATCTGCCCGCAGATACCGACGTACCCTTGGCCGCTGCTCCTGCCTGTGCAAAAGGTACTGCCTTTGTATAATCTGTGTGCTTATCTTCACTGTTCTTTATACGGTTAAAGTCGCGCTTGCTTACCAGCCCGCCCAGGCTCTCGCTTTCCAGGCCGCCATCACCGCCACCGCTGCCACCCACATCGTCCGACAGAACAGTTGCAGACAGTGTGTAGGAAGTTTTGCAGCGTTTTGTTCCCGGCACGCCAAATACATCTTCATAGTACATGGAGCGCACTACATCATAAATACCGGGAGCACTGTAGGAATGTGTGGCAGATGTGCCGGTAGTTGTGTATCCTGTAGAAGTAGCATCGCCAAAGCTCCATGCCTGGTAAGGCCCTGAGCCGCTGCCTGTAGCAGTAAACTCAAAGCTGTTGCCGGTAAGCTCCTGCGAAGGGTCGTTGATGGTAAATGAAGCATCCAGTCCGTGCAAAACACGTAACGGAATAGTCTGAGACATACAACCATTCGAAAAAAGCAGACTGATAGTAGTAGTACCGGTATCACTGCCGGCAAACAGTTGGCTGGCATTCGGTAATGCTGTTACCAGAGTAGTATCACCTATTACAAGGGTAATGTCTGGTGTCGGCCCAAAATACCCAACAGGGTAGGTATGGAGGTTGAGGCTTGGTATATCCGTTCTGTATACTGTGTCTAAAGGGCAAAGCGTAGCCACTGATCCCCACAACTCAGGTGTCACTAACCATTCAAATGTCAGCATACCCCCCATGGTATATTCCGGGAAAGGCGAAGCGGTTTCATAAACCACCAGTATATACGGGTCCGACTCAGTATTAGGAGCAATGCCAGAGGTAAATGCAGGTGTACCAAAATCGAGCGGACCTCCGGTACCAGCCAGTGATACCATAGTTGTCTGTGGGCCGAATGGCGCAAACCAGGGGTCCAACTTCCTTAACTCGTACGTATAGCCCACCTCTGAGCCATCTGTTACAAAATGAACAGTTGTATTTACATTATCCAGTGAGCAGAACTTTCCATCATTGGTCATGGATAATGTTACCGTGGCAGGAGCCATTTTAGACGCAGTACCGGAGTCATCGGCAGCTGCTGCCGCCAATGTTTCTTTTCCTTTCGCCTTGTTGTCTGCTATTGTCTGGCTATGCGACACTTGCGGAATACTTAGTGCGCATATCAATAAACTACCTGCCGTAAAGAGGGTGCTATTTTTCATATCAGATATACTTTCACTTCAAAGCTACTCTAAAATGATTGAATGTTAAAAATATTTATAGATAATTATATTTAACATTATAATTTTCATTAATTATTTATTGAATGTTAATGAGGAGTCATACTGTGGAATTGGACATTCACACTCACTGCGTGGATTTGGCGCATAGCTATACGTACAGCCAACTCGTGCCACACGTAAACATAATTTCTACTGATGTTGTAACTTATTATCTGGTAATCCTGCAAACATCTGAACAGAGTCAAACGCAAATAAATAATGGTAGACTTCCGCTTGTTATCATATCACGAGTATAGCTCGTTGTGGGTTGGGTATGAAATACTTTACAACATATTGATTCCCTTCTTTAAAATTCAGGTGCTTTTCTTTAAAAAGTGGTGGCAATACCTGGCTTCTTTCATACTCCTCATCATCAATAATGTAAGTAAAAGTTACCATATGAGTTGCTACAGTTGTGTCATTACAAAAAAATCTAAATTTTTTTATTTTTTTCACCACACCTACTGTTGAGTCACAATCTTCTTCGTCTGTAAACACTGGCTTCCATTCAACTGGAATATATTTTTCCGGACTCTTGGCATTAACTTTTACAATATATTTTTCACCTACTACCGCCCCATATATACTTATACCATTTGTACTCTTACTTCTTATTACATTTCCTTTGTACTCATATTCGAATTCACCAACTGAAGATTTCCCATATACTTTCCTGGTCAAAACACCTACGCAATCTACCCAATTTGAGTTGTCAGTTGTTTGACCTTTCGAATAGCATGCTGTATACGCATTTACACTAACTGCAATTAACAATAACGCAATAGAACTATTTACAGTGTCTGCTTTTTTGTATATATTATGATTTCTTTTTACCATTTACTTCGACATATTTCATTTGTCTCGTTCCCCATTGGCGCAAATGCTATCCGCTTATGCCTACCTGCCTGCAAATCTTTCCACCTTGTATAGCCCGCTCATTGACCCACTGGCGAGTCTGGGCTTAGCCCCGCGCAAAGCTGACTCGTGCCTCACTTAATTTAGCCAGTTTATAACTGGCATACAGCACAGCCCCACATCAATGCACCCTTACCCCACCCGACCATACTGCCGTAGCTTTTGTAGCCAGCAGTTGTGCCGCAGGCACTTTCATGATGTCATGATCCAGCAGTATAAAGTCCGCCTTCTTTCCCGGCTCAAGGCTACCCACCTCATGCTCCATAAAACACCCCTTTGCCGCCCATATAGTCATACCACGCAATGCCTGTTCCCTTGTCAGCGCATCCTGCGGCTGAAATCCCCCCTCCGGATACCCCTTCGCATCCATACGTGCCGTAGCTGCATAAAATGTCTTAAACGGTGATATATCCTCCACCGGAAAGTCGGTACCCAGCGGCAGCCAGCCATTCTGCTCCAGCAGCCTGCGGTAGGCATAGGCATCGCCCAGCCGCTCTGTCCCCAGCCGCTCCCCGGCCCAGTACATATCACTGGTAGCATGGGTTGGCTGTACAGATGGCACTATTGAGTGCGTCCCAAACCGGTCAAAGTCCGCATGAGCCACCACCTGCGCATGCTCTATGCGCCAGCGCCGGTCATTGCCCTGTGGCAGGTACCTGCCATACACCTCCAGCACCATACGGTTGCCACTGTCGCCTATGGCATGCGTACACAGTTGCATATCTATAGGCAGCAGCATAGCCGCCAGCGAGTCATAATGTGCCTGTGTCCCCAGCAGGAAACCACCCCAGCCCGGCTTATCGGTATAGTGATGCAGCAGGCACGCTCCCCGGCTACCCAGTGCACCATCGGCATAGGCTTTTACACCCTTTACATACAGCCGCTCTGTTTTATACGGCCCATGCTCCGTATAGCACGCTTTCACGGCCTCGTTGCTACCTGCTAGTGCTGCCGTACGGGCAGCCATATATTCATCATACGTTTTTCCGTCATCACTCAGCAGCGCATACACACGCATATGCACTCTACCCTCCTGCTGCAGCGTATCTATCATGGTTATATCATGATAGGGCAGCCCACAGTCGGCCACAGTAGTAAGCCCTGCAGCCAGGCAGTTACTGTCGGCAGCCTGCAGCCATTTCGCATACGCAGCTTTCCCGGCCACAGGTATTATCCGGGTCACAAGGTCCACTGCATTATCTATCAGCAGTCCGGTTGGCTTTCCGTTTTCCTGTTCTATCTTTCCACCATTCAGCGCAGTCCCTGCCTTTACGCCCGCCATTTCCAGTGCCTTTGCATTTGCTATGGCAGCATGTCCGTCTATGCGTTGCAGCAATACCGGCTTATCAGGAAACAGCTCATTAAGCTTTTTGTTATCGGGCCATGCACCACCGGGAAAAAGATGCTGGTCCCACCCCCTGCCACGTATCCATACCTCTGATGGGTGCTTTGCGGCAAAAGAGCTTACCCGCTCCACCGCCTCATCCCACGTCTTGCAGTCATACAGATTCACTTCAAACAGAGACCTGCCATAGCCCACAAAGTGTGCATGTGCATCTATAAATCCGGGATATAGGGCGCTGCCATGTGCATCTACCCTTTCTGCAGCCTCATACTTACCTATCTGTTCATTACTGCCGGTGGCCAGTATCTTACCATCTTTAATGGCTATAGCCTCACACACCGTCATAGCGCTGTCCACGGTATACACTACAGCATTATATATAATGGTATCTGCCGCAGGACGCTGCTCACATCCCGCCAGTAATATTCCTGCTGCTATAAGAGTACTGATAAACCTTGTAGATACCATAAAAGAATCCTTTTAGAGTATCGAAAGTAAGGCATTCCCCGGCATTGTAAAGCCTCAGCCCCTATTCTTCAAACAGTTGCAGCTTGTTCAGACTACGGTACAGGCCATCCTCTATGCCTATCAGTTCGGCATGGGTGCCCGCCTCTTTTATCACACCATCTTCCAGCACCAGTATCTGGTCAGCGCTGCGTATGGTCGATAGTCGGTGTGCTATCACAAAGGAAGTCCTGTTTTCCATCAGGTTCTGTAGCGCATCCTGCACCTGTGCTTCCGATTCAGAATCCAGCGAACTCGTAGCCTCATCCAGCAGCAGTATCACAGGGTCTTTCAGTATGGCCCTCGCTATAGCTATACGCTGGCGTTGCCCACCCGATAGTTTTATACCACGCTCACCCACTACCGTCTGGTATCCCTCCGGGAAACGGGATATAAAGTCATGTGCATTAGCCTTGCGTGCAGCATTCTCCACCTCGGCCTGCGTAGCATCCGGATTACCGTAAGCAATGTTTTCTAATATCGTCCCGCCAAACAGGAGTATATCCTGCGGCACCAGCGCCATCTGCTTGCGCAGTTGAGACAGTGGTATACTGGCAGCATCCCTGCCATCAAACAGTATGCGGCCATTGTCTGGCGCATAGAAGCGCAGCAGCAGCGATACTATAGTACTCTTTCCCGCACCGCTTGGCCCTACTATTGCTATCTGCTGTCCGCTACGTGCATCCAGCGTCAGGTCTTTTATTACATTCACCTCCCTGCGCGATGGGTAGGAAAACTTTATATGCTCCAGTGTCACATTACCTTTCAGTTTGTGCTCCGGCTCTATCGCCACATTTGCCACTGTCACATCTTCCACCTCTTCTTTCAGCAACTCACGCACACGCTGTGTAGCGCCAAGTGTTTTCTGCAGCTGGCTGAAAAGCTCTGCAAATCCTGCCATAGTGCCACCCACAAATGCAGTATATACCACAAATGCGGTCAGGTCGCCAAAGGACAGCTTACCGGCCTGCATCAGTCCCGCGCCATACCATACCACCAGCGTTATAGCGCCAAATACGCTGAAAAGCATGAAAGATACAAACAGGCCGCGGTAACGACTGTTTTTAATAGCCAGTTCCACCACCTCAGATATATTCTTTTTATAGCGTGCCACTTCAAACCATTCGTTGGAAAACGCCTTTACATTCGTTATTCCCTGAAGTGTTTCCTGCACCACCGTATTGGACTCAGCCAGCTGGTCCTGTGCCTTCCGCGACATTTTCCTGATGTATTTACCAAACACCAGCGCTATGACCACTATTACCGGCACCACCGAAAGCATCAGCCCCGTCATCCTCGGACTGATAAACAGAATAAGCCCTATACCTATTATAAGTGTTAGAATACCGCGCAGCAGTTCTGCCAGCAGCCCCGTTACAGCCTCCTGTATCTGTGCCACATCCGCTGTTATGCGGCTGGAGAGTTCCCCCACCCTGTGCTGACCATAAAAGTTCATGGGCATCATTATAAGCCGCTTATATATGTCCTGCCGCATGTCCGATACCGTATTCTCCCCCACATACGTAAACAGGTATATCCGCATAAAAGAGAACAACATCTGCACCGCCAGCACCACTATCATTAGCAGGGCGGTAGTACCCGGCGAATAAGCAAACTTGTCCGTAAGGTCGCCATGTGCACTGTCTATAAGCCGTTTCAGCAGGTAAGGAAAGGCCATCATAGTGCCGCTGGAAAGGCCTATGAATATCAGACCTGTAATAAACGTAGTCTTATATGGCTTCAGATAGCGGAATATAAGCAACGTCTCCCTCAGAGACTCTTTGGTAATCTTTACTTTGGGTGACTCTTCTTTGTTCGTTGATCTGGGACGCGCCATCTATTATAATTCTGATATATTGAATAAGCAGCTGCAAATTTACGTCACCACCCGGCGGCATACTATGATTTTCGGTGAATGATTGTCTTTTATCGGTAAAATGTCAATAATTACACCAGATTAGAGGCTACTCACAGCACATTTTCTGTCACAATCTGTAATTAAGCAGATCATACCTCAACAAAGTAACACTATTGCTATCAATACCTTAAAATATTATACCTATAGCTATAAATGGAACAATACGATACAACCAGTTCCCCGGTACACGTAGATGCCCCTGCAGTTATAAGAACAAAGTAAATACCCGGAGGCACTTGTCGCTTCAGGTCAAAAAGGCAATACCCGGTGTTAAGTACTAATAATATACTCACTTACTCCTCCTCCTCACAGCCACCGTTATCAGTACACTACCCACCACAGTAGGTGCCAGCCACACCACCCAGGCGGGAGAGAAACTGATGTTCACCACCAGAAAGGCCGTAAGTGTAGATATATACGCCCCACCCATGCTCGTAATGTGCCGTATCAGCCACTTTTTATTGTGAGGGGTGAAGTTACTTTTGTCAGCAAATGTTATACTGTCTCTTATACTGAAGGAGATAAGTATACCACCAAACACCTGTAGTACAGATATCGGTCCCCCTCCCCCGGTATAATGTACCCATAACGGATAGCAGAGCATGCATATACCGGTTACAATACCCGCATATGGGAGCAGCTTATCTTTTAATCCGGGCACATATGCTTCCTTCAGCCGCAAAAACCATATTGCCCTGCGACCGGTATAGGTAAGATAAAATGCAAATATGCCTATAGAAAGCAGAAATGGATTCCACTTTAATACTGCCAGTATGACAGCGCTCACCGCTGTCCCCAGCATACTGAAGTAATAGGCAATACCACCACCGGTATGAACGCCCTTCTTCTTACGAGCCATAATAGCAATCATACCGGTAAGCAGTGCCGACGAACCGGAAATAATGTGAAGACCAAGGAATACAGAATGCATAGCTTTTTTTTCTGCAAAGGGATAAAACAGCAGAAACAGCTCAAAAAAAATGGGCCTGGTGGCAAAACACAGGGATAAATGGCACTAATGGGACGAAATGCAAACTATCATGTGGCAGAAAGCAAGGCTTTTATACCGTTTACAGCACTGCGCGACACCGGTACCTGTACATCAGTATCGGCAAAACTCAGCTTCAGCCCCTGGGCATTTCCGGTAAAAGAGGTCACCCGTTCCAGATTCACCATATACGAGCGGTGACAGCGTACTATCTGTGGGCATTCACTCAGATGTTCCTCTGCTACCTTCATCGTTTGCCGCACCATTGCCATTCTGACAGCCCCCTGCTCCAGCAGCACTAAGCGCACATAGTTATCCGCACTCTCAGCATATAGCAGGTCTGCCGGGCAAAAGCTGACAGTATCATAACCATTGTCCGACCGTATAGTAACCATATCACTACGCACCGGCTGCACAGTAGTAACATCTGCACGCACGCCCGCAGGATGCAGTTGACTATTAAGGTCCCCCGCCATTTTCAGATTATGCCGCAGCAACCTGTTATGCCGCACCAGCAGCAGAATAACAAAAGGCAGAAAACCTACCGAGAATGTAGAAAACACAGCAAACACAAACCGTCCCCAGCTCAGCGCATAGTCAAATGCCCATGCCGAGTAAAACACATTGGCAATGCTCACCAGCAAAAAATTCAGCAGCCCATAAAAAAACAGGTCTTTTAAAAGGGTCCAGCGGGCCGGGTGATAAAAGCGGGGAAATAACATAGGTAGTAACACCCCGGTAAATGCCACTATCAGAAAAGTAACAACGCCATACCCGGCCAGTACCATATTCAGCGTGGCACTATCCGGTACATTATTAATACCAAACGGCTCAAATATGATAAGAAACAGACTTATTATAGCCCCCAGCACCGCACCCGTCACCACCGTATCCCTTTTACACGGCAGCGGATGCAACTGAGAAAGCGTACCTGATACCATAGCTATGAAATTAGTACAAGACCCGATATACCACAACTATTCTGCAGAAAGATTGTAAATACGAAATAGGATATCCGTCAAGCTTTACAGAAATGAAGTTGTATATTGTGATACCTATGAAAATACAAACATCCATACTACCGGCCATCCTGTCATGCATATCATCTCACAGTCATGCACAGATATCACTTGGCCCTGCCGCTGGCTTTCACCTTACAGAATACAGCTTCATCGCTGATGGCAGAAAGCAGTCGGTAAGTGGCGCACAACGTGCAGTCGACTATCGCTTAGGTGGCTGTGTTGATGTCCCCCTGGGTGAGCGGCTACACCTGCAGCCTGGCATATATTATACATCAAATGGCTCCTACCGCTACTTTGCAGGAACATCCTACAGATACTCGTTTAACATAAAAGCAGTGGAGTTCCCCATGCTGCTCACTTACAGTTTCGGCATGAAACACCAGAGCCATTATTTTGTTGGCGCAGGTGCGGTAATGAGCATACATGTAGGTGGTCATGCCGACTCTCTTACACCACCCTCCATACACATGCCACAGGAGGTTATCAGAACGGGTATCACATTTGGCCCTGCCAATCCCGCATTTGCATACAAGTATAACATAAGTATGCTGCTATGCGCAGGCTATCATCTGAAAAAAGGTATTTGGGTAAGACTAAACTATCAGCAGGGCTTTACCGATTTACAGCCCGGCGGCTATCCCGGCAACTATTCTGTTCGCAGTAACAATTTCGGCCTCACCGCAGGCTGGCTGTTTCCTACAAAAAACAAAAAAGAACGGACAGAAGCAAAAAACAAACCCAAACCGGCCTACTAAAAAGCAACTACACACACATAGCATATACCAGCAAAGTCAGCAGCGCTTTGCACAGTTTTTTACAGCATCGGTATAGCATCATAGACATGGCATTGTATAAAAAAGAGCATGACCCCATGCCGGAAATCCGGCAAAAGGGTCACCACTCACACTTCGTATAATCCACCCACATTAAAAGGTAAAGCGTACAGTAGGCACAGGAAAGAAACCTTGCTGATACACTGTGACCATTTTACCTGCGGTGGCATCATAATATCTGGCAAATATGTTCTGATGGTTTGTCAGGTTCTGGAAGTCTACAGACATTTCCAGTGTGCTCCTCTTATATTCTTTCCGGTAAGACACACGCATATCCGTCCTGAAATATCCCTGCTGCTTTTCCGAGTACGCTATATCGTCCATATATATGCCCTTACCTGCTATGCGCGACTGCTCAATGTTGATGGGGGTAAAGTAACGTCCACCCAGGTTGGTCACTTTCAGGTTCACAGCCAGCACATTGCCATGCTTCCCCACTCTGAACTCTTTACCTGCCAGCACATTCAGCACATGTCCGGTATTGAATGCCGTATTACGCTCTATACCATCACTACCCTCATAGCGGGAGTTAAACACCGATCCGGTTATCAGGAAATAAAACCCTTTATCAAAGAAGCGCTCCAGTGTCAGCTCTGCACCATAGTTATGCCCTTTGCCCTTATTTACCAGGCTGTCATAATCCTCCACGCCAAAGTCAGCGCCTGTATTGAGTATCGAGAAAGAAGATGAGCGTTGCTCCACAGGCACATTGCTCAGTAGCTGGTAGTATGCTTCTGCTTTCAGCCTCAGATGCTCATTGATGTTCCAGTCATAAGTCACTACAGAATGGTGGCTTCTTGTAAATCCAAGGTCTTTATTCGTCAGCAGCACATCGCCCGCTGCCGTTCTGGTCTCAGTGTAATAAGTGTATACGTTCTGTGCCTGATGGTGCAGACCATAACCCACACTCAGCGCCTTACCCTGTCCTATCGTGTACCGCACACTGGCCCTTGGCTCGGCTACTATAGCATTATTTACAGTCACATACTGGCTGTGCAGTCCCGCTACAGAGGAGAGTTTGTTATTGAACCTGTGCTT
Source organism: Bacteroidia bacterium (assembly GCA_030427635.1). Taxonomy (GTDB): domain Bacteria; phylum Bacteroidota; class Bacteroidia; order Chitinophagales; family Chitinophagaceae; genus Nemorincola. Next base: position 95,245 of record JAUIBA010000005.1, read on the forward strand.
CCATTGTGCATAACCCTGCGCCAGACCATAGTTCCCGTCTCTGTCTATATAAATCTGCTCCGTACCATCAGCATGGATATCCTTGTTCACAAGATTAAAACCCAGATGGTCATAGATAAGGCCCGTCTGCACATTATCCTTTGCACTTATCTTGTGCGTCAGTGACCATACTGCCGATAGTTTGGTGGTAGTAAACCTGCCGTGCCCGTCAGGGAAAGCAGTATAATCTATATGGCTCAGCGAGTCCGCATCATACTGCTGCATCGTATAGCCATAGCCCAGTGTCAGCTTGCTGGATGTCTTGTCCGTTATCTGACGCTCATAAGATAGTCCGGTTACCGACATGCCAAACTTGTTTCGTTCATTGGAGTATGGGTCTCCGCCATACAGCTCGGCGCTCGTAGTATCCACATCCTTACCCAGAAAGTCTATCTTACTGTTACCGCTCACACCAAAGAATGTCAGCTTCGACTTCCGCGACAAGTCCGATACCAGCTTAAAGTTCAGGTCCTGGTATATAGGCACTGCAGCCCCTGCACCAAAGTTGATACCCATTTTCTGAAATACGCCCAGTGTAGAATATCTGTAGTTGATCAGGTAAGATGTTCTTTTATTTTTACCCAGCGGCCCTTCTGCCCCCAGCTCAAAGCCATTAAACCCTATCTGACCTATGAACTCATTTTTATTACGGTTGCCCTCACGCAGTCGCATATCAAATACCCCTGCCAGCGCATTACCATACTGTGCCGGAAAAGCACTCGTCATAAAGTCCGACTTGTCTATGTTGTTATTATTCAGCATACTCACCGGCCCTCCGGTGGTAGTGATAGAGCCATAGTGATTCGGGTTAGGGATATTCAGCCCTTCCAGCTGCCACAGCATACCTGTAGGCGAGTTGCCACGTACTACTATATCATTCCGTGAGTCGTTACCCGATACCACACCGGCAAAGTTTGCAGCCATACGCGATGGGTCACCCAGTGCCCCTGCATACCTTTTTGTTTCATCCACATTAAAGGAGCGGGCGCTCACCTGTGCCATGTCATTATTGGTGCGGGTTTTGTCCTTCGCCTTGCTGTAGGTCACATTCACAGTTTCCAGGTTGTGCAGTGCCTCCTGCATATTTACGTTCAGGTTTACTTCCTTGCCAGCCGTAAGCAGTACATCATTCAGTACACGGTCCTCATATCCGGTATAGGAAACCTTTATCGTCTGGCGACCCAGCGGCACACCCGGTAGCCTGAAGTATCCATCCGCATCAGATACCGTACCTACGGCAGGATTATCTTTTAATACTACTACTGCTCCGGTAAGCGGCCTGCCCGATGCCTCGTCAAATACTTTTCCGGTTACATACTGTGTGGCCTGGGCAAATGCTCCTGCTACAACCTCTAACAGTAGTATTATCGTAAGCGCTGAAATTCTGAATATAGCTTGCATGATATGTATGATTTTTTGAGAAAGGGCTCCCCTGTACGCTGCCGCAGATGTTTGCGGCAGCGCTGGAGAAATGATGACAATAAAAATTGGGAAAGAAAAAGAGAGGATGGTTGTTGATAGACCCTGTGCGGACTATTATCAGATGCGGTTCACTTTACCTGAGCCGGATATACTTGCATTTACAGCAGGATTACCAAAGTAGTAAACATCGCCGCTGCCGCTGATGCGCACATCCAGAAAACGGCTCACCCTTACAGTCGTATTACCAGAGCCGCTGGTGTTTACCTTCACATTCTCTGCATCCATGTTCAGCATATCTATATCACCGCTGCCACTTATACGCAGGTCGCTCGATGTTACAGAACCACCATTCACATTTATATGACCGCTGCCACTTATATTGGCATTCAGGTTCTGCCCGGTAAATGAAGTAATATTAACATTGCCCGATCCATTTACCTTCAGGGTCATAGAGCCTGCACCTATCGGCTGGCTGGCAGTTACTGTACCAGAGCCGTTTATACCCAGCCCGCTCAGTGAGGGCGCAGAGATATAGGCTATCACCCGGTCATGACGGCCCAGCTTGCTGAACTTTTTAAACTGTAGGCGTAGCTCACCGTTTACTATCGGGGTTTCTATCAGGTCATGTACATTGCTCTGTGCATATATTTCTACTTTGTATACACTGTCCTGAGTATAATATACCTCACCATCTATACCCGCATCTACTGATGTAAAACCTGACAGGTTATATACTCTGTTTACCGATGGTCCTTCACCAAAGGTTTTACGGCAAGACTGAAAACCTAATACGGATACTGCTGCTACTGCTACTAAAATGTTCTTTTTCATTTTTCTTTTTTGATTAATTGTTTTGTGTTTTTTTGAGTGGTGTTTTTAAGAAGACAACTAAACTGGCTTATACCCCTATTCCGCTGCCTGATTATTTTTTGCTGATATTTTCTTCATTATTTTATGACTGTCCAGGTGAAACTGAATACCACCCTCTGCACCTATAGAAAGGTCATGTGAATATCCCCATGGCGAGCGGTAATCCCACACACTGTAGCCTACCCTGCCTACCCCCTGTATGTCGTTGGTAGCTGTATAGTTAAATGATGGTCCTGCAAACAGCTCTATACTTCCCAGCCTTATGGATGGCATTATTTTTATACCAGAGCGGATATCTGTATTCCACCACCTGTCCGATAGTGATGTTACCGTTACTTCACCATTAAAGCGGAACGCCCTTGTTACGGGGATATGCATACCCAGGCCCGCCTGCAGTGCATAGGCACGATAACCATCGGTAATGTTACCACCGGCACCTATGATGCCATATAGTTTTTTACCGCCCGAGCGGAATGTAAACAGCGTAGTACCTGTTTCATTCATCATCGTCCCTATAGCCAGCTCCCCGTTTCTTATGATGTTTATAAGACCTATAGGGCAGTCGCTGCTATCAGCTATGTTTATGAACCCAGCTATCTGTGCGCCCTTCACCTTGTGGGCTACATTTATGAACCCCGCTATCTGCGCCCCCTCTACCTCATTGGCTACGTTTATAAAGCCTGCCACCTGTGTTTTGGTATGCTCTGCCACATTTATATACCCGGCTATTTGTGCGGTAGCAGTATCAGCTACATTTATAAAGCCTGCCGCCTGTAGCCCCTTCACCTCATGCACAGCCACATTCGCAAATCCTCCCGCCTGGGCACCATCTACACTACCGGCCACATTTACTGCGCCTGCCGCCTGAAAACCCTTTACACTATTGCCGGTATAGTTAGCCACACCTGCCGCCTGCATACCCCTTGCATGATTACCTATCACATTCACCACACCACTGCCTATAAAGCCACGCACACTATCCTTCACCACATTGGCTATACCGGCAGCACAGAATGCCTCCTCCGCACGCGACACACCCGCCAGAGCATGTATTGAAAACATATTGCTGTACTCCGGCGCTGCCATACCATTAGTACTCAGCGGATAAGTAAATCCTATGTGTGCATTACTCCTCAGTGGAGGGCAAACATGCGCTGCACTATCTGCCTGCTCTGTCCGTTCTACCTGTTCTGTCTGCGCATTGGTTGTACCGGTTACCGCCGCTAGTAATACCGCTGCTATGATTGATTTCGATGTCATAAAATTTGCTGTTTGAATAGATGACACCTTATCAGCATTATACCCCTACGCTGAAACATATATTTATTTTTCTAAAATTTGGCGCAAGTGTTTTTCACTTGTGCCTACAATTCAGCAAGTCTTTTTGACTTGCATACCCACTGGCACGAGTTTGAGGCGCTACCCCCTGCATAGCCAACTCGTGCTTCACATAATCCCGTCAGCTTACAACTGACATAAGAAAAATCAGAAACCCGCGACTACCTCTCACATAAGATGAAAAACTTCCCTCTTGGTACTTGTCTCGCCGTGGCGGAAGGAGGGCCTGCCTGCCGCAGGCAGGGATGGTGCAAAAAGGCGTGTCCTTTTTGCCACCTGGGGTGGTCGCCACACAGCAAGTCTTTTCAACTTACATAACGCACACCCCCACTGGCGGGTTTGGCACATAGCCAACTCATGCCTCACATAATCCCGTCAGTTTACAACTGACATAAAAAAGAATCAGAAACCCGCGACTACCTCTCACATAAGATGAAAAACTCCCCTCCTGGCACTTGTCTCGCCGCAGCGGAAGGAGGGCCTGCCTGCCGCAGGCAGGGATGGCGCAAAAAGGCGTGTCCTTTTTGTCGCCTGGGGTGGTAGCAAAACCACACCCTTGTGTCCTTTCCTGGGGAAAATCCCCCCATCAGATCATAGCGTCCCACTCACCCATCAGCATCATAACTTCTGCGTATCTTTAACCAGGTGCAGATGCCTTGTAAGAAATACTGACAACTACAGAAATTATATACCAAACATCACTTCACCACATTCAGCTACAACTAATTATGGCATATCAAAACCAGAATATGACAAAGGCAACCCATTAAAAACTGAAGCAGAAATCAGACAATAACACTATGAATAATTCCTCCTCAACACGATCATTTATAATACTTATTCTGTTGTACATGCTATCCATACAATGCAGCGATGCACAGCAAAGGCAAAGTAGCTATTTTATAGATAAAAAATATGACTCCAGCGGGCGCATTATACTTGAACAGCGATACAGAATTGACAGTACCGATACTGTCAAAGATGGCTACCTCAAAGAGTATCATGATGGAAATCTGGTTGCAGAAGGTTCATACATAAACGGTTTGAAATGTGGACTTCATACCCTTTATTATGATAATGGAATAGCATACCAAAAAATGTATGTGTTTACCAATTTCATTCTTGGTCCTTTCTATGAGTATAATGAAGATGGCACATTGATGTTGTATGTCCACAACTGGAAAATGACTCCTTATGATGAGGTTGGTCTTCTGCGACCCAATGTATTTATTCATTTCAATAATGATGGAACTATAGATACAATGTTTGGCAGCCCTATTGCAGAAGTAGAAATAGAAAGCGATAGTAGTAATACAAATACTACATCATACGACACAACCTTTGTAAAATGTTATTTTATGCCTGCAATTGACCACACCCACTACTTAATGGAGGTAAGCACCCGTTATGGAGCTAGTCAAGTCACTTGCGATAGCTTCACGAGTGCTGAGCACATCGAAATTATGGGAAGAAGTATGTTACATATACCCGTGTTCCGGCAAAAAGGTACTGCTGGTATAAAATTTACATACTACCTGTTTAATGATAAAGACAACAGCTTATTACTAAAAGATAGTGCCACGATTACCGTCCCGGGAATGTAACTACCACAGTGACGTAGAGACTCAGTTTACAACTGACATAAGAAAGAATCACAAACCCGCGACTACCTCTCACATAAGATGAAAAACTCCCCTCCTGGCAAGGAGTGGGATGGTGCAAAAAGGCGTGTCCTTTTTGCAACCTGGGGTGGTCGCCACACCACACCCTTGTGCACTTTTCTACGGTAAAATCCCCGCCCATCTGATTATAGCGTCCCACTCACCCATCGGCATCACAACTTCAGCGTATCTTTAACCATATGCAGATTGTCGGTAAAGAAACACTAACAACATCAGAACCAGCATAAAACAAAAACATGCCTTACCGCTACATCATATCACTACTGCTCACCTTCGCTTTCCCGGCTCAGGCCTTCACACAAAACTGCCATCACTGTGGCAATATCTACAACTACCCTCCAGCATGCCAGTGGACATTTATTGACATTAACGATACTATCGATGCCGAAGTAGTAGCTTACAGTACCGCTGCAGGTGCCTGTGTATGGAATAATCATGCAGCCATGGCTATTGTAAAAATCAGAACGGATACCATTCGCCTGCTCCTCCCCTGTCTCAGCTTTCAGCATCAGTTACACCCCGGCACACACATCCGCGTAGCTAAGTCTATAAAACCGCAGCAATGCTACAGCCTGTTACATGCCACGCACGCTGATGCTGCTCCTGCCTCCCGGTATAACCATACAGTACTTACCACAGCGTGGGGCAAACTTGTAGAGAGCAGGCAGGTACATTTCCCATTTAAAAACTGCCACCATATATACACTAACTCTTTCGCCTGCAAATGGCGAATGACAGCAGATACCGGTACAATAACCGGCAAAGTGATACGATTCCATAAAATGCAGGGACGCTGTGGCACAGAGCTAACAGCAGCAGTAATGATACTGGCAACCAACATTGACTCAATACGCATTATTCTGCCCTGCTTTAAAGGGTACATCAGAACAGGAGATAGCGTAAAGGTCAAAATTACGGATGAACCTACCACCGACATCTCAATCCCGCAAAACACAGATTACCACCTTCAGCAAAAGAAAATAGGATTGGATCTTTATTCCCTTGATGAATTTGACGACACCATTTTCATCACAGCTTTTGGACATATAAAGTCTGCAGAATTCTGACAATTTTCAGAGATATCAAAAGAAGTCATACCCCACAAGCATTAAGAAAACACACATGAAATACATTGAATTATTTACACTGTTTTTTTTATTCGTCTTTACAGAAATGGCATGTTCAAACAGTCAAAACAAAAAGACTACAATCCATTTTACCCGGTATGACACAATCAACTTCTTCTCAGAGAGTTTTGTGGAGAATCAGTATAACCTTTTCCCTCTTTTAAGTTTTGAATATGCCCGCAGTTTGCATCAGTACACTATCAAGCACATTGGAATAGATTCCATTAACTTCGATGACAGTACCGAAGTCGACACGATATACATAGTATCAGGCAACGAAGACACATTGCTCTATGCTAAAGCAAACTCCGGAATATTCTTATGGAAGATGGTACTAAATTCCGTAAAAGACACACTCGATACCGGCATTGCTATTGGTTGCAGCGCTGATGTACTAAGCAAAAAATTCAAAATCAACACACTTCCCGATAGTTGTATTTTCTGCATGTCCGGGCCTTCAGAGAACTACTACTTCGTAATAAAAAACAAAACAGTGAAAAAAATCTATTATGATATTGATTTTGAAGGGAATAACTAAGTAGTATTCCTGACTCCCCAGCCAAGCATAGTCTCCCGCTATTGCTGTCCTGAGAAATACCGTTTAAGCCATCTAAGGGTGATTACCAGATTTTACACAAAACACAAGACAGTAACCCAGGTATTTATTACTTTAGAAGTATTATTGTCGATAGGTTTTTCATTTACCTGTATAACAATAGGAGAGACTTATACCCATTTGCAGAAAAACACATATATAATATTCCCCCCCCCAAAAAAAGATAGTTATGACAAGGTTATTACTTCTTTTGGGGTGGCTGCATTTTTTAACGTCATGCGGACAGGCAGAGAAGCCCGGTTCAACAGAAGAGGCCCCATCTGATCGCAAAGCAAGAGAGTGGATATATGCCACACAAGGTTACCGAAGCAATGACGGACGACAATTTTTCATTTTCCCACCTCATATGCCATCTGATTTGATAGTAACGGGGGATTCTATTTTACAGTTCATGGAAGATTCTCTTAACGTAAAGCAGTCATATAACACCGCCAAATGGCTTACTTATTGCTACGCCTGTTTTGATACTGTAAAATATACTGATTATGCTGTTGCACGTTACGGCGTCCCTGGTTACAGGCTTGTGAACGAATTGGACCTGACACTCAGTGAGATTGATAGACATGGGCATAGTCCACCCTCAGCCGAGGGGTTTGACTACACGCTCGTACTCACTATCAGGGACACCTTTGTTTACTCCTCACAAACTATAATCATGCCGGCATATCCGGATTATTATCAGGAATTTTTATTTTATGATTTATTCTTCTTCAGAGATTCCCAAACAGTTATTGCAGGGTTCGGGAAAGAAGGTGGTAGTTTTGGCGTCTACAATCTGACATGGCTATATGAAGTCGGCTGGGAAAAGCACTTTTATGAAAAAACATGTCCCGTGGCACACGCCATTGACGTTTTCAGAAACCCCTTCCAGCCGGAAATAATCCGTTATGTGAGGATGCATGAAAAAGAGATTCACCCATGGTTTGCCGCAGAAGCCAGAAAACGAGGCATGTTTGACAGCATACGATATTCGCCGGAGTGGATAGATGCCCAGATAAAAATTAATAAGCAGAAACCCTGCAAATGCGTCCCTCTGAATGCTGACACTCTCCATAATTGATTCCCATCTGGTCGAAGCATCCCGCTTCGTCCTAAACACAGCAAGCGTCCCGCTTGCATTACTAGCTTGGCGCAGACTCTGTCTACGTCATAGTGGAAGGCAATCTCTGATTGCTGTGCAGTAGGCATAACAATATAGTCCAAAGTTACCCCACTCGTCCCCGAATGCTTCGGGGATGCCACGGTGCGGCGTTTGCAACACCCCATCTGGACGAAGCGTCCCGCTTCGTCCTAAATACAGCAACCTTCCCGCAATCATCGACATTTACAGAATCAATTTCCCATTTGTTATCTTACTGATTGCATCTTTATACGGTTCACTAACAGCAAATTCAATATTATCAATAAATACCGCCGATTTACGTATGGCAGTGATCAGGGAAGCGTTGATTATATATGACTTATGTATGCGGATGAATTTGTTTGAAGGCAACAGGTCTTCAATACCCTTCATACTCAGCCTTACCAGAAGGTCTTTCTTTTCAGCGTTAATGAAATATATCTTCATGTAATCTTTCTTTGCCTCAATATACTTGATGTCATTCAGTACAATCTTCATCAGGCTGTAATCAACATTCAGGAAAAGACACTCTGGCTGCTGGCCATTTTCAGGTTCGGCAAGTTTTGCGTTACGAAGTTTTTTCAGGTTGTGCTGCTCCAGTGCTTTATTTGCCGCCTGCAGGAAACGCTCGAAAGAAACTGGCTTCAATAAATAATCCACCACATCAAGCTCATAACTAGGTAATGCATACTTCTCATAAGCGGTATGAAAGATGAACATAGGCTTATGCTGCAACGCAGATACAAATTGCAGGCCATTTATCGATGGCATGTGAACATCAGTAATTACAAGGTCTATCTGCGTATGCGGTAACTCCGCCATCGCCTCCATCGCATTCTTGCAACGAACCACCAGTTTCAGGAAGGAAATGCGGCGAATATTATCCTCCAGCAGGTCTAAGGCAAGCGGCTCATCGTCTACAATCATGCAGTTTATCATTCCGGCTCGGGTTTCATCAAAAATACGAATATCAGGAAAGTGTTTGTCTACTGCTGCTTATTCACTTTAAGAAACAGCGTATCGGTACTGATGCCAGTGAATATGCCTACACCATTGGTAATGTTTGTGGTAGGGTTTGATAAACTCTGGGAGCTGTTGCTGTTGCCACTGTATAGCGCTGCGTAATCTGGGTTCAGGTGATATAGCACCAGCCTGTGTGTACCGAAATACTGGAACTGCTGATCTCTTAGCTGGTACTGGTTGGTCACAGCCGGTTCGTTCCTGAAACTGGTGATGCGGAAACGCGTACTGGTGGTATCCCTTATGAGTTCAGGAGAACTCTCCATATTCTCTACAATAATCATGTAATACGATTGGTCATCGTTACTCCAATTGAGCGATATAGGATCATTCATCTGGAAACTCCCCGGAGTGGGCATTGTACCTTCTTCAATTTTGCTTACACTAAGTTCACCTACCGACTGTGTGAAATTCTGTGGCGCTGAAGGCACTAAAGTCGTGCCGCTTATCACCTTTTCTTTGTACACAAAATGCAGGCTGTATTGTTTACCCTCACCTATCATAAGTGTTGTATCTGCGTAAACACCATCTCCCATATTCATTAGCAAATGTGAGCCACTATCATCATCCACATATACATGCAGAGTGTCAATACCCTCACCTGTGCTGCTTGTTTCAGTAGAAACAGCAATTTGGGCCGTTATTTTAATGGAAACACAATTGCCTGCAAACAGATAAGCAGAAATAACAGGCTCCTCATTATATGCGGGCACTTTCGTTTCCTTTTTACACGCCGCAAAGAAAAATGTGGCTGAAAGCAACATGATAACATTATATCTAAAACGCATATTTATCGGATTTTAAGTGAAAGTGTGAGATTTGGCGTGATACCCAGATAGTTGACATTCGACTCAATCACGCTTCCTTCAGAAATGTAATACTGCTTATACCAAACATTAGTCTGGTTATACGCATTAAACAATGATAAACTCATATAACCTATGTCCTTCTTATTGCTGTTGAAAATATGGTAGCTTGCTGAAAGGTCTAACCGGTGATAGTCCGGTAAGCGCAATGAGTTCTTTGTGGTAACAGTGAAATAGTCTTCACTTGTACCGTCGAGCAAAGTGATGGAGTATGACCCCGCTGGCGCTGTATAAGGCCTGCCGGTTGCATATACCAATGTGGCAGAGAAATCCCATCTTTTATATTTATAGACGCTAACAGCTTTGAATTCATGTGTCACGTCCTGGTTGGCAGCGAAGTAACCTTCACCATAAACATCAAAGTGATTCCTTGCCTGACCCAATGAATAACTTACCCATCCGGTAAATTTTCTTGCCTTTTTCTGTACAAGCAGTTCAATGCCCTTTGCAAAACCATAACCGGTATAAAAGCTCTCATTTACTGTAGTAGAGAACCGGGTAGTGGAAAAGCGCATGGAATACTCACTGATATTCTCAAGGTCTTTCTTGTAAGCCTCTACACTGAACAGGTAGTTATTTGTCTCGTAACTGACACCTGCTATATAGTGTGTTGACTTGCTTACAGGAACTTTTGTCTCATCAGAAAGAATCCAGAAATCCCTGCTGCCGGATAGGATATCTTCTCTCGTTATACGGTTAGCGAACTGGTAGAACTGTCCATATGAACCTTTTAATGAAAGTCTATCTGTAATATTCAGGCCGGTAGCCAAACGTGGCTCCTGATAAAGTTTTCCCGTAATATCGAAATAACTGAGCCTTATGCCTGGCTTTATCTCCAATCGTTTTTTAAAGAACGTCATTTTGTCCTGTATATAACCGCCAGTCAAAATACCATGTCCGCTCCTTGCCAGCACTTCCGAGGTATCGTCCTGGCTGTAGTTATAGTTGATGTCATAATCTGTACCGAAAATGCCGAAACCCAGGTCACTCCATTTGAACAGGTTCCATTCGTAATCAGATTTAAAGCTGAGGTCTGTCAGGTCATTATTTTCCAGGATACCATTTTTAATAGTAGTTGTTTCGCTGGTGCTGCTATTGGTTGTTGTACGTTCATTTGAGCGGTCACGTTCGCTGTAATAATTGGAATAACTCACCAGCGTATTACCATACAACCTATCTGCCCATTTGCGCGACCATTTAAGGCTCATACCTACATTGCCATAACGTGTAAGGTCAGTAGTACCATTACTGAACCCGGAAGAATTACCACCTCCAAAACCACCGGGAGCAGTGAAGTTGGTACTGTTGTCCAGTTTATCTATGCTGTAGAAATAGCTGTAGGCAATATTGTCTTTTTCGGTAGGCTTATAAGTTACTTTGACATTCAGATCGGAAAAATAAGATGTGGTTTTGGTTTCATCAGACGGGCCTCCCCCTGGGCCTCCTGTCATTACTGGCTGCTGTTCGGTCTCATTGTCGTTTTGGTTAAAAGAATCAAATATCCAATTGTATATCGGCCCCTTCCATGATCTGCGCCATGCAGCCATAATGGAAATGTTCTCGGTCAACGGTATCTCTGTAAACAAGTTGCAGCTAAGCAGGCTTATATCTCCGCCTAGATTAAAGTTCTTTTTATTGCCCTCTTTACCGGTAAGCTCCATTACGCTCGACAATCTGCCGCCAAATTTCGAATCGAACCCTCCTTTATACAACTGCACATCCTTTACCGCATTTGCATTGAACGCACTGAAAAATCCATACAAATGATCCACATGGTAAATCGTAAAGCCGTCATAAACTACAAGGTTCTGGTCGGGTGTACCTCCCCGCACATACAGGCCAGATGACGATTCATTTGAAGCGCTTACCCCGGGCATCAACTGAAATGCGCGCATCACATCCTTCTCTCCCACATTGGGCAACTCAGCAAGCTTAGCCGGAGATAGTTTTATCATGCTCAGGTCCCCGGATGACATTTTCATCATATCGTTCCTGTTCCCGGTAACGACCACATCTTTCAGACTTACTGCTCCACCTGGGAAAAGCTCTATAATGAAATTACCAGTTTGCATCTGCGGGTTGAGGTATATGGTCCGGGTCAGATATCCCAAATAACTGGCAGATATTGTTGCTGTGTCTGAGGGCACATTCAGTAAAGAGAAGAGGCCATCTGCATTACTGACCGTGCCTATACCAGTACCAGATACCGTAACCGTAACGAACGGTAACGGTTCACCCGATGCCACATCCACAACCTTGCCCGATATGTTGAAGTTCTTTTTCTCTGCCGGACCTTCAAATTTTTTCTGTACAGGCATTACCTCGGCTAATTTCCCATCCTCAGTATATATGGTTGATGTTCTGTCGTACTTGATAGTGATATTCAACGCTGAATCAATGTAGTATGTCATTTTGTCCAATGGCTTTATTGACACTCCCGGGTCCCGCGTAGTGATCTCTATGGCCCTTGTAAATGGCGTTTTAGAGAACCAATAAGAGAAATAACGCTTTTTGCAATAATTAGAATCATAGATGATATTCACCTTGTAGTTGGTCATAAGAGTCTGGTAAACCTCATGTAACGTGGCAGAGGCAAACTGGTCGTTGACAACTATCTTATCCAAAGGCGAAGGAGGCATAGCTGCCTTCTTCTTAATGAGCTGGCCATGACAAGGGTTAGCTAAAAATAATGTGACAATTACAAGATATTTACGCATTGGTATAGAATGAAACATACAAACATCAATTATTCCACTCTACCATTTTCAGCAAATAGATGTAATCGGCAAATGCAGCGATAGAAAGCTGAAATCCTGCGATATGGCCTGATGTTTCAATTAACATCAGACTGCAATCATACAAACCTGCGCAGCAAAGAGTATTGGTTTGGGTCGTATCTTTTCTTGATTTTGTCGCAAAACAGCGGTCATCTCAGTAGATATGCCGACCTTTCAAATTCATATTGCAGGCGTTTCTTCAGTAACCCGAGTGTCTGCATTGATAACAATTGAAGTTTATGAATAAGGAGGTGTCAACTGTAAAAGAAAAAAACTGGTTGAGCCTAATGTTGCACGTAGCTAGTTGGGCGATATTCCTTACGCTGCCATTTCTGCTGCGCAACAATAACGGAGGGAAGCCGCGCCTCCCAAGGCATATGCCGCCTCCGGTTCATCTGACCGCAGACAACATAAACCATCTGCAGTATGAGCCGCTTGTGCTCAACCTCATGATGATTCCTTTGTTCTATTTGAATACACTATACCTCGTACCCAGGTTGCTAATGAAAAGAAAATACTGGCAGTTCATTGGTATTCAAATACTTAACCTATTGATCATCAATTTCCTTATCGGTTTCCTTCACCGCCACTCTGTGCCCGAAATGCCGCCCATGAGAATGGGTATTACATTCTTCATTTACGCTTTGATCGTTCTATTCGCAATTTGTTATTGCCTTATAAGGCACAACGTGGAAAACGAAAGGCAGCAAAAGGAAAAAGAGAATGAGAGCCTGAGGTCTGAACTGACATTCCTGCGCTGGCAAATAAGCCCGCACTTTATGTTCAATGTATTGAACAATATGGTGGCGCTTTCAAGGGTCAAGTCAGACAAGCTGGAACCTATGCTGATACGGCTGTCTACACTCATGCGATATATGGTTTACGACAATGATGAGAAAAAGGTATCCATAGCCAAAGAACTGGAGTATTTGCAAAGCTACATTGACCTTCAAAGCATACGTGTAGGTACAGAAGTGGATATAAAGACAGACTTTTATGTAAATAATAATGAGAATGTGATGATAGAGCCTATGCTTCTCATTCCATTTGTGGAAAATGCCTTCAAACATGGAACCGGCACCGTAGCGCAGCCCTTCATTCATGTAAGCCTCGGTATATCAGATAGCCAATTACTTTTCGCAGTCAAGAACAGATATTCGTCTGTTCAGCATTCCTTTGACGACTCTCACGGTATCGGCCTGGCCAACGTTCAACGCCGCCTGGATCTCATTTATGAAAAAAAATACATTTTGAATGTAAACACAAGTGATGGTCTTTTCTTTGTGACCTTACAGATCGACCTTAGGTAAACTTCAGACCAGAAGCCGTTTGTATGCAAGTGTTTTCCCGCCTGGCGTAAATTCCGTCTACGTCACAGTAAAGCGCGGCCTCCTGACCGCTGTTTCCCACTTGTGTCCACAATAAAAGACGCCCCTCTCAGGCCGGTCTCTCACAGGCCCCGTCCACTATCAGGACGCCACAGCCCAATCTACCCAGCTTTGGCGCATGTGTTTTCCACTTACGCCCACAACACAGCAACTCTTTTCGACTTGCATAACACACATTCAGAAACAAACTTTCCATAGCAAAACAACACCGGCAACACTCCCAAAAATCACGATTCCGAAAACATATCCACAAATCCCCACCTATCACCCCCCACCTCATACACCAGCACTAACTTTGTCACTCCTATAAAATCACTTGCTATGAAAACAGAACAACAGAAACAGGCCGAAAACCTATACTTCCACACAAACCTTACAAAAACAGAAATTGCCGATGCTGTAGGCGTAAGCCGCCGCACACTCCACTACTGGGTCAGTCATAACCATTGGGATACCATCCGTCAGGCAGCACAGTCCATGCCCACCATTATTACCGGCAATTGTTACATTATCCTCTCGCAGCTGCAGAACAGTATTCTTGACCGTACAGATACGCCCATCACCACACAGGAGGTAAACACCATGGCAAAGCTCGTCAACACAATTACAAAGCTCAACGCAAAAGCAGCCCTCTGCGAAAACCTCGAAGCGCTTACCAACTTTCTCGATTTCACCCAGCATGCCGACCCTACCCTCGCAGCCCGGCTCCAGCCCATTGTTGCCGCATATGCCGGCCATACAGCAGCAGCACAGCAGCCCCCAGGCGCACCATCGCCATCTCCCCGCGATTCCCCCGAAGAGCTCCTGCTGGACCAGGAAGACCTTGCCGCACTGGCGGCAGAACAGAAAGCCGCCACACAACCGGCAGCAACACCCACACCACCTGCCAAACCTACACCAGCCACTCCACACACTAAGCCCGGCACCATGCCACCACCAGCCCCCCACCTCAATCGTGCCGCCCGGAGAGCCATGGCACGTAACAGTGCAAACAAAAACACCTAAAGCGTTGATTTACAACAAAAAATTGTGCAGAAAAACAACTCTGCACTTTCGCCCATTGTACTCGCAGCACTCTTATTCAGACACACACCCCACTGGCGGGTTTGACACATAGCCAACTCGTGCCTCACCTAATTCCGCCAGATTGCATCTGGCATGGCACCTGGGCGCTACCCCTCTCAGTACCCGCTATCAGCAGGAAACAACCAAGCACTACCATTGAAACATAAGTAATCATATAAGAAAAACAGAGTACCGTATAGCAACCATCGCACACAGGAAGCCACAAACTCAATTTGATATCGCCGGAATATTTTTAGCTAAGAAGCAAAGAATCACCCCATTTCTCACGTCTTTATATATAGACCGGCCAGTCTGGAAAATAGGGTTCAGCACCTGCTGCACCTCCTTGCTTACTCTTTAAAACTATTCCTTATGTGCCGTTCTATATTTACCGGTCTGCTGCTGTTCATATACACAGCCACCGTAGCACAAACCCGCCAGAAACTGGAAATAACCGCAGCCACAGTGTTTCAGAAAGGAGCCGAGCTTACCAGCAATACTACCGTTATGCTGAAATCCGGCGAGAATGAACTACTGTTTACCAATGTAGCTGCCAATGTCAATACTTCCAGCCTCATGATTAATGCCACTAATGATGTAGTCATAGAATCTGCTGTATTTCAGCGAAACTATCTGGAGCCGGATATGGCCAGCCCTGTCGCAACCCGGCTCAACGATAGTATCACACGTCTGCAGGCCGTGCGCGACGATGCTACCGACCGCCTGCTTGCCGTATCAGAGCAGATTACCATCCTCCAGCAAAATCGTGTTATTAAAGGAGACCAGACAGGCATGTCTGTAGCAGACCTGATGAAGCTGGTAGACGCTGCCGGTGAAAAAATGGAAAAATGCAATGTACGCAAGCGGGCATTGGAAGCAGAGATAAAATCCTTGAATGAAACTATCTCCCGCATCAGCAATCAGTTGATGCAGCAAACAAGCGGAAAACTACTTCCTGGCAGCCAGCTGCTGGTAAAGGCATATGCACCTAAAACCTGTAATGCGCACATCACCATAAGCTATGTTACTCCCGATGCCGGATGGACACCTCTTTACGATATTATAGCGGTCAACACCAGCAGCCCGGTAAAAATCTATTATAAAGCCAATGTTTACCAGAACACAGGCATAGACTGGAACAAAGTAAAGCTGCAGCTTTCCGGTGGCAACCCCAATGAAACCGTACAGGCCCCTGTAGTAAGACCCCTGCACCTCTACTATTATACACCGCAGCCTATAGCAATGCAGCAATTCACACCACAGCCAGCCCGGCAGGAAACAGTATTGGCCCATAACGACATAAAATCTTTAAGCACTACCGAAATTGCTGACGCAACCTCAATGACACCAGGTATATACCAGGCACAGCGGGGCAGAGCGGGAAGTATTAGCGGAGCAAGAAAAACAGGCACACTATATATCGTAGACGGCGTGCAGGTACAGAATATAGGAGAAGGACAATCCTCTATGGACCATTATGTAACCAGTGATAATACGGGCATGAACGTAACATTCGATATAGAACTGCCTTACACCATACCTGCCGATGGCAACAGGCACCTTGTTGCTGTTAAAAAGCAGGAAGTACCTGCCACATATCGCTACTTTGCAGCGCCTAAGTACGATAAGGATGCATTCCTGCAGGCAGCCATTACCGGCTGGGAAAACCTCAACATAATGCCCGGACTGGCCAATATTTTCTTTGACGGAACATATATCGGTCAGGGCATTCTGGATACCAGAAGCGTTAAGGACACCCTGTTCCTCTCTATGGGACGCGATAAGAAGATAATAATCAAGCGCGATGCCGATGCCGCAAAACGCAGCGTAAAATCTCTGGGCACTAACGTCACAGAAACATTCGGCTATACGATTACCGTTCGTAATACCCGGAAAGAAACAGTACAGTTAATGCTCACAGATCAGATACCGGTAAGCAAAGACAACAGCATAGTTATAGACAATGTAGAAACAGGAGAAGGTATCATTGATGAGAACACCGGCATCACAGAGTGGGCCCTTAACCCTGCACCCGGCGTAAAAACAGAATTACGCCTGGCATACAGGGTAAAATACCCTAAGAACAAAACTGTCATGGGCCTCAGGTAAACGACAGCGGGAGTGTCTTTATAGACACTCCCGCTGCATACTAAATCAGATTTTGTTTGATATACCTATCCCGGCATACGGGCTATGTAAACAGACATTTCCTTGAGCTGGTCCACCACCTGAGGATTAGTTGGCTTACATGCTTTTGCTTTATTAAAGTATATTTTACAGTTACGGAAGTCCCTGCGCTGTGCACACAGTCCCGACAGTTGCAGATATGCCATAGCCTCATTCTCTTTATCAGGCAGCCCTATCTGTATCGCTTTACGCAGGTGCTCATAAGCTTCTTTTGTATTACCCTTACGCTGTGCTATTGCTCCCAACTGCAGGTATGCTGTACCCTCATATTCTTTCTCCGGCATACCCGACTCCAGCCCTTTGCGCAGTTGCGCTTCTGCCGCATCCAGGTCTTCACCCATAGTAGATATGTTGGCCTGCAGCATATAGTACGTAGAGCGTATCGGTTTGTAAAGCAGATTCGGATACTTCACCATTTTCATCAGCTTCGCTACCCCATCCATATCACCCGACTCTATATAGCCCTGTATCAGGGTCATTGGGCCTATAAGGAAGTAAGCCACTACCATTACTATAGATATCAGGAAAGGTATCCATGCTATCCACCATGTCACCTGAAAACCTACTACAAAGCCCAGTATCAGCATCAGTGCCGCTATCGGGAGACGGTAAAAAACCAGTATTTTACGTATATTCATATCTGAATTTGGGCCGCAAAGATACTACAATTAGCTTTTTGCAGGTAAGTGTATTTCCCCTCTGAAATATGTACTATGAAACAAAATAGCGAAAAAGGCCCTGTTTTCTCTAAGACAAAAGCCAGGCCGGTATGTTACTACCAGTATTTGTCAGTGGTGCATTCCAGTTTCTGGTCATAGACATTTACGTTACCGGCATTATCAGTAACGGTCCATGTACGTGCGCTGTCTTCTTTATACTTGGATATATAGCTCTTCTTTACCCTGCATATCTTGGGCTGGGGAGCGTTGGCTATCAGTTTGCCATTCTGAGAAATATACAGCCTGCACGAATAGCAGTTATTCTTTTCGCAGGACATCATAAAAAAACAGGACAGCAATAGTGCGCACGTCAGTATTTTCATGCCTCAAAGATATAAAGTATATTCAACTTTGTTCCTGATGTTTTTGTAATTTCCACTACACATATCTGATAAGAGCAAAGACAGCAAATGATAAAATGCCATAAGTGAACCAGACAGCACAAAATCACTGTCCACAATATCTGCTATTGCTATGACCTTACAATCACTACGCTATTTAAAATCCCCGTACATTTGTTGCGGACTTTAGGGGTGCCGTAAATGGAATGGCTGAGATTATACCCTTTGTACCTGATCAGGGTAATGCCTGCGTAAGGAAAAAGTAAATGCTACTCCCGCAAGGGGTCTCTGCCTCCCGCTACTGCACCACTATAAAAGGTGTGTGATGAATATTACCATTAACAACAAAGCATATGAGCTGCCAGAGGGTGGCACTGTAGCAGATGCAGTTGCCCTGCTGGGGCTACCATCAGTACAGGGTATAGCGCTGGCAGTGAACAGCGATGTCATACCCCGCCACCTATGGGCTGCATCTATACTCAATGAGCAGGACAAATTAATGATTATAAAAGCTACGCAGGGAGGCTAGTCTCCGGCAGCACCATTCAAAGACATAAAAACAAGTACCGATGAAAAAAGATAAAACACCACAGGCTGGCGCCATAACTACCGGCACACTGCCGGCATCACAGAAAATATATGTTCCCGGTAAGCTGCACAATATAAAGGTGGCTATGAGGGAGATATCGGTAAGCCCCACAAAAACAAAAACTTTCGGGCTGGAAGAGTCCATACCTAACCCCAGTGTTACAGTATATGATACCAGCGGTGCATATACTGATCCTGACATACAGATAGATATTACCAAAGGTCTCCCCAGACTGAGGGAGGAATGGATAGTGTCCCGTGGCGATGTAGATGCGCTGGATAGCTTTACTTCAGAGTACAGCAATATGCGGCTGGAGGATAAAAAACTGGATGAACTGCGTTTTGAACATATAAAAATGCCATTCAGGGCAAAAGAAGGACAGAACGTAACGCAGCTATACTATGCAAAGAAGGGCATGATAACGCCTGAAATGGAATATATAGCCATACGCGAAAACCAGCGTATTGATGAGCTCATGAGCGACGACAGTCTGTGGGCACAACATCCCGGCAATAGCTTCGGTGCTAAAACACCGCTGAAAATGATAACACCGGAATTTGTTCGTGATGAGATAGCTGCCGGCCGTGCCATCATACCGGCCAACATCAACCACCCTGAAAGCGAGCCTATGATCATAGGCCGCAACTTTCTGGTAAAGATTAATACGAACATCGGCAACTCTGCCGTTACATCAAGCATTGAGGAAGAGGTAGAAAAAGCAGTATGGAGCTGCCGCTGGGGGGGCGATACGCTGATGGATCTTTCTACCGGCAAAAACATACACGAAACACGTGAATGGATTATCAGAAACTGCCCCGTACCGGTAGGCACTGTTCCAATTTATCAGGCACTGGAAAAAGTAAATGGCAAGGCCGAAGACCTGACATGGGAAATATTCCGTGACACACTCATAGAGCAGGCAGAGCAGGGCGTGGACTATTTCACCATACATGCGGGAGTACTGCTGCGCTATGTGCCGCTTACCGCAAAGCGCGTAACGGGTATTGTGTCCCGCGGGGGCAGCATTATGGCCAAATGGTGCTTGGCACATCATAAAGAAAACTTTCTCTACACACACTTTGAGGAAATATGCGAAATCATGAAGGCTTATGACGTAAGCTTCTCCCTGGGCGACGGTCTAAGGCCCGGTTCCATTGCCGATGCTAATGATGCAGCACAGTTTGCCGAACTGGAAACACTGGGCGAGCTCACAAAAATTGCATGGAAGCATGATGTACAGGTAATGATAGAAGGCCCTGGCCATGTACCTATGCACCTCATAAAAGAGAACATGGACAAGCAGCTGGAGTGCTGTGATGAAGCGCCATTCTATACACTGGGGCCGCTCACTACTGACATTGCTCCGGGATATGACCACATTACATCAGCTATTGGTGCAGCTATGATAGGCTGGTATGGTACCGCCATGCTATGCTATGTTACACCTAAGGAGCATCTGGGATTACCAGACAGAAAAGATGTGAAAGACGGTGTTATAACCTACAAAATAGCGGCCCATGCGGCAGACCTTGCCAAGGGCCATCCCGGCGCACAATACAGAGACAATGCATTGAGTAAGGCAAGATTTGAATTCCGCTGGGAAGACCAGTTCAATCTGTCCCTGGACCCTGACACCGCCCGCGCCTTCCATGATGAAACCTTACCGGCCGAAGGAGCCAAGGTGGCACACTTCTGCTCTATGTGTGGCCCACACTTCTGCTCTATGAAAATAACCCAGGACATACGTGATTATGCCAACAAACAAGAAGCAGAAAAAGGCATGGCAGAAAAGTCAAAAGAGTTTGTAGAAGCTGGTGGAGAGATATACAGTTAACATTTAACCATTTGATACATATGGCAAAGGGTAAATCTATTATTGTAAAGGGTATATCTGTAACTGTTGTCAGTGATGACACGGGCGCATATATTTCACTTACGGATATGCTCAAAGCCAAAGACGGTGATTTTTTCATTTCCGACTGGTTACGTAATCGTAATACAGTAGAGTATCTCGGAATATGGGAGAGTATTCACAACCCTGCTTTTAATTATGGCGAATTCGCCATAATTAAAAGTCAGGCAGGATTGAATAGTTACAAGCTAAGTGTAAAGGAATGGGTAGAAAAGACAAATGCAATTGGGATAAAAGCTGTGGCAGGAAGGTATGGAGGCACATATGCTCACAGCGACATTGCTTTTGAGTTTGGCATATGGATAAGTGCAGAATTTAAGATATACCTTATCCGGGAATTTCAGCGGCTGAAGAATGAAGAAAATGACCGGTTGAAGCTGGAATGGAACCTGCAGCGAACATTATCAAAAATTAATTACCGTATACATACCGATGCAATAAAAGAACAACTGGTACCTCCGGCCGTAACGCGCACCCAGGCCGCCGTAGTATATGCCAATGAAGCAGACCTGCTGAATGTGGCGCTCTTTGGCAGGACAGCAAAGGAATGGAGAGATGCTAACCCGGAAAAAGATGGCAATATCAGAGACCACGCCACGCTGGAACAGTTGGTAGTGCTTACTAATCTGGAAAGCATCAACGCTGTACTTATAAGGCAACAGTTACAGCAGGGAGAACGACTCACCAGACTCAATGAAACTGCAATCGTTCAGATGAAATCATTGCTGAATCATAGTGGCATAAAGAAACTGAAATAGTTAAATGTCCTACATACGACCATATGTGCTATCCATAGCCGGCTTTGACCCTTCGGCAGGTGCCGGCGTGCTGGCAGATGTGAAAACATTTGAGGCCAATGACGTTTATGGCCTTGCAGTGGTATCGGCGCTTACCTGGCAGAACGATACCGAGTTTGACCGGGTACAGTGGTTACCTGTAAGCGATATAGCAGAGCAGGTATCGGTGCTGCTACATCGGTTTGATATAAGGTATATAAAGATAGGGCTCATAGAAAGTGTAGATGTACTGGCGAAGCTGACAGGCTATCTTAAAACAGCCATAAAGGACCCCATCATTGTTTACGACCCCATACTGCGGGCCAGTGCCGGATATGAGTTTCATGCGGTGCCGGAGCAACTGCAAACAGTATTGCCAGAGCTGTTCTGTATAACGCCCAATATTCCCGAGGCATCCCTGATATTTGGCGGGGAAAGTCTGAATGAACGGCTGGAAGATGCAAGTGAGCACGTGAATATATACCTGAAGGGAGGACATGGAGATGGAGAAACTGTAACAGATATGCTGTATACATCAGACCACACCTACCTCTTCCCGAATGATAGGATACCCAATGGTGCCAAACATGGCAGCGGATGTGTGCTGTCTGCTGCACTAACGGCACAGCTGGCACTGGGAAAAGATATAGAAACCGCAGCCGAAATAGCTAATGCATACACTCATCAGTACCTGGGCAGCAGCCCTACCCTGCTGGGCGTACATAAACCACTGAACGTATGAAGCAGATAAGTAAACTGCATTTCATCACCACATCTGCTACCGTGGCCGAACAGGCCTGCGCAGGCGGCGTAGATTGGGTGCAGCTGCGCCTGAAAAATGTGAGTTATGACGAATACAGAAAGGTGGCGCTGGAGGTACAGGAGATATGCAAACGATACAATGCAAGGCTCATCATCAATGATGTACCCCGGCTGGCACTGGAAATAGGTGCAGATGGCGTGCATGTAGGAAAAGAAGACACGATAACCGAGGAGGAAGAAAAAGCGCTGTTGACCGGCGGCTACATAATAGGCCGCACTACCAATACGCTGGAAGACATATTGAACATGAAAGACAAACCCACAGACTATATAGGTCTTGGCCCTTACAGGTTTACTACCACTAAAGATAAGCTGAGTCCTGTACTGGGCGCAGAAGGATATAAACAGATATATACCGCACTCAGCAGAGATGGGTATAATGCCCCTCCTATTATTGGCATTGGGGGTATTACTGCTGCCGACATACCAGAGCTGATGAGTACCGGGCTTTATGGGATAGCAGTATCAGGAGCTATTGCAAACAGTACCAACGTCAGAAATACGGCTGAGCAATTCCGTATGCTTATAAATAACAGTACAGAATCCTCCACAAGCCCTGCACAACGCTAAAAAGAAAAACAATGAACGACATACTAAAAATAGCAGATAAGGAATTTAACTCAAGACTGTTTACCGGCACCGGAAAGTTCGGCGACCATCAGCTTATGGAGCAGGCCCTGCTGGCATCCGGCTCTGAATTGGTAACCGTAGCCCTGCGCCGTATAAGCACAGAGGGCGAGGATGATGACATACTGCGCCATCTGCACCATCCGCACATAAATCTGTTGCCTAACACTTCGGGTGTGCGCAACGCCGATGAGGCAGTATTTGCTGCACGGCTGGCTCGTGAAGCCCTGCAAACCAACTGGCTGAAGCTGGAGATACACCCCGACCCAAAATATCTTATGCCCGACCCTATAGAGACACTTATAGCAGCAGAAAGGCTGGTAAAAGAGGGCTTTGTTGTACTCCCCTATATCCATGCCGACCCCGTACTATGCAAGCGGCTGGAAGAAGTAGGCGTAGCAGCAGTAATGCCTCTGGGTGCTCCCATAGGCAGTAACATGGGACTGAAAACACTGGAATTCCTGCATATTATCATAGAGCAGAGCAATGTCCCTGTAGTAGTAGATGCCGGTATTGGCAGCCCCAGTCATGCAGCAGCAGCTATGGAGGCAGGAGCCGATGCGGTACTGGTAAATACTGCAATTGCTGTAGCCGGAGACCCTGTAGCCATTGCTACGGCTTTCCGTATGGGAGTAGAGGCGGGTCGCATGGCTTATAAATCCGGCTTACCGGCTATACGCATGCAGGCAGAAAGCAGCAGCCCGCTTACAGATTTCCTGAATTGATTGGCTATCGTACCAGTGTTACATCGCCTTTAAGTAGATATTGTTTTCCTCGCAGGGTAAACTGTACCATGTAGAAAAATACATTCATATTCTGGAGATCTCCATTATAAACCCCATCCCAACCTTCATATATATCCTGTGTGTAAAACACCCGCTCTCCATATCGGTTAAAAACAAGCAGCCGGAAACTGCGGTAGTTATCAAGCCCTTCGCCAATGACACGGAACACATCATTCTTCCCATCGTCATTAGGTGTAAAGGCATTAGGTATAGTAAGTACACAGTCGTCACCATTCAGCACAACCGTATCACTGATATTACAGCCTGAAGTATCTGATATACGGATGATGTATGTGGTTTTGTTCTCTACAGTTCCTGACACCATACCACACTGGCACTCTGTAATGCCATTTTTGGTCCACAGATAACTTAGTGGCCCATCACCACCCTCACCGGTTGCCTCAAAACTGAACTTCCTGCCCTTGCATACGCCATCGTCACCGGTAAGTGTCATATCCAGTTGTGAAGGATAGATGGTAGTATATAACGTATCAGGACAGCCATATCCCGGATACGGCACCAGAATCACGGCATAGGTTTGAGAGTCTACAGGGTTGGGTACAGTAGCATATTTACCAGCGCCCACCATTTTATTAAAGCCGGCATCATACCAGTAGTAATCGCTGAAACCTTCCGGCCCCTTAAGAGTAGCAATACGCTTATTACATACTGGCTGGGAAATGGCGAATAGCTCCCGGCTGATGTCGATATATGCATACCCAAAATGCCCTCCATATCCGCAATCTCCGGTAGTAAACTGAACCTTTATTGTTTTTCCCTGATAACCGGACAAGTTAATACTTGCTGTTGTCCATCCCTTAAACTTTACCCTTATGTCAGGTAGTGAATCAAAATCAGGCAGCTGGGATGATGATACATAAAGATACTGAGCACACTCCACCGGATTGCCTGTAGCAGAGTCCCATGCATTAACTGCAAACCTGGGTTGTTGGTCTGGTTCGTGCCCGGGATCTTCAAAAACCACAGCATACCTGAAAATGAGACTATAGTCAGACATTCCCGGCGGTATGTGTACCATATATTCTGCCCGCTCTGCCTGCCCAAAAATATTGTTGTTCCCCAGCTTCATCGAATAATTTCCGCCTCCCGGAGAAACAATCGGGAACTTCCCATACATATCTACTCCAGAGCCCGAAGTAATTTCATGCCTGTCAGGTAAAGCTACAGTAGGTGTATCCAACACCAGCGGACAACATTTACCTAAATAATAACTCCATACAGAGGTATTGCCTGATTCAAAATCAATATTGGGCTGGTCGGGAATCTGAGCCATTGTAACCACAACATGCATCGTTAATACAAGCAGAAGTAATAGGGAGCGTATCATAAGGGTATAGTTTACTGCAAGTTATTAAATACTTTAAATAAAAAGCACTAGTATCTATGTATGATTATCAAAAGATAAAGAGGCAGATTACTGCATGCAATTCAATATCTTTACCGCAATGGAACAAGCACTGATCCTGATAGCAGAAGACGATGCCGATGACAGGTTTCTGGTAAAAGCAGCATTTGATGAGACCGGAAATAAAGACACCCTGCTCTTTGCAGAAAACGGGGTGGAACTGCTGGATCTGCTGAACCACAGGCTTACAGCAGGCGATACACTACCCCACCTCATACTGCTGGACCTTAATATGCCAAAGAAAGATGGCCGCGAAGCCCTCCGGGAAATAAAGCAACATGAAGGATTCAGAAAAATACCTGTAGTAATATTCAGTACCACCAATAATGTACAGGAAATAGCACGATGCTATGAAGCTGGTGCCAATTCCTATATTACAAAACCCAACAGCTTTGAGCAACTAATAGCGCTGCTGGGTACTATCAGGCAATACTGGATAGAAGTAAACAGCGGTGCGCTGTAACGCTATATATCCCCCGCCTGCGCCACCCATGCACAGGCAAACTCCTCTGTAAGAAAGCCGGATATATGCATATCAAAAGGTGACTCAGCCAGCTGAAAGCTGATGATAGCATCATAGCTACCACTATCCTCCATAAGCCGGGTAACGGGCAGGTGCTGAATAAAATTGACAATACCCCTCTTGCCATACCATTTGTAGGCAGCTTCCTTGGCGCACCATAGCAGGGTAATCAGTCGGTCATCTCCTCCACACAGGTCTGCTTCTTCTGCCGATAGGAATTTGGCGCTGATAGCCATTATCCGGGGATTCCATGTCTGTATATCTATTCCCGTATCATGCTGGCTGTTCACTATAGCCGCAGCCCATGGCCATGAGTGCGATACAGAAAAGAAAAATGTTTCGCCATGCAGTCTGGGCTTGTTATGCTCATCCCGTACAATGTTTTGCAGGGGAAAGTCACGTTTCAGCCAGCGCAGCAGATGCCGCCCGCCCAGATGCTCCATACGGCGCTTCTCATTGTTAATATCGGGGAACAGGCCGGTACTGTCCTTGAAAAAGGCCTCAGACTCCTCCATTTTCCATATAGCGGCCAGCGCTGCCGGTCCGGTCTTCCATTCTCTGTACAGCGGCATTATTTATAGAGCATTGAACACCGCAAAAGTCGGAACTTGACATGAAAAAGCAGCTATTTCACCCACATCTGTCATCATTCTATATATTATTATTACCGTTTCAGAATTCTGCCTTCAAAGGTTATCTTTGCAGTAAGCGAATTTCTGTATATCCCCCTTTTATGTAGTGGGGATATGCACCTATTTATCTGTAAACAATTAAACTATATATATGCCATCAGTAACAGCGTCACCAAGGTCTGCAAGATTATCGTTTGAGGAGTTTAAGAAAGAAGCATTGCAGGACTACAGGATGGCGGTGGCAAGTCGTGAAGCCAGTCTTATAGGCCGGCGCGAGGTGCTTACCGGCAAAGCTAAATTTGGCATTTTCGGTGACGGCAAAGAGCTGGCACAGATAGCAGTAGCCAAGTGTTTTCGTGCAGGTGATATCAGATCAGGTTATTACCGCGACCAGACATTGATGTTTGCCACCGGCATGAGCAATATTCAGCAGTTTTTTGCCCAGCTTTATGCCGACCCCGATATAGAAAGAGAACCCGCTACAGGTGGCCGCATGATGAACGGTCACTACGGCACACGCTGGCTCGATGAAGATGGCGAATGGAAAAACCTCATGGAAGGTCCTCAGTCCAGCAGTGATATCTCCCCTACTGCCGGTCAGATGGTGCGTGCCCTTGGTTTGGCCTATGCATCAAAAATGTACCGCCAGAATGAAGACCTGCATACCGGGTTTGAGAAATTTACCAATAAAGGAAATGAAGTAGTATTCTGCACTATAGGTGATGCATCTACCTCTGAAGGGCTTTTCTGGGAGTCTGTAAATGCAGCAGGTGTTCTACAGGTGCCTATGGCATTGTTTATATGGGATGATGGCTATGGTATCTCTGTACCCCGCTCATACCAGACCACTAAAAACTCTATTTCAGAAGCCCTTGCAGGCATGCAGTGGGACGAGAAAAAAGGTGGAATAAATATTTATACTGCAAAAGGCTGGGATTATGCCGGTCTGGTACAGACAATACAACAGGGCATAGCACGCGTGCGCGAAACACATGTGCCTGCCATATTCCACATACAGGAAGTAACACAGCCACAGGGGCACTCCACATCGGGCTCACATGAGCGTTACAAGAGTAAGGAGCGCCTGGAGTGGGAAAAAGACTGGGATTGCATAGCCCGTATGCGCCAGTTCCTGGTAGAAAACAAAATAGCTACAGATGAGGAAGCCACTCAGATAGAAAATGAAGCTAAAGATGCTGCACGTGAAGCAAAGCAGCGTGCATGGGATGAATTCCTGGCACCGGTGAAGCAGCAGGTAACACAGGCGGTAAACCTTTGCAATCAGGCCACCTATGAGGGCGGACCTAATGCTCAGGCAATAGCTGCCATAGCGCAGGAACTTAGTGCCATAAAGGAACCTATACGTAAAGATGTAATGCAGGCAGTAAGCCGTGCGGCATCATTGTGCGGCCCCACCAGCGAGGCCGTACGTGGCCTGCGCAACTATTTTGAGCAGCTGCGCCAGGACAATAAAAACAAATACTCATCACATCTGTATTCTGAGTCTAAATACAGTGCAATGAAGGTTCAGGAAGTACAGCCTCAGTACGATGCCGACGCTCAGTCGCTCAATGGCTACGAAATACTAAATAAGTACTTTGACCATACACTGGCTACTAACCCTGCAGTACTTGCCTTTGGCGAGGACCTGGGTAAGATAGGGGATGTAAATCAGGGTTTTGCAGGATTACAGGACAAGTATGGCACCCTCCGTGTTACAGACACCGGCATACGTGAGGCCAGCATCATAGGCCAGGGCATAGGTCTGGCTATGCGTGGCCTGCGCCCCATAGCAGAGATTCAGTATCTGGACTATCTGCTGTATGGCCTGCAGCCACTGAGCGATGATGTCTCAACCCTGCAGTATCGTACCCGCGGCGGACAAAAGTGTCCCATCATTGTGCGCACACGCGGCCACAGGCTGGAAGGCATATGGCACAGCGGGTCGCCTATGGGTATGATTATAAACTCCCTGCGCGGTATGTATGTATGCGTTCCCCGCAATATGGTACAGGCTGTAGGCATGTACAACACGCTGCTGCAGAGCGATGAACCCGGTATAGTAATAGAATGCCTGAACGGATACCGTCTTAAAGAGACCATGCCGTCAAATCTGGATAAGTTTACCGTACCATTTGGCGTACCGGAAGTAATAAGGGAAGGTACTGACGTAACCATTGTGTCTTACGGATCTACCCTCCGCATCATTGAAGACGCTATTAAAACATATCTGGAACCTCAGGGCATTAGTTGTGAGGTAGTAGATGTACGCACCCTGCTGCCTTTTGACGTAAATCACCTGATAGTGGAATCTTTGAAAAAGACTAACCGCATTGTGTTTGTAGATGAGGATGTACCAGGTGGTGCTACAGCTTACATGTTCCAGCAGGTAATGGAAATACAGGGCGGTTACCGCTGGCTTGATGTGGCGCCGCGTACCATCACAGCGCAGGCACACAGACCTGCCTACGCTACCGATGGTGACTACTTCTCTAAGCCGGGAGCAGAGACAATAGCAGAAGTAATAGAGAAGATGATGCAGGAATAATGATAACCCGTGTGGATACTGACGAGTTTCTGCGGCTGGCGCAGCAGCATCCGGTTCTGGATGTGCGCAGCCCGGGAGAGTATGCACATGCCCATATTCCTGGCGCATTCAGTTTGCCCCTTTTCTCCGATGAGGAGCGGAAAGTTACCGGTACTATCTACAAACAGCAAAGCAGGGAAAAAGCTATAAAAGCTGGTCTTGACTTTTATGGCCCCAAAATGCGGCCAATGGTAGAGCAGGCCGAAGCTATTCTGAAAAGTAGAGGTAAAGGCAAAACACTGCTCATACACTGCTGGCGTGGTGGCATGCGCAGCGCAGGAGTGGCATGGCTCATGGACCTATATGGCTTTAAAGTATATACACTGGCTGGTGGCTATAAAGCATACCGCCAATGGGTATTAAAAAAGGTTGCTGCCCCTTACAGGTATTGCGTCATAGGAGGCTATACAGGTTCCGGCAAGACTGCCATCCTGCAGCAGTTGGCAAAACGCGGGGAACAGATACTGGACCTGGAGGGTGCTGCCGGGCACAGAGGCTCTGCATTTGGCGCACTGGGAATGCCCGCACAACCAGGACAGGAGCAGTTTGAAAACACACTGGCAATGAGCCTCTCCCATGCCGACCCTGCCAGAAGCATATGGATAGAGGATGAGAGCAGACGTATAGGCAACGTAAATGTCCCTGCTGGCCTGTGGGAGCATCTCAGAAAAGGACATGTGTACTTCCTGGACATTCCTGTTACAGAAAGACTGGCGCTAATCGTAAAAGACTATGGCAGATATCGAATAGAAGAGCTGGCGGCCAATATTATGCGCATACGCAAGCGGCTGGGCGGTCTTGCCACCCGCGATGCGCTGGGCTATCTTGCCGAGGGTAATCATCAGGACTGCTTCCGCATTCTGCTCACCTATTACGACAGATTTTACAGGCACGATATACAAAGCAGAGATAACTATGACCTGCAGGTAACACACCTGCAGACAGACAGTACCGATGCTGCAGCAAATGCAGCGCTGCTAATGGAAACATCTTCCCGACATGACTGAAGAAACAATAAAACTCACCAGATACTCCCGTGGCGCTGGCTGTGGGTGCAAAATAGCGCCCGCTACTCTACAGGAATTACTGAAGACAGACCTGCCGGAACAATATACCGACAAGCTGCTGGTAGGTAATAACACTGCCGATGATGCAGCTGTTTATGACATGGGAAACGGCAAGGCACTGATAGCCACTACCGACTTTTTTATGCCTATAGTAGATGACGCTTTCGACTTTGGCCGCATTGCTGCTGCCAATGCTATAAGCGATGTATATGCAATGGGCGGTCAGCCACTGATGGCACTGGCTATTCTGGGCTGGCCGGTAGAAAAGTTGCCGGCTTCACTGGCTGCACGTGTGCTGGATGGCGCCCGTACTGTATGTGCTCAGGCCGGGATACCACTGGCTGGTGGCCACAGCATAGACAGTGCCGAGCCGTTCTTCGGACTTAGTGTCAACGGTCTGTGCAATACAACACACGTAAAACGTAACAGTACGGCGCAAAAGGGAGACATCCTGCTGTTAACCAAACCGCTGGGCACCGGAGTACTCTCTACGGCTATGAAAAGAGAGGTATTGAAAGAGGAGCATTACGAAACGCTGGTAGCCTCCATGACACAACTAAACATTGCTGGCAGCATGCTGAGTATGAATGATGGTGTACATGCTATGACAGATGTTACTGGTTTTGGTCTCGCAGGCCACCTTTGTGAAATGGCAGATGGGGCAGGCCTTTCTGCTGTCATAAATTACAACAGCCTTCCGCTATTGGCTGGTGTAAAAGAATACATGGCCCAGCGCATGATACCTGATGCTACCTACCGCAACTGGAACAGCTATGGCAGCAAAATACACTTTGAGAGCGGCATAGACGTAATGGAGGCATTTAACCTCCTGCCAGACCCGCAAACCAATGGAGGGCTGCTTATAGCCGTCAGCCCACACAGCGTTGATGCTATACAGCAGTTACTTACCGGTATTGATGCTGCTGCATACATAACACCTGTTGGTATCATCACAGAGCGGGGCACTCACAGTATTATTGTTGGTGCATAATACAGCATACCGGTTCATATTACAGCAAGGTTCAGGATACCTCACGACGCATATGTAGTATGGGAAAGGGCTTTCCCATGCCATCCAGCGGAGAGCGGTCGGCTATCTCAAAGCCCATCTGTCTGTAAAACTTCAGCGCAGCAGGGTTCTGCTCATTGACATCTACCCTGTTAATGCCTGCAGTCCGTATCAGATGTTCTACCAGAAATGCGCCCACACCCTGACGCAAAAAGTCGGGATGTACAAACAGCATTTCAAGACTCCCTTCTGATGACCCGGCAAACCCCGTCACCACCCCATCAGCATCCAATGCTAGTACAACATCTACCGCTGCAAACACCTGCTGATTGATAATAACCTGCCTGAAGAAATTAATATCCTCCTCATGCAGAAAATCATGAGTAGCCCTTACAGAACTCTCCCATAAAGAAAGCAGCAGCGTTTCATCGCCACTCGTAGCAGCACGGAGCCAATATTCAGGTTTCATATTATGAGCGCAAAAGTAAGTAGTACAATATCTTATTTCCGGAAACTAAGGTTATAAAAATCTGTCCTTCTGTCTTTCAGGTTACGTACACTACCATACATATGCAGCTCATTCAGCAGCAGCAGGTCCACATCCGATATCAGTACCATCTCAGCATTGGGTGTTGCCTCACTCTTTATACCATTATAAGGGAAAGCAAAATCGCAGGGGGTAAACACCACCGACTGAGAGTATTGAATGTCCATATTAGATACTTTCGGCAGGTTACCTACACTGCCCGTAATAGCTACATAGCACTCATTCTCTATAGCTCGGGCCTGCGCACAGCACCGCACACGCATATAGGCATTCTGTGTATCTGTGAGGAATG
Source organism: Bacteroidia bacterium (assembly GCA_030427635.1). Classification (GTDB taxonomy): domain Bacteria; phylum Bacteroidota; class Bacteroidia; order Chitinophagales; family Chitinophagaceae; genus Nemorincola. The sequence goes on from JAUIBA010000005.1 coordinate 127,416, forward strand.
GTACAAACAGTATCTGCATACCCTGGTCGGCCAGGAGGCGGGCCAGTTCCGGAAACTCCACATCATAGCATATAAGTATCCCTACCCTTCCCGCATCTGTCTCATACACCTTCAGCACATTACTGCCTTTTATTCCCCAGGCCTTAGCCTCGTCGGGTGTTATATGAATCTTCTCATACTGGTCTATATTACCATTTCTATGACACAGGTAGCCTATATTTCGCAGCTCCGTACCTTCTATACTGGGCAGGCTCCCTGTTACAATATTCACATTGTATTTAATAGCCAGCTCTGTAAATTTCGCTCGTATAGCAGGCGTATATCCTGCCAGTTTCCGCATGGCCTCTACTTCCGGCAAATCATTAAAAGCCGCCATAAGCGGTCCGTTAAACAGCTCAGGAAATACCGCAAAGTCACTCTTGTATGCCGCTACTGAGTCTATAAAGTACTCAAGCTGGGTAAATAGCTCATCCAGGTCTTTGTACGGTCTCATCTGCCACTGCACAAGTCCCAGCCTTACATAGCTTTTGCCCTGAAACTGAGGTTTATGGGTTTCTTCATAATTCACATTGTCCCATTGCAGCAGCGTGGCAAAGTTCATACTTTCGTCATCCTCAGGCATATAGTTCTTCAACACCTTCTTTACATGAAAGTCATTAGAGAGCTGAAATGAAAGAACCGGGTCATAAATCTCCTTTTGCTTCACTTTCTGTATATACTCCTTAGGGGTCATATCAGCGGCATACTTTCTGTATCCGGGTATGCGACCTCCAAATACAATAGCTCTTAATCCCAGATTTTCACATAACTCCTTGCGTGCATCGTATAAGCGGCGCCCCAGGCGCATACCACGAAAGTCAGGATGAATAAAAACCTCAATACCATAGAGAACATCACCACGTGCATTGTGGGTATTGAACTGGTAGTTACCAGTTATCTGCTTATAGGTATGCACATCGCCAAATGTGTCATAGTCCACAATAATGGATAGAGCGCAGCCCACTACCCTGCCATCGGCCTTTATCACAATCTGCCCCTCAGGAAACTGTTCTATCATTTTCCTGATTGAGGTACTGCTCCAGTAGTTACCCTGCCATAGCGGGTACGCAGCTTTCATCGCATCTATAAGTTGGTTATAATCTTCAAATATCAGATTGCCTATCTCAATGTAGTTTACCATAAAGTCAAATCGTTTAGTGTGTTAATAAAGCCATTCAAAGAATCTGGTCAGGGGTAATGAAGTGAATATACAGCACCTGACACCATAGATATGTGGTTGCTTTAAATTACATAAGATTGCCTCATAATCCTAAAATAATACATTTAAATTTTGTTAAAAGAACAAATTACAACATATTATTTCACGTGATTATTAATGATTCCTGCTTACCTACAGGATGTATACTACAATTGAACAACTATACCAGAGAGACAGGTATACTACATAAAAATAACGCTGACCATGTATGGTCAGCGCTACTTAAAAGTCTATTTCGGGAATACTAACCCTGAAGTGCAGCTGCACCGCTCACTATCTCTGTAAGCTCGGTAGTAATCGCTGCCTGACGGGCGCGGTTGTAGCTAATCTTCAGTGACTTCAGCAGTTCATTAGCGTTTTCACTTGCTTTATCCATTGCGGTCATACGCGCGCCATGCTCTGATGCATTGGCATCCAGTACCGCTTTATAAACCTGAGTGTTGAGTATCTTAGGCATCAACTCTTCCAGCAGTATAGTCATAGAAGGCTCAAATATGAAGTCGGTCTTCTTATTACCTTCCTGATTTTCCACTTTAGGAATTGGCAGATATGCCTCTGATACAAATGCCTGAGTTGCCGCATTTTTAAACTGGCTGTATATCAGCTCCACACGGTCATACTGCTTGTTCAGGAAAGCCTCCTGAGCATGTACTGCAGCACGGCGTACATTGTCAAATGTAAGGTCACTGAATATTTCCCAGTAAGCATCTACCAGTTTATAACCATTACGCTGAAAATACTCATATCCTTTCTTACCTATCGGCAGTATGGTTACATTACCCTTGGCATGCTGTGCAGCATAACGGGTAGTTATAGTGTTACGTGCCGCCTTAATGACGTTGGCATTATACGCACCACACAAACCACGGTCACTGGTAACAACTATCAGCAACACCTTTTCTACCGGACGCTCATCGGCCAGTGGCAGACTAACATCAGATGACGTGGCACTAACAATATTGCTCAGCATTTCCTGCAGTTTCTGTGAGTAAGGACGCATCTGGAGGATAGCATCCTGAGCACGGCGCAGTTTTGCCGCACTTACCATTTTCATTGCTTTCGTGATCTGCTGAGTAGATGTAACAGATTTAATACGGTTGCGAACTTCTTTGAGCTGACCTGACATATAATGGAGAAAATATATTAATTTGGTAAAATCGCTGCAAAATTACCTATTTTTCATTGTATCAGAAAGTATTTTTACTGTATTTTATTATCAACAGCTTTTATCTGACCTGCCAGCACATAAAAAGCGGCAAATAAATCTTCATTTTCACTGAATTACCGGAGATTCCTCATTCCTGGCAAGCGCATACTTCATCACTATTACACTACAAAGGCTGCTCCTTTTGTATCAGAAGCAGCCTTTGCTAAAAGACAAGTAAGCTTACTTACTGCCTACCATACTTTTGAAAACACTTTCATTAACCTTTACAGGATACTCACGCCTCATTTTTTCATTCCATTCTTTTTCCAGGTGATCCTGATATTCAGCTACTACATAGCCTCTTGCTTCATCAAGCGTTTTGGACGATGGGGCCTTGAATACCTCTTTAGCTACTATTACCGTCATAGCGCCGTTTTCGCCAGGTATTGTCTTTATCTTATTGGCTGTCAGTTCTGCCAGTGTAGCATCTTTGAACCTTGAGAACTCATAATGTCCACGCTGTACAGTCACGCCATCAGGCCTTTCATGAGTGTTTATTGCTTTCGCAATTTCCTCCTCAGTGTACTTACCTGCTTTTATCATCAGCATGCCTGTATCATAGGTAGCTTTGTTTTTGAACTTGTACACAGCACCTTCAAAACCCTGGTCCCACATATACTTTCCTTTACGGGTAGCAAAGAAAGCTTTCAGCCCTACCGTATCGCGCGATGCTTTACTCCACACATTCCTGTCCATAAGCTCAAACAGCATGATACCATCACGGTATTCCGTCATCAGCATTTTGAATTCAGGATTTTCCTCTACCAGTTTATGCTCCTGAAAATCTGTAACCACATTATTTACATAAAGATTGTAAGCATCTCTTGTAACGGCATTTTTAGGGCCATTCATCCTGCCACGTGTCAGGTTATACATGAATGTTACAAAGTCAGTCTGAGTATAATTCTTACCTGCCAGCGTGAACATAGGTTTATTCATATTCCTGAAGTCATCCGGCTGTATAGTATTGGCATTGGCGCCGGTATCAGGTATCGCTATCATTTTATTATACACCTCAGTAAATGCCGCAGGATACTCCTTAAATCCGTTCTTTGACTTTATCTTATCAAAGAAAGCCTCACGTGCAGTCTGCGCGCGGGAGTCGTTATCTACCTTTCTCTTTATCTGCGCCTTTATGCTGTCAAATGGCTGTAATGGCATTTTTTCCAGCAGCTTTATGATGTGGTAACCATATTCTGTTTTTACTGGTCCGGCTATCTCTCCCGGCTTTTTCATAGCAAAGGCTGCAGCCTCAAAGTCCGGCACCATCTTACCTACACCAAACGGCTTCATAACACCGCTGTCGTTAACGGTAAACTTATCGTCTGAGTATTCCTGTACCAGAGTACCAAATGGCACACCGGCTTTCAGTTTTGCCATCACACTGTCGGCACGTTTTTTACCAGCCATATCAGCCTCTGGACCTCCCGACCTTGATACCTGTATCATTATCTGAGCCACTTTCACCTCTCCTTTGTTAGAGCGGCGGTCTGTTACTTTCAGTATATGATAGCCAAACTGTGAGCGGAAAGGAGCGCTAATTTTTCCTTTAGGGGTATTATAAGCCGCATTTTCAAATGGGTACACTGTTTGCAATGCACTGAAGAAGCCTATATCCCCTCCCCTGTCTCTGGAGCCTTTGTCGTCAGACAGTGCAGCCATAGCTTCAAATGTCTGCGCCTTAGATTTTATAACAGCCGCAATGCTGTCTATCTTCCTGCGGGCGGCTACCGTATCGCTGCCAGGATAGCAGCTTACCAGTATGTGCGATACGCGCACATCTTCTTTCATCCTGTCATATGCCTCCTGCAGCAGCTTATTGTTTATCTGCTCGTCAGTAAGATAGTTCTTGGCCAGCTGCTTCCTGTAATTGGTAAGCTCCCGCTCTATGGATGCTACTGTATCCAGGTGCTGTTTGTCGGCCTCAGCTACCTTCATTCTGAAAAGGGTATATAATTCCAGGTAGCTTCTCAGCTCCTTTTCAGACATGTCTGGCTTCTTGTTAATACTGTTTTTCTTGTAAACCCTGAGAAACTCGCTCTTGTTTACCGAATAGGGACCGTAGGTGAATAATGTCTGTGCGTTTACGGCAGCAAATGCACCCGCAGCAACACATGTTAGTACCAGCTTTCGCATTGTCTGTTTTGTTTTTTATGTTTTTTTTATGTTCCGTCATTTCTGTTTCTCCAGCATCTCCACCAGTGGGGCTATGTTGGTATGATCCAGTCTTTTTCCTTTTATTATTTTCTTTTCGTCAAGCAAATATATAGCAGGAGTAGCGTAAACATCATATTTAGCTCTCCAGTCCCCTGTATGGTCAGGGTCCCATGTAGATATCCAGTCCTCCAGCTTAAATCTCTTGATAAAGTCTGTGGCAGCTGTAGGGTCATTTTCTGTATCTACCGCATATATCTTCATTCCTTTTTTCTTCAGTACAGCACGGTACACACTATCTATGGCAGGTATTTCTTCCCGGCAGTGGCCGCAGGTAGGCGCATAAAAAACAATTAGCGTGTACTTTGCCTTCAGGTCATGCAGGCTCTGGTCCTGCTTTATCTCACTCCCAAAGCGTGGAAGCTTTATCTCCGGAGCCAGGTTACCTATCACATTAGGCGCTATTTTCATAGCTCGGTCCGTGTAGTTGCTCAGTTCATCTGCATTCAGCCATGTAGCATCACCCTTCATGTAGTAGTTCTCTACCAGATACACAAACACTTCATCCATCCCCATCACCTTACTGTTCTCTGCCATGCGGGTCAGCCACCACAGTGTATATTTAAACAACTCTTTCGTGCCACGCGTAGCAGCCAGCAGCTTATTGCCTTCCTTTATCACACTATCAGGCCACGGCAGCGTAAGCCGGTTCATATATTCATCCAGCTTGGCATCATATATAGGTGTGTGTATCAGCCGGTCATCATGCAGGTCAAATTTATCCCAGTAGTGCGCCTTGTAGTAGTTATAGGCAAACAGGGTATCTTTCGTCACCCCATCAGCCAGCATATGCTCCCCTTCCGGTACCTGTGGCACCTCCAGCGCATTAAATATAGCGCTCAGCAGTGTACCGGGGTGCTTAGCCACATGTGCCCTGCGGTAAGCAGTCAGCTCCTTGTTCAGTACAGAAGATTCTTTCCTGATAGCCATACTATCTGCCGCAGTCTTTGCCGTATTAAATTTCTTTTTCACAGCCTGCTGGCGGTCGCCATAGCCTTTCAGAAATGCCACATAACTTTTAAACTGCTCATTTTCCGGAGATCCTGCATAACTCACCCCCTGCGGCAGTGAAGCTACATCAGCCGTTACGGTAAACTCATCTCCCTTATTCAGCAGAAACTCAAAATAAGTCTTACGATCCGAAAGCAGGAACATATAAATGCCACCTATAAAATCGGGGTCTTTACTTTCAAATACTGCTACCCCCTTTTTATCAAACTTTGCAGAGTCCCGTTTGTAAATTGTAGGCAATGACTTGCCATAGTAGTGTACAAGGTACACAGTAGAGTCCTTTAAGGTGGGTATCTTAAGGGTTATCCGGTAACCATCCCGGGCAAGGGAACCTGTCGCCATGCCCGCCAGAAGCACAGCTATCAGTAAAATTCGATTCATACTATTAGTCTGGATTGTTTCCGCTAAAGACGGAAATTCACCTCTTTGTGTTGGTTAGCGCAGTCAAAAATAACTTATTAATTGTTTTTTGCAGAAAGTAGCCGCATAATTTTAAAAACCATTCACATAACACAAATACAACCTGTGTAACGCATAAAAACATAACAGTAGTAAATAACACCCCCTGCCACCTTTGTCCATTGCCTGCGCTTAGATACTTTTAGTTAATTAAATTTTCCCTGCTGATGTACACTACAATGTTATTCTCTTTGCAGCAGGAGCTCCACGATTGGAGAGGGCTCCTCATTACATTATTTATTGGCGCAGTAGCCGGCTATCTGGCTCAGGTACTCACCCCCGGGCGTGGCTACGGCACCATCTTCACCATCATTATCGGTATCATAGGAGGCTGGCTGGGTAAGATTCTGTTTCACAACTATCTTTCCTTTACCAACAGTGCTCTTATAAATACCATAATATGCGCCACCGCGGGTGCCTTCATACTCTCGCTGGTGCTCAACCTTATTATAGGCAGTAACGACGGCGACCGCAGCGATTACCGCGCGTAAGCCGTGCCTGCTTACAGAATAGTAACCCTACCCCACTACTTATATTGTGGGGTGGGTTTACTATTCTTTTAACAAATATTTTTATAGGTTTGAAGGGCTAACCAAAGAGCACACATACAATGAGCCGGATGAAAGACCTTACCGCACTAACACTGGTTCCTTTATTCGCATGGCATGGCGCACACGCCCAGGGCATTACTCCGCAGAATATGGAACGGCTGAAAATAATGGAAGACTCACTGGTATATGCTGCCGACTCCATGTACCGGGCATTCATACCCGATACCAGAGTAGTATATTCTGAGCGGTTTGCCAGACAGCTCATACGCACGCTGCGCATACAGGGTTCCTACATGTACCCTTTCGACTCACTGAAGAAGGTCATCAATATTCTGGATGCTGATGACCATGCCTTTCGTATGTTCAACTGGGCCGTTATTCCCGGCAACATTCCCAAGCGCTACTATGGCGCAATACAGTTACCAAAAGAAGAACTGAAACTCATAGGGCTGAATGACTATACTGACAAGCTGGACCGTGGTCTGGAAGATAGTGTACTATCCGGTGGTAAATGGTTTGGAGCGCTGTACTATCACATACTGCCCCAGCAGGTCAATGGGAAGAAATTCTATCTCATGTTTGGCCTTAACAATGCCAGCCCTGTCAGTAACCGCAAAGTACTGGACCCCATGTACTTCAATGACAAAGGCGGCGTAAGCTTTGGGCTGCCGGTATTCAGTATTGCCTCCTCTGCCAACAGGCAGCAGCCTGTAAACAGGTTTGTGATGGAGTACAAAAAAAGTGTAGCTGCCACCATGCACTGGGATGCCACACAGCAGATGATTATCCTGGACCATCTGGAGTCTATGAGCAACGACCCCATGCGCCGTTATACATTCGTCCCTACCGGCCAGTATGATGGCCTCATATGGGCCGATGGCATGTGGCGTATGAAGCGGGGCATCATGAATGTACAGATACTGGAAGATGGTCAGGCACCAGATGAATAATTTTTAACGACTTTTACATACCTTTGCACGCCCGTAGCGCAATAACTACGGTCACAATTGCAGTTACTGGTCCGGTAGCTCAGTTGGATAGAGCATCAGCCTGCTAACCTACCTGCCGGTAGGCAGGGCTGAGGGTCACTGGTTCGGATCCAACCCGAATCAGGTAGAAAGTAAGATTAGTGCCATGTTCTTTGTATATGTGATAAAAAGCCAGCGCGATGGCCGATTTTATGTTGGGATGACCGAAAACGTTTCAAGGCGTTTAAGTCAGCACAACAAAGGTCAGAACCGCTCTACTAAAGCATATTGTCCATGGACGCTTTGCTTTTTTGAAACATACACAACAAGAATTGAAGCAAGAAAAAGAGAAGTATATTTGAAATCAGGAACTGGTAAAGAGTTCATAAAAAAGGAATGGTCCGGTAGCTCAGTTGGATAGAGCATCAGCCTTCTAAGCTGAGGGTCATTGGTTCGAATCCAATCCGGATCACAAACGGCGGAAACAGCCTGTAGCAAGGGTTTCCGCCGTTTTATAAAGTTCTCAAACCTGTAGCGAATTTGTTAAACGTCAACGAAAACGTCAACAATCGCTACATATGAAGTATCTAAAGAACGATTGCAAATGCGGCAATCTTACAGTATTCCCTAAGACATGGGAAAGAAAAAACGCATCACTGGCTAAAGCCTGGTACATCAATTACAGGTTTTATGACCCCAACTTCCGGGATAAATATCCAGAAGGAAAACAAGTGCGAATTAAGGGAATGAATGAGTATTCCACCCTTGAAGAGCGGCAGGCAGCTACCCGAAAGTTACTGGAGTATGAATTGCATCTTCTTGAAGTGTGTGACTACAACCCTATTACCGGAGCATACAATGAATATGCAACTGCCGAGACTCGCGACTATATAGTTTCCCCGGAAACTCCGTTTTCCAAAGCACTTGATGAAGCATTCGCAAGGATTGGTTACTGTAACAATGCCATGCTTAATATGCGTTCCACACTCAAGTATCTGAAAATTTCAATCGCTAAATTGAGATTAGATACCAAACCAGTAGAGGATATAAAACGCCGGCACCTGATAATGATTCTTGACCAATGTGAGCAGGATAAAACTACATTCACAGACTCTACATATAACCATTACCTGAAGGACCTAAAGGCACTGTTTTCCGTTCTTGAAGAAATAGAGACAATAGAGTACAGCCCAGCTGAAAAAATGAAATTCAGAGAATATGAGAAAGAGAAGAAAGAATTATTAACAGCTGATGAGCGATTACAAATTGACACCCATTTACCGGCCCTAAATTATCCACTATGGAAGTTTATTCACATATTCTGCAACAGTGGAGCACGCACGCCAGAGATAATGAGGTTGAAGTACGAAGATGTCGATTTGGAAGGTCAATTAGTCACTTATACTGTAAACAAGAAAAGAAAGAACAAACTCGTTACAAGACCAATAAAAGATAGTGTACTTCACTTATGGCAGGAACTAATAAATGAATCAAGCACAGGTAATTACCTATTTTCTAAAGGGCTTAAACCCGGACCTAAGCCCATCAGAGAAGATCAAATTAAAAAGAGATGGCGATATTGGATACAGCAAAAGCTAAAGATACGCAAGACTCTATACAGTCTGAAGTACCTTAATACAGACACAATGGATGCTCTTTATGGTGCAGATGTAGCTGCTCACCTTAACCAACACAGCGTTCAAATGGTCAATAAGCATTATGCCGTTAACCAATCAGACAGAAAGAACAATATCATAAAATTAGCACCTAACTCATTTACTGCAGATACAAAAAAGCCAGCCTGAGAACAGGCCGGCTTACTTTATACTATGTCAACACTTACATAAGGATGTATGGTATACACACCTTATCCCAATTGTCGCCGTAGAGTCTCTTCGCCTCCGATACCACCAAAGAAATAAACGCATCCCATTGTTTTGGTGGTATTGTCTGGCACCCTTCACTGGATGTCGTTGTATTTCCTCCTCGGTGTATATTGATACCTAAATAGTCAGTTTCCTCTCCTTTACCGTCCCTTATCACTGTTACCTTACCCATCTGCTGGGATAGCGCCTGATAACCCTTGTGAAGGCCTATTTTGTGCGCATACCATACCCCTGTTTTCAGTGTTGCTAACCCCAATCGGTATTGGGCAGATGGGTCTGTATTTCCGTTGAATGCAGCGAAAACATTTGGACTGTCAATGAAAATGGCATCATCATAGATACCTCTGTCATTCTTGCCCGGCTCCCCCATTGTGTCGGCATAATAACCCCTCACACCTATTATAATCAGAGGATATTTATTGCGGTCTACTACTGGCATTTTCGCCAGTAGCGCTTCTTTTGTAATCTGTGGTTTTGAATTGGGTAGCATATTAGTATTGTTGGGTTAAGAATTGCTTTCCTGATACACCTGTTCAAACCATATAGCGTACTGGCCTATACGCTCCCGGTTGCCATCCTGTGCAGCTGTCAGCTCTGCCCCTATGCGTGCAGCCAGTGCTTTACGTGCTTTGCTGTTGCTGGCTGCTTCCAGGGCCGGGGTAAATGCTTTCAGTGCCGCTATCAACGCCAGCCGAAGCTCATCGTCCACTTTCCCTGGTATCAGGTCAGTGATCATAATGGCCTGCCTGCTCTCAAGTATCTGCAGTATCTTGGTTGTAATCTTCAGCGCTTTCTGCGCAGCTTTCTTTACGCTGGCCGGTATTCTTCCGAGCCACATAATTAACTTTCTCATTTGTATGTATTTTGTGCCCTTCCGGGCGTGTTTACTGATTGTTGTCTTCCGGTGGTTCCTTTGCTGGTACCATGGCTGTAAAGAAGGTGCTGAGGAAGAATGTTCCTACAGCATAGCAAGCCGTTTCCAACTTCTTGTGCTGCTCTGGTGTTACCGGCAGCATATCCAGCCACAATAGCCCATATAGTGCAGCTGCCGCCAGCATTACAAATACAGCTATTTTCTGGAGCTGCTTAAAAAAGTCAGGGCTTTCACTCCTGAGTCTCTGTAAAAGTTCTTTGACGAATTCTTTCATTTTTCCCTTGTCTTTTTTCCATATCACCTATACGCTTCTCTATTTCCTTTCTCCACTGCTCCCAATTACCGAGATACCTGCCTATGGTGATACTCATAATACAGGCAGAGACAAGCACACTAAGTGCTTTTATCAGAGTCATTTTGAATTCAGTCTTCTCAAAAGATGTCATAAAAAAGCGGTAGGTATGTTTTGCGAATTCAAAACTACCTACCGCCGGAATGCATATAAAAAGGTTATACTTTACCTGTTTAGTCGAATGACAAATCGTAAGAGAATAATGCCCAATAGCTGCGCACTAATGCTGAGGTACCTGTCGGTGGTGCTGGTGGCGTATTGTAATCTATATAAATGTGCATAATGTCCGTTGGATGTGGGGTAATTGTATGGTCAAATATGCTGATGCACATAGTATCAACCTGTCCTGATGATAGCTTATTACCACGTACCCATACACGGCTAAGATTTGGAAATATCGGGTCTCCTGGATAATCAAATAGCTCGGGCACAAAGGAACTAACTCCATTACCAATATTACAATTATGGAAAACGACATAATATAACCATGTTGCACATGTAGCCAAAAAAGAAGTATCGACATTGCTTACACCTGTGAGGTCGTGGTCTCCAATTTTAAACACCCTTAGATATGGAGGTGCTTCAACGTGTGTTGAAGATATTATCGCTCTGACTTTTGGCTCCCCTACTGGGGTCGACAGGGAAAAACTTGAAATAGTAGTAAAACCATCCGTATCTGGTCCTGCATGAAATACCCTCAAAGTCAACGTCTCCGGAACACCCGTCTGATTATACGTATGATATATATTAGCTGTGCCTGAAGTCATCCACCAATCGACCTGACCATCACCCCAATCTGTAATTGTTTGAGCATGAAGACCATAATCACTTATAACCTGATACACGAATTTACCAGCGTCCGGTACTAATGAGGTTAGAGTACTCCCAGTTTGAATAGTAAATTCAAGACGTTTATAAAAGTACACTGTACCGGGTCCGAGGTAATGTGTCTCACCCAATCCTCTATTGTAGAAAATTTTATTCCCAGCCCGCACAACAGTTCCTGCAGCCCCTGCAGCCGGTATTACAACTGTATTTAGGTAGGTAACGAAGTTATCAATGTCTATATCAGACTCAAATACATGTTCATCACTCAAATTAAAAGTAGGAGAATCCCCTACCAGCCATAACTGATTTATTGCTGAAGGGAAAATAATCTCACTATCCTCACCTAGTACGAATTCGATTAGCAGAAGCGGATCATCCTCCCCTACTATTGTGCCGCTGAGCGGATCATACTCCAGCAGGTCAATCTCTGAATGTCTGAGGGGGTAATTATTTTCGCTCTGGTCATTCCACTTTGCCCCATCAGGCTTTGTATACCTGCTGAAATCTATTTTGAAGTTATCAAAACTCATCAGCCTATTAAGTTTGTCCCATAAGTAATCGGGTATACCCTCATCACCTCCTACCCGCCATCTGTAAAGATCTGCCGGCACACTATGAATGGTTCTACTTCTGTAACTCTGGTCTTCGAATATTGTATCGTTTGATGTAGGATTCTGATACTCAACTGAGCTTTCAATACGCTGCTGAAATATTAAATCAGGGAAATACTCAAACAATATATCATATTCATTTTCTGTGTGTGTTGCTTCAACAAGCTGTGTACCAGGGTGGCCAGAATAATCAACTGTTTTGGTATATGGTTCAAAGTTCTTTTTTCCGCCCCGAATAGTTCGTTGATAGCTTCCACGCATGACGTGTACCGGCTCAGATACATAATAAGAGTTTGTCTCATCAGGATATACGCATTCTATTACTACATAGAAAACTGCTTCGGCATGGTCCGGAGGCAATGTGAAATATGATGACACACCTACGGTGACAGTATATGTATTGTAGTCGGTACCATTCGGAGCGATATTACCAGCCACTGTTGCGCTGGGTACACCACCATAATCAAGGGTGTTTAATACGGTACCTTCTTCATCGAGAAAATGTATCAGGGCATTAGGTGCCAGCGAGTCAAAGTATATAGTCAGGAAATCACCCGTATTGCGCTTCTGGCAATACGGGATATATCTTTGGTACTCCCTTATTTTTTCTTCGTAAAATCCCTTGTCGAAAGGCCAGGTATTATACAGCTCCGGTAGCTGGTCGTTAGCCACTATAAACCGTAAGTCGTTACATCTGGTAATTCGCTCATACTTTGCCATGATGCAAATTACCTTGAGCTATAAGGTGCAAAAAAATACTATACTTTACTTACCAAGATAAGATAAGGTGCAATATGGTACTTATGACAGATACAAACGCTATACCAGCAAAAACGAATGATACCTTTTCACTAAGTGTTTTACCAGGCTGTGGTTTTGATAAAAAGTCGAATAAAACGTATATAAATAGAATATCTAATTCAGCAAATATTATTGCTAGCAATATTCTCCAAAAACCTATAATACTGTTATACTTATGTGGTATATAAAACATAATGCTAATCGCAGCAAGAAAATATATTGTATTAGCTATTCTTGTTCGGTTGAAAGTTCTGCGGGCTTGTTTTATATTGTATCTGAGGTTTAAATTAATAATAGTACTGCAAGGGATTATGAGACTATCCCCTTTAACTGGTTTAAATCTCATAGCTGTGTTAGAATATCTTTCTGCATTTATTAAGGCAATAGTCTCTAATTCACCAGTATTGGGTGAAATCGTGTAATGTGCAAGAAACCCGGAATATAAAGTAGACTTTCCATTGTCAGATATTTTTATGTCAATATTAGTTGATATAACTTTTCCTGTTCTATTACCTGACCTTAATTCTTTCAAGTCGCCTTTGAAATAGTAGTTCCAATAGTTTGTAAACCTTAGTACGGGAAAATATATATCCAATCTCAATAACCTTACTAAGGTATGAGATGCCCAACCCAATAGAATTGCCATGAATATGGTTATTAATACATATCCCATACCATAAAGGAAATTATCAGATGTACACTCTGGCAATTGATTATTACTCAGGTCAGCATAAAACTTACTTATTGGCTGCCGAATGTTATTGTATTTGAATCCAGTGAGTCTACCCAAAGTTAACAATGCGGTAAACTGAACTAAGAGACCCCAGAAAATACTGGTAATAAAGCGCTCTGCAAATGACCCTGCGGTGAATTGCTTTGTGAATTGCCCTGTATAGTAGAACCTTTTGAAAAAGAATCCAGGGATGAAGAGAAGTATTATTACTAATATGCTAACAAGGGTAATGTTTACTTCCATATAGTGAAAACGGTTATTGAACCAAAGTTAACTCTCTATTTCCAGAAAGTTTAATGGTTACTTCCGTTTCCCCCGATTCAATTTGTCGGACAGCATCTTTATATTTTTGTGCATCCTCTGGATTGGAAAGAATTTCACGCACCTCATCACTCATCACATCCAAGTCAGATGCAAAGAAAGTCCTCAGTACATTCTTGACAGCATTTCTGAATTCAGATAGTATCATGTTCATGGCTTTCGATTGATGATGTAATTATGTGTCAAATATAGCATGCTAAACCTTGTGTTTCAAAATATTATTTATCTAGCATGCCATAATAAGGGGTAATATTTTAGGCATAATATTATAACGTTATTCTTAGTATATTATTGCTTAAGAACTTAGTAAAGTTAGAACTTTTACTAAAGCTCTTTGTTACATAATAAAGTCATGCTGTTACATAATTATCACATCTTACTAGTAAGAAACTATAACAATAAGCCAGCTAACATCTGCTTGGGTTGCAAATCGCCAATCTAAAAAAAAGTAACAAATTTGTTACCAATAAATTTGGTAGAAAGTAACATTTTTGTTACCTTTGAATTCTCAAAGCAAGTCGATATGACATCAAAAAATTTACTTAAAATTCTAAAGGCCGAGGGGTGGTATAAGGTTGGTCAGGTCGGTAGCCACATTCAAATGAAGCACGACTCAAAACCCGGGAAAGTGACAGTTTCTGACCATAAAGGAGATATACCAATTGGCACTCTAAATGCAATTCTAAAACAGGCAGGGCTTAAATAAGCCCTCCTGTTTACACAACATACTGTACTAATATTTTTAAAAACAACTAATCATGAACGTGCGCGAACAACAAATTATTATTGAGCAAGCCAAAGATGGTACACTTTGGGGCCGATTACAATTAGGAGAAGACCTATTAACAACATCGGGCAAAGACCTGGACGAACTACAAAAAAACTTTTCCGAGCAATTAGAAGGATTTTATCAAATTGATCCAAGAAAAATAAAGTTTGAATTTACTTATGATATTGGAGCTTTTTTTGAACACTATTCAGAATTGAATATTTCCGCTATTGCAGAAAAAGCCGGAATTAATGCATCACTTTTAAGACAATATAAAAACAGAGTAAAATTTCCATCTCAGGCACAAGTAAAAAAACTAGAAGACGCAATTCATGTAATAGGACAAGAATTGACAAACGTTTCTTTAGTATCCGTAACAGATTAAAAGGATACTTATCAGCAAAAAAAGCAAGGGCTGTCTCATAAGAGCAGCCCTTTTTTATCACTTAGAAACAACCAGGTTAATTAGGTATGCCAGACATATCAACCCGACAGCATATTCAACAATAATTACTGTGAATGGAATAGCCCACCATTTCTTATCAAAATGTACTTTGGTTACTTTACGTTATGAGTGTAAACGTAGGTTCTGTTATACACGTCAGATAGATATCCGATTACGTCAAACTCGCCTTCTTTCCTAGAAAAAAAGTAAGGTAAAATCCTTTCGACAGACCTTTCGTTACTAAAAAGCTGGTCGCAGTATACCAGCCAGGCGTTAGCTATGACGTCTTCGCCCAATTCATTCAGCGCCCGCAAAACTAATTTGTAAGTTGAATTTGTTTTGTGCCCAAGTGTCGCGTCGGGAAAACTTTTATCTTTTATTTTTACTTTTCTCCTTTCGTTATATTGCACCTCAAGTTTTTCAACAAAATCAACCGCATTTTTTTCAGAATAATTAAAGGGAGCCGAAAATTTTTTTTCGGCAGCTTCTTCTCTCTTCTTTTCTTTTTCTCTATTTTTTTTATTAAGTTCCTGTTTATGTTCCTTTATAAGTTCCTTTTGTTTGCTGTTTTCAGCAAACAGTTTGTAGAAATCAGCAAATAGTTTGCTGTTTTCAGCAAACAGTTTGTAGAAATCAGCAAATAGTTTGCCATTTTCAGCTAATAGTTTGTTGTTTTCAGCAAACTGATATATTTCTGCAATTATTGGCACTATCATGTCATAGTTCACAGTGATGTGTTTAACCTTAGGATAGCCCTCAATGGTCACTGTAAGGATGCCAAGACTCTCAAATTTTACAATTGCCTTGTCAATTCTGGATCTCTTTATCCCGGTTTCTTTTGTGATCGTGGCCGAGGAGTGGAAAAACTTTTTAAAACCGAAGGATTGGCTTTTTATCACGAAATATTCGAACAAAACCACCTCTTCTAACGAAAAAAAGTTGAAATTATACTGCTGCAGACGCAATATATTTATCGCAAAAGGATTGAATTCCTTAGCTTTGCTATCAGACACCATATATTTTATTTTAACGAGTGCCACTTTGCGAGAGTGGCACTCGTTTTGTTTTGTGAATATACGAACCAAATGGTTTATTCCTGAAAACCATTTGGTTTAGTTTGGGAGACCCATAGGAAACAAAATGGTTTACCACATTTAACCGTGGGTTTCCCGTGGGTTTTGTTTCGGAAACCCATTGGTTTAGTTCAGTAGGTTCAGCTTTTCTATCTTATCGGTATTTTCCCGGCATCCAGTTATATACCGTGTTACCGCATTATTCACCATTTCCTGCACATAATGCCGCTCTGAAGGGAAGTACACAGAGGTCAGCTTATCCTCCCAGTTTTGCACCGCAAAGGTACCTGTAAGCAGCTCTATGATAGACAAGTCAAAGAAATAGCATATTTCATACCTTCGCTACATGAAAACTGTAATCATATCACTCAGCGTATTAACAATTGGACTCATTTCATGTTATAAAAACAAATGCCATACCTGCACAACAAAGTTGTACAGAAATGGTATACTGCAGAATTCTACAGATACAAAGTATTGTGATAAAACCCGCAAAGAAATTAAAAGCTACGAAGGAACCACTACGAGTACTAAGTACGACAGCGTACAAGGAATGGACGTTACAGGAACTTCAGTAACCACTTGTAACTAAAGCCAATCTGGAATTATTGTATCAGCTGTACATAATAAATCAAATTCAAAAACAATTTTACGTGTTGGGTTTAATCCTGCCTTGAGTACATATCCGTCTAATACACAACTATTCTTACCTCTTACAACTTTCACTCTCATATATCCATATGGCTGAGTAGTCATTAAGTCATCAAGGTCAATAGCTGCAGGTGCCGAAAATGAAAAGACAAATGGTTTATAGAGCATGTTCGAACTTATCATGTTAATGTTAGACCTTTCTGTTAGGTCTGCACCGCCATACATACTTGAAATAATTGCAGCATTTTTACTTTTTGCTTCATATGACAGTGTTGTATCTGGCAGGCCGTAGTAATTTGAGCTAAGGAAAGGCAGCAACCTACCCATTTCACGCTGAATACTATGAGTGACATTAAAGACTGTGTCTGCAATTGCTGATGGTATTCCAGCTGTTATGTTATGAGCTCGATCAATCATTATTGGATTTGGCGAAACGCCAGAGATTAACACATCATTTCCATTACTCTGAATAATAAACGTATCGTTATCTGAGCTATTATCAGTAGTTTTCTTCCCTTCCAGGTTTATACGAGAATATTCAATCCCATAACAATCGGCTCTATATGGACTGGTGTAATCAATATCTTTGATGGTCTGTATTACCGGTGCCTTAAAACTTGCCTGTGAGTTGAATTCATACCTTCCATTTACCTCATCATATGTCTGAGGCTCATACCCTGCTATTATTGAATTACCTCTGTACTTATCATACAACGTCATTCTAAAATCAGAAATATTTTCACCAAAATCATAAATCATAACATCACTTCTAAAAAAATGAGACAAATGTTCATATACTACGGTTTCGACCCCGCCAATTAACTCTATGCCAATGCCGGCGCAATTACTAACTAATCCATGCTGTGTGAACTCATTTAAGTTTGTTATAAGTTCTGCTGCAGTTTCACCGAGAGCTACACCTTCTGGTGTTGGTAGCCCTCTGAGTGCATCACCACAAGTAAAATAAGTATTGAATGGATTTAAGTTATAAACATCATCACCTGGGTACACATCTGTAGTAAGTAGTGAGCTGTAAGCCGGAGGGCTTACTTCATTACCACTTATTTTACCTACCAGCTTTTTGAACAATTCCCAATGGCTGATTACCCTTGCAATTGTCTGTGTCTGTCTGTTTTTATATTCTATTGATATACCCCCAGCGCCTTCAGAAAATTGGAGGGTCATACCCGATCCAGTACTACTAATACATTTAAAATATACGAAATAATAACACTCAAGTGTGTCAGCACTAAAATCATGAAATGGGGTACTAGCTGAAAATGTTCCATAGCTGTCGTCACCACCACTTATGTCTACATCACCAATATGTGTGTTATCAATTGAAGAAACTGACGGTTTATTTCCTCTAATTTCTACCCATACTTCAAGACTAAGAACATCGGGAGAAAGTCCACCAATCGGTATATAGTAGTTGAAATCTATGTTAACTCTGGCTTCATACTGATTCATAACTTTAAAAGCCTGTCCAGTGTCAAAATCACCTCCGGGCCAGTTGGTGCCAGGTACTATAAAGTTATTCGGTATACCAAATGGTAGTCTACCCTCTTGATCAATATACACAATTGGCATAGTTCGACCTGAACCTCCCAATATTGGGAATATACTTGGTATCATGCTATAATTGTACTGACCGGTTAATAAAATGCCATCCATAAGCATGTTTCGGAATTCTGGATTGTCAGCCGGATCAAGCATAGGCACTGAAAAGTCTGTAGTGTCATATGCATTTAATCGTTGAGTTAATCCACCCTCCATCACTGTTTCACGAGCAAACAGTTCTTCACTGTAGTGTTTACCAAAATTGAACTGAAATTCACCCAGCAGTACATAACTTAATGAAGACTTTTTCCACTTCAGAATTTCTATATAGGCAATTGCCTCACCATTACCTTGAGTATTGAAAATAAATCTGAGGATACGTGCAGCATCCTCAACTAATTCGAACTGTTCTGGCGCATATTTTCTGAATACCCCTTTGTATAAAGTATCCCTTTCCCATAAAAGTTGGATGGACTTCCAATTTGATACTGCATCAAGGTCTTGTGGGTCTGTGCTCGTTATTACACCAATAACTGGGTCCACCATATAATATTCGCCGATAGAATTCTTTATCCTGAATAGATATTCTTTTTTCATTTTATTCATTTAAAAAGTCACCAATGTATTTGGTCCAGTTATGGCCACGCTTCACAACCTTACGGACTTCGCCATTATTGAATATGAACTGAGTCTCTGACTTATTTTCAATAGCACTACGGATTGCCTTTGACTCTTCCCTATATGCTTGTATTGTTGCAGCCTGATCAGCCATGTACTGCATTGTCAGATCACCATTTGGATTCACCGCCATGCGCAACGCAGCCGGAGATACTCCACCAAGCATTGACATATCATTTTCCAGCATTTCCTGATTGTATACATGGGTGCCTTTGGGAAGATATCTATACTGATCACTGCTTACTATATAAGGAGCTTTACCAGGCTCCTTAATTAGCTCTGAACCACGCTCACCTACTCTGGCAAGTCCATCTTCAGGATGCCCGCCCGGAGGTGTTCCCTGCCAGTACTCTGGTATTTGAGCCGATGCTACTCTGGCGAGCTGAACAGCACCTATACCAGCTATCACACCTGCCAGTATCTGCCCTGCTGGTGGCGGTATTTTAAGTGCATTAACAATGGCAACAGATGTACCGTATATAATTTGAGCCCCGGCAGCAGCCTTATCGGCTATTGCCTGATTTCTCTTTATTCTTGCTTCCTCCTGCTGAATCTTTCGCTTTTCCTCAGCATACTGAGCCTCCATTATCCGTACTCGCTTGTTCTTCTCTTCGTCAGATAATAGACTCTGATTTATGAATGATATCTCCTGATTCTTCTTGTCATCAAGTGCTGTTATCCTTTCGGATATACTATTGAGTTCCTTCTGTGCTGCAGCATCGTTGAAAGCCTGAATTGTCTGTATTGTTTCAGTAACCAGCTCCTGTATCTTACCGTTAATCTGTTTCCTTGCCTCGGCCTTCTTTTGTTCAGTACGGATGAAGTTCTGAAGGTCTGCGTCATACAATCGCTTCTGCGCCTCGTTAAGCGCCTCCTGAAGTGAAGTTGTGTTTACTCCCTGGCGAGATAACAAATCAATCTCTTCACGGAGATAATCCACTGTCTGCTGCTGCTTTTCTTTTTGATACTTATCATCAAGATCTTTACGTTTACGGACATACTCGCTATACTTAATGCCGCCAGCTTGCAATTGGTCAGATAGTGCATTCTGTGCCTGTGCCTCCTCTAACTCAACATTATTTGTAAGATGTTTTATTGATTCAAGGCGCTTTTTTGTTTCATCTTCCTGTATAGCCAGTATACCTTTTGCAGTCTTATTAGTATGCTCCAGCTCTAACAGTGAGTATTCAGCAGATATATTATTGTATCGCTGCTGTAACATTGATTTTTGAGCCAATAAATCCTTTTCCTGCTGTGTACGTTTATCAGCTGATTTCTTTTCGATACTCTCAATACGTGACAGAGCCTGCGCTGTCATATCATATAAAGCACTGAGCCCGGCAGCCTGCGATTGAAATGACAGATCTGAGTACTCCTTATAAGCAGTAATACGCTGCTCCATTGAGAGCTTGTCATTCTCATACACTACTTTGTAATATTCGGCTTCAATTTGAAGTCGTTTTGCGTACTCACCATACAGCTCCCGGGTGTAGTCCTGCTCATATTTAAGCGAGTTATCCTTACCTCCTTTTCTCAGTGGTTTATCAAGAAACCGGCGGCGCTCTTCTTCCAACTTTTTCAATTCTGTAATAGCTCGCTTATGCTCCTCTGTATTCGCGGCATTCGCATCACGTAGTGCCTGAAACTTCTTAATGTCGCTATCAATATCTGACAGAATACGGCCGTCATGCTTAGGGTTAAGCATGAACTGCAATTCTGTTTTCAGAATTCGCACATCGTCTTTCAGGTCCTCTATCCTTTTAGAATATTGAATAATTGAATCCTTTTGTTCCTTGTATGGATCATTTCCAGCAATAGAATTGTACAAGTCAACAATACTATTCCCTTCATCCTTCTGGGCCTTTTCCAGCTCTATTTTAGCTTTTGTTCGTTCTTTTACAAGAAGATTCAGCTCTTCCTCCACTGATTTTATTCTATTCTGTTGCTCTACTACCCTATTAAGAACCTCAGGAACATTACCCAATTTACCCAACAGAAATGCCTCCTGATCTATTGATTGTAATAATGCAGGATATAAGTGTATGAGTTCTTGTATTGCATCAATACGGGCCTTATATGGTTCTGAGAGACTTTGTGCAATGCGTAATAGCTCTGCTGTCTTGGCAACCTCAGTATCATATGACTGTCTGATTGTTTCATTCAACTCCTGCATGCTCTTATTAAGGTTCTGAGCGGCTTTATCGGTCTCTGACATTGCATTTCCTGACATTGCGGTCCGAGCAGTAAATATTGTAAATGCAGAAACCGCAATTGTTGCAATACCATTTAGGCTGAATAGTGATTGAGCAAGGACTTTCCATGTAGGTATTGTTGCTTCGCCAGCCGCTTTAGCAGCTATATTTGCTGTCTTCAACTCCTTCAGGTGTTGTATAAGTATCGGAACGTTATTTGATATTGCCGACATGTAAGTACTAAAACTATATGCAGCTGCAGGTGTTTCTCTCAATACCTGCTGGAAGGAATATGCGGCATTTGATGCCTTTTGAAAATTAGAAGATGTTGTGGCAGTTGCATTAGACGCACCACCAATTGTGCTGTTAACCTGAGCAATAGAAATACTCAATTTTCTAGCCTTTGCTGTAAGCTCTTCAAACTCGCTACTATTTCCTTTCCCAGCCAACTGTAGAGCAATAAGCTCTTTTCTTATTTCCCGTAACTGGGCTGTGGCATCCGGATAGTTACCAACATTTCTATAGAAATTGCCGATTGATGCATCCAAATCCTTCACTACCTCATCTAATACCTGAATTTCAGATAGAAGCTTTACTCCCCCCTCAGAATTGCGTTCAGTAGCATCCAGCTGCCGCCATGCGTCTTTTAGGCGACCTACCTTAATACTAAGCTCATCAACACTACCTGCAGATGCCTGCATTTCCTTTTCTTCTTGTTTCATGGCTACCCGCACTTCTGACAATGCCACCTTCAGAGCCACTTCTTCTGCTGTTAGCTTTTCTACTACAACGGTATAATCTCCAGAATCATTCCTTAACTCTCTCAGCTGCTTTTTAACTTCAGAAAGCTGACGTTCTAAGCTAACCTCCTGCTTTACATTATCCCGCATCGTATCAGACAGCTTACTCAGAAAGGCATTTGCTTCCTCCACTGCCTGCGAATAGTCTTTCACAGCCGTTGTAGCCTTTTTATTTGACTCAGCTGCAGCACCGGCGTTCCTGCTGAGGTCAGATAGCGTTTTCGTAGCCTGGAGTCCATCAAATGCAATCTTGCCCGCTTTATTAGCTCGTTCCATCTGTTCGATATATGCTTCTATTCTCTTTTCCAGATAATCGAACTGCTGTGCTGCTGCACTGATGTCCGCAAATTCACTGAGCATATCATTTACCTGTGCCATTATATTCCTTGTTTTTAGTGTTTACTGACCTTGTATATTCTTCCAGCTCCCCGATATATAGTGCAAAACGATACATATTAAGAGCATTTGTATCAAATGACATTTTTTTAAACTGCTCAATGGCATGTAATTGCCTATACCAATACTTTTTAGGATTCATATTTTCTTTGCCAGCTTCTTTTTTTTCTATCCCTTCATGCTCTGTCTTTGCCAGCTTCAACTTCAGACTGTAGTTTGCTATGTTGTTTTCAATAAATTGGATGTCTGACTCTATTGTTTGGGGGGAATACTGTCGTTTGTATCCCCATTCACTCAAGCACCCAGCCAACTTAGACACAACGGTTGTAAGGCCGACAGAATGTGCCGTTTTAATCCCATCCAAAAGTGATGATGTGCATATTATACGAGTGTGAATTGCCTCCATGTTTGCGAGCCTACGGACATATGCAACTGCTTTCTTATTTCCTGTTTCAACATAAAATTTACTGAGTAGCTCTTCCCATGCGAGCCACAATTCGACCTCTGTAGCAGTTCCATCCAGTAAGAGTAGTTTATAATCTTTTTCACATATACACTTGATAAATACGGGGAACATTAACTGTTCCAGTTCAGTAATAAATTTCATTTTATATGCTATTTAAAGCCTGTCTTATCCCTTGTCTGACTAAGTAGATCCGGTTTTACAATATCAGTCCACACTGTGGCCTTACTTTCTATTGTCAGACCCAGCGCCTTACCCTGGTACTTTGACTGTATACCATTCGCAAATGATGCTGAGGCATTGTAGGTAACTGTTTTGTTGCTAGCCTTAACGCTGATAGATTTATGAAATACACCTGTAATGATGAGATTGGGTACATCGAACTCCATTTCAGGGAAAATGCTCTTCTTCCAAGCGGCATACCTCGCTGCAGCTTCTCTGGTTTTGAACCATGGATCTTCGCTATACTTAGGCGACAGCTGCTTTCCGTCAGTACTGATCCCCTTATGCAACTGCTTCCTATTCAGGTCTGCTACTGCTGTTCCATTACGGTCAATTATTGCACCTGACATTGCCTGAACGTCAATTGAACGTACTCTTTCCAATATTTGCTGTCCTGTTGCCATTACAAAGAGAAAAGGCGGGCGATACACCGCCCGCCTTTGATTTTTAAGGTAATACTTACTACTTATTATGCTTATCGGCCTCTGTATTTGCTACCGGCAGAGTTGTTTCCGCTTTGTTATCTGCTTTTTCTGGATTAACAGCATCATAAGCAATATCCCACAGCTCACCGAGCATTTGTTTCCTCTTTTCGTCAGGAATCCCGATAAAATGCGTCTTATTTTTTGATATATAATCAGCTCTTTTCTGGCTAACTATTGTGTTTGCAATGTATTGACCATTACCGTACCTGCAGGTTATTGGCTTTACACCTATGGCTTTAGTATTTTTCATTTTCACTTTGTTATTAACCCCTGCAATCATTTAAGAACAGGAGAATTATAAAATGTTGTTACAGTTTCAGTTACGGAGTTACATCCGGCAACTTGAAGCGCATCTTATTTGACTCATAGTACTCAAACCCAACCGATGCCAGTGCAGTTACATTAACAAACTTTATGTGTGCTACTCTTGCAGGCACATAATCAGGATCTGATGTATCTAACTCCCATGTTACAGCACCGGTTGAAGTGTCATATGTGATAGAAAGAATATCAATTGTGTTTCCTGATGTTTCAGATATACACTCAAAGCAGTTGATATCTATTATACTTGGTATATACTCAGCAAGGTTGGTATTATGTAACCCAATCCACATACTACCAGTTATAATACCATCTGTAGCTGTACTTAAAAGTGTAAGCAAAACATCACGAATTGAGTACTGTTCAGCATATGCAATTAGGTCCATACCGGTTTCTATTATCATTGCATGCTGGTTCATCTCTGCACCATCATACAAGTCAATATTAACCTTGTACATAGCCTCAGTGTCAGGTGTAGGCAGTCCCCAGTCAGGTATGTACAGGCGGCTCATACGCATCCCTTTTGCACCCAGTACCTGAAGCCCGTTAAGGTCACCGTCGATCTGATCATAAAGGCGTGTCACCCAGATATTTCCCTTTTTATCAAAAAGAGCAACCTTGAATTTCCTGTGTTTATCCCTGAAACTCTGAATTGCATGGAAGTACTGAAAGCCACCATCATCAAAAGTGAATTCATAAGATGGTTTACCCTCGTTTGTAGTGATTTTCTTCCCGTATTGCAATGTCTGAACTGTTGGGTCTTCACTCTGATTATCCATTGCTTCAAATGGTCCAATGAAATATGCCCTCAACTTTTGGTCAGGGTTTATCAATGCTGTTTCAAGCGCTGCCATGAACTCATTTCGTAACTGCTCGTTAGTGAAATGTGCGTAATCCATAATGACTTTAAAGTCAACCGGCAACATGAATGCTCCAACAATAAGAGACGGGTTGAATACATTCTCTACCTTTCCGGTGTTGGCAACCGTACTGTTATTAATTAATGCTATATCCATTTCTTATGGCTTTTACTGTATGAAGAAATTGTTTTAAAGAGAAATTTGCACCTGCTGTGCTGCAGGTGCAAATTCTTAATAGTTAAAAAAGTTCTGAAGATTGAATGTAGCTGTCACAGTGCCGGTTGTATTATAGTTCAACCGGTAGTACTGGAACTGTGCTTTGGGAATCTTCCAGGTAAATGAGTTTGTTGCAGCATTCGTAAATGTCACCACAGAGTCCGCACAGGTATTACACTGCGTAAGATCTCCTTTAAGCGGATACCACGGTCCGTTTACTGTATCATCTGCCCCGGTTAGTGTGGCATATCCTGCCAAGGTGCCGCTGTGCCTTGAAATATTGAGCTTAAATGTCAGGTTCCAATTATACCTTGACCAAGTAGAAAAGCTACCATTATCATCATCAGCCAGCGTATCAACAGTAACTACCGTTCCTGAATTGTTACGCATTACAACTGCTTTGTTTGATTTAGTTACAATTGGTGCCTGTGCATGTATTTCAGCGGCACAAATCATGGTTGTTGCTGCAATCAGCAGCATTTTGATGAAGTTTTTCATTGTTTTTGTTTGATTTAGTAATTGATTTTTAATGTTAAATCCTGAATCTCAATAGCATCTATCGGGTCGTTAAATACATTTGCATCCAGTCCTGATCTCCCCCAGTAATAGCGGTCCCACTTTCTGTGTGGTATCTGTTTTTTGCTGTACAATACGAAGAATGCAGATTTATCAATCTGGTTTAATAGTTCCTCGTATATTGGGTAAAGGATAGGTTTGAATGACTTCTCCAACCTGTCAGACGCTTTCAACTTTGTGCTTGTACAATATGCTATTACCATCTGAAGAGTAACGGTAGCTTTATATGACACTGGCCTGTCCGTCCACTGTTCCGGGAAGTCCGTAAACAACATCACCATAGGCCACATATCCATTTTACCGGATGGATTCTGACTGCGTTCCTTTAATGTCTGCAGTAGTTCTACTGGGTGACCAAACTCAAACCGGATAGACTGTATTTTCGAAGCTGTAACACCAGGCTTTGATTCCTGCAAAACTGCAAGGTCTGCTGCCTGTATCCTCTCAAGCAGGGAAAGGCCGCTATTATCGGTGGCTACAGATGCCAATCCGACAAGACGCTTCATTTCCTCTACTACTGGAATATACTTCATGTTACAGGTTGAAAATATTTGTCCTTCCGAATGGGTTTGTATGGCAATTGTTAAACTCTGGGTAATCAGCAGCATTTGCTTTTACAAACTCAAGCATCTTGTCAGTAAGTGCTGACATTTCATTATATGCCCGACTTTGCTTTTGGACCACACTTGCCGATGTACTGTTTTCAGCTTTCCCCTTCACCTCCCCAATTGTTGTAGTGAATGTGATATTATCACAGCTCCAATTGTAGTAGATGTAATTGGCTATCGGTGTGGTCTTTCTTAACGCTCCTTCCTGTATTTCATCAGGAGTATTAATGAGGCCTGTCCAGTAATCCA
The DNA here is from genome assembly GCA_030427635.1 of Bacteroidia bacterium. GTDB lineage: Bacteria > Bacteroidota > Bacteroidia > Chitinophagales > Chitinophagaceae > Nemorincola. Next base: position 154,054 of record JAUIBA010000005.1, read on the forward strand.
TATTCCCGTGACAATTTTCAAATTCGTATCCATACAACAAGCGTTCAAATCGTGCTGTTAGCGGGTCCATACTATCTGACAGTGCTTTCCATAGGGGATAACCCAGCGCTAGCCTAAGATATTCGGTCTCGTACTTCGAAATGAAATAGTCGAGATTTCCAGAAACATCTTCGGACGTTAAGCCAGGTATGTTTATCTCCCCTATGAAATATGACTGATCGATGAGCATTGGTAGTGCTTATATGTTTTCGTTGTCATCAGTGGTAGTTGCACCCGCTTTGGCGGAAACCTTGTTTTCTTTCTCGAACTCTGCCTGCTTTGATGCATCCTTGTATTTAGCAAAGCGGCTGGCTACGAGGTTACTGGCGGTGAGTGGGTGTACATTGTACTCCCGGCCAACTACCAACATCTGTTTCTTTGAATTAGAGATGCCGATTACCGTTTCTGTTTTGCGGAGGTTTACGGCTCCTCCTTTGGCTGTATTCATTATCTAACTGATTAAATGGTGTATAATTTGGTTCTACTTGCCTTTGGCTGTATGCGGTAAGCCTAAATCGCGGGAGCTTCCAGCGCAGCCTTAATGACGTCAAGGTCATCATATACAAATGCCGGTGTCTCCACATCCTTTATGAAGTGCATCAGGCGGGCCTCCACCAGAAATGTCACCCGGTTGTGGGAGAAGTCATCATCATTGTAGCCGACGCGCACGTTGATGTCCATCAATACACGTACGTGTGATTTCTTCATATCTCCAATCAGGATCTTGCCGGCTTCCACCTGGTTCTTTGCAATTACCGGCAGGCCATCGATATTCAGAGCGTTTCTGTCAGCAGAAGGCGGGATGATGTAGTTGCCGTTGGCGTCCTTGATAGTCCGCAGCTTGAAGCGGGTAGTTGGATGTACGATGGCTGCAGTGGGCATGAAGTTGAGTGTCTCCAGCATCGTATTTACAGCCAGTACAGCATCGTATTCATTAGCTTTCTCTGTAGTATTGTCAAGTGCCGGCAGCGCATATGCACTGGCGTATTCAATGATGCCCTTAAGGTTATTTCCCAGCCCATCACCTGACAAGAGCTGATCATCAATCTTCAGACGCAGGTTGTCCACACCTTCGCTTCGTATCTCGCTATCAATGAACGGCACGTCAGAGAGCATTTCTTCGTTCACATTGAAACGTGTGGCCACCTTCTTCACTGACTGGGTTTCTCCTACTATCTCAAAGTCTGAAAGTGGCTTCAGATCGCCTTCCGCTATGAATGCTGTACCATCTTCCCTGTTTACCTTATTGTACCAGATAACAGTCGGTGTTGATATACTGCCAGTGTCTACAAGGTCAATCAGGAAGGGCTGATTACGAGGTGCCTCGTTAAGTCCGGACATTACTGTTGTACCCGGCAGTGTGGGAGCTTGGGTGTTGGTAATATTACCTGTGCCCATTATGGCAGCTGCCTTGAAACTGAGTGTTACATGAGCCTTCTGGTTTCCCTTGATGGCAACGATCTCATCCTTCTTTTCAGTGTATGCTTTCATAAAGGCAGCATGGAAAGGCAGCACATCGATAGCGGCAAAGCCATTGTCCTTCATCTTTTCAATGAGCTCAGCATGCTTTTTAACAGTTTCCAACGTGTCTGCAAAATCCTGCTGTTGCTCTTCAGACAACATTGCTTTCTCATGCTTTTTGCGGAATTCCTCAATCGCATCGTCAACAGCCTTTTTGTCAACGTTATCTTTGGCCCACTCTTTGAGTACAACGTCCATTGCCTCGACGAACTTCTGGCTCTTCTCGTCGATGGCGTCCCACGAGTTGTTTTTTTTGAATGTAGCAACAAGGCCAACGAAGGCAAGTCCCACCTTCGCTGAGTGTGTTTTCTTCATGGTTACAGCTACGCCCAATGTGCCAAAGAGCGCCAGCCCGAGAATAAGCGCCTTAGTGTTTTCTCTGATCTTCAGAATGTACTTTTTCATATTTAATTTGTTGTTTTGGAAAGTCCTTTTGTTAACATTTCAAAATTGAATCCCTTCGTTGGCGGCTCGCTTTCGTTTTTGGGTGGCATTACCGGCCCTGACTCTGCAAGTGCTATATGTTGGGTAATCAGCTTCTTTATTTCGAGTTGCTTTTCATACTGGAGCCCCTTCAGTGCCTTTTCCGTATCACGTAACAGCTTATTCTTTTCACTTTCGATATCCACACTCTTCATTCCCTCAAAGCCTGTTTCCTCATTGCACCCCAATGACACAACAGAAATCTCAAACAGGTTAATTTCTTTCACTACGAAGCAATCGTTATCACTATCCCACTCGCAGCTTGACCACACATATTGGTACCCAATACTGAACTGATTGAGCGTTCCGGATTTCAACTGTTCAAGACATATATCTCCCTGCGGTATCTTATCGATTATTGCTTCGAAATACAGTCCCTTCTCATCCTCTACCAGCTTCGTGATGCGCCCCAACGGATTGGTCATATCGTGCATCCATAGATATATTATCTTCCGATTGGTTGAACTTTCCGGGCCACGCTCTTGTATTGACTTGGAGCAACAGCCTTTTATCAACATATCTCTGGCGCTATCAACATTTCCCCACACAGCAGCATAACCGCTTATAGTGCGGCTATCAGCATTGACCTTCATCTCATTCGCCTCAATAGCTTTGAAATGTATGGGGCGACTACTGTCCTTTTTGGGTATCTGTTTGGCTATTACTGTCATTACTACCTTTTTTTGAGAGGTTTATGATTGTGCTTACTAACTGCAGCTGGGCTTCGTCCATATCAAAGACAAGCCTGTCATATATTGCATTGGTAACTTTTTCGTAGCCGCATACTACCCGCCAGTCATTGAGTGTTATTATACCCATCAGGAAGCGCACACGACATGTTTCATTGTTCTTCCAGTCAACATCTGACTTCTCCTTTTTGTTCTCCTGCAGTACATCTACGTCCTCAAATGACGGGAACAGATACAATCCGCTTTCTGAAAGCCTGAGATGGTTGTTAAGTGACATTGCTATACTGGCTGCTTCAGGAATGACCACGTTACTGTATAATGTTTTCTCGTCCTGATTAGCATTTTCATATGTCGCACCTTCCTTGCGTGGCATTAATGTTCTGGGAACATTGAGGACAGCGAATATTGCTGCTGCATCCACTTCAGTTTCAGCAAAAGGGTCCAGGTCTTTGATAGACATTGCAACGTTGATGTAATCAATTGGAAGGTTAGTAATGGCTACCGGGCTTCTATTCCCGGTCAATCCATACGTTTTGCCGTAATCATCTAGTAGCTGCTCACGTTCCTTTGTAGTTAGTGCTTTCATGCCATCTGCGTCCTGTTTCCGGCTAACTATAAACCCGAGAGCACCTCGTTTTGTATATATGACATTTCGAGCTTCATAAACAGCCAGAAGATTACATATTGCTTTCTGTGCTGACAACAAAGGGCTTTTGCCATGTAGCTTAAGGTCATTGGCGTACAAACTGGCATGCTTTGTATATATAACCTTATCTGGAGATATAGCCACTGTCTGTGAACCCATGGATACATCATAACTCTGTATAAGGTCGCTGATAGAGGTCGCTGTAAGTATCTTGAATTGCGCCTGCGGCCTGATATAGACTGTATCTGCAGGCAAATTGAGCATTGTAGATACATTCTTATAGTTGAATGATAATGTACCGGGTATATTCATGTACAGGTAGTTTTTGCCTGTTACCTTTTTCAGTGCCACCCATTCATATATAAGCTCCTGAAAGTTTTGCAACGGATTGGGTTCAGACAGCAGCCGGTTAAGATTCTTGTTGTCATAAACCACTTCATCATTACTTATTTTCCTCACTTGCCACTTTGCCTGTGCTACTCTGAATGCGATATGATGTACAGGTGCAAATACCTCTGGCATTGTGTGGTAGATGTTTATTAGGCTACTGTCTGAATACTGCCCCCATACTGCATTCATAAACCGTCCTAGTTCATTATTGGACAAGTTGAAGAAATAGTTACCATGAGGTGTTGACAAGTCTACATCTACATTCTTTCTCGCGAAAACAGGAAGACCAGCCATTATATGTGATAATGCCGAACTCATTTGATGTCTTCGGCCTCCTGTACCGTTTCATCCGGGCGTGAAAAGTTGTGTATAAGCAGCATGTATGCTGCCGCAGCCTCCTTGTCATCTAAATTTGACCAGCGAACGTGAGCATCCAACAGCTCCTGCATAAGTTGCTTACGCAGACTACCTGTTTTTGCCTTCTTTTTCTTGATGCTTATTGTAAATGGCCCGATGTTCATTACAGAACAAAAGTCCTCCTACACACATGTGTGGGCAAATAGTTATACTTTACCGACTTTATGAATTCACAACTACCTGCCACAAATGCGCAAAGTTTGTCCGGAAGTATTTTGCCAACCCAGCACTTGAGTCAGGAGCGTCATCATGAGCATTCTTATTTGTACCGCTCTGGTCTTGCCTGTATGATGTTAGCTCTTCTATAAAACGTCTGTACTCAGGTAATTCAAGGCAATCCTCCCGGAAAACAAAATGATTCCTGATAAATGCAGCAGCCTCCAATATGCGTGTATGTTTGTTGGTTGTATTGTTTACAGCATCAACCTCACAGTCGCTTCCATCTTCCTCAATTGCCCTTTTGATATTGGTCCTGAATAGTCGCCAGCCGCTGTTACTTTCAATTACTGCTGAGTTACAAGCATGCTGCTTTAGGAACTCCACACATCTTGGCTCATTAACATCAGTCCCTTTGGTATTAAAGATAATATCTGCCACATATATCTTATTGCCAATTAGATACCCAACGATGGCACACAAACTGTCACCCCCTTTATCTGCAGGGTCAATATGCGTGTGCCGGTACTCTGACAGCTTCTCAACAAGTATTTCTTTAGGATTGTAGTACTTAAGATCAGAGTCCGGGAATAATAGACCTTCTCGCGGCTTGGGGTTCTGCTGATACTGTCGCTGAAAGGCTATGCGTACCTCCTCGTCTGCATTGTCTCGCATCTTCTTGAGGTCCTCTACTGTATGCATAGAGGGGTCAAGTGCTTCCAGTTCTCCGGCATCATTAACCCCCAGCGCTGGCAGCACAAGCTCTTCCCACTCTCCACCTTCCGAAGCGAGCCCCTCAGTCGCTTTCAGGTACCCTATCAGGTCCATCGGGTGAAGTCGCTGCATGATGACAATTACTGGAGTATCCCGGCTGTTCAGTCGGCTCTTAATGGTAGAGTTCCAGCGCCGGTTTACACGCATCCGCTTGATATCCGCATCCGCATCGTCTGGCTTGATGGCATCGTCAATGATCAGTGCTCCGCCAAACTTCCGCTTCTGCCCTATTGTTATAAGCAACTCATCGAGCCATTCTTCTATTTCGTCAGTCTCATCAGTCCTTGTACCAGCACCAAAACCAGTCACCTGCCCTGCTGCACCGGTTGCATACACTCCTCCGCCGGCCGTGGTATACCATTTCTTTTTACTGTCGGTGGACTTCTTTATACGCACATCAGGAAACAGACGGCGATATTCAGGTGACTGTACAATATCTTTTGTTCCCTCGCTATTGTCGAAAGCCAATGCATCACTGGCAGATAGATGTATGAACTTCGCAGCTGGGTTCAGCGATAGCCCATGAGCAATAAAGTTCTTTACTGCCAGCTCTGTCTTTCCATATCGGGGAGGGATACTTATAAGCAGCCGGCGGCATTTACCCGACAGGACACGCTCCAGCGCCCTGGCTATCTGCTTGTGATGCTTACGAACAACAAACTTCCTGTTGTGCAGATTTTTGTAAAAGTATCTCGTGGAGAACTCCAATGACCTGAGACACTTAACAGTCGCCAGCTTCTGTTTCTTAATTGCCCGTATTTCTTCCTTTGTAACAGACACACTTACGGCTCGATTTCAGTGAATGATATTATTGGACCACGGTCCGGGCTCCATTGATTTTGTGTTTTACCCTCTCCATTACATAGAGGACATACATTGCTACCGTTATCCAGCCTACCTATTCCGAGACATTGAGTGCATGTATACCATCCATCCATTTCAGTGGTCTTGGCATCTTTGATAGCATTTAGTCCAGATACAGCTGTCTGATCCTCTGAATAGGTAATAAGTGCGTCCTCAATCTGCGCCATGCTCAATGAACGATATGACACCTTTTTCTGCTCTGCTACTTTTATTGTTGCCATAAAACAAAAGTACCCCAAGCCATATGGCACAGAAAATTGTTATACTTTACCTTTATTATTCATTTTATGAGTCCTGAAAAGAAAATTGATGATGTACTAAAGGCGCTAAACAGCGCATACATTAAAAGTATATCAATTATTAAATACAAAGATGGAAACATAACAGTGGTTAGCCATCCTGATATAAGCTATAGATATGTATCCATGTCAGATTTATTCATTTCAGTCATGTTTGAGAACTTAAATGATGATGAAATCAATCGCGATGTGAGTCTGATTATTGATTTCCTTCTTGACAATGGATTAGTTGGAGTAACTAAAACAAATACGATTCCCGCTAGGGATGATAAGTATTACATCACTTGGAAAGGCCGTGTTTTGATTGAAAACGGAGGCTATACTAAAGAGAAAGAGTTGAGAGAGCAAAAAGAACGAATTTCTGAACTAAAATACAACATGACTATTGCTGGCGCATGGCTAGCTGGTATTGGTTCTATTTTATTAGTCATCATTGAAGTACTCAAAAACGCAAAATGGGTAGTTAGTATAGAAGCTGGTACACTTGCAATAATTCTGCTTATGGGTATATTGCTTGGCATTTCGATATGGCAGTTGATACGACCACAATCAAAAAACTAGTATTCTTCCTCCAGCTCACGATTGATTGCATCAATTTCATCTGGAGATAGCCGTGTATCTAATTGCTGAGGTGTGACCGGTGTAACAGTTGGGTTATCATCATCTTTAGGTCTGTAGTGTACAGTGGTACCCTCAATGTCTGCTATCAGCTTCTCATACTGCAATATCACCCGCAGCCCTTCCGGTGTGCCTGCAAACTCAGGTTTAAGGGTTCGTATTCGCATTCTCAATTCCTGAACCTTCTGTTTCCGTTTAACTTCAAGAGTATCATCATCATACTTAACCATCCGCTCCTTTGCCTTTTTTAATAGCTCATAAGCATGGCGGTCTGATTTTGCCCAGGCCTTGTCTGTGATATTTTTGATAATAAGAGCCGTAGGCGCTCCATCATATACCCATCCGAGTATAGCTGTGAGGCGCCGCTCAAACTCGATTTTATCGGGCCTGTTAACCGTTCTCAGTTGTCCATAGGCCATTATGGATATATTGTATTGACTATTTCTATCAAGTCGTTCAGTTCTTCAATACTCGCACGAAGACGTAATGCCTGTAATTCACGCATCTTCTTTACATCATCTGGAATATTATCGATTGGATTGTTATCGAATGCAGTAAGAGCCTGAATGCGATTGTTAAGTCTTGACGTAAGCAGATCTTTGATTGGTTGAACAGCCATATTGATAATCTTTATGTTTTCTGACATACGCCGGGTTTTAGTCCGGCAAAAATAAGCTTTGTATATCAACCGGTACGGTGGCCCGGAGGCCACCGTGTTCTTTTCAGTGGATTTGTGTCAGGGTGAAAATCCACTCAAAAGACCCTCTGCAAGAGAGGTAAAAAATACAGCTTAACACCCAACAATCGTTACTCGTTTATTGTTAAGGCAATATTGGGTTGATATTCATTATTATCCAAGGAATCAACGTGTATTTCCTCTGCTTTAATTTCAGGAAACTCCAATTTGATTGCCGCAGGATCACCCTTATAAAACACTAACACATTCTGATGAGTGCGCCCCGCTTTCCTACTGCTTGAAAACTGCTTATGCACCCTAACAGGCAGGCTACCGGCTACATTCACCAGAATAAGTTCGTTATAATACCTGCAGCCGGCGTCCTCAAAAGCGTTGATAGTATCCCTTACAAAATTCTTGTAGTATCCCTTACTGTCTCGTATCTCACTTACCACGAAGCACGCGAATCGATTGTCTTTTAACCGCTTGGCCCACCGTTTAACAATCTCCCTGTAGTTTATCAGGAATTCATCATAGTTCATATTACTCAGGTCTCGGCTATCGTCACTGTATTGCTCCAGGTCATGATATGGAGGGCAAGAGAACAGGAAGTCAAATAATGTATTATCAGGTAGTATCGTCTCAATATCAAGAGCATCTCCACTGTACCACTTAACATATCCTCTTTGTGTTCCCGACAACTGCGGCATATCCTTTAAAGCTATTGCCTGGCTCTCATTTGCTGCCACTTGCTCTGGCCGTAAATCTGTCCCAACATAATCCAATCCCAGCAGTGACGCTACTATTCCTCTCACGGAACCACCTGCAAACGGGTCTCCGCATACGGCTGTCGCCGGGCAAAACCAGCGATACAACACCTCACAAAGCACCGGGTCAAATATGCTTGCCCCTGAATATATATGCATTCCTCTCTTCTCAGCTTCCGCGAGTATTTCATCCCATGTTGGGTCACGCTGTAAGAGTACCCTCATCTTATTCCGTAGATTATATACAGCGCCAGACTGCCCGCTTCTCGATATCAATTCGACATCTTCCCTCGTCTCCTGGCTTGCTATACCCAGCTGGTGCCACTTCTTTTTCCTTTCCTGCCAATACCCCTGTCTGGTATCAAGTATACTGAAAGGTGGAACTATATAACGGTCTTTTAGCGATACGTGCGCTATGTCGGCAATGTCTTTTGAATCTTCACCTGTTGTCAGAGCCGCAAAGCCGTACATATCAAACTCAGACAGTTCAATATCAAAGCGGATTTCATCCATAGAGATGTTAAATACATCCATGAAGTCTGTTAACCCATCATTAGTAACATTCGCATATATAGACGAATACACTAACACCAGTTTTGCAGCCTCTTTCTTGTTGTTACATCTGATGAACGTTGCGGGCAATTCGTCTGGTACTGGTATCCCCTCCTCTATCAACTCCGTAAGCATCATTGTCCTGTGCTTCCCATCCAGGCAATATATGTTCTCACCATCCTGCCAAACATAGAAAGGCTGGCTGAACTGATTCTCAATTATGGAACGTTTTAGCTTCTGCCGCCTTGTCTCAGATAATTGCTTGAAGTTATCTGATTGCAGGAATTGCAATTTTCTCCAACTAACAGGAGATGTGCCTATTACACGAGATGATAAGGTTGGGTGTTTGGTTGTCGTTTCCATGTTTTACTGAGCTTTACTGAACCAAAAGTAGGCTTAGCCAAAGGGTTATGGGACATGTTATACTTTACCCAGCAGGCCACACAATACAAAGCATTAAATTCATACTATTTCTGGCATGATACACCCCCAGACCCCCTCGTTAACTGATTACTTCAGGCCGTACAGCTTCAACTGCATACGTCATTGTATTACCGGTAGTTTTACTCTTGCATCTACTGATATCCAGTTGCCAACCGGGCAGCAGATTTAAATCAGATTGGCCTCTCTTCTGTCTTCCTGTTGACGTTACCAGTAAGTGGTAGTAACACGAAGGTATTTTGTGGTAATTGCATCTGATTTCTTCTATACTTTACCGTTTCCCCGTCACTTCTCGACATATATACTATTTCAGGTAACTTTACCCAATGGCAGAGCGGTTATACAGTATTGTTACTTCTCAGGGAGAATGGACCTGCAGAGTGTTGCCTGTGTGGGTTCTCGGTACCCTCAGCTACACCTGCTCCATCATCCCGCCTGTTCACTTCCCCGGTGATGCGGTTCTGCTGCTCAATATGTCTTATGATGCAGATATTGACCGTTTATGCTTCAATAATGACGCTCCCCGGCCATCATATGACATTTCTGAGCTGGAGTATATGCTTGGCACTGCTATCCACAGCGGTAATCTTTAGGCCGGGTTAGGAAGATATCCACAAATTTCCTGTTGTTGATTATCGTAATACTGTCGGTTAATAATTTCGGGGTGTTATGGGGGATAATAGCAGATACTTTCGCGGTACGGGTGCCTTTATGGGGGCATTTGAAGATATGGATTATGGATTATGGCTTGCATATCACTGATATAATCAGCCGTCACGTTATCAGTGCCATCCTGCACATGGCGCACTGTCAGGGAAAGATTTCAGACACTCATGGTATGTCGCTGGCTGACTTTGTTGCCGTCAATTATAAGTTTATTGATGCATTTGGCCACGCATTTCATCGCAAGCATAAGTTTGTCATTCAGAAGTACATGGTTAAAGCCGGCATTGAGGACTTTATAGAGCGCATGGTCTTTCTTCACACACATTAAATCTCTGGAGCTATGATAATAATACCTTGGGAAGAGAAGTCCAGCACTTTGGCTGTTTGTATTGTGGGTGAGTATGAGTTGCGCCGCAGGGGGAGCTGTGAGCCATACCGGTATGAATTTTGGCGCAATGGTGTTCTTCAGGACAATACCCTTCACTATTTTGATTCCCTCCGTACCTATGTATTCATGCGCGAGCAGACGCGGAAGCGTGATTTATTCTTTCGCCCGCCATGGCGCAATAATCAATAAAAGAAAAGGGCCCCTGAGAACAGGAGCCCAAACCATTACTATCTATGACACCACAAATGTATTTCAGCTATGTGGTGTTATACGAATTTTGTGGATATCTTCTGATTCTAGCTACACTTCCGGAGGAAACAAGATTTTGTCTATTCTGTCTAGTTCTTCATTCCGTAGGCTTTCTGTCAAATACTGCCATTCAATATTTTCTTTACGTGGCACTACAAATACAATTTTATACCCCTCATAGTGATAGGAAACAATTTCGTCAAGATTCACTGGAGGGTTTTTAATCTTTACATAGTCGCGATATAGTCCCCTGTAGTCGGGTTTTATCCAATTTGCCATAGCTTGTATTTTCCTCTAATGTACTAAAATTTCCATATCACTAAATCACCTCATTTACCTCTCCCAGTCCGGTTGATGCCGGCCCATACACCCCACACCCTTTGCTTTCATACTCCACAGCAGTTTTCAGGTAGCCGTTACACACATCACATACCACCTCCCCGGTAGTGGTGTCAGCAAAGGTTACTGGTATCTTTCCGGTCGGCAGCGGGTTCACCTCTATGGTAGCAGGTACGCACTTGGGGCAGTCGTATATCAGTACATCCTCCTGCTGCATGGTGGTGATCACTTCGCTGAGTGTTATATCTCCGTAGGCATCTATCGCCTCTTTCAGGTCCCATGGCCTGAGTCTTGTAATTTCTTGATTCATTGTATTGTATATTTATGATATGATATCTGAAAAAGTTCAAGAGTATATCCTCGATGCATTTGCGAAAACGCATAACCGACATTTCATCATAATAATTGCGGTTAATATCATTACCGTATGGTGTCTATGGTATTTGGCCATTTTTCTTTTATCACCTTCTACCTACTATAACACAACATTTTTTATTCAATTCATATTTTCATTTGTATTAACGGTTGGCTGGTTATACATATCTATTATAGACGATATAACTACAGATATCTCAAACATTATTACAACTGCTTTTATCTCATCATTAATGGCAGTATTTCGATTAGGCTTGATGCTAGCATTATATTCAAGTTTTGATCGATTTTTTTTACTCCCATTGGGACTTGACAAAACTGTTCACTCTATAGTTGGCATTCAATTCAGAATTTTTGCTTTTGGCTTATATTTAATTTATGGAATTCAGGCTCTATATCGTTTTTATAAAAGGTCGCGTATAAACTAATAACAAACAATACAGTTAATTAGCGATTTGATTCAGGCAATACCATATCAATCGTAAACTCTTTATAATTCCTACTCGTGTATCGGTACACCTTCCAGCCCATAGATGCCGCGAGGTTATACTTGGTACAGTTGGCAGCATAGCCGGCTTTTGTTTGATGTCCGCCCTTCTTTCCTGTAGCTACCAGCCCTTCGTACTCCACGGCTATCATAAGCTCAGGGAATGCTATATCAAACTTGAATCGGCGTTCTGGGTGAAACCTGTATTCAGTCTGGTAAGATATCCCTGCATCGTCCAGCAGTTTCAGTATGTCGTTTATCCGGTTGGCTCCCTTCGGTTTGGCTGCAGGTAGTTTCTGCTGGTCGGGTTTCGGTCCCGGTTTATTGCCCACGTCCTTCCATCCCCGTAGCTTTCCATCGGCTACCATCTTGTCAAGGTCTTTGGGCGATATGTTCCAGCGGCTCATTGGCTATCAGGCTTGACGTAGATGAATTTGCCATCCCGGTACTCTATGTTTTTTATCACTCCCGTTCTCACATACTTCATGGCAGCAGCTTTGAACAGGGATAGGGTACGGTAATGGTTATAATCCACATTCTTGTAGCACTCGGCAGGCGTTACACCCACATCTCTCCACCTCATACACTCCTGCGTAAACAGTTCAACCCAATAACCCCACGACGTTACCCGGTTGGTCTGGCTACCAGCCTCGCTCCGTTTCATATAGTCGTGCAGCTTGACGGGTAAGGCTTTCCTGTTGAGCGCAGGCCTTACCCATTCGGTTATCTGTCCTTTGTTCCCCCTACCACCTACCTCCCGGTAGCCCAGAATTCCTATGCCGTGTTGCTTACATATGGACTCTGCCAAACTATGTGGGCGATACTTAACAGGTACCGCTATATACGTCCAATGAAACGATGGTCGCTGGTTGATGGCCTGCTGTATCACATCGAAATTCAGCGCGCACTTCACCTCTATCCCTACGCGCAATCCGGACTCATACCCCATAACCTGTATGCCGTCCACTACTATGTCAATGATACCTCCACGGGTGGGCACTTCTTTGTATATGTCAAAATCAGCGAAGTAATCAATGAATTTTAATGCCAAATCTGCCTCTTTCATGTCCTATTTTATATTGTTACGTATATTCGATATGTTCCAGCGGGTGGACATTAATCGTTTTTAACGATTTTAATTGGTGCGATAATCTCATTTAGCTTGCCCTTATACTTAGCCATCTCCTCTTTAGGTGTTCTCAGTGGCATAAGCAGCATCATAATATCATGAGCATATATTATGGCGCTTATGCCCGCGCCGCTACGTACCCATCGCATAGGAGCATTTACAGCCATACACACCCGCGCCGCCGCCAGTATGCTATTAGGGTTATGATACACACCGTCTACCAGTACCACACTCCCATTATGTCCCGCCTCATCATCCATATCTGGTATACGTATCATATTCCCCTCATATTCACCATTACCAGTGCCATCGCACCTATCACAGTCTCGGCTACGCCCACTTTTAGTGTACAGATCACCATCCCCCTCACACCTGTCACACAGAGTATATACGTCTTCATATGGCAGCAGCAATATCTCATCATACAGCCATTGGGCATCTGTCTCAAAGAGCGCTACATCCTTATTATGCTCCGGTATTACACTACGGTATTCAGGATATAACTTGGAGCGAGTCTCATACAAAGTAGAATTTACATACCCTCTCGGTGCTACTATCAGCTTTATCCCATCGGTAGCTACCACTACATCATTATCATACACCGGCACATCTATTTTCCGATGCTTATTATATGACCCCGTACCCGCAAAGGCTTGAACCTCATTATTTATAAACTTTACAATATTCATAATGCTGGTAATTTTATTTGTTACTTTTCTTTCAGGTTCTTCTTTTCCAATATTTGCCCGTGTTCAATGATGAACACATCCCTATCCGTAGGCGCTCCCCACTCTGGCCGGCCACGCCCTATGCGTATACCTTTACACTCAATGTCCAGTGTGGGCCTGTTAGCTCCGTAGCCATTCACCAGGCGGGTAATGTCAAATTTCCGCAGTTTACAGAAATAGGTTTTTATCACATCAGCAGCTTTATGCCCGCTATTGATGTCATCCAGTATATCCTCTGCTACTTTTTTCCACTCATCCGGCTCTTCCATTGGCATATCTGAGTAGTCAAGAAGCCTCCTCAGCCAATACAGAGATATCTCTCTATACTCTTCCGTTTTCTCTCCTGTTACCGTCTTACTGAACCATGGTTCAGATATCGGCAGGTGTAGTATGTTCATTATTCTTCGGTTATTACGTTTACAATTATTGTTACTATAAGGTTCAGGTCACTTCCTTTCAGCCGATACATTAGCTTTCGCAGGTCTTTTGCACATGCAAAGTCCTCACGCATTCAGGTTGGTGATGTATTTTGTAGTGCCATCCTTACGGTCCACGTATGACGAGCCGTTTATATTAAAGTTCACCTTCAGCATATCACCCACGTTGTAGCTATCCACCAGCTCACACTTTCCCTGTATCAGCTGCAGCTTCGCATAGTTGGTGTAAGTGTTGCCGTTTATCTCTTCGGCAAGCCGCAGCACGAATTCGCGTTTTTTAAACTTCTCATTGACCTGTTCGGTCTGTCCCTTTGTCTCCAGTACTCCTGTAATTTCCAGATTCATTGTATTGTGTTATTATGGTTTTGATAATTAAAATGGCATCTCTTCATGCCCGAATGGTCCCGGAGCTGAATTGTTAAGGTTCTGGTATGCTCTTTCCTGCATTCCCCTGTTATTGTTATGGTCACCATACACAGGTGCATCCGGGTAGGCGGTTCCCAGTTTCAGTATATGCCGGTCCACATCTGACCAGCGTTGTAGTTCCTTGTTAAATTCCAGCGGCATTTCACCCAGCCCTACGTTCCTGCCCTTAGCTATATTCAGCAGTATCTTTCCGGCATATATCGGGTACTTAGCTACTATTGTCGCCGGCGGGTTACTCAGAAACATTACTATGTCAGCATCCTGCTCTATTGCTCCACTTTCGCGCAGGTCACTCAGGTTGGGTGTTCGGTTTTTTTCGTTCTCTATGCTTCTGTTCAGCTGTGATAGCGCTATAATCGGCACTTCAAGGTCTTTGGCCAGTATCTTTATCTTTCTACTGTTCTGGCTTACCTGCTGCTCCCTGTTCAGTCCTTTATCCACGTTTTCCATCAGCTGCAGGTAGTCTATCAGTACCAGGTCCAGCCGTCCATACTTCTGTTTCAGCTTCCTTGTTTTGGCCCGTAGCTGAATGTGGTTCAGGCCTGCAGTATCGTCTATGAATATCTTCATCTTAGCCAGCTCAGTAGAAGCTGCTGACAATCTCATTTTCTCTTCAGCAGTAAGTCTGTTAGGGTTGCTTATCTGGCTCCCCTCCACACCACTCACGCACGATAGCATCCTACGGTGTATCTGGCGCTCTCCCATCTCCAATGAGAAGATGGCTACTATTTTGGCATCCTTATCGCCGTTGATAGATTTGGCTGCGTTGATGGCAAGGTTTATTGCGAATGCTGTCTTTCCTACTGAGGGTCGTGCAGCTAGTATAATCACGTCACTTTTCTGCCAGCCAGATGTTTTTTCATCCAGCTCTTTAAATCCCGTGGTTACTCCGGTGTATAGCTTTTCAGAACGGCTCTGCTCCTCTATTTCCCGCATGGTAGACATCATCCCACGCGATAGCGGTACCGGCTCATTTCTTACAACTTCACCTGTAATAGACGTTAGCCCATTGCTCACATGGTCCAGCAGGTCAAAAACGTCTGTCGTATCCTCATAGGCCATACCCACAGCCTCACTCCCTACACGTATCAGTTCACGGCTCATGTGCTTTTCCAGCACTATACGGGCATGTACCTCCACATGGGCGCTGGATATAACCCCCATACTCAAATCAGTAAGAGCTGCAGGACCACCCGCAATGTCAAGATTTCCCCTGCGGCGCAACTCTTCCATCACAGTCAGGGCATCTACCGGGCTGCCGTTAAGGTACAGGTGTTGCATTGCCTCATACACTACCCTGTGCGCCTCATGATAAAATACCTCAGGTTTGGATATCAGCCCAAACACTACATCCTGCTGTTCCTTCTCCATCAGCATAGCACCTATCACAGCTGCTTCCGTGTCTGTAGCCTGCGGCGGCACATGGCCGTATATCATGCTCTCCGCACTTCCTTTACCTTTGCTGATTTTTGAAATAATGTTGTTGCTCACTTTGCCAGTTTTAAAAATCTTGCTTCTAAGTCTGTTTCCGGGTTGGCCTGTCGCTCAGCCCGTTTTTCTCTCAGGTTCTTTACCCATGTCGCTATGTAGCTGGGGCCGGGCCGGGCCACCTTGAAAAGAATTGTTTTTGCTTCTAAGTCGGCTTCCTCTTTCGTAAGCTCCGGCATGTAGGTTTTCAACTGCATCGATACCCTGTCCACGGCCAAAGGATCTACGGTGTCATGCAGTGGTGGAGGCAGTTGAAATTCCGGCGGCGGCGCTTCTGCTACGTTAGTAGCAGTTTTATTTTCTATTTGGTTTTCTATTTCCCCCCCCATGGGTTCGTTCTGGGTTTCCCGTGGGTTTCCCACATTAAACCCATGGGTTTTGTTTGGGTTTCCCGTTGGTTTCCCGTGGTTTTTTGGCGGTCTGCCTCCCTTTGCGCCATTGGCGCGGTTTTTGGTGTATGTAGCCTCCACTTCCCCACGCACTATTTCCAATCGCTTATTTTTAAGGCTCTCCTCGCCACACTTATTAAACTTTTTCAGCACCCTTTTCAGGTTTTTTATTTTCAGTCCCGATATGCTTAAAAGCTCCTCTTCGTCTGCCGGCACACTGCCCTTATCCCACTGGTACAGCAGCAGCTTCATGTAGCCACCTACCTCCTCTGTTGTCATGCCTATGGTACCTATGATGAAGTCCTTTACGTAGAATGGGAAGTATGGATATTCCATTTTTCTGCTCGGTTTGTCTTTAACTGTTCTTTGTCAATTGCTGGCATCTGTTTTGCCAGTTACTGGTATGCTTGTTTACCTGAATAGTTCGTTCTGTATGGCTGCGCTACGCAGGGTATCAGGTGTTATATCCCTGCCGGCTTCTACAATCTTTAGCAGCTCATCTACACGGCTCTCTGCTGCCTTACTGGCCCGCAGGTTATCCTGTGTACGCATAGCAAAGTATCCGTTCTGCTTGTCCCGCATATGCTTCACAGCATTGGTTACCTTTGTCAGGGAGTACCGGGCTGTACGTGTATCTTCATTACACTGTGCCACCCACTTTGCTACTTCATCAGGCACCTGATAGTGCCGGCCATCTATTACAATGTTTACCATCACTTATACATTTATTTGGTTAACGATTCCACACACTGCCTTACAAGCCACTCCATAGCTGGTGGTGTTACTGCATTTCCCAGCTGTTTTACCTGGTCTTTGCTATTCCCGGTTACTACATAGTCCTTGCCAAATGCCATAGCCAGCTTTATTTCATTTGGCTTTAACATTCGGTAGTAACAATCCTCTATTCTTGCCTTTTGATATGTTATCAGGCTGTGTCTATCCTTTGTTGTAGCTGTTCCAAGTGGTTGAGATATATGTGTACTTGTATCCTGCCCGTAGTAATAATCAATGAATGAGTTCCATGCCTCATTTGTCACTATTCCCATATGTGGTACCGTGGTTACAGTAGATGATGCCTCAGTTACTGGCCGGGCTGTACTGTGCCCCTTATTCTCTACCATCAGTGCCATAGCGTGGTTTATGCCTCCGGCTGTCACTGTCGCCATTGGTCCTGTCGCGGGCCTGCACTCACCTGTCCTGTTCATTTCCACTATGTATGGCACTACCAGCGCCATGCTCTGCCGTGTGGTTTGTGTCTGTAGCGTTTCACCTACGCTACGCACGTTCTGTATATTGCCATGCTCTGATTTCAGCACCAAAGGCATTATTAGCTTAAAGTGTGGCTGTGTTGGTATCGTTGGCAGCTTATCAGCTACAGCCTTTACTCTACTTTCAGTACCGGTACTTTGCTGGTCATTAACTATATGCGGGTATCCGCTGTACTTCTTTAGCCCCGCCTCTATCCGGCGTAGCGTGTTGGAGCTGAGCGGCTTTTCCCGGTCTCCTATCCTCCTGCCTACATCGCTCCAGTCTATGCAGTTGAATGCCGCATAATAGTATGGCTCTACCACCGTTGAGCATTTCGGGCAGCGGTATAGATACTGCTGCTTATACTTGCCATAAGGTTTGCGGCTATCTTTCCACCACTGTATAGCATGCACGTCACTTTCGCAGGTGGTACACCTCGCCGCCGGCCGGTAGTCCAGGTCAGGTGCTTTATTGCCTTTCTTCCAGAATACTACATACATCCTGTCCCTGCTCTGTGGTGTAGGGTGTGCATGCATGCTGTTCAGGTACACACATTTATTCAGGTATCCCAGTGAGTGCATTGCCATCAGCCACGCCTCCCACATCACCCAATTACGGGCATCTACCACATTCTCTACTATGATGATGTTGTATTTGTGGTATTCGGCAAATCTGCACACATCCCACATCGTAGCCCGGCTCCTTTCGGCAGCAGCATCACAAACCCCTTTATCATATAGGCTCAGCTGTGCCTGTACCTGCTTCTGTCCTTTTGCCAGTGAATGGTTAGTGCATTCAGGCGATGTTATCAGGATATCAGTGCTACGATACCGGCGCGGGTCACATGCGCTTATGTCGGTACATTCATGGTCTGTATCTGGGAAGTTCGCCTGATGCGTCTCTATAGCCCGGCTCCAGTGGTTCAGTGCCAGCCGCACCTCAATCCCCGCAGCTCTCGCGCCCTGACTGCTTCCCCCAGCTCCACAGAATTGGTCGGTTACCGTTATGAATGAGTTTTTTTTCATGTTGTAATTGCAATTCTTATTTCAAATGACAGGTTCATCTACGTTTTACTAAAAGGCACATTTGTCAATTGCCTCCCGTTATTGGTTATATAATACAGCCCCTTATCATCCTGTTGTATCCGCATAGTTTCTATCTGGCCAAACAGCTCTATATTTCCCCCAAGGTCCACCACCCATCCCGTCTGTTTATTCGGGTGAGGGCGCATTACCCTGCCTACCATCTGGTAGTATAATGCCAGTGACATAGTTGACCTTGCTATAAGCGTACACTCCAGTTCCGGATAATCAAATCCTGTAGTCAGCACACCCACATTAGCTATGCACCTTATCTTACCAGTGGTAAACTCCTTTAGCATGCGTTCACGTTCTGTTGCTGGTGTATCACCTGTCAACACCACAGCGCCGGGTATTCCTTTTGCTACTGTCATAGCCTCATCTATCAGTGTGCAGAATATCAGCAGGTTCTTACGCTTTGCCAGCAGCCTGTTTGCATAGTCTGTTATTTTGGCCGGCATGTCTATCGTCCGGTAGTATGCCCTTACTGATGATTCTGAAAAGTCTGTGCCGGTACTATTCATCCTCAGCATGGTCCTGTCTATCATACTCACCGGGAAGTACTCCATCTTCGCCAGATGCCCGGCATCAAACAGTACATTGTTCTGTATGTAGTACAGCACTTTTGAGAATATCCGTGGCGTCTGTCGTGTTATAAATCTCAGCTCTGCACCTTCTCCCCCTGTAGTCAGCCGGTATGGTGTTGCCGTCAGTCCCAGCACCTTTGCATGGCTCATTCTTTTAAAGAAGTCAGCGTACATACCCTGGTATGGGTTACATAGGTGGCATTCGTCCACTATTATATTCCTGAATTGTTTGAACAGATGATGCTTCGTTGCTACGCTTCCAATAGTCGCAAAAGTGATGTTGTCTATGTATTTCATACCTGCAGATGCAGAGTATATACCAGCCCTGTAGCCATAGCTCATAAACTTCTTAACGTTCTGCTCCAGTATTTCCTTCGATGGTTGAAACACTACCGTTTTCCCTTCCAGTCCACCAGCTATATTGGCTATCACAACCGATTTGCCTGAACCTGTCGGCAGTATTTCTATCCCGTTATAGCTCTTTCCATCATTAAAGAAGTCTATGCCAGCTTTTATGGCTTCTATCTGGTATGGTCTCGGGGTAAATGACATGCTACTCTCCCTCCTTTATTGCGTCACTTATGGTAAGCTGTTTTACATTGTCATCCTCTTCCTCTTCCTCAATGGCTTCATATTTCCCTTCCTTGTATGCTGCCACTTCATCGCGTACTGCTTCTACTGCTGCATTCAGCTCGTTATACCATTTATAGGAAGACATATTATCCATTGGTATTTTAGGAGTTGCCAGTTCTATACGTCCACCTGCAGAGCTCACATACTTGTTTCCTACCAGTATCACTGTTTCATTTTCCCTGCTGCCTCTTACTTTAATACCGGTCACATTGTAGAGGAGTGTAAACTCATGGCCATGATACTTGTCTATGTCGTCTATCTCTACCCGTCCCAGCTTAAAGCTGTCATCAATTACGGCCAGATGTACATTCAGTCGCTCAAATGCCTTGCGCATATCTTCCAGTATCACCCCACTTCCTTTTACTTTGTGAGTGTCACCGCTGCCTATGCCCTCGGTAATTTCAAATACGTAGTCACAGAAGTCATCCTTCAGGTGTGCTTCTTTAATGATGTAGCTGCCCGCAGGCGCTGTTGCTTTGCTTTTCATTCTATAATTGATTGTTTAAGTAATGATCTATTGTCATCTGCTCGTTCGGCTCCGGTATATACACACCCAGTACCAGGATGGCAAACTGCCTTATCCTATCGCAGTAGTCGCTGAAGTCTACTGTGCTCAGGCAACCGGTACTCTTGGCTATCATCAGTACCCCGCCATCTTTCACTTCTATTTCCGTTGCGTTAAATTTTGATTTCAGGAACTCATGCGTTTCGTCCTGGTCAAAGTCGTTTCCATAGCTGTTAATGGCTTCCATCACCATTGGTACTACTACAGCCCAGTAGTAGCCGTTCTGTCCGGCACTGCGGCGCTTACGTTTCAGCTTTAGGGTTAGCACCACGTTACTGCCGGCATGCTTCATGCGCCAGTTGGTCAGCTCATCCTGTTTGTACACAGTTAGCTTTCCCTCAGGGGTTATATGTCCGGCCAGCTCCAGCATCATTCGTCATCACCTGTTATATACCTAGCTGCCGCTTCTGTGCCGGGTTCAGGAAGCGCTATTGACTGTTTAGCCACCACCTCACTTACCTGCCACACCTGTATGGGAGCTACATTTATTCTGTCAGCCATATACCGGGCTGTTATCTCATCTACCGGGTTTATGGCATATATAGCTGCATTGTTCAGCAGGCGGGTATATTCCGGCTGCTCTTTCGTTTCGGGTACATCTACCCGCAGCATGTTGGTCCCGGCTATATTCTGCTCAGTGCAGTAGCCTGCTATCTTCTGGTGGCCAAACAGTTCTATGATGGCCCACGTTTCAAACTTTTGTGCGTTCTGTGACATTGTTATTACTGATTTAAGTCTGCCAATATTTTTCTAAGTACATTTTTGGTATCCTCCGGAAACTGGTTGCTTATTACCCAATTTGCAAACTGAATATTGTCCCTTACAGGAACATCCTTTGTTTTGCTTCCAAAAGAATAGGTTGGTAGTCCATCTTTATTGATGTATATCTTTCCTGCTATGTCCAGAGTCTTCCTGCCATCATTGCAGTATATATCCAACTCATCTATTGTCATGGCTGACAACTCAGGGTATCTTACTATTTGTTCATAGTATATATCCATAGCGGCGATAGTATCTGCACCTGCTGTATGTGCATCTTCATGTGTCTGGTTCAGATAAAATTTCTTTGCTGCTGATAGGTCTCTACGCTCTTTTAGGGTGTATATCTTATAGCTATCCAGTATCGCTTTTATTGTTATGAATACACCATTACTTGCCAGCTCTCTTACTAAAAGTGGCACATCAAAGTGCCTTATGTTATATCCTGACAATATGCACCCATCAAAGTATTCACCTATTGCCTTAGCGTATGCAGAGAATGGCATTTTACCAGATACCATTTCATTTGTTATACCGTGTACCTCAGTTGATTCTGCAGGTATTTCTACTGGTGGTTTTACCAGTATTTCTTTCAGCCCGTATGACTCACCAGTAACATAATTTCTTTTAATAGCAGCTAATGATATTATATAGTCTGTGTCCGGGTTAGGCCCAGTGCTTTCAATGTAAAAAAAAATAATGTTCATTTCCTGTACCTTTTCTTTTTGGGTGGCCTTGGTGCACGGCCGTTTTTGAATATTATTTCATATTTATCATGGCTCACAGGCAGGTAGTCCGACGGTAGCCCGGTTGCTATGGGTATTGGTTCAGAATACAGTTCTATGCTTTTATAGTACCACCTGCCTTCTTCCTTATACACCCTGTATTCTGCCGGGAATCTGTCCTTTTTCTTCAGGGGTGTTACTACTGCAGTACACCCGTCCGGGTTCATAGAGCAGCAGGTTATCATGCTGCCTGTCCTTTTATGGCTTTTATCCTGCTGTTTATCTTGTGCATGATGCTTTGAGACCTATCGCATATCATGCTATTGTTTTTGTGTATTCTCAGTACCTGGGCCTCAGTTACGCAGTAATCCAATGCTGTTACAATTTCTTCCTCACTCAAACCATTACGGGATATCTGCTCGTTTACCTGATACGCAGCCTTAAGTGACGCTTTTTGTGATTCACTGAGTATATACACGTTCAGTGCCTGCTCATATACTTGCAGCTCACCTTCATTTAGCCGTTCTATTACTTTGGCAAACTGTGCATCCTTTATCATGAATTTCCCGCTATTATCAGCTGCCTTTGGTTCTTGCGGCTGTGTTGCTTCCTGCTTGCGCTTTTTAAAAGATGCCTGTAGTTCAGTATCGCTATCCACAGTTCCACGGTTTGCATTATAGAGGGCTACTATTTCTTCTTTGTTTGCCGCAACAGCCAGCGTTGCCTTGATTGCAGGTGCATTCCCGTTGTAGTTCCTATTAAATGGAGATATTGGGGCTGAGGGCACTGACTGTGCCGCTGGTGGGACTTGTTGGGGCTGCTGCTTACCGCTTTTTCCTTGCTCTGATGCAGCATTGCCATCGTCATCCTCATCTATATTCAGTCCCAGCGTTGCCGTAAGGGAGTATCTGCGGGCATATGTTATTGCAGATCCTATCCCCTGCGGGGTGTTATTGGATGGAGTAAGGTCATATTCTGTTTCTATCCATTCCCCGGTCTCGGTATGCATAAGTATGGTAGTCAGCTTACCCCCTTCTGGCAGTTGTGTATAGCTTAATGAATGCTTTGTGAGCAATGGTTGTATTGTATCAAGTATACCGGTCAGTGATGCATATCTGCTTTTGAAATGTGGGTTGGTGCTGTCTTTCGTTATCTTAATACCCTCTGCCTGGAAAGCACCCAGAGCAGACATTAATTTCTGAAATGAGTCAGATCGTTTCATGTTTACAGCTTTTTTATTATTGAATTTTGTTTACTATATACCTCTATGAGCAGGCTATCTACATGTGCCCGGGTCTGCGTTCTGTTACCCCATACCATTTTATAGGTATGGATACGCTCTTCTACTGCATATAGCTCTTTTAGGCTGTTACTGGCCTCTATTTCCCTCAGTAGCTCGTTATATGCTTCTTCACACCGCTTCTGGTCTCTGCATCGCAGTTCCCATTCAGTTGCTGGTGCCGGGGAGAAGAATGCTTTTATGTACTCTATCAGCTTTTTCATGCCCTTATCCTTTTAGGTGAATAATAGCCGGTCCTGCCCTCTCTGATGTTGATTACCCTGCTGCACAGCTGCTGTATATCTTCTTTTGTGGCAGTATTCAGCCAGTTGGTAAACAGTATATACTGTTCCTGCTTCGTCTCCGGCAGTCTCTTCTGCTCTCCCTTCCACTGCTCATGCAGTGCTGCATAGGTCACAGTCTTTACCAAGTATTCCGGCTCTTCCTCCAGTCGTGCGTTGGGCGTGTAGCAGGAGCATATATACTCCCCCATTACGTTAGCCTTGTAGAAGTCTACTGCTATCAAGGCTGTGCTGTAATCTGTGGCTTGTGTCATAGCTTTTTATGGTTTTCTATGTTTGATATTTCGGTGTCTTCTCTGTATCAGTTTTGCTTCCTGAATTTCAGTTAACCTACCCTTTCGGGGAGCCGGAGACGTTTCCGCCTCCAACTCTGTTCTCAAACCTGTAGCACGCTGCAGACCTGCCAGAAAAAATGCTTCAAGACTTTTTACATCTTCCAGTATCTCTTTCGGGTCTCTCATTTTCTTAATATTTTATCTTCAAGTGATTTTATTACAGTAGCAAAGGCGTGGTCACCATTGGATATCTCTTCTATCTTCTTCCTGGCATCGTATACATTCTGTTTGTTCTTATACCCGAGTATATCCGCTATTTGTTGTCCGGTTAGTTCAGTGTATCTCCATAACAGGAATGTTGCTGTTTGCCTTGCACTGACAATCTGAACTGTATCCCGCCTACGGCTCTTATTGTCAATCTCCATTCTGGCGATTCCGAAGTGTTCACAGACTATTGTTAGTATTTTCTCATTCATTGTATTGCAGTAATCAATAGGAAGAAAATCATTGTAAGTAGTGTTGTCGCAAGCACCACATACACCGGCATTGGTGAGTATGGTACTATCTCATAGAGGCGCATAGTAACGTAAGTAGCAGGAGAGTAATCATTGCATGAGTTCCAACAATAATCATAAGGTCATTCAGGCGTTGTTTTCTGTACTCTTTGGCCCAACGGTACTCACCAAGATTGATTCGATATTCGTGTGACATAGTATAGTTGTTAAAATGAATTGTGATTTTCTGGCACGTATTGTGAGTGGTGTTACTCGGCGTTTGTTAGTGCAGCTCGGATGATTTCAATCTTTTCCTGACTACCTGACCCAGCAAGAAGAACCCTGAATAGTACCTGACGTGATACTCCAATATCATCTGCAGCTTCTGTTACAGATTGGAATTTTTTAGTGTATTGCCTAAGTGCCTTCTTTTCGTCAGCTGTAAGAGCTACACTTTTGCGCTTAGTTGTTTTTGTAGTATCTTGGTCTATTGTATTTGTTGCGAACATTTTCTTTGCGTTTTGTTTGCAATACAAAGTTTGGGAATTTTTTCCCATTTCACAAATTTATTGTGAAATAATTCTTTTTATAACATGTCTGTAAGGGAGATAATTGAGCGATTTGGAATAACTCAGCAACAACTTGCTGACTTTACGGGTATTCCCAGAGATAGAATCGGCAAATGGGTGCAACAAAACAGGATGCCGCCAAAGGCTACTGACCTAAATGCAATAAACGCCTTTGTGAACTATTTCACACAAAATACATTTAGCAACCTCAAAGACATTGTTGACAACTATTACTACGATGGTAGTGGTGTTAAGATACGTTCTGAGCTTGAGCCAAAAGCTGGCGCTGAAAAGACAGTTATTCCACTAGGTAAGCATGCTCATACAAGATTAAAAACTAGCGAGTATAAAGATGCCTTTTCAGAATGGGGTGGATTACCAATGTACAACCTCCCTATAACGGCATCATTCATTGCATCATATCGGGATGAGCAGGGCATAATGCCTCAGTATTATTTGTATGACCCCCGGTTTAGGGACTGCGATTTTGGCGCAATTATCACCGGAGATAGTATGCACTCTGAAATAAGGCATGGTGACTTCATAGCCTGTAAGGAAATAACAGATATGAGCTTTGTTGTATATGGTGACATCTATTATGTTGTAGGTAAGAATGGGCTGGAAACATGTAAGTATCTGAATGCAGATCCGGACGATAAGGATAGTTTTCTTCTGGTACCAAGGAATGAGAAAATAAGCCCCAGCCCAATCAAAAAAGACATGGTATTGAAGATGTATAAAGTTAGAGGAATAATCAGAGGATATTGATATTGAAAGTTATACTTTACTAAAGTAAGATAGCTGGCAAAAACCGCGCCAGTACTACGTTTCATCGTTCTAAAAAAGACATAACGGAAACGTCAACGGAAAAATCAATGAAATTGAGAAAAGCAATATAATAATCTAAGTAAAACCGCTACAGGTAAGGGTTTCAGGAAATAGTACTCAATGACACTACGCCTTCTAAGCTGAGGGTCATTGGTTCGAATCCAATCCGGATCACTCACAAAGCCTCGCACTATGCGGGGCTTTTCTTTTTATATCAAATCATAGTAGCTCAGTTGGATAGAGCATCAGCCTGCTAACCTGCCTGCCGGCAGGCAGGGCTGAGGGTCATTGGTTCGAATCCAATCCGGATCACTCACAAAGCCTCGCATTATGCGGGGCTTTTCTTTTTATCTCAAATCATAATAGCTCAGTTGCATAGAGCATCAGCCTTCTAACCTGCCTGCCGGCAGGCAGGGCTGAGGGTCATTGGTTCGAATCCAATCCGGATCACTCACAAAGCCTCGCACTATACGGGGCTTTTCTTTTTATATCAATTCATAATAGCTCAGTTGCATAGAGCATCAGCCTGCTAACCTGCCTGCCGGCAGGCAGGGCTGAGGGTCATTGGTTCGAATCCAATCCGGATCACTCACAAAGCCTCGCATTATGCAGGGCTTTTCCTTTTGCCCCCTAATCGTCTAGCATCGGGATTGACTGGTAAAAGGTGAGGATATATACCCCTTCTGGTAGCGGCAATGTAAGCAACAGGCGCAGTCCTCACACCAGAACAACCTTTATATCTTCCTGAACATATAACCACCCGGCGACTTTGTGTAGCCTACCCCTTTCATTGATTGGGTTATCGCTTCCTTTGTAGGATGCGCTCCTTTCATAGGGATAAAGTACGTATCAAGGTTCTTGTCAGAAATGGTAAAGCTCTCATCGCTTTTGCGGTTGTAAACGGCTATCAGCTCATAATCGTTATCTAAATACGCCAGCGATGCATCGCCATGTGAGTTATTGCACACAAGCAGCCCCTTATGCTTTAAATACTTCTTTGTTGCCTGTCCTACAAAACCCGCATATTGAGATATAATTAAGTCGAACTGATTTTCACCTGCGGGGAGCTCTTTGTTATAGTCCTGCTGGTAAAAATGTATGGATGCTTCGGCCTCATATTCTTTATGGCTGCTGATAAATTCCTTCACATCCGCTGCTTCATAAAACCTATATGTGTTACGGAACGAGTCCACATAAGTAACATCAGAGAATATAAGTGAGGGCGTTATATGCACATGACAGCCGGGATAAAGTACCCGCTCTATTTTGTACACCTTATTCAGCCTCCTGAAAAGGCCAATAGAAGTATATTCCTTATCTGCATGATACTTTTTGTATAGTGATAATCCTGCTATCATGCTTTTTGCCTTTTATTAATCTGCCACCTCATATACTTACCGGCATATCTAAATGCATAACAGAACGCTGAGGATTGCCTGCCCCGAACTGCACTTTATAGTGCTGGCCTGCTTTTAGCCTCCCTTCCTCATAGTCTGGTGGCAAATCCTGAATAGCTTTATACCCTATGCCCTGTATTTTATACACATACTCCATTGCATAGCCTGACAATGCCTTGCTCAAAAATCTGAATTTATATATCCTCACTATTTCCCCTTCCGCTTCATAGGTTCGCTCGTTATCATCAAAAACGGGTAGCCAGCTTAATGGCATATAATCCGTAGGGTCTGCAGGGTTTACTTTAACTACATATTTCTCACCTAAGTGATTACCGCAGCTTACCCTGCCACCACCATTATATTGCTTACCATTTACGTAATATTCCATTTCGCCTCCGGCACCCTTCCCATGATTCACATACGTTACCATTCCCACTGCAGTATCCCATCCCGAAAAATCAACCCGCACACTGGTAAAGCTATTAGCAATATACCCTATTGCGATGATCAGTGAAACTGAAAGAAAGACTACAGAAGTAATTATTACCCGTCGTTGATTCATATTTAAAACAAATTATCAGATGCTGTGACCGCTGATGCAAACACCGACACAGATACCACCACAGTTTACCGCTCCACTATATAATCCAGCTCTGTTACCCCGCAGGCAAACTGCTGTGTGTGCAGTAGTTTAAGTTTTGTTCGCTCTTTTATGTTTGCAAACAGCGGAATACCCTCCCCCAACACAATGGGATTAACAAACAGCCAGTAGCCATCTATAAGGCCATGCTGCATGAGGGAGTGTGTAGCAGTGGGGCTGCCAAAGAGCAGTATATCAGGGCCATCCTGCTGCCTTATTTCCTGTATGCGTGCTGCTATATTGTCGCTTATAATGGTTGTGTTGGCAGGCGCTGCACCCCGCATAGAGGCCGAGAGCACTATTTTATGCGCCTTGCTATACCATGCCGCGTGTTCTATATCGTGCTGTGTGGCATTGGGCTTATCGGCAGCCGTAGGCCAGTAGCCTTCCATCATATTGTAGGTAATGCGTCCATACAAGGCAGTATCGCCCGTAGCTATGCGCTTGCCTACATAACTAAAGATCTCCTCGTTGACCTTTATCCAATCCATTTCCCCATTAGAGCCTGCTACAAAGCCATCCAGAGATATATGCATGAATGAAATTATCCTTCTCATATGATACTGATTTACTGGTGTCTGCTTTTATTGCGGTACAGCATATACCGTACGCCAAAATAACAAAAACAGCCGTATGTTTCTGAGTTTACTCAAGTATCAGTTATGTGGTATTGTAGATGTGTACTATCCGGAAAAGTCTAACTCAGGAGTGAGCGATGTTATGCTATCACTTCTATAGACCATTAAAAAAAGTGGGGAGATATGATTTTGAATGTGTCAATCTAAGGGGTGGGAAGTTTTATTTTTCTGTTGCTGCTCCTTTTCTTTCAGTATGCGTAAGTGCTTGTTTAGCATTTCTTTAAAGGGCAAATCATCGTCGGGAACAGGGAGATTACTTCCCGAAAAGTTCGCAAAAATTGCTCGCGATATTTTTTTAATGTCTGGCTTCTTTGTCGCAGGTTCCGGTGTGGTTTCTTTGTCTGTATCCGTGGCTGGTGATGGTGGTGCTGAGGGTTGTTCTTTTGCTTCATCATGTCTGGGTGGCGGTGGGGTGTCCGGCTTCGGTTCTTTTGTGTCAGCAACGGGGTCGTCAGGAGGTATGGGGTTACGGGCTTCCTCTTCATCTTTCCAGCCTTCCATTGCTTCATCGAATGGGGAAGGGATATGACCATTTTTATCGAACTCTGAGGTGAGGAAGCTGTGCTGATGATAGGGCTGGTAGTCGTAAACCATATCATCTACTATAGTCCGTGCCTCATCGGCCAGATGGGGAGCGCGATGGGTGAGTTGCTCCATAAAGGAGTTAGCCATCTGCATGTACTCGCTGCCGGAGCAGCGTTTGCTGAGTCTGCTGATAGAAGTGGTGAGCTGATGGATAACCTGTGTCTGGTCTTTAGTGATGCTGACGGCAGAGTAATAATCGCCCAGCCTATCATTAACATATAGATTGAGCAGGTGGTAACATTTGTCCATAATAAGAATGGGCATGTTGCGAACAGAGCGGCGTAGCTGGTCCCAGTTGCCCTGCTGCGCCCATGAGGTGATGGTGCGGCGGCTAACGCCTACTTCATTGGCAATGGCGGTCTTGGTGAGTGAGGACTGGAAGTATAGCTCTTCGGCCTGCTGGCGTTGGTTCGTTTTCATGTTCAGTGGATTTAGGTTTATGTTTTGGGTGTAAAGTTGGGGTACTGGTGCGTGATGGGAAAATTGGGTTTTAGTGATATGCAGCTATGTGCATGTGGTATGCCTTTTGGCGCATATGATGTAAAATAGTTTGCAGTGTGGGTGCGGGTTTCGGTGTGTTTGGTGTGTTGTATTCTAACCACAAGGGGCACAAGGGATTCACAAAGGGGGATGTGTGGGTTTGCGGGTGAGATAGGGCACAAGGGTGTGACGTGATATGCCCGTGGGCTGGTTGCAGGCGGGGACGCCTGCAACGGCGGAAATTTTTAATACCCTCTTTATACATTAGTAACTTTGCATTTCTGTTGATTTTCAATAATACATGAAAATTTACACCAATGTAATTTGTCTAAAACCTCAACACATAATGAATGGATACGTTTACATCATGACCAATGAAGCGATGCCCGGACTGATAAAGATTGGACGAACTCAAAAAAGTCCTGAGGAGCGACGACGCGAGCTTTCAAAACCAACCAGTGTACCAAAAGAGTTTGTTTGCGAATATGAAATATATTCAAACGACATAGTTGCATTGGAAAAACATACTCAGACCGTATTGAAGAATGAACGATACAATAGAAATAGAGAATTTTTTAGAGCAGACTTAAGTGAGGCAATTAACATTATTAACAAAAAAGCTAAAGAACTACGATTAAAAAGTCAATTATTGACTAAGGGAACGAATGAAATATTTGAACCGTATGAAGCTATAGAAGTATTAGGTAGATTGCATGCACTCTATCCTGGAATGATCAGATCTGAAATCATTTCAGTTAGAGTATATCAGACAAGTTTGCGATGTTATTTAGAAATGACTGAAGAAAAGATATTTAATGGAGAACAAAGCCCCCCTCTTTTAGATATTAAAATTCACAGACAAGACATGGCATTTATTTGCGGAGACGATTATGATATCGATAGAATAGATGACTCTCAACATAAGTGCCTAGCATTTGATCCATCAAAAGGTGTCTCTTTCAATGCCAGAGTATTTCTGGAGGAATTCGATAGCTATTCTAAACTAATGTGTTTTGATCTTTTTACAGAGGAAGCAGGACAAGTAATATCAAAAGAACATTCTAGAATTCACAACATAGATGAAAATCCATTCTGATACCGCTGCAATATTGATCTGACGTAAAGCTTCATAATAAAACTAACATCAATTCTGAAATGCTTCACACAAGGGGTAGAAAAGAACAGGCCTTTTGCTTCATGCCAAGTCACACCTATACCAGATTGTAAACAGTTTAGGCGCAAATGCATCCCGACAAATCATAAATATCACCGATAGTTATGCCACTGCCAGCGTGTATATTATTATGTAACACAGCACGGGGGACGCATGCAATATATCTCCCCGCTTTTTTATTACATTTGCTCCGCAATCACCAATTAAATTATTTACCAAACAATAAAGCATTATGGCATACGATGTGATCGTAGTAGGAAGCGGACCGGGCGGCTATGTGGCGGCTATACGCGCCTCACAGCTCGGATATAAGACAGCTATAGTAGAAAAAGAAAATCTTGGTGGTATATGCCTCAACTGGGGCTGTATCCCTACCAAAGCCCTCCTGAAGTCTGCCAGTGTGTATGAAAACTTTACACATGCAGCAGATTATGGTATCGTTGCCACTGACTTCAAGGCCGACTTTGGCGCTGTGATAAAGCGTAGCCGCGGTGTTGCAGACAAAATGAGCAAGGGCATCCAGTTCCTCATGAGGAAGAACAAGATAGATGTGCTCACCGGCATGGGTAAGCTCAATGCCAAAAAAGAAGTAGAAGTAACCGGTGCCGATGGTAAGGTAACTACCTACCAGGCACGCCACACCATACTGGCTACAGGTGCCCGCAGCCGTCAGCTGCCTAACCTGCCTATAGATGGCCAGAAGGTAATAGGCTACCGCGAGGCTATGGCACTGCCACAGCAGCCAAAAACTATGATAGTAGTAGGCTCTGGCGCTATAGGTGTAGAGTTTGCCTATTTCTATAACAGCATAGGTACCAAGGTTACTGTAGTAGAGTTTCTGCCACGCATAGTGCCTGTAGAAGATGAGGATGTATCTAAAGAGCTGGAAAAATCTTTCAAGAAAAAAGGCATCACCGTAATGACCAACGCTTCTGTAGAGAAAGTGGACATTTCGGGCAATGGCGTAAAAGCTACTGTAAAAACAGCTACCGGCGATGTGGTTCTGGAAGCAGATGTGGTACTGAGCGCAGTAGGCGTATCGGCCAACATAGAAAACATAGGACTGGAAGCGCTGAATGTAAAAACAGATAAAGGAAGAGTAGTAGTAGATAAATACTACAAAACAAATGTAGATGGTATCTACGCCATAGGTGACATAGTACCGGGTCAGGCACTGGCGCACGTAGCATCGAAAGAAGCTATTATATGCGTAGAGGCTTTTGCCAATAAGGACGGCAAATACCACCATGTACCAGAGGCGCTGGACTATGGCAATGTACCGGGCTGTACTTACTGCTCGCCGGAGATAGCCAGCGTAGGCCTTACTGAAAAGCAGGCACGCGAGGCCGGCTATGAGGTGAAGGTGGGTAAATTCCCATTCTCAGCATCGGGCAAGGCTACAGCAGCAGGCGCTCAGGAAGGTTTTGTGAAAGTGGTATTTGATGCCAAATATGGCGAGTGGCTGGGTACGCACATGATAGGCTACAACGTAACAGAAATGATAGCCGAAACTGTGGTAGCACGCAAGCTGGAAACCACATGGCAGGAAGTGCTGGACAGCATTCACCCGCATCCTACTATGAGTGAGGGTATTAAAGATGCCGTAGAAGTAGCACTGGGCGAGGCTATACACCTCTAATGGTCTACACACAATATAACAGTAAGGGGTCTCGTATGAGACCCCTTACTGTTATTAAGCTTCCGGCCATATAAAGGACATGGTCTTTACCATATCGGGGTGCAGGCTATAGAATACCGGGCAGGTATTGGCTATATGCTCTATTTTCAGCTTCTGCTTATCTGTAAAAGGTTTGCTGCGCGGAAAACGGAATACCAGCACTATCTCTGATATACGGCGCGGGTCTGATGCCATAATCTTGGTAACATCGCAGGTAGCGCCGTCTATATCCAGGTCGTGTATAGGTGCTGCTATACCTAATGTGGTGAGGATACAGGTAGCCAATGCGGTAGCCACGAGGTCGGTAGGCGAAAAGCGCTCTCCTTTCCCTTTATTATCGGGCGGTGCATCTGTTTCTATAGAAGTGCCTGATTTTACATGAGTGGCGGTAGTACGTAATGCCCCGTCATAAACGATAGTTACAGTCATGAGGTTGTGATTTTTGTTAAATTTACATAGTTAGCATCAGCAGAAGAAAGTTTATTTTTTCAAATAGGTATAACTGTCTAACTTTATAACATCTATGCCCATATCAGGAAAAATAGTCCTTTTTGTGCTCGCCTGTGCATCCATCCCTGCCGGCGTTTACGGGCAGTCTGTATCCTCATCGGCAGGCAATCGTACTCCGCTTAAGGTAGCACCGCGTATAGCGCCTGCACCTACCTCCGAGATCAGTTTTGGCTACCGGCTGCATACCGACGGTTGGAGTGTGTACATGGATTATGGCATGATGCGCACACGCGAAACGAAGGATAAGGACAAGTTTTACAATACGCACATACTGCAGTTTGAGCTATCGGAAAAAAAGCACCCCAAACAGGAAAAGCTAACAGTGCAGGACATGGGGGGCAATACCCTGGGCAAATACGTATTTGGCAAAATCAATAACTTCTATGCAGTAAAAGGCGGTTACGGCTACCGGAAGATGATAGCCGGCAAGCCCGACCCCGGCTCTGTATCCATACACTGGACAAGTGTCATAGGTCCGTCGCTGGGGTTACTGAAACCCTACTACCTCAATCTGGATGGTTTATCGGGGGCAAACGGCTCTATAAAGTACTCTGACGATACGCGGCCTAAGTTTCTGAATCAGCAGTTAATAATAGGCGGCGCCGGCTTCAGCAAAGGGCTTAGCGAAATGAAAGCGATACCCGGCGCACACTTTAAGACCATGTTCCATTTTGACTTTGCGGCCGATAAGCATACGGTACTGGCTGTGGAAACCGGTGTAGATATAGAATATTATGCCGAGCCTATACCAATTCTCTATAACAGGGAAGCTCAATCCTATTTTGCCAGCCTGTTCATGTCGGTGCAATTTGGCAAACGTTGGTAACCATTGTAACTTGCATCTTATATGCAGGAACTTCCCGTAATCAGTAACGTAGATATAACACAGGATACAAGGGTAAAAAAGCCCAACTGGCTTCGCGTAAAACTACCCATCGGAGAGAGCTACAGACATGTGCGCAATCTGGTGGATACGCACAAGCTGCATACCATATGCGAGAGCGGCAACTGCCCTAATATGGGCGAATGCTGGGGAGAAGGTACGGCCACATTTATGATACTGGGCAATATCTGCACCCGCTCCTGCGGCTTCTGCGCTGTGGCTACCGGAAGGCCTGACCCTGTGGACTGGGACGAGCCGCAGCGTGTGGCAGAGGCTATATACCTGATGAAGGTAAAGCATGCCGTTATCACCTCGGTGGACCGTGATGAACTGAAAGACGGAGGCTCCATCATATGGGCCAATACCATAAAAGCAGTAAGGGCGCTGAACCCTGAAACTACACTGGAAACACTGATACCTGACTTTAAAGGCGACTGGAACAACCTGCAGCGCATCATAGATGTAGCGCCGGAGGTAGTATCGCACAATATGGAGACGGTGGAACGCCTTACCCGCAAAGTGCGTATACAGGCCAAATATCACCGTAGCCTGGAAGCGCTGCGCCGCCTGAAAGATGGTGGTATGCGTACCAAGAGCGGCATTATGCTGGGCCTGGGTGAGGAGAAGGAAGAAGTACTGCAAACCCTGCGCGACCTGGCCGATAACGGCTGCGATGTAGTAACACTGGGCCAGTACCTGCAACCTACTCAGAAACACCTGCCGGTAGTGCGTTTTGTACATCCTGATGAGTTTGCATTCTACCGCGAAGAGGGATACAAAATGGGCATTGACTATGTAGAAAGCGGCCCGCTGGTGCGCTCATCCTACCATAGTGAGCGGCATGTATTTGCCGGGGAAGGCCGCAAGGCATGGCTGCAATCGAAAGAGGAGGCCGGCGCATAACTTTATATCTATGCCTGCACATCATACTGCTGCCTACTGGAAAGCAAAACTGGATATGCTATCGCACCCGGAAGGCGGATGCTATAAGGAAATATACAGAAGCCCCATGCTGCTGCCGCAGCGGGTACTGACACCTGAGCATAACGGAGACCGTAATGCCATGACCAGTATATACTTTATGCTGGAGCAGGGCGAAAAATCGGCACTGCACAGAATAGCCTCTGATGAGCTGTGGCACCATTATGATGGTGATACACTGGAAGTATATGAGATAACAGCCAGAGGCGTACTCACTACCCACCTGCTGGGTAAGGATAATGGCGCTGCACCTTTTGTACTCATACAGGCCGGTAGCTGGTTTGGCTCACGGGTAGCAGCAGGGGGTACCTATACCCTGTGTGGCTGTACTGTAGCCCCGGGCTTTGACTTTGCCGACTTTGAGATGGCGGATGCCGCAACGCTAGCAGGCATGTACCCACAGCATGAAGCACTGATAAGCGAAATGTGCTGACAGTCATGTTAACCGGTGCGATATGTGGCAGCACTGCTAAAAGCCGTTACTACCCTCCCCCTGACCAGTATTGAGGAAGCCGGATTCTTCTTTTTTACGCATACCGAAGTTATACCTGATATTGAGCCCAAAGCGGCGCGTGTCGCCCTTACGGAGTCCGGTAGCCATAATATCGGCCTGGTGGATGGAAAACTCATTATTGTTCGTGAAGAACATATCTGCCACGCTCAGTGTTACTTTCAGCTTCTTATCGAAAAACTGACGGTTGATACTCATATTGAACGAACCAAAAGTGCTGAGTTCATAAAACTGCAGCTGACCACGGTAGCGCATAAAGCCATTCAGTACGATCTGTGTATTAGGCCCAAGATCCAGTGTGTGATAGGTAAAGAATGTCCAGCTGCCCCGCGACCATGATAGTGGCCTGCCGTTATAGTAACCCTCATACATATTATAATTGTACTGACCACCCAACATGAAAAAGTAAACCTTGCCCGGAGGTATGGCACCAAGCGCCTTAAGGTAGAGTTCTTTGTTAGTACCCAGATTGTCGTAAGTGCGGTAGGTAAGCCGGCTGTTGTCGGCAGCCTGATATATGACCTGAGAGAACATGTCGGTCATATCATTATACCCTACCACAATGAGGGGTAGATCATCTACAGATACATTTGCCTCATAGTTTGTCGTAAACTGTGGCCGTAATGAGGGGTTACCCACCTCAGATACGTACTGGTCTACATAACGGGGAAAGGGGTTAAGATTGCTGAAGGCCGGGCGTGTGATGGAGCGGCGGTAAATGAGGTAGCTACGCAGCTCATAGCCTGCTATGGACATCACCTTACGGCTTACATATATGTAAGGGAAGAGGTCGGTACGGTGAATGGAGAACCCAGTATCGGCGGGGATAGTCTGCTGCCCTACCATATTAGTATTCTCGGCACGCAGGCCTGCTTTAAGCATTATTTTGCCAAAGGGACGGGCCGCCTGCAGGTATGCTGCATAGATATGCTCTCTGTATCGGTAGGCATTGGTGCGTGAGGGGTCGTTATATACGGTGCCATTTATAATGGTATTAAAGTTGGTATTGCTATGAAACCATACTGCGGTACTCTTGATACCTGTT
Organism: Bacteroidia bacterium; assembly: GCA_030427635.1. Lineage (GTDB taxonomy): Bacteria > Bacteroidota > Bacteroidia > Chitinophagales > Chitinophagaceae > Nemorincola. The sequence goes on from JAUIBA010000005.1 coordinate 190,352, forward strand.
TCCATCATTGTACGGGCAGGGAGCTTCAGGGTAAGGTCTGAGCGGAGGGTGAGATAATGAAACCCGGTCGTTATATTACCATTACCGGACAGCAGACCCGGCTGGGGTATAGTGTAGCGGGTATCATATGCCTGGGTGCCTGTGGTGGGGGTATGGCTCCAGCTGGCATCTGTGGTCCACTCAGAGCCGGAGGTGTCTATCTTCAGGTGTGCGGTGAGTCCCTGTGTGATGGTGGTGGTGGTAGTGTTGTTATTGAGTCCTGTGTTATAGGCTACAGCCGTATCTTCGGCTGCGCTGATGATGGCAGCAGGGCTGGAGCTGTGGGTCTCATTTTCATTGACTATGATGCGGCCCTCATAGTTAAAGTCCCACTTATCGCCTCTGGCATATCCTATATTATAGCTGCCATAAACCGACTGGCCGGGATAGGTAGTATAGGCATTCTGTGAGAAGAGTGAGTCGCCGGACAGGATACGGTCTGTACGCAGGCGCTCACCGTTATTGCGGTTATTGACCTGTACGTTAAAGCTGGTGGTAAAGTCGCCATTACTGTTGTTAATGAGCCCGCCTATGAACTGATTGCCATACACACCCTGGTTCATTCCCGCGCTGGCACTACCCGACAGGCCAATACGTACTCCTTTTTTCAGTATTACATTAACGATGCCACCGCTCCCGGAGGCATCATAGCGGGCAGATGGGGTGCGCATTATTTCTATCTTCTCTATAGAGCCGGGTGGTAATGACTTGAGAATGGCGGCAATTTCGGCATTGCCTATCTTCTGCTCCCGGCCATTGATGTAAACTTTAGCGGGCGTGGTGGAGGTGATATATATATTACCATCCTGGTCTACTACCAGACCGGGGATTTCCTCCATTATGTCGTAAGCACTGGTGCTGCTCTCCGCCAGCGCATCGGGGTTAACGATGGTGACATCAAAGCTCTCCCGGAAGAGGGGTGTCTTTGCCGTAACACTTACACTTTTCAGTGTATTGGGGGCATCATCGGCAGTGATTGTTACCTGCTGACCGGACTTGGTGACGGTAAAGTCTTTCATAGCCGGCAGGTAGTTGATGGAGAAGATACGTGCCCTGTATTTGCCTCCCTGCTGCAGGCGGAAGGTGACCTGCCCTATGCTGTCGGTGATACCTTCCTGATGATCGGCGGCGGAGTCGGTGATGCTGCTCACCTGTATAGCGGCATAGGCAACGGGAGCGGAGCGCTTATCGGCTACATGACACAGGACGGGTACCCGCTGTGCCGACAACTGCGGAGCAGCAGCGCTTAACATAACTATGAGAGCAATGATATATGAGTGCATAGGCAGGCCGCAAAGATAGTGGGTATGACTGTCTTCTCAGCCATAAAGAGGTGGGGGTAACTACGCTGCTTCTGAATTCCATTCCTTCCACCTTGATGTAGCCTGCTCCATTATTTCTGCCAGTACTGCATTCAACTCTTCCACTGACACCTTGCCCCGCAATGTGCGCTTTACAGCAAGCTGTATCTCAGCGTTGATGTCGGGCTTCTTGTACCAGTCTATGGTGAGATTCTTTTTAATTTCCTTCACTATCTGCTTTACGAGGTCGCTCATAAGGGCATTTTCGGTCATGGCCTGCTTGTGTTTTGCCAGTATCTCGTAGAATGCCATTTCTTCATCACTCAGACCAAGGTTTCTTGCACGCTCATCCTCATCTGTCATTTCCTGTGCGCGGCGCACCAACTCAAGTATAGTAGTATAGCTGTCGATAGCGTTATCGTGATATCGCTGTATTACTTTTTCTACCTGCTCGCGTAAGCTGGTATAGCGGATGATATTCTTATGCCTGCGGAGCGCTATTTCATTATTGAGTATCTGGCGTAGCAACTCTATCTTAATGTTCATGCCACTCTTCTGTTCCTTTGCGCCGAGCAGAAACTCCTCATCAATTATGGAAATATCCGGCTTTTCGAGGCCAGCCATAGCATACACGTCCACTATCTCATCGCTTTCGATGCTCCGGTGTATCAACTCTTTAATTTTCTCTGCCCGTAACCTTGTTGGAACAGGGGGGCGCTTAATCTTTCTAACCACAACAGCGACATGCTGCATATACAGAATGTCAAGTGCGATATCCTGTATGCCGGAATGGCCGGTGACAAGATTCACCAAAGCGCTCATTCGCTTTTCTGCAAGAAGGAAACTGTCACAGCTATCATCTTGTTTTACCACATGGTCGGCCCCCATCATGGCAAGCTCAAATTTTTCTCCCCGGCTCAATCCCTTCCAGCCTGAATAGTCCAGACCATCGGGCATATAGCCCTGTAGCTCTGTTATTACATTGTGCATCTCCTCAAAGGCGGCCTCAATGTCGTATGTGGGCTTACCAGAGCCGCCACCGGCAGTGTACTTTTTAGTAGCATCCTTCAGCCTGTCGCCTATACCTATGTAGTCTACTATCAGGCCATTGGGTTTGTCTTTAAATACCCTGTTTACCCTTGCTATAGCCTGCATGAGGTTGTGACCACTCATGATTTTATCTACATACATGGTATGCACACAGGGAGCGTCAAAACCTGTGAGCCACATATCCCGCACTATTACCAGCTTCAACGGGTCGTCGGGGTTTTTGAACCGCGTTTTTATGGCTTCCAGCTTCTCCTTTGTGCGGAAGTGCGGGCTCCATTCTTTGGGGTCTTTACCGAGATTGGCCGTCATTACTACTGCTATTTCCGGGCAGCCATCCAGCTTTACCAGCGCATCATACAGCTTTACGCAGTTGCGCCTGCTCATGCAGGCTACCATAGCCTTGCCGGGCAGCTCCTTACTGCGCAGGAGGTAGTGGGAGAGCAGGTCTTTTGCCACTTTGGCTACCCGCTCATCTGAGCCTGCGGCATCTTCCACCGCCGCCCACTTCAACCTATTGGCCTCATCCCTGCCTGCATCGGCTACTATCTCCTCTGCCTCATCATCTATGCCCTCATTGCCCAGGTGCAGTTGTGCCAGCCGTGGCTCGTAGTATATACTTTTTGTTGCGCCATCCAGCACGGCCTGCTTTATATCATAAGTATGTATTACCTCACCGAATACCTCTTCTGTATCTGCATCCTTCGTATCTACAGGTGTACCCGTAAAGCCTATAAAGGAGGCATGGGGCAGCGCTATGCGTATGTTCGCAGCAAAGCCATCCAGCAGTCCGTACTGGGTGCGGTGGCATTCATCGGCTATTACTATGATGTTATCCCTGGTGGATAGTACGGGGTGGCTGAGCTCGTTCTTATCGCGCTGCAACCTGAACTTTTCTATGGTACTGAATATGACCCCGCCACCGTCGCCACTCAGGTATTCACGCAGCTTGTCGGTACTATCGGCATGCTTTATGTCGCCCACGAGATCCCGGGCAGCTACGAAGTTTTCGTATAGCTGTTTGTCCAGGTCGTTACGGTCTACCTGTACCACTATGGTGGGGTTCTGCAGCTCAGGCAGCTTGCTGATGATAGCCGCATATATAGCCATGCTGATGCTCTTGCCGCTGCCCTGTGTATGCCAGATGACGCCAATACGCCCATCGCCAAAGGGCTTTATAGCTTTCTTCGTCTGCTCTGTGGCGAACTGTATACCGAAGAACTGGTGATACTTAGCCCCTTTCTTTATGTAGACTGAGTTGGTGTTCTCATGAAAAATGTAATACCTGATATATTGCAGCAGCCTGTCTTTAGGAAACAGGCCCTGCAGTAAGGTCTTTAACTGGAAGCTATCGGTGATGTTTCTGCCATCGGTGCTCTTCCAGGGTGCGTACCACTCCATGCTGCTGCTATACATGCCGTGCATGGTGTCTTTGCCATCTGATATAATGGTGATGGCGTTATACTCGAACAGGAGGGGGATGTGGTGCCTGTAATGCTGTATCTGATTGAACGCATCGTGTACGGTAACCGTATCGTCAAACATGTTCTTGAACTCGAACACAACTATGGGCAGACCATTGATAAACACAACCATATCCGGCCGGCGCTCTGTAATGCCGTTTACGGTGAACTGGTTCACTGCCAGAAATTCATTATTGGCAGGGTTCGTATAGTCTATACAATAGATGTGATCCCTGTGTTCCTGTCCGTGCTCATCTGTCCAGGGCCAGTCTATGCCCTTAGATAGCTTCAGGTGAAAGTCGCGGTTGCGGATATCGAGGTCTGCACCCTTGTTGTAGGTAAACTCCTGTATGAGCTCGGCTACTACCGCTGGTGGCAGGTGTGGGTACTGCCGCTCTATGAATGAGCGCAGCCTGTCTTCCAGCACTACCTTGCGGGTATTGCGGTGAATGGATGCGCCCTCTGTATAACTATAGCCGAGGCCCTGCAGCCACTCTATGGCGGCCAGTTCCACATCGTTTTCTATGAGCAGGTTTCTTGTCATGGGGTGTAAAAACGGGGTAAAAGGTACAAAATGTTGCATATAATGTTATATGTAAGACTTATACGCATTATTCACTCTGTTGATGATGGGTATAGCCTCCATCATGCGGGTAAAATGGTAGGTGTTATCTACCAGAAGCGACACATATGCCTCATAGTGTGGCCAGAAACGCCGCCTGAAACCATCATCGGCGAAAAGATGTTTCAGATAATGTCCCTGCTGCTTAGCCATCAGCATTTCGAGGTATGTGTGCAGATAGTTCAGCTCGTCCCACACATCGGGGTGGTGTATATAATGCCTGTCCACTCTTGCGGCCTCGTCTATCCTGTCGTTCCAGGCATATACCATAGCTACCACATTGTAGCCAAACTGTTTCCGCTTCGTCTCGAACAGGCTTGCGTCTACATTGTCTACAATCCGTATTGGTTTCGTATCCAGCCATGCTTCGGCGAGGCCGGCCCATCTATATGCTTCCTCCTTTTCTACGGCCTGGCGCAGCCGCTCATATGCCTGAAATATAGCGCCATCTCTTTCGGGCGCCATGTCCCAATCAGCGGCATCGGTGGTTAGACCGTCCTCATACGTTGGTCGCTCCTCTTCCTTTGGCAGCGTGAACAGCAATTCTATAAATTCTCTGCCTTCAGCATCTGCTATTATACGCGCCGCCCGTGCCTTATCGAGGTATGGGGTAAGGCGGTTATTGCTAATGAGTACATAGTCGCCGGCGGGAAATGTATAGTTCTCCATTTCCAGCGTTGCTGAAACATCGTGTATATTGAAAGGGGTACCCGTTTCTCCAAGATACCCGGCACTGCTCAGTACCACAAAGTCCAGGTCGTGGCCAGGGTTCCAGTTGTGGGGCAGATAGCCATGGATAATATCGTATACACCATCATGCCCGCTTTGGTCTACAAGGTGTCCGTACCAGTCTCTGTTTTTATATGCCATAGTGGATAGTGATTAAAGTGCTTTAAGATGGGGTTCAAAATAGCGGTGCATGGCCTCTATATTCGTTCTCAACCATTCGAACTGCTGCGGCCAGTGGGCGGTATCCAACAGGTCTGCGGGCGCAGTCTTCGTTATTTTGGACATGATGCCATCAGGGCGCTCTACCCACTGCAACTCACCCAAAACCGCGGCGGCATCATTGCTGCACTTTTCCTTCAGCATGTTAAAGCGTTTTGTCGCATCAGGGCCTGTCAGGTAAAACTCCACCCTATTCTCTTTTGGGCGGGTGCTGATGATAGCCTCAATGTGTACATCTTTCCCTCCAAAATACACCTCATAGCAGTGTTTGGCATGAGGTATCGCAGTGAACCTGCTCTTATAAGTTTCCATGAAAGCTGTAAATGCTTCCCAGTACTTTAGTTGCTGCTCCTGTATTGCTGTCATAGTGCTTGTTCTACCTGTTTAAGGTCGGCAGGGATGATTTCGCCTGATATGAGCCTGGGGAGGAGATAGTCGCGGGTTGCTGTCAGGTCTTGAATCTCTTGACGATTATTGACTATCAATTGAATTAATGGATACACCTTCTTTTCAAATTGAGTACACAATTCGTCGTTTAGAACTATTTCTTCCTCAAGAATATCAGAGGGGCGCACTCTTTGATGGCTTCCACTTGTACCGGTAGCCTTAGGTGCTAATTCCTCCATAAACTCTTTGGACGATACCAAACAATAAACAAACGAGAAATAGGGGTCTTGCGGCTCAAAGATGAGGAACTCCGTACTTGATATGGAATTGGGCAATGGATTAAGAACAGGCCAAATTCTTGGAAATCTTGGATTTAGTTTAGAAAAAAGGATGCTTCTTTGAGTTATCACTCCCTTATTACTCATAATCTGCTGACCATATTCACCCGATGGATAGCGCCTCTCATCATAAGCAGGTAAGCTATAATGATGGTATAATGTATCAGGAAAGTTTGCAGGATTAACTCCCTTCCGGCTATGTGTAAGCAACTCTCCAATTAGTTTTACACTCCACCCATCGGGCAGGTTATCCTTATCTATCCCATCTACAAAGTGGTGCCTGAACATAGCCTGCGCCATCTCCTCAAGGGTATGGTTCATTTGCCTGTTCAGCTCTATTTTATCATCGAGGGAGGAGAGGATGGAGGCGATGCGTTGTTGGGTGGGGAGAGGGGGTAAGCGTAATTTTAAACTCTTTACTATACTAAGATTTATCAGAGGAACAGATGTGCCAGTATTCGAATTCCTGATTTCAGTAACAGACTCAGGAGAAGAAAAAGAATAATATGCAAATAATGGAATTACAACCTTTGTATCAAGCCTTGCCCTTATCTGTTTATTCGAAATAACGTACTTATCGTATTTACAACCATTATCTATAATCCCTACTTGCCCTATTGTCCCTGCAGCTGTGAAAATAATATCATTTGGATATGCCCAACAATCTAATTCCTCAGCTTTTTCTTCTGTAACAAAAACAAATCCTCCATCAATAAATTTAGGGAACCCTATTGATAGATTATTTCCTCTAATAACAGGGATTCCTTGCTCTACAAAATATTTACTACTTATGTTACTGCCAAATGGACCTGACTTTATTGCTCCTTTAACGGGCAATAGCACTTCCTCTAACCTATATGTTTTCCATTCGTTCATTTAGTTACTTTTAAAAGGGGTGGCACCGTACCAGATGGTTGTAAATTTACCATTTTCTATGGCTGTAGAGAAGTGTATGGAGTCTTTATCGGGCAGTGCCTCCGACCTGAAGAAGTAGTTATTAACGGAGCCGTCTGCCATGCGGGTAATCTGCACATGCAGGGTGTTGAAATCGCTCCTGTCGTTATACTTTACTCTGAACCGGTCGTTCTGGTTTTCCCTGTCCGGCGGGATGTTTCTTTTTACAAGTTTAGTTTTCATGTGCATAGATATTCGTGCGCATTAAAGTGTATCAATCTGGTTGCAAATGGTGTTAATGTGGTCGAGGCCGTAGAGCAGGCCTGCTTCATCAATGTCCATCCACCGGAACAGCCGGATGATAAGGGTGTAGTGCTGCCGGGCATAACTGGTGTCTTTTATAGCCTGACCCGGCAAGAAGCAAACGGGCTCGTGATGGGCTATGCGATTTCTGATGTCATTGATAGTGGCGAGCTGGTTAAAGATATAAGTATGATTATACTGAATAGCAGGTGTACTTGCCGGCTTTGCCGGAAGGATTCGTAATAATGAGCGGCCTGTAGCAGCAAACTGGTGGGAGGCAAACATATACCGCCAAAAGCCGAACCCCAACTCAGCGACGAGTTTATTGTGGGTGTAGTTGTGGTTTAGTTTCGCTACAGCATCGTTGATGTTGCTTTTAGTATACCTGCAATTATGATTGTCGAACAATCCTCCCGGGGCGGCAGCATTTTGCAGCCAGTTGCTGCCGTGAATAGCCTGTAAGTGGCTGTCTATTTTGTTTCTTAATGCTATCTCGAAGCAGCTTATAACGGTAAACAATTCCTGAGACAGACGCAGATTTTTGCGATATAACGTCATGGCTTTGATAGTACTGTTACTGCACGCCGATAGATACCTGTTCATGCGAACGAGGGTCATAACATTTTCAAAGTCCGCATATCTCACGTAGACAGCATATTTTTGTAAGTCAAAAAGAATAATTTACCTTTGTAATATCTTATTCCCGGTAGCCTCTGGAGCAATTCAAGCTATCGGGTTTCGTTTTTTTATAGTGTCGGTTGCGCTTGTTCCCCACCACCAACCAATGATTGCAGATTGTTTTTTATTTTCTGCTGCAAGTGGTTGCTCCTTTCAAACTGCTCATTCAGCTTTGCCGTGAGTATCTGCATTTTCTCCTCAAACGGTACGCCATCATCTTCCTCTGCCTCGCTGCCCACATACCTGCCAGGTGTGAGCACATAGCCCTGCTCTTTCACTTCAGTGAGCGTAGCCGCTTTGCAATAGCCATCCACGTCTTCGTGTTTGCCACCCAGGTTGCGCCACTGGTGGTAGGTATCGGCTATGCGCTTTATGTCCTCCTCTCCAAAGGCGCGCAGCTTACGGCTTACCATAGTACCCATTTTGCGGGTATCTATAAACAGTATCTCGTTGCTGCGTTCACGGTGTTGGCCATCCCTTCCGTCTCTATTTTTGCTAAGGATAAAGAGGCAGGCGGGGATACCCGTGGTGAGGAACAGCTTATCGGGGAGCTGCACGATACAGTCTACCATGCCGTTCTCTATCATATACTCGCGTACGTTCTTCTCGCCCTGTGTGCCGGTGGTCATGGCACCGTTTGCCATTACTATGCCCGCAGTGCCCCTGGGGCTCAGGTGGTGCCATATGGTCTGGAACCACATATAGTTGGCATTGCCGTTGGTAGTAAATGCCTCTTTGGGGCCAAATAACCGGGGGTCTTCGTCATGCAGCACCTCAGGGTGCCACTGACTGATGTTGAAGGGCGGGTTCATGAGGAGGTAGTCGGCCCCTTTGCTGCCTGTTATATCCGGAAACTTATCTTCCAGCAGGCTGTCGCCCAGCTTCACCTCAAAGTTCATGTTGCGCAGCAGCAGGTTCATCTTGCACAGGCGCAGGGTGCCCTCGTAGCGCTCCTGTCCATATATCATGTAGTCGTGCGTGTAGCTGTGCGCTTTCAGGAATTTCACCGATTGCACCATCATGCCACCACTGCCTATGGCAAGGTCCATGATGCGGCCACTAAGTGGCTCTATCATCTCTACCAGTAGCTGCACTATGCTGCCGGGGGTAAAGAACTGCCCCGCACCGCTGCCCTCTGCCATGGCAAACTTGCCTATGTAGTACTCGTATATGCGCCCGTACAGGTCGGTTTCTGGGTTCTTATCTTCGCTGAACTCCTCTGATGAGAACAGATTGATAAGGCCTGCCGTTTGCACAGCCGAGAGCTGGCTCTTTACGAATATGGGCGGGAGCAATCCCCTGTGGTCGGGGTTGGTAGCGGCCAGCAGGTCGTCTATGAGCATGAAGGCATTGTCCACCTTTACCTTTATATCGTCCTGCGTGGCGTTCTGCCGCAGGTAGGGCCATGTAGCCTCCCGGGGCAGCATGTATACCTTCTTGCTGGTGTACTCCAGCGGGTCGGTAAGCGTAGCCTGCTTTTCAGCTTCTTTAGTAGTATAGTAGGGCGACTCCGGCTCGTTGAGCTCCATCTCCAGTTGCGTGTAGCGGGCATGGTATCGCTCGCTGAGGTGCTTTACAAACAGGAGGGAGAGTACATAGTCTTTGTACTGGTTCTCTGCCACTGCTCCGCGCAGCTCGTTGGCGGCGTTCCACAGTTTGTCTTCAAATGATATATCGGCCTTAGCGGCGCCTTTTGTTTTCGTCTGTTTAGCCATAGGTGTAAGTGACAATATTACAAAATTCCGGGCAGGTGTGGGTACGAGCGGGGCAATTCAATCTTTCGCACTTTAGCCTCTCCCCGACGCTCTTCCGGGAGAGGGCAAGCTAATGTCCGCACAGTTGTGCGGGTGATATTAAGGCGGATGTTATGCGAAGATTTGAAATACACCCGTGCAATAAATACTGTACTTTTGTATACGGTAGCATAATAAATAACTGACAGCCATCGAGTGAAAGGTCAAAGCAGCGTCTGGTCTCCCCTATTCTTTTCTGTAGTGCTTATAGTGGGCATGGTCCTTGGGTTTAATCTCCGGGATTCGCTGCGTAATAAGCGGGACTTTAATACTGTGGTGCAGCGCAATGACCGGCTGGAGGAACTGATAGACCTGATACAGGCAAAATATGTAGATACGGTAAATACCAATACCCTCTATGAGGATGCCGTAGAAGGGCTACTCTCTCCCCTGGACCCGCATACCGTGTATATACCTGCCGATGAGCTGCAGAGCATTAATAATGACCTGGACGGAGGTTTTTCGGGAGTAGGGATAGAGTTTTTCATAGTACATGATACGGTAGAGGTAACAGCAGTAAATGATAAGGGACCGGCAGCTGTAGCAGGCATTACCACCGGCGACCAGCTGATAAAAGTAAATGACTCACTGGTGGCGGGTAATGGCATTACCTCTGAAAAAATAATGCGGCTGCTGAGGGGTAAAAAACGCTCTACGGTGCAGGTAATGGTGCATAATGCCGACAGTAACGACAGGACCGTAACCATAGCGCGGGATATTATACCAATATATAGTGTAGAAGCATCTATAATGGCCGATGAGCATACAGGATACATAAAGATATCGCGATTCAGCGCCACTACGTATGATGAATTCAGCAAGGCGGTACAAGACCTGAAGGAAAGAGGCGCTACACAGCTGATACTGGATGTGCGGGATAATCCCGGTGGGTATCTGGATGCGGCAACATCTATCAGTGACGACTTTATAGCCGGGGAAAAACTGCTGGTAAGTACCCAGGGGCGACGGTCGGGCAAACAGGACTATAAATCGGGCAAGACAGGACTGTTTGAGAACGGGAGGCTGGTAGTGCTTATCAATGAGCATTCGGCATCGGCCAGTGAGATACTGGCAGGGGCTGTGCAGGACTGGGACAGAGGTGTGATAGCAGGCAGGCGCAGTTTTGGGAAAGGTCTGGTGCAGGAGCAGTATGAAATGCCGGACGGATCGGCACTGCGGCTGACGATAGCACGCTACTATACCCCATCGGGCAGGAGCATACAAAGGTCTTTTTCGGAGGGGCGGGATGCGTATCGTGAAGATATGGAGGAGCGGCTGCGCAGTGGCGAGCTTACCGGAACGGGTGAGCAGGCCGTACCGGACAGTACGGTGTACCACACCCATGCAGGCCGTACGGTGTATGGCGGCGGCGGCATAACGCCTGATATATATGTGCCGTATGATACTACACGGTGGTCTACCCCACTGGTGCGGATAGCCTTTAGCGATGAGATGCGGACGGCAGTAAGAGATTATTACCTGAGAAACCGTAAACAACTGATATTCAAAGATATAGCAGACTTTATCAAATCTTTTCGTGCAGAGGAGCAGGTAATCAATAACTATCTGGCTATGCTGCCGGAAACAGAGCAAAGAACTGCTATGAAGCATGTAACTGCTACCAAGGGGCAGGAGTATGTGGCACTACAGGTAAAAGCACAACTGGCCAGATATATATTCAGAGACAATGGCTACTACAGTGTGCGGCTGAAAGATGACAATGTTATGAACAGGGCATTGGCCATCATAAACGGAGACAGCTATGATGAGCTGCTGAAAAAACCGGAGGCCGCTATGCGCTAACCTCCGGCTCTGTAAGTATTTCTATATAATGTGATTCCAGTTATGTTTATCAGGCGCGGCACCGGTTCTGATATCGTAGAGCCAGTTTTTTAACCGGTACATAACGGCATCCTCACCTAAGTAACAGTCGTACATTTTATCATAAACAGCAATGCCGGCTATGGGCGCTATAACGGCAGCGGTACCGGCACCAAACGCCTCTACCCACTTACCGGCAGCAAATGCCTCCATCAGCTCGTCTACACTTATGGGGCGCTGCTCTGTTTTTATACCGTTATCTGCAGCAAGCGCCAGTAATGAATCGCGGGTAACACCATCAAGTATGGAGCCTGACAGTGGTGGGGTAATAAGTGTACCATCTATACAGAACATTGCATTCATGGTGCCAGACTCTTCTATAAGATGGTGCGTTTTAGCATCTGTCCATAAAACCTGATCAAATCCCTGCTCCCGCGCGAGGCCTGTGGGGTAAAATGCACCACCATAGTTGCCTCCGCATTTAGCAGCACCGGTGCCCCCATCGGCAGCACGGGAAAAGTGTGTTTCTACTTTTACCTTCAGCGGATTACTGTAATACTGATAGGCCGGAGTGCAGATGACCATAAAAAGGTATTCGTCAGACACTTTTACGCCTATGCGTCCTTCAGTAGCTATCATAAAAGGTCTAATATACAGAGAGCCATCGGCATCGGATGGTATCCAGTCGCGGTCTACCTTTACCAACTCCTGTATGGCACTCATGAACAGCTCCTGAGGAACATCGGGCATTACCATGCGCCTGAGTGATTTTATAAACCGCTCGTAATGCTTCTGCATTCTGAAAATGTTTGCCTGTCCATCCTTCATACGAAAGGCTTTCATGCCTTCGAAAACGGTTTGTCCATAATGCAGGCACAAAGCCATAGGGCTCATGGTGAGGTCGTGAAACGGCGTGACGGCAGCATTCTGCCATTGTCCGTTTTTGTACTCAGCAATGAACATATGCTCAGTAGGCACTTTGCCAAAAGGTAAAGAGCGGGTGTCTGTAGCATTTCTGTTCTTCTGAACCCTGATTTCAATTGTCTGTTCCATTTTATAACATTTTACAAATTATGACTCAGCGGCTGCACGGTCGGGCAGTGTCACCGCCATTTCTGTATCTTTCAACTGTTGTTTTTTCTGTAATCTGTAGCCCCGGTTTACAACATAAACGCTGGTAGCGATGGTAGCAAATGCAAGTCCGATATAGATATTGAGGGCTTCGTTAAGGAACAGATAGCCGGCAACAACAGCTATAAGCGGGTTTATATAGGCATATATGGTAGCAATGCCTACCGGCAGATGCCGCAGCGCATACATATAGGCTGCATAGGCCAGTACCGAGCCAAACGATATGAGATAGAGTAATGACACTGCACCATCGGTATGCCAGTGTATGCCCTGCGAAAAATCATCGGCCACGGGGCTTATGAGCAACATGAACACACCTCCCAGACCTAGCTGCAATGCGGCATTGAACAACGGGCCACCAGTACCCCGTGCTTTATTTTTACTGACCATGCTGCCGTATGCCCATGCCGATGTGGCTATAAGAATACCTATCATACCTCCTACATACTCAGGGCGGGTCATGTCACTGATACTCTGCCTGAAGATAAGCGCTACACCGGCAAAGCCCATGAGCATACCGCCACCAATAAGCCAGTTGAAATGGTCTCTTTTAGACGACAGCAGATTGAACAGGATAGCGAATATGGGCATCATGGAGCAAAGCAATGCGGCTATACCACTGGGTATATATTTCTCGGCCCATGTAACGCCGCCATTGCCCAGGGTGAGCATTAAAAAGCCTATGAGTGACTGTGCCCTGAGGTTATTTCCTGAGAAGTCGAACTTTTCGCCATATGCACGGGCTACCGCCAGCAGTAACAGGCCTGCCACTACCTGGCGGCTACCTGCAAAAAGGAAAGGCGGATAGTACTGCACCCCTACCCTGATAGCCAGATAAGTGGTACCCCATACGATACATATAAAAATCAGTGCCAGATAGGCTTTGGTGGTTTGTGTCATATACTTAATGCCGGATGGCCTGCCGGGGTGTTTATGTACTGAGGCTTATGTGTCCGGACAGTGCAAATTTCAATACTCTGCACCATACAACACAGATACAATTTTTAAACTTCAGACCATAACAGTTATATTTTATGATGCAGCACCGGATAATATAAAACACAGACAGAGTTTGCAGATTACCAACAGGTACGTTACTTTGTACCTGCATATGAACTGGAAAGTAATAACAGGACTGGTACTGCTGGTAGTAGGCGTAAGAGTGATGTCGGTAGCGCTGGAGGCGACAGGCTCGAAAGCATGGATGGCCGGTATAGGCGGTGCAATATGGATTATTGCAGGTACCTTTCTGATAGTAAAGAATATAGTAGGAAAAGAAAACAAACTATAAATACACTCCTGACAATGGTATTTAACAACGCAATCAGCTGGTTTGAGCTGCCGACTACAGACATTGAGAGAGCGCAGGCATTTTATGAGGCCATCTTTGACATAAAAATGATACCTCTGGATAATCCTAACCTGAAGATGCGCATGTTTCCGGTAAGCAGTCCTATGAGCATAAGTGGCGCTCTTACCTATAACACTACCTTCTACAAGCCATCAGCTACCGATGGGCCTATGATATACCTGAATGCCAACCCGGATGTGCAGATAATACTGGACCGTATACCAGCAGCCGGCGGTACTATACTGGTGCCTAAAACACAGATATCGCCAGAGTATGGTTATATGGCTGTATTTACCGATACAGAAGGGAACCGTGTAGCGCTGCACTCCGTACCACAACAGGCACAGGACAACGGGTAATAACCGAAGGTGTTACAGCTAAACGGCGAATCGGGCGCGCATTTCTGAAACTATGCGCTGTGCTGCCTTTCCATCGCCATAGGGGTTAGAAATGGATGACATACGGCTGTATGCATCAGCATCCTGCAGCAGCCTCATGGCTTCGCGGTATATAAGCTCTGTATTGCTTCCGGTTTTGAGTACGGTGCCTGCATCTACTGCTTCAGGCCGCTCGGTAGTGTCTCTCAACAAAAGCACAGGCTTGCCCAGCGATGGTGCTTCTTCCTGTACACCACCACTGTCGGTAAGAATGAGACGTGCATTATTCAGCAGCCACAAAAATCCCGAATATGCTGCCGGTGGTATAAGGCGTATGTATGGGTTATTGCCCAGTATGTCATGCACTACATCCTTTACATTCGGGTTGAGGTGAACCGGGAATATGGCTTTGATCTTTGCATCTCTTGTAATGCGGTCTATGGCACTGCAAATGTTCTGTATACCTGCACCGTGGTTTTCCCTGCGGTGCATGGTGATGAGTATATAATCCCGCTCATTTTCCAGACCCAAATCCAGAATTTCAGCAGGCACCGCGTTTTCTATCTTTTTCAGACCCAGGAACAGGGCATCAATGACAGTATTACCTGTAACCATCATTTTACTATCCGGGATACCTTCGTTACTGAGGTTGATACGGGACTGCTCAGTGGGTGGAAAGTGCAGGTCTGTGACACGGGTGGTAAAAACCCTGTTCATCTCCTCGGGGAAGGGTGAGAATTTATCGCCGGTTCTTAAACCAGCTTCTACGTGTACTACACTTATCTTATTGTAAAAGGCTGCTAACGATGCCGCAAATGTGGTAGTGGTATCGCCCTGTACGAGTATGATGTCCGGCTTTTCTGCCTTTAGCAATGTATCTACAGCAGTAAGCATTCTGGCAGTAAGCGCTGCCAACTGCTGGTTTGGCTCCATAACATCCAGCGTAAAGTGTACCGGAATATCAAAGAAACCTATGACCTGCTGCAGCATCTCACGGTGCTGTCCGGTAGAACATACCTTTACATCAAAAGAAGATTCACGCTGCAGCTCATCTATTACAGGAGCCAGCTTTATAGCTTCGGGACGTGTGCCTAAGAATACTAATACTTTCTTCATACTGTAGTTATCAATTATTCGGGGTCTGCAAGTATATTCATTTTTTGTACACCGGCTCCACCGAAAAGGGTGTATTGCGTAGCCTGTGCATCAATGATATACGATAACTCAATACCCGACGGCATAAAGCTCTGAATAAGAAATGCATGCCTTACATGGGGTACCACTACTCTATCGGCCTTCTGAGCAATAACTGCGGCTGCTACCTTATACTGATTGTATTTTGCATCTACACTGCGGTCCTGTGCAATTTTCACAAAATATACAGTGCAGGGGATGATAATCAATGCAGCAAACGTAAATACAGCATACCTGCTGCTGCCACGCACATTCTGAAACAACACAAATAAAGCATATGCTGAAAAAAGAGTTGCAAATGGAATACAGAATGAATGATACCTGCCATATATAGCCGTGAGGTGACCTGAGCGAAGACAAAGAAATGCCAGAAAAAGGCTGCCACTGATACCCGCGCAAAATAAAAAGAGCAGGTTTATCCTTACCTCCCGGGTACGGGCCACCTTTAAGCTCCAGATAAACAACAATAAAACAAGGGCAAATGAACAGGTAATAATCAATAAACTATTCCCGGCAAATGATACAAGCTGTAATTTAAAATCGAGCGCTGCAAGGCGCAGTGTCTCTGTTAAGACGACTCCCAATGTGGCCTGATGACCTGTATCTGCAACTTTGGCAGCAATGGTATCATTCTGCCCCTGCATAACCTTCAACCCATCGAGGGACAGGTAGAAATATACTCCAAGCAACAATACAGGTATAGCTACCGCTGCAATATTTGCTACAGTGAAAAGCCTGCGCCAGCCAATAACCAATACAAAAGCAAAAAGTGACAATATAACATAGACACTAAGAAAGTGACAAAGTATAGCTGCTACAGCCCATAATGATGCTGTAAGTAACCTACGGGGTGAAATGCCGGTAGTGATACACTTTAATACGGAAAGCCCGGTAAGTGCTGCGAACAGCATACCCATTATATATGCTCTGACCTCATGACTCATGCCCAGAAAAATACCATCGAACATGAGCAGCAATGTAGCTATACCGGTAAGCGGGTGGTAACCCATTAACATCCTGGCCAGCTGAAACGATACCAGAAGTGTGATAGCTGCCAGTAACTTAGAAAACAGAACATATATACCAAGGGAGTTTCCGAAAATACCTGTAAACCAGTGTAGCCCTACGTTGTACAGAAAGCTATTGGCATTGTCCCTTACCGTAGCAACATATACATCTAAAAATGTATTATAGCGGGATATTTCGCCGGCAGTAACGGTATCGCGGCCGGTGAATGCCAGACTGGTTTCATAGGAGATACCCTTACTGCAGAGCACCGAGATACTTTCATCGTACCAGATATCTTTTTCCAGTGGTAGCAGGAAAATGAGTAATAAGCCCACAAAAAGGGCTGCAAAACAGAATACTTCCGAAAGTGATTTTTTATTAATGCCCATCAGGGATTTAACCTGCCGGTTTTATAATCAAGCAATAGTTTCAGGGTTTGTTTCATAGTTTTCTGCACATTCATTTTCGATTCGCCCTGTTTCAGGTCGTACCGAAGTATCATAGGCACCTCATTCATAGTGGCACTCTGGCTTGCAACTTTAAGCAATACTTCCACCATACAACCAAAACCCTTCTGTGTGATAAACTTATCACCATAAAAAGAAATGGTTTTTTTCAGCATATCTACACGGTAAGCTCTGAAACCACAGGTGTAATCCTTTATACCTTCAAACCCTACGAAAACACGGAACAACAGGCCCGCTGCCCAGCTAAAAAAGCGACGGGACCGTTTAAGCCCTTTGATGCGCGCTCCAGGCTGGTACCTTGATGCAATAACGAGGTCACTCCCCTCTGCTATCTGCATGGCCATTCTCTGTATAAGGAACGGATTCTGACTATCATCTGCATCCAGCGTGACTACAATATCTGTATCCTTCAGATCGCGAATGGCGTGACGCAAACCTGTATTAATAGCATTTGCCAGGCCTTTATTGGGCTGCACATCTACGACATCAATAGGAATATCTGAGGGGAAATTACGAGCCACCTCCAGTGTACGGTCTTTACTACCGTCATTTACAACTACCACACTGGCATTCCAACCATATAGTCTGTATGCCTCATTGATTCGCTCCAGAAGTGGTGGTAACGAATCTTCTTCATTATATGCCGGTAGTACAATCCTTATGTGCATAACATATTACTATCTGCTGTACCATATGCGGTACAAATCAGAAATTTGCTATTTGGTGCGCTAAAGTAATTCTTATTTTATTACCTGATGGTATAAACTGATATCTAAAGTAAGTTATCCTTGTGTTTCCGGGAAAACATATAAGATGACGGTATTATCACCAGTCATTATCGGTGCGGGAGGCCTTTGCTATCGTAATCTGTGTCTCGCAAAACTGTTCCAGCTCTGCAACACTAACGGGCGCACTCCCCATAGTTTCCATCTGATATAGTTTATTATCATAGCAGTCAATAGAAATAACGCCATAACGCAACACTAACTGTGCTACATCGCGCCAGGGAAGGCTACGCCTGCGAAATGTAGCAGGCAGTGTAATACCAGACTCAGACACCCTGAGGTATAACTGATGCCCAGTATTGCGCTCCCATATTACAGAGAACACCAATGCAGCGGATAATACAGAAAATATACCAAGTGGGAACTTCCACATTTCAGAAGCAGAAAGGGCTACCAATGACAGTGAAACGATAAGCTCAGCTATACGCAGATACAAGTTAAGAGTACCCTTTACAACAGCTTTATTACGAACAATAGTAACTGATGCCAGTAATATTCCAAACAACAATAAAGCAAGGCCCCAATAGGTAATCCTGAAATTATACACATATATAATAGCTCCGGAACCAATAAAAGCAAGGGCACAAAAGAGATGCAGCGCTGTAATCTGCTGAGGTTTCACCCGGTCTCCCTTCACCGGAATGTCATATACCATGGTGCAAAAATAATGCAATATCCAGCTAAAGCCAGCCAGCTTCCTGCATCTTCTTTACAATCCTGCCTACGGCACCTTCGTGCTGCTGCATAAAATCCTGCATAGTACGGTTCAGCCTTGCACGGGTATCAGGCTCTGCCGCAAGACGCGCTATGGTTTTACATGCATTATCAGCATCACTGACCGGGAATGCCACACCTGCAGCAACCAACTCAACTGCTTCCACAAACTTCCCATAAACCGGGCCCATTACTACCGGGAGGCCGAAAATGGCCGGCTCCAGCGTATTATGTATTCCTCCACGATTAAAACCACCACCTACAAATGCAATATCACCATAAGCATACAGGCTGGAAAGCATACCTATATTGTCAATAATCAATATCCTTTCATGACCAACATTTTCTACATTAAAGTTTGAGAACAACACACAGTCATCTCCAAACAGGTGCTGTATCTGCTGTATATGCTCCTTATGTATTTCATGCGGGGCAATAATCATTTTCCAATGAGCAGGGAGTACATCAAAGCATGCTTTAAGCATACGCTCATCATCTGGCCACGTACTACCGGCTACCAGCACTTCTGTACCGGACCTGAAAGTTTCAGCAGCCGGAATGACCTTTAATCCTTTGCGGATAGCGGCAACACGGTCATATCTTGTATCTCCTGAAATTTGAACATTTTCTGTGACACCTATGTTACTCAGCAGTTGTGCCGACTGTGCATCCTGAACATGTATCTGACTGAAATAGCCGAGCATTTTACGAAAAAGACCACCATACCAACGAAAAAACACCTGTTGTGCTCTGAATGCCGAGGATATGATAATAGTGGGTATTTCATTATCCTTAAGCGCTTTCAGGTAATAGTACCAGAATTCATACTTAACAAATATTGCCATACGGGGACGTATGAGCGATATAAAGTCGCGGGCGGCAGCAGGTCCATCCAGCGGCAAATAGCAAATGTGGTCTGCCCCCTTATAGCTTTTGCAGGCATCGTAACCTGATGGAGAAAAGAAAGTAAGTAAAATTTTTACGCCTGGGTTTTCAGTCTTCAGTCTTTCCAATAGTGGCCTACCCTGCTCAAACTCACCCAGAGAAGAACAATGCATCCATATCACATTTTCGTATCCGGAACAGGAATGGCGTAACATTTGCCGCCAGTTTTTCCTGCCGGCAAGCCATTTACGGGCTTTCGTACTACGGACCGAAGCCAGTAGCACTGCCAGATAATACAACTTCAGCGATATGTGATAAAATAATGCCTGCAAGTACATGCTGTAATAATATAATTACAAAGAACGACCATCTAACGATGTTCCAGATATTCCTGCAACATCATCACGGCTGCCACTACATCTATGAGTTCCTTCTTTTCCCGCTGGCTTTTCTTTAAACCCATGCCTGAGATTTCCCGCGAGGCAAGGCGGGAAGACATACGTTCATCGACCTTTTCTACGGGCATATCAGGGAATACATTAGCAAACTTTCTGATAAACTTCTCTACAACAGGTGTAGCATCTGTAGGTGTATCATCAAGATTGAGCGGATAACCTACTAAGACCCGCTCAACATTCTCTGCCTGAATATACTTTTTCAGATACCCAATCAGCTCGCCGGTTTCAACGGTTGAGAGTGGCGTTGCCAATATCTGCAACTCATCTGTTACCGCTACTCCTGTTCTTTTCCGCCCTATATCCAGAGACATAATACGCCCCATATGCTGCATTTATTGCCGCAAAGTACAGCTATTTTCCATGACCGTATATGCCAACACAAAACACCAGTGTTGATAACCTGTGCATGACATGCTTTATAACAATGACTATGTCTGAGGATACTTATCTTTTTACAGTAACTTTATAGGCATGAATATCAGAAACCGCCCTTTATTATATTTTGCTTCCGGTACTATACTGGGTGCGGCTGTGGTTGCGGCTATTGCCGGACGCGGTCTGGACCCCGGCACTACCAATGTAGAAATGTCTGATGACGGGCGGCCACACTACCGCTGGCATCCGCCCCACACCCCTCGCACCATGGAATTCTGCGGTGAAAAAGTACCGCTGGAAAAATGGGAGATAAGGGAAAAGCTGGACAGAGAGGTACTTATTAATTCGTATATGCACGGAACCCAGCTCTACATTCTGAAGCTGGCAGGAAGATATTTCCCCATCATAGAAGAAAGACTGAAGGCAAATGGTATGCCTGAAGACCTGAAATATGTGTGTGTAGCTGAAAGCGCTCTGCAACAGAATGCATGGTCGCCGGTGGGAGCTGCCAGTTTCTGGCAGTTTATGAAAGATACGGGACCGGCATACGGACTGGAAATAAACAGTGAGGTAGACGAAAGGTTTCATGTAGTAAAAGCTACAGATGCGGCCTGTATGTACCTGAAACGCGCGTATGAAAAATTTGGCTCATGGACGGCGGCTGTAGCATCCTACAATTGCGGCATGGGCGGCTATAACAAGCAGTCAGAATTTCAGCAGTCATCCAACTATTACGACCTGATATTCCCGGAAGAAACAAACAGATATGTATTCAGAATTCTGGCTTTTAAACACCTTATGACCAACCCAAGACGTGCGGGTCTGATGGTAGATGAGACAGAGGCCTATAAACCATTAAGTTACCGCACAGTAGCAGTAACCCAAACAATACCCGACCTTGCGGACTTTGCGATAGCAAACGGTACCAGCTACAAAATGCTGAAGTTATATAACCCCTGGTTGCGAGCGCATAAACTCACAGTGAAGGCAGGTAAAAGTTATGAGATACAACTACCTCAGTAATATGAGAGTGGTATAATGCTCATCTCTTCTCATTCTATATGAGTGCCCTGCCAGAAATGCATTAAAGTGTTTTTGCATGGCTTATTATAAAAAGAACAATGAACGGCATATAAGTGTACACACACGGCAACAGTCCCGGATATGGGGTGCGTTGCTTAGTGTACTTACTCTACTGTGGGTGTATATACTAAATACACCCATCGGGGCATTGCCTCCACTGGGTAAAATACTGGACCCACAAAGTGGCTGTATGGCAAATGCAGAACCGGTAAAAAAGAGTTTTGACCTGAACAGGGCAATGTCTGGCATATCGAAAGACAGTAAAGTGTGGTATGACGACAGACTTGTGCCCCATATACAGGCAGCCAATGACCATGACCTGTACTATATACAGGGATATGTACATGCAACCTTTCGCCTGTGGCAGATGGATATGCAGACCCGTGCCGCTGCAGGAAGACTGAGCGAAGTAGCAGGCGAAAAGACCTTTGAATTTGACAGAAAACAACGGCGTAAGGGTATGGTGTATGCTGCTGAAAACTCTCTGAGAGCAGCTGAAGACGACCCTCGCACCAAAGAAATGCTGGATGCCTATACTGCGGGTATTAATGCTGTAATTTCATCATTGAGCTACAGCTCATACCCCATAGAGTATAAGCTGATGAATTTTGTGCCGGAGCCATGGAGCAACATAAAAAGTATCCTGCTCATGAAATACATGGCTGATGACCTGACCGGAAAAACAGATGATATAGCCCACTCCTATTTCAGAACCATCCTTTTACCGGACAATTACAACAATCTATTCCCGGATAAGATAGCCGGCAGTACCCCTGTGATACCGGAAGGGACTCATTATCCCCCGGCCAGCCTCCCTACCCCGGTGGCACCGCAGGAGCAAAATGCTTTCCCCGCCTACAAAGCAGAAGACTTTGGCTATGAGCGGGAAGAAGGAAAAGGTAGTAATAACTGGGCTGTGCGAGGAACAAAGACGAAATCCGGTGTACCGATATTGTGTAATGACCCTCACCTGGCCCTTAATCTGCCCTCGCTATGGTATGAGGTACAATTACAAACCCCTGATATGAATGTGTATGGCGCATCGCTACCGGGAGCACCCGGGGTAGTAATAGGCTTTAATGACCATATATCATGGGGACTGACCAATAACTACCGGGATGTAAAAGACTATTACGAAATAAAGACTGTAAAGGGGAACCCGGATAAATACTGGTTCAGCGACAAGCAAGTACCCTTTAAAAAACGCATAGAGCACATACAGGTAAAAGGACAGGACACATACGCAGATACCGTAAGGTATACGCTGCATGGCCCACTGATATATGACGAACAGTATAATGAAAACGGCAGCCTGAAAAGGCCGCTGGCGGTGTGCTGGATGGGCCATAAAGCATCTAATGAGATGCTTGCTGTATATATGCTGAACAGAGCTGCTAAGTACAATGAGTTTACAGAAGCTATACAACACTTTGAATGCCCGGCGCAGAATATGATATATGCCGACAAGGCGGGCAATATAGCACTGTGGGGGCAGGGCCGCTTTGTAAACAAATGGTATAACCAGGGTGAATTTGTAATGAATGGCTGGGACAGCTCTACACTATGGGGAGATTATATACCTATGAATGAGAACCCACATGCAATGAATCCGGAGCAGGGATTTCTCAGCTCAGCCAATCAATGCGTTACGGATAGCACATATCCTTACTGGTACAATGGCGACTACTCTGAGTTAAGAGCATGGCGTATAAATCAGGCACTATCAGAAATGTCTGACATTACGGTCAGCGACATGTTTGCATTACAAAATGATGACTACTCTATACTGGCCGGTACTATACTGCCTGTAATGCTGGGCTACTGCCAGGATATAAACAACAACAAGTATCTGGATACCTTACGCAACTGGGATGGACGACTTACCGCAACCAGTATGGCCGGAACAATCTTTCAGCTATGGTGGCGCAATGTGTATCTGGGTATATGGAATGATGACCTGGGCCATTCTCCGGACCACCTTTTGCCACTGGCAGAAAGAACAATGCAGCTAATGATTACCGACACTACCCTGCGGTACTATGATGACAGAGCAACACCGGAGAAAGAAACACTGCGGGATATTGTAAGACGCAGCTTAACCCGTACTACTGACAGCCTGACCAGAAAATCGAAAGAGGAAAGCCTGGAATGGTATCTGGCAAAGAATACGTCTGTTACCCATCTGGCAAAAATCCCTGCATTCAGCTTCCCGGGTCTGAAAACGGGTGGCTGGGGTAATACTGTAAATGCAATGAAAGGCAATCACGGCCCATCGTGGCGCATGGTAGTACAAATGAGTAAGGAAACAGAAGCCTGGGGTGTGTACCCGGGTGGACAATCCGGCAACCCGGGCAGCAGATACTATGCTACGTTTCTTCCGAACTGGGTAGAAGGAAAGTACTACAGATTACTCTTCCTTTCTCCCCAGACTACAGGGCAGGATGCCCGTATCATTTATACGTGGAACTTAAAACCTGCCGGTAAATAATGAGATATCTGACAACTATTATCAGTATTGCTATAGCATGTGCATTACTTCAGTCGGTGCTGCCCTGGTGGTCTATAGCCTTAGCATCATTTGTGGTATCACTGCTCACTGCACTGCGCCCTGGCAGAGCATTTATTGCCGGTTTTTCGGGTGTGGCATTATGGTGGCTTATCTTAGGTATTATCCGTGACGTAAGGAACGAACACATTCTTTCATCAAAACTTGCGGTATTATTTCATCTGCCCGGTTATATATCTTATCTGGTCTTTGCTATGATAATAGGAGGGCTGACCGGAGGAGTGGCAGCTACTGCCGCAGCCATGCTAAACAGAAAGAGATAGGACTAACTGCCGCTTTACATCCTGTACCAAACGATATATACATACAATAAGCCCGGGTCAGAAAAGTGACCCGGGCTATTATTTTGATATATAGGCCAAAAATGGTTGGTAAAATCTGCTGTAATCCTTTACTGCATTGATTTTGGAAGAAGTTTATTGAAATTAGTTTCAATAAACTTCTTTGCTTTATGGTTACTTCAAAAAAAAGCGA
>JAUIBA010000035.1 GCA_030427635.1 Bacteroidia bacterium
GCAGAGTCTTTCAATGCTAAAGTCAAAGCTTTCAGGGCTACTTCCAGAGGCGTACGGGATGTTACTTTCTTCCTTTTCAGGCTGGCTAACATTTATGCCTGATATATCTCTTCCCCCAATTATTCAGGGTCAAGCTGAATAATTGGGGGAAGAGATATATCAGCACTCGGAGCCACATTCACTTCATTAGCATTTCGTTTATTTCGCTTTTAAGGCGAGCCGCTTCAATAATCTATAGTTTATTCTTACCTCGAAGAAGTAATTTTACTTACATATTAATGGGGGTATGCAAAAGGACTATCTGCAAAAATCGGGATATAAGAAGAGTGGAAAAGTATATACACCACCAATATTACAGCTTGGAGAATTTACTGAAATCCATTGGAACAATAATATTCTACCAGAATTACTGTGGATAGGTATTCTCCAAAATAAATTTGGATTTAACTATGGTTCAAATTTAGTGTCGGGGTTTACCAAAGTCATGTTAGACCTCAATCTTGAAAAGCTTAAAAATAAATGGCTTGCTCCCCTAAGTGTCTATGCAAAGCTAAGTGAACAAGAAAAATCATTGATAGTTGAAAAAGTAAAACAGACAGGGAATTTAGAATACTACAGCGAAGCATTTACTCTGTTGACTAACTTCTATCCTGAATTTCCACTTGCCTTTTTGGTTTATCATGATAGTCAAAACAGTAGTGATGGATTAGCAACTTTCAAAGAATATTTATCTCAACTTTTTGATAGGACCACAACTACTACCCATTTAATTCAAGCTGTTGCATTGGATATTGCTTTTCAAGGGAATTTACTAAAGGTCAGCCCTCATACATCTCTTGCAAACTTCCCTGCTTTCACAGACTACCCACATACCGAAATCTCGCAAAAAGTAGCAAGTGGGATAAGAATGGCAATAAATCAGTTTTTTGGAGAAAATTCACAGTTTTACGATAAAAATGAAAAGTGGTCTGAATATTTTTGGAATAGAGGTTTACAAATAGAAAACTGTTATTTATGACTGATAGTGATTACATATTAGCTTGTCAAAAAATCGCTCATGTCTACTATGAAAAATTGGAGGTAGAGCATTTTGAACGTATCAGTAAATCGGACATCAATTTAACTAAGACACAAAATCATGAAGTAATACATGGGTTATTGGCAAGGCAGATTACTCTTGTTTCAGGAATGGTAAAATCCTTACCTACATGGAATGAGCATATCGCTCCAATTATCCTAAGATGCATCATAGACGCCACTATTACATTGAAGTATATTTATCTTGATGTTGATAAGCATGTGCAACAATTTGTGGATTTTGGATTAGGTCAAGAGACATTAATGTTAAAAAGGATTAAAGAAAGGAACTTAGCTGAAGACGGGGAAATTATTAATCAAATTGAACAGCACATAAACAAGGAAAGGAAACACTTTCTTAATATCATTAATGTTGGAAGTTGGAATTTCATCAACATAAGAGAAACCGCAATAAAAGCCCAATGCAAAGAATTGTATGATTTTGCCTACAGCCAATTCAGCATTGCGGCTCACAGTTCATGGAATTTTATTTTTCCCAGATATTTAGAGTATTGTAAAAATCCTCTTCACAAATATCATAGAGTTCCTGTATTGCCAGAATTAGAGGTCAACTACATATTTTTAATAATGGCGGCAGACCATCTGAAACAGTCTCTTTCAGATTATGATAAACTGTTCTTTGATAGTGCAGTATTTCAAAACTCATTTGACTATTTAGTCACAGAATTTAAAAACATACATGAAGATGTGGAAAATAGCTAAGTAAAGTGTTTCCACGCAGCCAAATAATAGCTTTTGCATCTACGGTACTTACTTCACCAGTTGTCGGAAAAGTTATTTCTTGTCTTTGTGTGGACAACCCATATCTGATGCAGGAGTAAGTTGCTTGCTTGATCTGTAACTTAGCAGTAGAAAAACTCAATGTATGTGGGATATTATAAAGCAGCATCTGCATGAAATTAAAGTGTGGCTTTCTCTTGCTATTCTTAGTAAGATTGTGAAAGACAATTTGCCTGATTTTCATTACAAAGTGGTGCTTAAAAAGGTAAAGAATACGGCAACCTATATAAAGACATTCATTGTCTCATTGCTTGCTTTCGTAGTGATATGGCAGTTGAAACGTAGCTATGGTAAGCTTGACCCTCAAATGCAGTTTAAGATGCTTATAGGTTTAGCCATTGTAGTTGTGTGTTTCATTATAGGTGCATCGAGTAAGAATAAAGAATTGAAAGCTGAATGATTATTATTAACCAGTAAGGTGCTTGTTTTACAAGAGTTAGACATCCTTCAATAGATAACAGATGAAAGTATTGCCCCTAAACGGTCTCAGTTGGTTAGAGCACATGACTGTTAATCGTGGGGGCTCAGGTTCAAGTCCTGAAGGGGAGCGCAAGACAGGAAAGGGTTATAGGCAACTGGAACCCGTTTCCATTTTAGTCATTTCAAAACATTTTCAAAACAAATACCTTTCCAAAGGTGCAGCGATGCACTTTTTTCATTTACCGGCATGTAGGATATTTGCGGTCTGATAAGTAGTAATAACAGATACTGTGGCCTGCATACATAAGTTTTATAAAGACCTTTATCTCTCCGGCGTGGATTATGAGCCGGATACAATAATAGTAGGGGTGTTTTCGCCGCAATGGCCAGAAGAAAATACCGCTGACTGGTTTTACGGGCGTAGGGAAGAAAACTGTTTCTGGGATATACTGCCCCGTATGTATGGACAGCCGTCCCTGATAGATGCGCCATCTGCGGCATGGCGGCAGTTTTGCCGGGATAACAGGATAGTGCTCACAGATATGATAGCCTGTATAGATGATGCTGACCCTGAGGATGCAAACCACAGAAAAATGATAGGCGGCTTCTCTGATAAGGCGCTTGTTTACAACTTTGACGATTTTGACTTTGTAAACATTGTGCGACTGCTACAGCAGCATCAGGGCATCCGCAATGTGTATCTGACTCGTGGTGTTACTGAGGCTTTCTGGAAGCATTTGTGGGCTCCTGTAATGCGCTACTGTAATCAGAACGGACTCAGGGAGCGTATTCTGTTGACACCCGATAGCAGTGCATCTTATCAGCACAGTGCTTATAATACAGATAATCCTGAAAATGCCATATCCCGTATGGAGGACTATGTGCTGCTGCGCTGGCAGCAGGAGTGGCACTTTTAAAAACGGGTGCCCGTAATGTATAACGGGCACCCGGTAAGCTTTATGCCATAGCTTCGGCTACTTTATGTGTGCCGGTGGTGGCAGCCAATGCTGCTTTTTTCCTGTTGATATCCATACAGAGCGGCGTTACCATAGTCTGCTCCAGCCAGTCTACAAGTATAATGTTTGCAGATACGGAGCGGCTATCGTTGGCAAGGATGAACATATAAGGCGTACATACACCTGCCTCCCATACCTGCAGTGAATCGGGGGTGTAGGCTGTGGGTACGGTGCCTGCTTTTATTATGTCCTCGTCTTCGGTGCCTATACATTGCAGCACGGTGAATTCAGAAGGCGCATGTTTGTTCTGAATCCAGTTGTTCCATGCAGGCAGGAGTGTGTTGTTGATATTGTTGCTGTTTGCAGATACCAGCGCATCCAGTGTTGTTACATTGGGCCACATAGAGTTGATAGTAGATACAGCTGCATCAGGGGGCATTTTCATTCCGTCGGCAGTTTTCCAGTAGTCAGGGTTTGCGTTGTCATCGTTGGCCCAGTAGTTGCTGTTCTGCTGTACGGAATAGCCGTCGTCGAATATGAGTATTATACGACCACCGTTCCGGTACTCTTCACTGTTGTATATTTCATTGAGTGAGCTTCCATTGAGTGCAGGTGGTAACAGCATGTGACCTATGTTGTTGTTTATCCAGGTGCAGAAGCTGGAAAACTGGCTGTTTTCGCCTCCGGGCATCCAGCAGTCTACGCTACCCCAGCTTACACCACCGATGTTTGTGTAGATATGGTTCATATCCAGAAGTATAATTTCCTGCTGATATATACCGCCCTGTGCATAGAATGCTTTAATGGCATTGAAAAGGTCGGGGATGCCGGCACCTGCAAATCCATGACAGGTGATATAGGTACTTTCCTGTTCTATAGACAATGCTCTGATATCGAAATAGCGGATACCTGCATTGAGTTGTCCCAGGAAATCGAGTCCCTGTGATATGGACCATGCAGTAGCTACATTAGGTGCAAAAAAGCTTAGTACAGAAGATGGATTGTCGGGCGTAATGGGTGATGATTCTGTAATGGCATAGGTGCCGGAGTCATGTGTGCCGGGGATAGCCAGCAGATTGAGCGGAATATTGCCGATAGTACTATTGTTCTGCCCCATCCAGGCGGAGTAGTCCTGACTGAAATATGCCTGACCAATGAAATACTGGAACGGAGTAGGTGAGCCATCTTCATTACATATTTCCAGAATGATGTTGCCATTTCTGTTTATGGTAACAGAAGTATCGGCAATGTTGCAGTAGAACAGAGGCATTACTGCGCTGGTAAACTGTACGGTAGTACCTACTACTTTGGCTGTCTGCCAGCTAAGGCAGCTTGCGAACCCGCCGGGTGACGAGATTGTAGATGCAATGAGGAGGTTGTTGTCATCATCGAGCGCTACATCAAAGCTGCCGCGCCATCCGTCCATAACTATTTTGTCGCCCCATACTATAGAGCCATTTGGCTGCATGATACCTACCAGCAGGCTTACCACTTCACTGAAGCTGCTCATGACTACAATTGTAGCATCTGTGTTATTGGGGCCGGTTTTGTTTATGGTTACCTTATTGGTATTGCAGTAGTGGCTGCCTTCAGTAGCCTGT
This sequence comes from Bacteroidia bacterium, assembly GCA_030427635.1. GTDB lineage: Bacteria > Bacteroidota > Bacteroidia > Chitinophagales > Chitinophagaceae > Nemorincola. The sequence continues at coordinate 4,856 of JAUIBA010000035.1, forward strand.
ATTACCTCTGCGGCTCCGCCTATTCCTTCGCCGGCAGTACCGGTAGCATACCACATTGTATAGTTGCCCCAGGAACTGTCCTGATGTATGGCTACGAGTCTTGAGTTGCCGTTCATGGCCATTGCCGGTTGTTCTCCGCTGGTGTAGTTATTTTTTCCCTGCCAGTTAAGTACGCCATCGGCATTGGCTGGTAGCGGCGCCCACTGGAAAAACAGATTCTTATCGTCGTCCTGATAAACCATAGACGCAAAGGAGTTGCTGAGTCCGCAGGTAATGGGGTTTCCGGCTCCGCTGCCCAGATACTGTACGGGAGTCCAGTTCATAGGGGAGTTTTTGGCGTTGTTAATCTGAGAGGAATACTGCCCCAGGCGGTAGAACATCCCATCATTGCCGGATGGGCCGTTGTGCATTTCCAGGCATAGCCCGTTGTCATTGATTGCTACGGCAGGAGAGGAGCCGTTGTCGTACAGGAATGGCTGTGACCATTGCACGAAATTCTGATTTGTGCTCATTGTTTTAGCTTAAATAGTGAAGAATTAATTGTCGGGACAAATGTATGGTGGGCTATGGCCGGTAATGGGTGCGTTGAGGTTGAATACCCGGTGAGTGATAGCCGGAATACAGAAATGTGAGGATGAATGCGGTGGGGGACTGATGAGCATACAAAGGAATGGCAGCTATTAAACAAATGCATCAATGCTGCTGTAGCGTGAGGTGTGCATTTGTGAAAATAACGTGCATTATATTTTGCATATAATCGTTAAAAACGTGTATTTCACCAGCAGTTACCATGTAAAGAGATGAATATGAGTTATTTTAGAGCCATAATACTTTTATTATAGCATATGCAGTTAAAGGGGCGGCTGGTTTTGTTGATTTTCCTGTTGTTGCCCGTAGTGGTTCATGCCCAGTTAGATGAGTTGAAGCGCAGGCTGCAGCTTGCGCAGCAGAAGGGGGTGTCTGACACACAAACGGTAAACCTGCTGAATCGTATAGCTGAGGCATATATGCTGGAAACGGCTACTGACAGTTCTTTAGCCTATGCAGACAGAGCTATGTTTCTGGCCCGTACTATAAAGTACCCGGAGGGCAAGGCAGATGCTATATCGGGGAAGTCTAAGTGCTATTATAAAACCGGAGATTATGATAAGTCGGTAGAGCAGGCGCTTGCATCTCTTAAAATATGTGACTCTATTGATTACAGTGCTGGTAAGGCTGTTAACTACAATCTGCTGGCGCTGGTATATCTGTCACAGAGAAACTATGCTGCGTCCGGTGAATTGTTTCAGCGTGCGGTGGCAATCAATGAGCAGGCAGGAAACCTGTACCGGCTATGTTCCAACTGTTTTAATCTGGCACTGCTGCATGCAGAGTCTGGTAATGCCGATAGTGCAGTGTACTGGCTGAACAGGGCAGCTGTGATAAGCGAGCAGAGCAATAATAGGCATATGCAGGTAATGATTGCCAACAGGCTGGGTGAGATTTATTACCAGCAGGATAGCATTGCCGAGGCTATACGTCAGTTTCAGCAGGTAATCAATGATACATCGGCCGGTATAGACTGGGAGCTTTCATTTGCCTTTTCAGGCATAGCCATGTGCTATCTGCAGGAGGATAAATATGAGGAAGCTGTGCGTAATGCAGAGCAGGGTGTGGCTATAGCACGCCGGCTAAAGACAAAGTGGGACATAAGCAGAGGGCTGGCGGTGCTGCATGAAGCTTATGCCGGCATGGGCAGGTATGACAGGGCCTATAATACGCTGGCCGAGCAGAAGCGGTATAATGACAGCCTTTTTGATGAGGCTAAGGAGGGTGAGATAAATGCACTGCACCTGCAGCGGGAAAAAGCGGAGCGGCTGGAGCTGCAGCGCAGTAATGAGCTTGCTGTACAGAAAAATGCACTGAACAGGATGGTACTGCTGGTGATAATACTGGTAGCGCTCTTTTTACTGGTGCTGGTAATTATCTCTTTTCGTAATAACCGCCGCAAAAATGCACTTAATGAGATGCTGATGAAGAAGTCTGCCGATATATCGCGGCAGAACGAACTGATAGAGGCGCAGAATAAAGAGCTTGCCGAAGCAAACCATACCAAAGATCAGCTGTTTTCCATAATAGGGCATGATTTGCGAAGCCCTTTTTCTTCCATTATAGCAGGGCTGGACATACTGCGACAGTCTGAGCTGGATAAGGAAGAAGTACAGTTTCTTTTTGATAAGCTACATGAGCAAACGGTAGCTACATCTGCTATGGTAGACAATCTGCTGTTATGGGCACGCAGCCAGATAGCGGGTACTGTAGTGCGTCCATCTGTAGTATATATGCCGGGTGTGGTGGATGATGTGCTCAGTGTGCTGAAGAGCAGCATTACAGAAAAGAGTATCTCACTGCGTCACAGCAGTGATACTGCCGCATTTGTAACCGTAGACCCCGATCATCTGAAAATTATATTACAGAACCTGCTGACCAATGCCGTGAAGTTTACTGAAAACGGTGGCAGCATAGCTATTACCTATACGGTGAGCCGCACCCAGGTATCTGCACATATATCAGATACCGGAGTGGGTATCCCAGCTCATAAGCTGGATGCGCTTTTTGCACGTGTAGGGAAGGATATTTCCACACCCGGCACCAACAGTGAGAAGGGTACAGGGCTGGGGCTGGTACTGGTGAAGAAGTTTGTAGATGAAAATCAGGGTACGATAACTGTAACCAGCACTCCTGGCAGTGGCACTGAGTTTACCGTAACGTTCCCTCGTGCTCAGATATGAACATTGTCGGGTAATGGTGGCTCTTCTTCTTCCTCAGTAGTCTTGGGTTGCTCTTCTGTTTGGGGCCAGGGCTGATCTTCGGGATATGGTATGGTGAAAGTTTCCCTGACGCGCTGAGCGCTGTAGAAATACATGCTCCATATAGCGGTGTAGATGATAGCGCCTGTTAATTCCTGTGTCAATATTTTTTTGTCGTCATTGAGGAGACTGCCAGCAAGCTCATCCAGAATAAGACCTGACAGTTTGCCAATAAAGAATATTCTTACGTACAGTGGTGTGATGTCTCTTCTCCTGAATATCAATATCAGACAGAAGACAGCAAATATGATTGTTGTAACATTAAACATTACCTCAAACACCAGAATTACTTTCGTCAGTCCCGCCAGTGCTTTACCATCATATGCATGCCATATCACGTTTTTAAAGAAGCTGGCCGTTACCAGTGAATAGAGTACACTTATGATAGTAAAGAATATGCCAATGATGGGTAGTATCAGCCAGCCACCCAATGGTAATGGCGTTCCTGCCCATGCTGCACGCTCTGTGGGGCGGCGGTAAATATGTCTTAGCAGGATGGTAACACCGGCAGTGGTAAGCAGCGCTATAAAGACCATAAACAGGTTGATACCGGGATAACGTTTTCCGGCACCTACGTTATGGCTAAATGAGAAGGAGAGGTATTCATCCAGTATATTCTTTCTATCCTGCTCATATTGGGCGAGGTCTTCCTGCTTTATGTGGTCTTCAAGAAAGTTGAGGTCGTATTCCAGTGTCAGCTGGTCGGGGGTGGCGCTTACCCCGTAGGAAAAGTTGTACGCATTGCGTGCCAGTGTCTTGCTTTTCGCATTCAGGTCCCAGTTAAGCGGGGCATTAAGCAGTACTGTATAATGCATGTTGTAGGGGTAGGTGGTAGCCAGCGGGTAATTCTTTTTATTGTCTGTAATGGGCATTACCTCGCGTATGAGGCTGGCGTAGAAATCGGCGCTTTTTCGGCCACTGACAGTATCTGTTTCAAAAAAGGTCTTAATCTTATACGTCTCAGTTATGGTGATAATATTCTGTGCCACATCATCTTCTACCTTCATGGTATCCAGCATATCTATGTCCGGATATCGCCGGGTATAATAGTCCAGATAGCTTTTCTCTATGCTCATTTTGCTTTGGCTGGCCATCCGGTATCGCTGGTCATCAGCCATTTTGGCTGTATAGGTAGTAGTGATGGTGAGTATAACCGGAGCCTCAAGGTCTGTAGCATCGTATGTCTCTGTATACCGCACCTCACCCACATCTTTTGCTGTAACAAATACCAGGTCGTCTGTTTCCGGTTTCAGCACCAGTGCTTTACCATACTCAGGGCAGTAGATATGCCGGCCTTTCCCTCCCTGATAGCTCATGGTAGCATCTACCCATATATCATCGTCATAGATATGGGCTACGGCTATAGCATGGTTAAACAGGGATGGTGATGGTATCATGTCTGTCAAATGTGTGCGCAGACCTGTACTCACAAGTGCCATCTCGGCCTTTATTCCTACCGCATGCAACATAGATACCAGAAGCAGCGATTTGTCTTTACAGTCGCCATACCGCTGTTCATATACCTTTTCCGGGGCATTGGCGGTATGAGAATAGGTGCCTATCTCTACACCCATGTAGCGTATCTCGTGCTGCACAATGTTCACTATAGCTCTGAATAGTGCGTATGGGTCGCCGGGATACTCTTTTTTAAGGCTTTCAAGGCGGGCTGCTAATGCTCCTGTTATATGGTCACTGGGCTGGTTAATGCTATATGCCCATGAGGCTACTTCTTTCCAGCTGGCAAACTCAGATATCTGTACATATGGGTATGGGGTAAACCATGACGGTACATTGCCTATACTGCCAAGGCCCTTCACATCTGTAAGGTCCCAGTCATAGACCGTATTATTTCCGTCACTTGTCTGTACAGCGGTGGTAGCATTATTCTTATAGCTGAAGTTGAGGTGACGGGAGGAGGGCATTATTATTCTGTAATGCAGCTTACCTATAGGGTCGGAAGACTGCATGATATAGCGATCGAAGATTTTACCTTTAAATGCAGGGTTGCGACCTGTTATGGTATAGTCGTATTCTATCTTATCGCCATTGCGAACATCTTTCAGTATCAGATAGGCTGAATAGGTGCCGTTGTAGATGAATCTTGACAAATCATCCTCTGCTGCAATGATTCTGAAGTCCTCTTTACGAAGTCTGTTTTCCGGCATGCCGTTGCGCCATACAACTATTCTGTGAACGGTAAGGCGCTCATATGAGGGGTTGAAGTTTATGGTTATGTTGCCTGCTTCCTGTACTCCTGCACCAGTAATGATATTGCGTACTATATGTGAATATGCTTCGGCACGTGCGGCATGCTCCTCATATTCATACAGTTCCATGTAGTGTCCGTTATTGATAGCTTTCAGGTCGGGGCGGGAGGTGGAGAGGGGAACATTAGTTACCCAGCCTGGAGCCGGTCCTGTACGAAAGTCTGGCACAGCTATAGCTACGGTGGCGCATAGCAGAATAGTAAGAAGGAGTGCAGGGAATACCAGTTTAATGGGGCGTAGTTGTTTCAATAAGGTCATGATATAGCTGTTAGTGTAAATATAGAGATGTTGGCATTTTTTTCTGCATAATAATTGTCAGTTGCCTTTGCTCATTGTCATATATCGCCGGCTTATGTTATTATCTGTATTTTTAGGGTATGGGTAAGTTTGCTACATTCTCAAGATATGCTACCAGGGAGGAGGCCGGCGCTGTGGCATCGGTGCTGCAGCAGCATGGTATAGCATCGCAGATAGAAGTAGAGCAGGGGCTGCTGGATGAGCATATACTGGGTACACAATACAGTGATAAAATACTGCTGCGCATCAGCGATAGTGATTTTGCAAAGGCACAGGCTGTAATACTGGAAGAAACAAAAGTGGACCTCGCAGAGGTAGATGAAGATTATATGCTGCTTACCTTCACTGACGATGAACTGAAGGATGTGATAGCAAAGCCTGATGAATGGGGCGCATACAATTATAACGTGGCACTGGCCTTGCTACAGCAGCGTGGTGTGCAGATAGACAAGCATGACGAGGCTGCATTGCATACAAAGCGCATAGACGAGTTGTCAGTGCCCCGTGAGCTGGATGATAACTGGCTGCTGATGGGGTATGGCTTTTCTACCATTGGTATTGCAGCGGGCTTTACAGGTAGTACTTCAGCACTCATGCTTCTTTACAGTTTCAGCCTATTGCCGGGACTACTGGGCATTGTGCTGGGGTTGTATATAATTCGTACGAAGCGCATCCTGCCCGATGGTACACAGATGTATTCTTTTTCTGAGAAAGCCCGTAAACATGGGCTATATATGATTATACTGGCTTTAGTGTGTATTATACTTACCGTCTTAAGAGGGTTTTCTATTCAGCCACCCGGCCTTTAAATTATTTGCAGGCATGTGAGTATATGCTCTGTGTGGTTTAGTTATTTGCCTGTGTGTTGCAGGAGTTCTGGTATGCCTCATCTGCCGAATAACGCAAACCCCATTCTGCCATTGCATCCAGTACCTTATACAGCTCTTTTGCTGCGGGGGTGAGGCTGTAGGTAACATGAGGCGGTACTACAGGTTTTACATCGCGGTGTACCAGACTGTCTGCTTCCAGCTCTTTCAGCTGCTGTATCAGCATTTTCTCAGTAATAGCAGGCATACATTTTCTCAGCTCTCCATAACGTCTGGGCTCACCACTAAGATGGTATAATATCAGTGCTTTCCATCTGCCGCCTATCCTGTCCAGTGTAAAGGTGACAGGACACATATTGAGTGCGGTTTGCTTGTTCAGCTGGTTTGTTGAGTTTTCTTTAACAGTATACATGTGTACTTACTTTTTTGTTAGTACTTGTAGAAAAGTAAGTACAAAAATACCTTTGTGTTATCAAAAAAACAAAAGCAATATGAAGTACGTAATTACAGGCTCTACGGGCCACATCAGCAAGCCACTGGCAGAGACACTGATACATGCAGGACATGAGGTAACCGTTATTACCAGCAGTAACGAAAGGGTAGCAGCCATTGAAGCAATGGGCGCAAAGGCAGCAACAGGCTCAGTTACAGACATTCCATTTCTTACAGCAGCTTTTACCGGCGCTGACGGAGTGTACACTATGGTGCCTCCCAAATGGGATGCTGCAAACTGGAAAGAATATATTCATGGTATTGGTCGTAACTACGCTGCTGCTATTGCCAGTGCAGGTGTAAAGAAAGTGGTAAACCTGAGCAGTGTAGGCGCTCATATGCCGGAAGGTTGTGGCCCTGTAAGTGGCCTGTATGGTGTAGAGCAGGAGCTGAATGCGCTGGCGGGTACAGATGTGCGTCATCTGCGTCCGGGATTTTTCTACTATAACTTCCTGTCAAACATACCAATGGTGAAACATATGGGTATCATTGGCGGTAACTATGGAGAACATAGTTCTATGGCGATGGTGCACACCAATGATATAGCTGCTGCTGCTGCTGAGGAACTGCAAAGCCTGTCATTTACCAGTAAAAGTGTGCGTTATGTGGTAAGTGATGAGCGCACTACCGATGATGTGGCAAGGGTACTGGGTGCCGCTATCGGCAAGCCTGAGCTACCATGGGTGAACTTCAGGGATGAGGACACACAGAATGCATTGGTGCAGGCAGGCCTTACACCGGAAGTAGCTGCTAACTATACAGAGATGGGGGCAGCCATAGCCAGCGGTGCTATGATGGCTGACTATCAAAAGAACAAACCTGCTTTCAGCCGGATAAAGCTGGAAGATTTTGCAACTGAGTTTGCGGGTGCATATAACGCCAGCTAATCAATAAGCAGTTTTTATAGCAAATGAAGACAAACGCCTTTGCGTGTTTGTCTTCATTTTGTCTAATCTATTTTTAATAATGTTAAACAAAATATAAAGATAGTTTCAGCTGATTTTTGAATTATTATTGTCTAATAAATTTGCTATAAATCTTAGACAAAATGAAAAAGACACTACTATCAGTTTTCCTTATCGCTGCAGGTATCAGCGTGCATGCGCAGACAGCGCGGGTTCAGGTTATCCACAACAGTGCCGATCAGATTGCAGATTCGGTGGATGTGTATATCGGTACAACATTGCTGCTTGACAATTTTGCTTTCCGTACAGCTACTCCGTTTATTGATGCTCCCGCAGGAGTTCCGATTACAATAGGCGTTGCTCCCAAAAACAGCACCAGTAATGCCGATGCGGTTTATACTACTACGGTGACACTGGATGATACGAAAAAGTACATTTTAGTGGCTAATGGTCTCGTAAGTACAACAGGGTATAGTCCGGCATCTACTGCTGTGCCTTTCCGTCTCAGCGTTTATGATATGGCTCTTGAAACATCTGCAACAGCTGGTAATACATCTCTGCTGGTAGTACATGGTTGTACTGACGCACCTACTGTTGATGTAAAAGCCGGGGCTACTACACTGGTAAACGATGTAGCATTTGGTGAGTTCTGCAGCACAGGATACCTCGATTTGCCAGAGTCTGACTATACTATAGATGTAACAACCAGCGATGGTGCAACAATTGTGAAGCGCTACTCTGCACCTCTTACTACGCTCAATCTGGGAGATTCAGCAATTACTGTGGTTGCATCGGGCTTTCTTGATCCAACAATGAACAGCAGCGGTCCTGCCTTTGGTCTTTGGGTAGCACTGGCAAAAGGTGGTGCACTCATTGCACTCCCTGAGCAGCCATTACCTGCATCAGTAGCAGATGCTGTAAGTAACAGTGCAGTTAAGGTATATCCTAATCCTGTTAATGACATTGTGAATTTTGAGTCAGATGAAATGGTTCGTGAGGCAGCATTGATTGACTTTTCAGGTCGTATCATTTCGCGTGTTGCCGGGGTGAAAAAAGGAATATTTGAAATGGGGGATCTGGCAGCCGGTATCTACCTGCTGCGTGTAACAAATGATGATGGTTCTGTTAAGCTGGTGCGATTGACAAAATAGGTGATGAATTGTTAGGAAATGTCAGTGTAGAGGTTTGTCTGTGCGTTTAATCTTGTGTGTGGAAGAGGGGTGTTTTTCAACGCAAAGAGCTGCATTTTTATGCAGCTCTTTTTGCTTCTTATTGAGTCTTTCCTACAGATGGATACTTTTTCTTTTTGCAGGCTTCGCTACAGTATTTTACATGTTCCCAGTTTTTAGCCCACTTTTTGCGCCACGAGAATGGGCGCTGGCAATGCTGGCATATTTTCTGAGGCAGGTTTTGTTTACTCATATACATAGCTACAGATAGTCGGGCTCTGTATCTGGTTTGGCATAGGTAAGGCGAGCTATAGGTTGTGTGGTGTGATAACTATCCAGGCCGTTACAAACAATTGTTCCGGCTGCGCCGAGATCTATGTAGCCATCGCTGCGAACAATCGGGTCTGGTAGCTCTACCCGGATAATTTCGGCTATCAGCAGTATAGTGTTGTTGGCAGTAATGTCTATAGTCTGTAAATGTTTTGCTGCAATACGTACGGTACTCTCTGCCACAAATGGTGCGTAAAATGCATCTGCATAGTACTCATTAAGCCCCGTAGCCTCAAATTCTGATATCTCCTGGGGGTAGCGGGCTGAGGTCTGGTGTGCTTTTTTCAGAAAAGATTCCTGCACATGATTTATGGTAAACACATTGGTATCCAATATGTTCTCCAATGTATGCCTTTCCGCTGAATGTGGTCGTATAATCAGACCTAGCAGCGGAGGGTGTGCCCCAATGTGCGTAAGAGAGTTAAAGATAGCAAGGTTACTTTTGCCATTTTTGTCTGCAGTGCCTATAAGGCATGCGGTACGAAAGCCGCTTAGCGAATTAATAAATGTTGTTCTGTATCGTTGGGGGAAGTTGTCTATGTCTTCCCTGCTGTATGTTGTCATATCTGTTTATCTGAGTGTTCCCATTCCCCCATCAGTATGGATTACCTGTCCTGTTATCCATGATGCTGCGGGGCTTAGCAAAAATGCAATTGCTGATGCAATTTCTTCTGGGGTGCCTGTTTTTTTCATTGGATTATTTTTCGCAGCATTCTGTTTTTTCTCATCAGTGTTTAGAAAACGTTGTGCAAGTGGTGTGTCAGTTAATGACGGTGCTATTGCATTAACGCGTACACGTGGTGCCAGCTCTGCAGCAAGGGCTCTGGTAAGTCCTTCCAGTGCGGCTTTTGCCATTGATATAGAAGAATGGTAGATGAGCCCTGTAGTAGCAGCCACACTACTCATAAATATTATAGCCGCATTGCTGCTATGCTGTAACAGCGGTGTGTATTGCTGTGCAAATGTGTATGCCCCCAATGTATTTATCTGCATATCCCGTAGCAACTCATCGTTAGTAATACGGCCAAACGGTTTCAATGTGATAGTGCCGGGGAAATATACAAGCCCATCAATATTATCATACAGTTGCGGCAGATGCTGCTTTTCGTAAGACAGGGTTGTGATTATTTTGTCATAGCCTGCCACATTTTCTTTTGTCGTTATTCCGGTTACAGTATGCCCGTCATTACGTAGCATGGCTGCAGTATGCTGTGCTATGGCTGATGACGCACCTGCGAATAGGTAATGTCTGCTCATGAGATTATCTTTTGCTGATTTTATTGAGTGATATTGTTCGCTGCCTGCTGCATTTGTATCTTATTACATCTTCAGACCTAAGCTTGCTGTGTTTAGTATTTCTGCCGGTCATTCTCCTGCGCCACATCAGGTAGCTACTCTTCTTCATGTGCCGGCGCATAAGTTCTTTTACCGCCTGCTCGCCAATGCCAAACTGGAGTTTAATAGCTTCAAATGGAGTTCTGTCTTCCCATGCCATTTCCATTATCCTGTCTATGTCAGCTATACTTAGCAATGCAGGTTTGCTTACTTCATCTGTATCCTCATATGAGGCCACAGATGGTAGCCCGCTGTAATGGCATATCATATCATCATTCATTGTTACTGTATTACTTTTTAGTTGCCAATTGTTGACTGTAAAACATGGCTTGAAGTTCTGCTTCGCCATAGTTCACGATATGTGCCATCGGCATCATATTGTTCTGTCTGTCTGGCAATGCTGAAGTATCTGTTTTTTCTCGGGTCATTACCTACGCCTGCCAGGTATGCCCAGTTACCATAATTGCTGCTTACATCATAGTCTGTAAGCTGGCTTTCAAACCATGCTGCGCCCATGAGCCAGTTTACCCCCATGTCATTTATAAGATAGCTGGCTACTATCTGTCGCCCCCTGTTACTGAGATATCCGGTATGTCTCAGTTCATTCATACATGCATTTACCAATGGTTCTTCTGTCTGTCCGTTTATCCACAGATGCAATAGTTTAGTATCGTTTTTAAAGGTTCGTTTTGTCCCCTTTATACCGGACTCTATGAACATTTTGTAACCATGTTTTTCCATGTTAAGCCTGAAGAAATCGCGCCATAGCAACTCATATCTGAGCCAATAGGTAGATTTATTGCCCCCAGCTATGCTTTCCAGTCTTAGTATTTCATGGTATACCGTTCTTGCCGAAATGCAACCTGCCGCTAACCAGGGAGATAGCCGTGAGGCAGTATCTGTGCCCCATAAATTATTTCGTGTATCATAGTAGGATAGTGCAGGGCCATCCGGGCTCAGATATTGTTTCATTCTTTTCAGTCCCTGCCACTCACCTCCGGCAAATCTGTTGAATTTGCTTCTGTGCAGCGCATTAGCTGATACTTTTAGTTGTTCAGACTTAATTCGTATTCCTGATGTATTGCGAATACAGGATAAAAAATATTCAGGCGCTGGTGTGCAGGAGGGTACCGGCAAATGCTCTACAGCCAGTCTGAAGTCTGTAAATACATGTGGCAGTTCTGATATATTGAAAGGTAGCTTTGTGAGATCTGTGAGCGTACAACTGTCTTCAGTATGTACTGCCACATTTATGTGAGCCAATGCTTCCAGTAGTCTGTCTTCAGTATGCTTTTCCCATACGCCTGGTTCTGATGCGAAATATACTTTATCAATATCGTGTATTGCACATAGTTCCGGTATTATTGTTTCCGGTCGCCCGTTTCGTATTGTCAGTTCCCCGCCTTTTATCGCTATGAGGCTGCTCAACTCATCAATGCTTTCCTGTAGAAATTTTGCACGAAAGTTACCGGTACATTTGAATCCGTAGGGGTTTGTACGGTATATGTCGGGCGTAGCTATGTAGAGCAGCAGCACACTTTCTGACTCAGCCACAGCACGCAATAAAGGTGGATTGTCATACAGCCTCAAATCTTTTCTGAACCAGAAAATAGATCTTTTCATTGTCTAGATTTATTTTTATAAAGTTAGACAAAATATTCAGCTTTTTGCTGTTTTTATAAATATTTCTCCAGTGCTTGTGGTTCTGTAAGTATCCTGATGTTTTTGGGTGCTTTTTCCATTTCGGCAATGCTGTCGCTGCATATAAGTGCAATAGTTCCGGGGTGCGTTTTTAGCATGTTTTTTATTGACGCTACATATGCGGCGCTTTCAGATCCTGTTCTGAAAAAAGTAAGCAGGTGGGTTGGTTTATATAGTTTCAGGGCAGTTTCAATACTATTAAAAGGGACATTGGGGCCAAGGTATAATGTGCTGTTGCCTGCCTTACGTATGACGTAGTCACTTAGCAATAGCCCCATTTCATGCCATTCGTCAGGAGGAAGGAATAGCAGAAACTTTTTATCAGATGAAGCAGATAATGGTATGCCATCGGTAATGCTTAGCAATTTTCTTCTCAGTATCATACTGGCAAAATGCTCTTGTGATGGGGAGGCATTTTCTGTTGTCCACAGCATACCAGTGCGCCGCAGAAAAGGATATATAATACCGGTCATGGCATCAAATATTCCGTGACGTATAAAAATAGTGGTAAGTGTTTTATCCATCACTGGTTCATCAAATGCCAGCATTGCCTTTATGAGCGCATTAACGTAGGCTATATTATGGTCTGATAGTTCTCCATTTGTCATCAGCTCAGCTACCGTCTTATTCAGTACCGGGCTTTCCATTGCCATTACCTTACTTATCCGGTATCCGTTTTGCAGCAGTGTTGCTACATTCAGCAGTGTGCGTAGTTGTTCATCGTCATAATAGCGTATGTTAGTGCCTGTGCGGTGCGGTATCAGCATCTTGTATCTGTCTTCCCATTTTCTGAGGGTATGTGCTTTAATACCCGTCAGACTTTCTACATCGGCAATCGAATATCTTTCCAATCTTTCTTGTTATTTATGTAGCAAATTTAGCGTGTTATCTTAGACATTCTTTTCTTCTTTTTTAGGTTGTTACTATGTTTTACGCTCTATTTTCATTCTTTTTGACAATTATTGTCTAAATATATAATTGTAAAATTAGACAAATTGTATCTTTGTGTCACCACAACTATATTTTTATGAGTGCAGATATGATTATGAATAGCCCGGAGACAGACACGATATCGTCTGATGATATAGACGTAATAGGAGATGAACATATGATGACCGGCGAAGAAACGCCGATAAGGGCTGATGCATTTGATATGAGCGATTCAGAAAAAATTGCACGCATATCGCAGCATTTCCGGGAAATAATGCTAACACTGGGTCTTGATTTGAATGATGATAGTTTAAGGGGGACACCACAACGTGTAGCTAAAATGTATGTAAAAGAGATTTTTTCAGGTCTCAATCCTGCAAATAAGCCGTCTGTTGCGCTGTTTGAAAATAAGTACAGATACAATCAGATGCTTGTAGAGAAAAACATCACACTTTACAGCAACTGTGAGCATCACTTTGTCCCTATCTATGGTGTAGCACATATTGCTTACATATCTTCCGGGAAGGTTATAGGGCTTTCCAAGCTGAACAGGATTGTGCAGTACTATTCCAAAAGACCCCAGGTACAGGAAAGGCTTACTATGCAGATAGCCCGTGAGTTGCAAAAAATATTGGATACACCTCATGTAGCAGTCGTTATAGATGCGAAGCATATGTGTGTATCTTCCAGAGGCATTAAAGATGTATCATCTGCAACTGTGACTTCATTTTATGATGGTCATTTTCTTGAAGAGCATAGAAGAACTGAATTCCTCAGCTACATTGGTATGTAGGCAATAGTTATTATCATCCTTTAAATAGTAATACCGTATACCACTATAATTGATATTGTGTGTCTATGTTGCAACTTTGCAACATGGAATTAGGCATAAGCACCTTCGGAGAAATACCGGTAGCGCATATAACCGGCAACGCACATCAGGCTCAGCAACGTATTGACGAATTGATAAGGGAGGCGGTACTGGCCGATGAGCTGGGGCTTGATGTATATGCATTGGGTGAGCATCATCGTCCTGACTATGTAGTGTCATCTCCCGAAATGGTGCTGGCAGCTGTAGCCGCTGTAACCTCACGCATCAGACTGTCCAGTGCAGTAACCGTCCTCAGCTCTGCCGATCCGGTGAGGGTTTATCAGAACTTTGCTACACTGGACCTTATTTCCAAAGGTCGTGCAGAGATAATGGCGGGCCGGGGTTCTTTCATTGAGTCTTTTCCGCTCTTTGGCTATAATCTTGACGATTATAATGAGCTTTTTACTGAGAAACTGGAATTACTGTTGCAGATAAATGAGCAGGAAATTGTTACATCGCAGGGGCGCCTTCGTCCATCTATAGATGGCAGGGGAGTATATCCCCGTGCATATCAGGATAAGTTGCCGGTGTGGATAGCGGTAGGCGGCACCCCGGCATCTGTAGTGAGGGCTGGTTCGCTCAATCTGCCACTTACTATTGCTATACTGGGAGGAGACCCTATACAGTTTACACAGCTTACACGTTTGTACCGGCAGTCGGCACAGCGTGCGGGTCATGACCCTGATAAGGTACAACTGGCTATAAACCAACATATGTACATAGCTGAGGATGCGCAGCAGGCGGCGGATGAGTTCTGGCCTGTTTATAGTGCGCTTATGAATAAAGTAGGCAGGGAACGAGGCTGGCAGCCACTAACCCGCGAGCAGTATGACTATATGCGCTCACCTGGAGGCTCTCTTATGGTAGGCACCCCTGAGCAGGTAGCAGCTAAAATTATAGCAGAGCATAAGTATTTCCGTAATACCCGCTTTCTGGCACAGACTATTTCCGGAAATATAGCGCATGATAAGCTTATGAATTCTATACGGCTTTTTGCTACAGAAGTGGCGCCTATGGTACGTGCTGCGGTTAATCAGGAAGATCTGGTTTAGTATACATTATACTTCATAGATATTGCTGCCCGATAGTTTGTAACTGTCGGGCAGTTTACTTTTTTATTCAATACCCGCTGAGTACTTATGTAAGCCCTTGCCTTAATGTGTTTTTATATTACTGCCGGTAACCAGTTACCTGTTACTACACTGTAGTTTGTTAAAATTAGTACTATGTGTTGCATAGTACTGTAAAATTCCCCTACATTTGTATCGTAATACGAATCAGTTCATAAAAAACATAACAGTACACCATGAATATAGAGAACACACAAAGCCAGATGAGGCGGGGTATTCTGGAGTTCTGCATTCTGTCTGTAATACGACGGGGCGAGGCTTACCCCAGTGATATAGTGGAGGAAATGAAGGCCAGTAAGCTAATAGTACTGGAAGGAACTCTTTATCCCTTGCTCACGCGACTGAAGAATGCAGGTATGCTCAGTTACCGGTGGGTAGAAAGTAATTCAGGCCCGCCACGAAAGTATTTCTCTCTTACAGAGCAGGGCATCACCTTCTACAAAGAGCTGGAAGATACCTGGAATGAGCTGGCCAATGCAGTAAATACACTGAAAAGCAAAGAGGACTCACTGGTGCCGCAGAACGATGAAAACCAGACGGAAGAAAACAATAACTGACCATCACCACACAATATTATAAAATGGAAAAAGTAATCAACATCAATTTTCAGGGACGCATCATAGCCATAGAGGAAAATGCGTATAACAGCCTGAAGCAATATATAGATGGTCTGCGTGCGCACTTTGCCAAAGAGGAGAGTAATGACGAGATTATCAATGATATTGAGAACCGTATTGCAGAGCTGCTCAGCGAACAGCTGAAGCATGGGGCTGTATGTATAGGCATGAAGGAGCTGAATGCGGTAATGGACAGCATAGGCCGCCTGGAAGATATAGTAGCTGCCGAGGCAGAGGAAAATGCACAGCAGGGTGGTCCCCCTCCTCCTCCGCCCCCCCCACCGCCACCAGGCGGCGATGCTTCTGATGCATTCAGGCATAAACTATATCGTAATGCCGATGATAAGCTCATAGCAGGGGTATGTAGTGGTATAGCACTGCGTACCGGTCTGGACCCGGCCCTGGTGCGAATCATATTTGTAGTACTGTCGGGTGCGCTGTTCTGGATATATATCCTCATGTGGATAATCATTCCCGAACAGAGTGTAAAGGCGCAGGTTACCCGCAGGCTGTACCGTAACCCTGACGATAAGATGCTGGCAGGGGTATGTGGTGGCCTTGCCGCATACTTCCATACCGATGCATGGATAATGAGAGCCATATTTGCGCTTCCATTTATAATAGGTATATCTTCCGGCGACGACTTCTTCCCGCACTGGGGCTGGGGACCGCGCATTTTTGCAGGCTCACTGGGTGGTACTATGTTCATCACCTATGTAATACTATGGATTGTCACCCCTTTTGCGACAACCGCCACCAGTAAGATGGAGATGCGTGGCGAGAAGATAGATATGAACTCCATCAAAGCAGCTACACAGGCACGCGCTGCCGAAGCCGCACAGGCCACAAGGCGTGCCGGCAGGGGTATCGGACATATTATATCTGTACTGTTTAAGGCTTTCTTTCTTTTCATTGGTGGTATGGTGGCGCTCAGCTTATTCGGAGCGCTGATAGGGCTGGTTTTTGTAGGCTCTGCCACAATGCCGTATACCGATTTCCTGTTTGAAGGCAGGGAAGACCATATAATGGCATGGACAGGGCTGGCGCTTACTATGGGTATTCCGTTACTGGCGCTTGTAGTATGGCTGGTGCGCAGGCTCACAGGGGCTAGATCCGGTAAATATTATCTGGGCTATATTTTCGGGTGCGTATGGCTCATAGGTATTGTATGTGTTATCGTATCTGTAGCCGGTGTTACCCGCAATTTCAGTACCCGTGCCGTAGTAGAGCAGACCTATCTTATTTCCCAGCCAGCATCAGACATGTTATATATAAATGTAGCAGACCATGAGGCTTCTGGTCACCATGCGCGTCACGACCGCTGGTTTGGCGATTTCGATAACAGGGATGCTCCTTTCAGATGCATTAATGGTGACTCTCTCTGGCTCAATAATGTAAAAGTGAATATAGAGCAGAGTGCCGATACGCTGTATCATGTATATAGCACCCGTGCCAGCAGGGGTAAAAGCGCTGCAGATGCAAAGCAGCATGCAGAGAACTTTGAATTTAATATTTTGCAGGAGGGCAGCATTATCACACTGGCGGATGGATTTGTGATAAGTAAAAAGGACAAATTCAGAAACCAGCAGGTACTGATTACGGTAGAGGTGCCTAAAGGGAAGCGCATACAGCTGAGTAATGATGTGGATGATTATAGCTGGTACACTATCAACAGTCGCGGACGTGGCTATTATGAGCGCCGCTGGCATGATGATTATGATTATTCGGGAGGGCATGATTATATAATGACCGATGACGGACTCATAGACCCGGCCGATACGGTAAGCACGGAGAATGACTTTTAGTAATAACAAATAACCCTGGGTGATGGCGGGAGGTAATGTTCAATGCATTATCTCCCGTTTCTCTTTATGTCTGTATTGTAGTTATTTCTTTACTTTGGCCTGTCATGAGATTTGTATCCGGTAAGATAACGGCACAGGTGGTTACAGCCCTGTTCACAATATGTCTGTTCTGCCTTGCCTTTCCCGATATTGCCTTTCGGCCCTGGCATTGCGTTCCTGCTACCGGAGGGGATGGTGGTAAAAACCTGTTTACCTACCTGTATCACATTCTTTATGGCAGCGGATTACGGTTTGCCGGCATGAACTACCCCTATGGAGAGCACATCATGTATACAGATGGTCAGGCATTATTGTCGGTGCCTTTATCGGTCATTCCCGGTATCAGTATAGAAATGGCACTTACCATTATGTGGTATGCTATTATGGGTAGTTACCTGCTTGGCGCGGTTTTTCTGTATCGTATTCTGGCGCATTTCAAGGTGCCTCAGATGCTGGCCATAGTGCTGGCAGGCATTATATGCATATCTACCCCGCAGGCTCTCAGGCTGGCCGGTAACTATAGTCTGGCCTATGCCTGCGTATTGCCCGGAGCTATGCACTGGCTGTTGCAGTATGAGCATACCCGCAGCCGCCTGCACCTTGTATGGCTGGCCTTATTTACAATAACTCTATCATTTATACATGCCTATTTTTCGGCGCTGGTATTTGTGTTTCTGGGTATGTATTGTGGCGGTGTATTGTTATTCCGGCGTGGTGCTATTGTGCCTCGCCTGCGCTATCTGCTGCCCATCATTGTTGCTGCTGTAGCAATAGTAGGTGTGATGGGCGTATTTATGAAGCTTACAGATCCTGTTACTGACCGCCCACAGGGGCCGTACGGTATGCTGGTTTACTGCTCCTCGTTGCCACTTGCTTTTACTTCTGCTTATTCACCCATTTGGCAATGGGTAAGAGATACTATACCCGATGTGTCATTGGGCTATGCCAGTGAAGGATATGTGTATCTGGGGCTGGTAGCAATGACAGCCATGCTGGCCGGTGGTATTGTATGGCTGGTGGCACGTGTACGCAGGCGGCAGGTAACGTCATTGACAGCGAACGGGCCGGATGCCGCCTGGCTGTTTGTAGCCATTGCCGCATTACTGTTTAGTATGGGGGCGCCATTTATATGGGGGCTGGAAACACTGCCCGATCACCTTTCTGTTTTTCGTCAGTTCCGTACTCTGGGGCGTTTTTCGTGGATATGCTATTATGTGGTTTCGGTATGGGGCGCGGTATTGCTGAGCCGTGCGGTAGTGTGGCTCAGTGAGCGGGGGCGGAAAATAGCTGCAGGCTTACTGGCAGCACTTGCGCTGCTGGTATGGGCAGAAGAGTCGATAGGTTATGTGCGACATGTGCGGGAAGGATTTGCCTATTGCGGCGCTAATCATCGTGCGCTTAAGGGTACTGAAGGTAATGACTGGGCTGCTTTTCTGCGGGAGCATCACTATCAGGCCGATTCATTTCAGGCTATACTGCTGCTGCGCTTTTTTGCAGTGGGCAGTGATAAACTCTGGCTGGGACGAGAGGTGTCACAGCATGAACTTGTAGCATCTTTTATGGCGGGGACACAGTTACACCTGCCATCTGTAGACATATTTATGTCCCGTACATCCTGGGCTCAGACACAGGCACAGGTGAAAATAGCCGGAGGTCCGTTTACCGATAAGCCCATACTCAGGGACCTGAAAAGCAATAAGCCTTTTCTGCTGCTGAATGTGGATTATGACCATCTGGACCCCGACCAAAGCTATCTGCTGCAGGCCTCAGATTCTATAGGTAAGTTTCACGAGTGGTATGTATATGCCTGCTACCCCGACCGTATAAGGCAGAATGATGCGCGTATGCGTGATAGCGTCACTGCTTTGCTGGCAGAAATCCCTGCCGGTAAAGATACCTGCATAGGTATGCCGGGTAGCTTTTATCTCAACCATTTTGATAAAGGGCAAGGCAGGCCTGTGCTCTCAGGTACAGGCGCTTTTAATAAGGCGAATGAGGATGTTACGCATCTGCTTACGGTGCCGGTATCGCCTACGGATGATAGTGGCAGACTATATGAACTTTCCTGTTGGTACCTGCTGGATAATGATGACTATCGCAGCCCATATATAACCCTTGAGTTTCTGGATAGTGCAGGCAATAAAACCGGTGTCACAGATATGCTTACCAAGGAGAGTACAGACAGCCGGGGTATGTGGTTCAGAGGATATCTGTTCTTCAATATGCCTGCCGGCTGCCGCAGCATAAAAATGATGCTGTACAACGAGAGGCAGAAGTCTTACAAGGTATTGGATGAGCTGCTGCTACGTCCTGCAGATGCACTTATTATTTCCCGCAGTAAAGCGGGGCAGATAATGGTTAATAATCACCTGTTTCCCGCTGAAGCAATCAGATAAGCATTCCTGCAATCGTAGCTGAGAGATAAGATGCCAGCGTACCGCATAGCAGCGCTTTCATGCCCAGTTTGGCAAGGTCGCCACGGCGCTCAGGCACCAGTGCGCCTATGCCGCCTATCTGCATGCCTACACTGCTGAAGTTGGCAAAGCCACATATGGCTACCGTAATAATAGCTACGCCGCGGGGGGTGCTCATGTTTACAGTGCCTGTAGTGAGGCTTTTGAATGCCACAAACTCATTGATAGTTAGCTTTTGTCCCAGCAGGGTAGCCGCATTACTTACATCAGCAGTAGGTACACCCATAGCCCATGCAAAGGGGTAGAAAAGCTTGCTGAAAATAAAGTCCAGTGAAAGGCCATGGTAAAGATGCCCCAGCATCCAGTTCACCATTGCTATCAGGGCTATAAAGCCTATGAGCATGGCTATCACATTCATGGCTATTTTAAACCCGTCTGATGCTCCGTGCGATATAGCATCTACCAGATTGGTATAGTTGCTTTTTATGTCCAGCTTCACTTTTCCCATTGTGGGAGATTCCTCTGTTTCCGGGAATACGATTTTTGAAATCACCAGAGAGCCGGGTGCAGCCATGAGGCTGGCTGCTATGAGATAGTCGGGGCGGGCACCCATATTGGCATATACTATGAGTATGCCGCCGGCGATACATGCCAGGCTACCACTCATAGATGCCAGTAGTTCGCTGCGTGTCATGGTAGGAAGGTATGCCCGTATCATCACCTGCGCTTCTACCTGGCCTACAAATGCACTGGCTACATTGCTCAGCGCCTCGGCACCACTCACTTTCATTACAAAGTTCATAGCCCGGGCTACAATAGATACAATGAACTGTATCACCTTTATGTGGTAGAGAATAGCTACCAGCACACATACCAGAATGATAGTGGCTGTAATGTTGAACGCAAATACAAAGGCTGGCCCCATGCCATAGTTTACCACCTGGCCTGTATGGTCGTATACGCCCAGGTTGCCATATACAAATCCGGCACCTTCTTTTGCAAAACCTTCCAGTTTCTGCATGCCGCGTCCCAGCCCCTGAAAGAAGCTGTTTACTGCCGGTACCTTCAGCACCAGAGCCGCTATAGTAAGTTGCAACGCCAGCCCGCTGAATACAAGTCGCAGGTTGATACGTTTTTTATTGTTAGAGAAGAGAAAGGCAATACCCAATATCAGTATGATGCCCACTAAGCCTGTAAAACGCTCCATCAGTTACACATTTCGTGGGTCAATATACATACAATCGTACTTATTGCATAGCCTCACGGGTAAAGCCATAGGGGAGTAGTTCCCCTATGGTCTTTTGAATCATCTTTTTTTCATTCTGGAAAACCACCACTACATCCTGTCCAAACTCCATGATAAACTGCCTGCATGCGCCACATGGCGATGCAGACTCAGTAGGGGTCCATACTGCTACAGCGCGTATATCCATATGTCCTGCAGATACGGCACCACCCAGCGCTATCCTTTCGGCACAGATAGTAAGCCCGTATGAGGCATTTTCTGTATTGGTGCCGGGAAACCGCTGTCCATCTTTCGTAAGTACTACCGCACCCACTGCAAAGTGTGAGTAGGGGGAGTAGGAGTTTTCTGCCGTTTTCCTTGCTTCTTCCACCAGTTCGGCTGCAAGTTCATCGGGCAGGTAGTTGCCAGTCATGGTTATTACTTTTTTAGTCCTATTTCCATCAGGCGCTCATCCAGGTACTGGCCTGCGGTATAATCTTCGTATGCTTTAGGCTGCTCTTCTGTAATACAGCTATCCAGGCAGGCCAGGCTCATATTACTTACCGGGTGCAGGAAGAAAGGTATTGAGTAACGTGCTGTGCCCCACATTTCCCTTGGTGGGTTTACCACCCGGTGCGTAGTAGAGCGCAGGCGGTTATTGGTAAGTCGCTGCAGCATATCGCCCACATTCACTACTATCTGCTCTGGCAGGGAGGTTACAGGTACCCATTCGTTCTGTTTGCTCAGTATCTGTAGTCCGTCGGCCGATGCGCCTACCAGTAGTGTTATCAGATTTATGTCTTCATGCTGCTCTGCCCTTATGGCCGATGCAGGCTCCTGGGTAATGGGAGGGTAATAGATGGCGCGTAATATAGAGTTGCCATGCATTACGTAGCTATCAAAATAATGCTCATCCAGCCCCAGATACAACGCTATAGCCTGCAGCAGGGAAGCTCCTGTTGTCTGGAATGCCCTGTATGCCGACAGCATAGAGGGGGTAAATTCCGGCAGTTCGTTTACCACTACATTGTCAGGGTACTGCTCAGGGTTGGGCGCACCTGCTTCTACTATCTGACCAAACTGGAAAAATTCTTTCAGGTCAGGCGCTTCATATCCTTTTGCATGCTCTGTGCCAAAGGAAGTATAGCCACGCTGTCCTGCCAGTTCGGGACGTTTATACAATTCTTTTGTTGTTACCGGCAGGGCAAAGAATTTTTCTGTTTCGTCATATAGCTGCGCTATCAGCGCATCGGGTATGTTATGATTTTTTACTGCTACAAATCCTGTCTCTTCATATGCTTTGCCTAGCTGATGTACAAATGCTGCCTTGGATGCGGCATCGCCACTGGTAAATGCGGCAAGATCCACTACTGGTATGCTATTCATTGTATTACTTTTTATGAGTGCCTGCAATAGTAATTCTTATTGCCCTGCGCTACGTGTTTCTATATTGTTAAGTTTGTGTAACCTTGCAGCAGGCAAGTATAAGTTACACGAAGTTCGTGGTTGTTTTGCGCCTGCAGCACAACCAAATGTATATAAAATAGTAAAAGGAAGATAGCATTTATGAACAATGAAAGGATAGCAGAGTCAGAACTCATTATCACTGCCAAAGGCACAATTTACCATCTGGATATAGCTCCTGAGCATCTGGGAGATATTATTATTACCGTAGGTAGCCCTGATAGGGTAAAGGAAGTGTCTAAATATTTTGATAGCATAGAGCATAAGGCACAGCATCGGGAGTTCATTACACATACGGGTACACTTGCGGGCAGGCGCATAAGTGTTATCAGTACAGGTATTGGTATTGGTAATATAGATATTGTTTTCAATGAGATAGATGCGCTGGTTAATATTGACTTTGCCACACGTACCATAAAGCCACATATTAAATCATTGCCTATTATCCGTCTTGGTACCTGCGGTGCGCTGCAGGCCGATATTCCGGTAGATAGCCTCATAGTATCTTCTCTGGGTATAGGGCTTGATAACCTTTTATTGTACTATAGTTTGTCATCATCTGCTGCAGATGCCTCATTGCTGGAGGCGTTTAATGCACATACCGGAGTAGGGCAGCAAGGGGTAAGTCCTTACATAGCGCCATGCTCACAGGACCTTGCCCAACGTTTTACAGAAGGGTATTTTCATGGTATTACAGTTACCTGCCCGGGATTTTACGGCCCGCAGGGCAGGGCGCTACGCCTTACGCCGGCTCTCCCTTCTCTTATAGATCAGTTGGCTACATTCAGGCATGGTCAGCATCGCATCACCAACTTTGAGATGGAGACGGCAGCAATATACGGTATGGGAACCCTGCTGGGGCATCAGTGCCTGTCTATTAGTACAGCCGTAGCAAACCGTGCTTCACTCACATTTTCTCCCGATGGGGAGGCTGCTGTGGAAGGAATGATAAAGCGCTCACTGGAGATAATAGCCGGGTTTTAGCTACCGTATATTCATAACTACTATGCTGAAGGGTATACATCATATAGCCATCATTTGTGCCAACTATGAGCGGTCAAAGGATTTCTATACCCGCATACTGGGACTTACTATAAAGCAGGAAGTTTACCGGGCAGAGCGCGACTCCTGGAAGCTGGACCTAAGCCTTAACGGACAATATGTAATAGAGCTGTTTTCTTTCCCTGCGCCACCTGCCCGGGTGTCACGGCCAGAGGCATGCGGTCTTCGTCACCTGGCATTTGCGGTGGAGAATCTGGAGCACGTAGTCAGCCACCTTACAGCACATGGTATTATCTCTGAGCCTATACGTACAGATGAATATACGCAGCGTCGGTTTACCTTCATTTCAGACCCTGATGGGTTGCCGATAGAGTTTTATGAAGAGTAGCTGCTTTCATGGGCCCCACTTAGCAGGTTCCCTCTTTTGCTGTGTAGGCTGGCGCGCCCTGTAATCAGATTGCTGCTATCCCGGTTCTTATAGCATATAGTACAA
This sequence comes from Bacteroidia bacterium, assembly GCA_030427635.1. Lineage (GTDB taxonomy): Bacteria > Bacteroidota > Bacteroidia > Chitinophagales > Chitinophagaceae > Nemorincola. The sequence goes on from JAUIBA010000035.1 coordinate 29,018, forward strand.
GTCCGGTACGTGATTTTATGGCCAGTTTTTCAAAAAGCTGGTCGCGGTAGTTGTCTATTGTTCTGTGGCTTACACCCATAATGTCTGCTATTTCCCGGTAGGTCATCTCAGTGCAGCACAGCTTCAGGAATTCCACTTCTTTAGCGTTAAGGCTGGCAGTATTTGCTTCCTGTGTCTGTGATAGTAACTGGTGCAGTATTCTGCCTGTTACCAGCTCTGAATGATGAAATCCATTTTTATAAAGACCTTCTATAGCAGCCTTAAGTGCATCGGGCCGGGCATCTTTAAGTACATAGCCACCAGCGCCTGCACGCAGCATAGATATTACATTGAACTCTGTGTCATAAACAGATACTGCCAGTATGTGCATGTGTGGCCATGTGGCCTTGATTGCCCTGGCTGTTTCAAAGCCGTTCATCTCCGGCATATTTATGTCCAGTATGCATATGTCCGGCATTACATTTCCTGCCGTAAGCTTTTTAAGAAGTTCTGCGCCGTTGCATTCTGACAGCACCACCTCCATATTGTCCCAGTCGGCTATGAGCTCCTCTACTCCTTTACGAAATAGTGTATGGTCATCTGCCAGCGCTATCTTGATTTTGCTGTTCATCATTATTCACATTTAGCGTTATGGTTGTGCCGGTTCCGGTCTCTGACTCAAAGTTTATTGTGCCCAGCAGCCGCGCTCTTACCTGCATGTTACGTAGTCCCAGCCCCCTGCTTTTGTTGAGTATATGTGTATCAAACCCCTGTCCGTTATCTTTTATGGTTACTATCAGCATTGCCGGGCTGTATGCTAAGTTAATAGCTATATCGTCAGCTTTACCATGTTTCAGGGCATTTCCCAGGGCCTCCTGTACTATTCTGAATATCATCAGCCGCTTTTCGCCCGGCAGCTCATATATCTTACCGGTTGTCTGCATTTTTATTGTTGTATGTGTGGCGTTTCTTACCGCATGTATTTCTTTTTCTATGCTTTCTGTAAGGGGTATTTGTGATACATATCCTCCATTGAGTACATGGCTTAGATTTCGCAGGTCGTCCAGGGTTTTTCCTACCAGTTCTGCACAGTCTTCTATTTCACCTTTTACCTTTTCATCCGCTGTCTTGCCTGCTGTCTTAAACATTTTCATTTTAGCCAATGCCAGCATTTGTGCTATATTATCATGCACCTCCTCTGAAAAGAACCGGAATGACTGTTCCTGTACCTCCAGTTTGGTTTGCAGTACCTCCTGCTGGTATCGGTATTTCATTTCCAGTTTCTCCGTAATGTGGTGTGTTTGCCGTTTCTTATATTCTATAAGAATCAGTATTATAAACACGACAAATACCAGTAAGGTAAGTGTACCGGTTATCAGTATTATTACTACTTCAGCTGTACTCAAGTTTTTTCATTTTAGGGTGGGTGTATAATACCATTGCAATAGCTAGGTAACAAAGCAGACTCAGCACTGCATGTGCATCCATTATGGTATTGGTATATCGCCAGTGGTTACTGAAAAGTATCTTTATTGTGGCCCAGAAAAACTGCGTAGCACTCCACATAAACAGGCAAATGACTGCAATTCTGAGGTCTGAATGTCTGAGTAAGCTGCCGGTTTTGTCTTTCATAAACAATGTGTAAATAGTATAAAGTGACATGGCTATAAATGCTATGCTTTCCAGCATCAGCATATTAGAATTAACTCCTTTGAGTGGCTGTAGCAGCGCTATATTAAGTATTGCTGCCAAAGGCCAGAATACAATGCCGGCTATTATGTATCTGGTTGGCCGATGTGGTTTGATTGCAAATACAAAATATGCTGTAAGCAGTATGGCCTGTATTGTATTATATATGTGGTGGATTGCCCCCCTTAGCTCATATCTGCCATTCATATAGGAGAGATAGGAGGCTATCTCACTTATGCAGGTTATAAACAGTAACACAACAATGAAGCGTAGCGAAGTACTGAGCTGCTTGTAATTTGCTACCCCCACAGTAAATGCTGTAAGTACTGAAATGTAGTACAGTGAAAAAATGCCTGTATTCATTGTGCCCTGTTTATAACATACATTTGTGATTGATTATTGGGAATTGGTTAAGCCTATTTTATCACATATGGGACAAGGGTATGCATTGTCAAATGCATATTTGGTGTTTCTATCCGTGTAAACCGGAGATTCGGTCATCACTTTTTGTCCGTTTTTGTCCTTTGTTATTTTACCTCCTTCATATATTAGGGACAGCATTTTTGCAGAATCCAGAGAAAGATAAAAGACAACATAATCCATATTCATGCTGTCAGCATCTACCAGATAGCGGAGGTTGGTAGCCGGTATGATAAAGGAGCAGCGCGCAGTATCCTCTATGAGTCCATTGTCCGGATTCCATATGTGCTTATGCCATCTTTGTATGTCATTGCGGGATTTTGTCCATGATATATAATAACTCTCTTTAGGTTCATCAATTATTTTTTCCGGGCTGGTAAGTGACATTTTTACATCAGATACCTGAGTGGTATTTAGGAGTGCAGCCATACTATCAACTTTTTTCTGCAGTGAGGCAACATCTTCTCCCGGCTGGGTACATGAGGCAAACAGGAATGCACAGAATGAAATAGATAATAATGTGTGTTTCATAATTATGTTTTTTAATTCAATACAAATGTATCATTCATATGGGGAAACCATAATAGTGTAAATACTATCTGCAAAGGGTGTTTTCACCTTTGTATTTACATAAAAGGTGTTTTGACCCTTTATATTAAGGTGCTAATACCCCCGAAAGAGCGTTTTTTCTCTTTGAAACAGGTCTCCAGTGCGATGCACCTTTGTGTTATCAAAAACAAAGGATATGAAAAAGACACTTTTTATTATTGCCGCAGCCATAAGCGCTCATTGCTCAATAGCACAGACTGCTACATTCACAGATGTGAAATTTCAGCATGCTCATAACAGGGAAGTACTTGGATTTACTATTGCCCGGGAGCAGAATGTAAGACATTACCGCATAGAGTCAGGTACTGACAGTGCACATATGAGCGTTGTAGCAGTAATACCATCCAGAGGTAACTCAGTGCTAAGCACTGTATATCATTTTGATGCCACATTATATAAAGGCAACTGTTATCGTATTGGCAAGGTAGATATGAATGGTCAGCTTACTTATTCGCCAGTGGTACACAAGCAGGAAGATCCCATACACATAATACCTGCGGATAATGCTGGTGCTGATGGCGAAGCATATATGGTAGCTGCTCATCAGTAATTGATTTATACCGCCATGTTTTCAATGGGGACTACCGGAGTTATTTCATGAGCCAGCCTTTACCTTTCATATAGGTTTTGCATTTGTAGCAAAATCCGGTTTCAGTATCTAGTGGATTGCCGCCTTCGGCATCCCGCATATAGCAATTAGTATCGGGACAGTGGGGGAGGCCTGCTGTATGTCCCAGTTCGTGCAGTGCTACTTTGTAAAACTGTGATTTTGTTTTGCTTTTAGATAACCTAAACGTAGATACCATGCAGGCATTTCCGGGTCTGTAGCCCAGGCCCATTACTCCCCAGTCGGCCACTTGTCCTTTAGTAGTGCTTATATCTTTATCTGTAAGTCCTATGGTGATGGTGTCTGGTCCTGTGCGCCTGTGAAGCCAGGCTATGATACTGTCAGCACGATACCTGTTACGGGGTGCATACCAGGCCTGTTGTGGTATGGGACAGGGTGGACGCAATACCGTATGAGGGTGAATGACTTTTATTGCTGCATGTACATTATTAGCTAGTTCTGGTTTTATGCTGCCCATTGGCTGCACTACTATCACACGATTGCTGGCAGATGGGTTACCACAGCCCATCAGTGTAATAATGATTATATATGTAATGTTACCACGCATATTATGTAAATATATGAATGGTGCAGGTGTAATGCATCATCTATAACTATGAGCATACCGCCACTGTATTAATGTCTGTTACATTCTTACTTATTTACACTTTCAGATATTATGTGTACTCAGGTATCATAGTAGTACTATTGCAGATATACTATAAGTACGCCCAATATTCTGCTTCTATTCTGTTTGTTTTTTTATGTTAATAATATTTATCAATTATTGTATGCCAGGTAACGTACATGGCAGAGTTTTGGTGTAAATATGTTTTGGTTGTATTGTTTTGTGTATTTTAAATATTTGATAATCAGTTTTTTGTGTGAATTTTTGTTTGCTCCTTTTTACATTTTGTATTGGTGTGTCATTTGCTTATTTGCTATTCATTTTTAATGTTTAAAATTATTTTAATGTAATTTTTTTAAAGAAAATCGCATAAAATTTGGTGTATTGCTCATTGTGTCTTTAATTTTGCTGAAAATTTAATATTTATGTCATCACTACGTTTTCAGGCTTTACAGGCACTGGCCACAGGAGGAGAAAGAAAAATCTCCGGCTACACCGAGAAGAAGATAACTGCCATGTTTGGCAGCAACGTTTTTAACGGACGCTCTATGCGCGAGTATCTGAGCGATGAGGCATACAAAAGCCTTATGAACTCAGTGCGCAATGGTAGCAGAATAGATCGCCGCATGGCCGATCAGGTGGCTGCCGGCATGAAGGCATGGGCCGAGGAGCGTGGTGTTACTCACTTTACACACTGGTTTCAGCCACTTACCGGCACCACTGCTGAGAAGCATGACTCATTCTTTACTATAAAAAGCGATGGTACTGCCATAGAGCTTTTTGATGGTGATGCACTGATACAGCAGGAGCCGGATGCATCCAGCTTCCCCAATGGTGGTATCCGCGCTACGTTTGAGGCACGCGGTTATACGGCATGGGACCCCTCATCGCCCGCTTTCATTATGGAGGCAGGCAGTGGCAAGACACTTTGCATACCTACTATATTTATTGCTTATAATGGTGAGTCGCTGGACCATAAAGCACCCCTGCTTAAGTCTATAACAGCGCTGGACAAAGCTGCTGTGGATGTGTGTCATTTCTTTGACAAAAACGTATCGAAAGTTACCGCTACGCTGGGCTGGGAGCAGGAGTACTTTGTAATAGATGAGACACTTGCCAATGCTCGTCCTGACCTTATAATGTGTGGCCGCACTCTGGTAGGGCACAGCCCGGCTAAGGGCCAGCAGTTGGAAGACCACTATTTTGGCTCTATACCAGAGCGTGTATATGCATTTATGCAGGACTTTGAGCAGGAGTCATACAAGCTGGGTATTCCGCTGCGCACCCGTCATAACGAGGTGGCTCCGGGTCAGTTTGAGTGTGCACCTATTTTTGAAGAGGTGAATATAGCTGTGGACCACAACTCCCTGCTGATGGATGTAATGGACAAGGTAGCCCGCCGTCATAAGCTGAAGGTACTGGTACACGAAAAGCCATTTGCCGGTGTAAATGGTTCAGGCAAGCACAATAACTGGAGCCTTGCTACAGATACAGGTGTTAACCTGCTCTCTCCAGGTAAAACACCCCGTACCAACCTCATGTTCCTTACCTTCTTTGTCAACACCATAAAGGCGGTACATGACTATGCCGATCTTATGCGTGGCGCTATAGCATCTGCAGGTAATGACCATCGTCTGGGAGCCAATGAAGCGCCTCCGGCTATAATATCTGTATATATAGGTAAGTACCTGACAGAGGTGCTGGATGAAATAGAAAGCCGTGTTAAAGACAAATTCAGCGAGCAGGATGAAGTAATACTGAAGCTGGACATCCATAAGCAGATACCTGTACTGCTGATGGATAATACAGACCGTAACCGTACCAGCCCGTTTGCATTTACAGGTAATAAGTTTGAGTTCCGCGCTGTAGGTTCGTCTGCCAACTGTGGCTCGCCTATGATGATTCTTAATACCATCATGGCTGAAACCCTGAAGAAATTCAAGCAGGAAGTAGATGCTCTGATAGAGAAAGGTGAGAAGAAGGAAATAGCTATACTGCACATACTGCGTCAGTATATAGCGGCATCGAAAAAGATACGTTTTGAAGGTGATAACTACAGTGCAGAATGGGCAGAAGAAGCTGCTGAACGTGGTCTGAGTAACTTTAAAACTACCCCTGAAGCGCTGGATGCATACGTCACAGATGCTGCCAAACAGCTTTTCCTGGGTAATGGTATCTTCACCGACCGTGAGCTGGAAGCCCGCCATGAGGTAATGCTGGAAGATTATGTGAAGAAGGTACAGATAGAAGCCCGTATCCTGGGTTATATAGCTACCAATCACATTCTCCCTGCAGCCATCAGTTATCAGAATACGCTGATAGAAAACGTGCGCGGACTGAAAGATATAGGACTGGATGCCACATCATATAAAGCACAGCTGAATCTGATAAGTGTTATCAGCGGACATATTCAGAACATAAATGATAATGTGGAGGCTATGATTGCAGCCCGTAAGCGTGCCAATAATGTAGACGAAATGCACAAACGTGCAGATATGTACTGCAATGAGGTGAAGCCTTACTTTGACAATATCCGCTATCATGCCGACAAGCTGGAACTGATAGTGGATGATAAGGTATGGCCACTGCCAAAGTACCGTGAGATGCTGTTTATAAAGTAAGCTAAAACAACCTTTATAATGATTACCGGACGTCGCAGTTACAACTGCGACGTCTTTTTTTATGGTAATGAGGCCAAAAATGGTTGGTGAATTTTAGCGAAAATATATTTAATATACGGCTGTCAGTTTGAAGAGGAAGCGGGCTCTGCTGGAGAGCAACCTGCCAGCAATAAGACTGATGCTTAGACG
>JAUIBA010000036.1 GCA_030427635.1 Bacteroidia bacterium
ATGAAAAGGGCGACTCTCTAAAAGTCGCCCCCTTATCGTCTAAGCATCAGTCTTATTGCTGGCAGGTTGCTCTCCAGCAGAGCCCGCTTCCTCTTCAAACTGACAGCCGTATATTAAATATATTTTCACTAAAATTCACCAACCATTTTTGGCCTCATTACCATAAAAAAGCAGCATAACCAGAATTGCTATGCTGCTGAATAATTATGTATTTGTATGTCAGTGCTGCTTATCTGTAGTCTGTATGCGCTCGTTGACAAGGGCCAGCACCTGCTTCAGTTGTTCCTCTCTGGTAAGGTTACTGTTATCTATGAGGATAGCATCTGCTGCGCGGTGCAGCGGACTTTCCTCCCGGGTAGAGTCTATGTAATCGCGAAGCTCCAGATTATTACGTACCTCGTCCAGAGATATTTCATGATTTACTGCATACAACTCCTGAAAGCGCCTCATTACTCTTATTTCAGGGTCGGCGGTCATGTATAGCTTCAGCTCTGCATCAGGGAAAACGGTAGTGCCTATATCCCTGCCGTCCATTACTATTCCCTTGCGGCGGCCCATACGCTTCTGTTGTGCTACTGCGAAAGACCTTACTTCGCGCAGGGCAGCAACCTCACTCACCTTTTCTGACACCAGCATATCCCGTATATATGGCTCTGCGTTCTCGTCATTCAGGTAAATGTCAGATGCATTTCTGCGTTCATTGAACACAAAGGAGAGATTGATGTTTGCTATTGCATTAATAACTTCGGCAGGGTCGCTGAGGTCAACATTATTTCTCAGAAAATACAGTGTTATTGCCCTGTACATGGCTCCGCTGTCTATGTAGTTGTAACCAAGCTGGGCAGCAAGCTCCCGGGCAAGTGTACTTTTACCACAGGAGGAAAGGCCATCTATAGCCACTATGATTTTGTGTGTGGGCATAAGACAAAGTTAAGCAGATATGGGGACGATATAGCAATAAAAACAGCGCTCTCTGTGTGAGAGCGCTGCGCAAAATATATTATGTGATGTACCTGACGAACAGGTGTATTATTTATTCCACAAAGATGGCTCAGCATGTGTATTAGCTTCGGCAAAGCCAAAGTCATTTACTTTCTGGGTAGCAGTATCAATAATCTGATAGCGAAGGCTGATAGCGCCATACTGTCCGTAAGTAACATTGGAATAGATGTAACCAATACCGTGCAGTACTTTACCTTCATACTGCTGGTTAGGGATTACAATCGTATCGCCCGATACATATGCTTTTACCGGCGTTTTGAAATAGTTGTAAAAGTTTTTGATGGTTACGTCTGTAATAACAGTAGAAGCTTCAATACTTACACCATACTGCGCTGCCAGCGTAATGCTGCCCTTTTCCAATACGCTCCAGTTACCCAGAAACTTGGTACGTGTCACTGTTTCGCAGTTTGTACCCTCATATCCCGATGGGCATACGCAGGTGCCGCCATTGCAAACCCCGCCATTGGCGCATACTATAGTTTTACATTTATCCCGGTTGCAGGATGTATAGACAACAGCCGAAAATGTGGCAATAGTGGCTATAGCTGAAGCAAGAATTGTCTTAAAACGGAATCCCATCAGTTTATATTTGTTAGCAAATTCAAAAATAAGTAAATAAGGAAAGAAATCAAAACTGTGAATATCTGTCCATTATTTCAGCACATCGCGGCGATATTCATTGATAGCGCGATATATGGCTGCGGCAACTTCATATTGTCCCCTGTCTGAGTTCAGATAGGTTTCTTCATTTACATTAGTAATAAACCCTATTTCTACGAGTACCCCTGGCATTGCGCTTCCGGCCAGCACTTCCAGACCTTTTTGCTTCACGCCCAGGTCGGCACGGCCCTGTTCCTTGAATTGCTCCTGAACCCTTGCGGCAAAGGTGACACTTTTGCCCAGAAAGGCTTTTGTGTACTGGGAAACGATAATTTGTGTCTGTGGGTCATTTTCATTGAGCAGCCCCGGTTCTTCACTCACATTGTCAGCATATTCGCCAATGGCGCCTTTCTGCTGCCCTTCTCTGTGCAGGCCCATTACATAGGTTTCTACGCCGCTGCGTTTGGTAGTATGGTGTCTTACAGACTTATATATGGGTTGCTTTACGGTTTTTCCGTTCTTTTTCTTCACAGTTTTATAGCCCTGCAGGGTACGGGTATAGGTATAGGGTGTGGAGTTTACATGTATGGATATAAACAGGTCGGCGTTTGCCTTATTGGCAATTTCATGCCGCTCGATGAGCGTAGGGTAGGTATCTTCCCTGCGGGTGTAGACAACATCAACATTCTTCATGCTGTCTTCCAATAACTTACCCAGTTTCAGCGTTACGGCAAGGGTTATATCTTTTTCAAATGAGATAGCCCCCTGTGCACCATGGTCTTTACCGCCATGGCCGGCGTCCAGTACTACCCGTATATGGGTTTTAGCACCTGCCATAGCAATGGCAGGTATGCATGCCAGTAGTAAAATGATTATGCCTTTAAGGCGCATAGTCAGGTTTTGCAAAAGTTTAAATGAACAAAATCACGAAACGTGGCTTTCAAATAATTATTTTTGCCACGCTCATGAGCAATAGCGGTAAATTTATTTCAATTTTTCCATCATTGCATCGCTTTGCCTGTTGCCTGGCCGGTATTTTTATATTCTTCATAACAAATAACGTTTGTGCGCAATCTGTATTGCCTGCTGTGCCGGCAACCGTTTCCGATAGCCTGAGCTACGGAACAGATTCAATCAGACTGAGGGGGGATAGTGTACTTAAAGACAGCCTGACAGCAGACACATCTGCGATTGCCGGGTTGGAACAGCGGCTGGGTATCAGGATATCAAAAGATGCGCTGCCGTCTGTAGTAAAGGCTGTAGCCAGAGATTCGGCTGTGCTGGATATGGAGCATGATATGTTCTATCTCTACGGTAAGGCACAGGTAAACTATGAAGACCTGCAGCTGAATGCCGGGCAGGTGAGCTTTATACAGGCTACTAATGTAGTGACAGCGGCCCCGGGAATAAAAACGGCAGATACCGGTACTGAAAGACCTTCTTTTAAGCAAGGCTCAGAAAAATTCAGCTATGACTCCATGCAGTATAACTTTCGCAGCAAGCGTGCCATAGTAAGGAATGTAAGTACGCAGTACGGAGAGGGATATATACTCAGTGAGCAGATAAAACGGAACCCTGACCAGACCATATATGGATGGCACAGCGTGTATACTACCTGTGCGCTGGATACTCCCCACTTTGGTATACGTGCCCGGAAGCAGAAGATAATACCTGGCAGGGTAGTTGTTTCGGGCTCGGCAAATCTGGAGATAGAAGGGGTGCCTACACCATTATATCTCCCATTCGGTCTGTTTCCTGTATCGCAGAAGCAAAAATCCGGCTTTATATTGCCTACATACACTATGGAGCAGCAGCGGGGCTTCGGGTTGCTGAACGGGGGCTATTACTTTTATGTAAATGATAATCTTGATGCGTTTGCACAGGCCAATGTGTATGCAAAGGGCTCATATGCCGTTACTGCCACATCTGACTACAACAGGTTGTATCACTACCGGGGGGTAATGAGGGTATCATATGCCTATAATAAAACCGGTGAGGACTATGAGCCAGATGCCAGTGTGACGAAAGATTTTATGATAAACTGGCAGCATAGCAGTGATGCCAAGTCGGTACCGGGCCAGTCGTTCAATGCATCGGTACAGGCGGGCTCATCCAGCTTTTATGCCAATAACAGTTATGACCTGAACCAGGTACTGCAAAACCAGTATCAGTCTAACATAAGCTTTTCGAAGAACTGGCAGAATCGTCCGTTTGGCCTTACGCTGAGTGCGCTGCATAATCAGAATACCGGTACCAAACAGGTAAATGTGACGCTGCCGGCCATGAACTTTTATGTGAACCAGTTTAACCCTTTCCAACGTAGAAATGCCGTAGGTACTCACTGGTATGACCGTATCACTGCCAGCTATTCAGCCGACCTGCAGAACCGTACTACTTTCTATGACAGTACATTCAGTTTTTCCAACCTGTCACTAACTGACTTTCAGAATGGGGTAAGACATTCCATACCAGTGAGCGCATCTTATAATGTACTCAGATATCTGAATATGTCTTTCAGTGTAAACTACAATGAATACTGGCAGACTAACCGTATTATACAGGGTTATAACGACCTTACAGGAAAGGTAGATAGCCAGAATACGAATGGATTTTATGCTGCGCGCGACTTTAATGCAGGTGTAAACTTCTCTACACGTATATATGGTATGAAAATGTTTCGCCGTGGTGGATTGCGGGGTATCAGGCATGTACTTACGCCCAATGCGGGATTTTCTTACCGGCCCGATTTTGCTACGGCACCATTTAATTACTACTATCCTGCACGGCTGGATACCAGTACCAATACTACTCTGTTATCTCCATATCCCACATCTGTAGTGGGAAATCCGCCGATAGGCAAAGCTGCTGCTATGGGTTTTGGGCTGAATAATAATCTGCAGATAAAGGTACGCTCAGCCAAAGACACAGCATCGGGCTATAAGAATGTAACACTTATAGACGGGCTTAGCTTCAATGCGTCTTACAATGCTGCTGCCGATTCGTTCCGCTGGAGTGATATAGGGGTGAATTTCAGAACCAATGTGCTGGATAAGGTCAATATTTCGGGCTCTGCTACCTATAGCCCGTATGCCATGGATTATGGCACCGGCAGGGTATTGCAACAAACGATGCTGGAGCACGGTACCGGTGTGGGACGGTTTAGAAATGCCAATATGTCTCTTGGAACAAATTTTCATTCAAAACCGACAGGTGGCGACAAAAGCCGGACAAACAGTGCTGAATATGCCCGCGTAATGCGTAATGCCGGCTATAATGAATATGTTGACTTCAACATACCCTGGAGCTTTAATATTAACTATACACTTAGCGCTAATTCATTATATTCCTCATTTTCTTATTCAGATACCGTAGTTATCAGTCATTCATTTACATTCAACAGTGAGCTGAAGATATCGGAGCGGTGGAAGCTGGCAGTGAGCAGTGGATATAACTTTGACTATAAGCAGCTTACACTTACATCTATAGACCTGTACAGAGATCTGCACTGCTGGCAGATGCACTTTTTTGCATTCCCCTTTGGCCCCCGTAAGAGTTTCAACTTTACACTTAATGTAAAATCTACTGTTCTGCAGGATTTGAAGCTGGTAAGACGCAGGGACTTCCGCGATTTGCCTAATTAACCTTAGGTAAATAGCTTTTTTTTTCGCCGTAACTTGTCCCGATACCTTTTTGTTTACTTTTGGTTTTAATAATATTTCACTGATTTCATGAAAAAACTAGTAAAAAAGATACTGTCTCCTATATTGAAGTCGTATGATGTAAGGCTGGAGCGTCAGAAAAATGAAATTGACGCACTTTATAAGCTATTGTATGACCAGGTGCATAATCTGGACCATACGTTACCCTTTTCAGCCAGCCAGACAGAAGAGGCATTTGGGTTTCAATGGGATCAGATGAAAGAAGGGGAAGCAATGCTCAGCGATGCCTGGTTTAAAGAGAATGTCACACATATTATCAGTGAGCGCGAAACATTGATACATAAAGACTGGTTTAAAGGCAAAGACATAATTGATTGTGGTTGCGGTGGCGGACGCTGGTCTTATGGCCTGGCTCAGCTGGGAGCTAATGTTACTGCCGTAGATATTAATACATCTGCACTGGAAGGAACGAGAGACGTACTCAGGGACATTCCAGTAGAGAAGAATTTTATCCTTACGCCACTGGAGCAGTTAAGCAGTCAGACCCCAGCCGGCAAGAAGTATGACATGGTATGGTCGTGGGGGGTACTGCATCATTGTAACAGTTTTAATACTGCATTTCGTGAGGTGATGAGCCTGGTGAAGGAGGGCGGTTTTATATACCTGTATCTCTATGGCCGTGAGTCATTGTCCTATAGTGAGGATATTAACCTTTTCAAGAACCGTGTACGCTACAATACGCTACAGACAAGGGAAGAGAAGATGAAGTTTCTGGTAGATATGGCAAATGGCGATACTACCAAAGTGCATCAGAATCATGATTTGTTTGCACCACTGCTGAACAGGCGTCTGGAGTATGGATACGTAAAGAAGATGCTTGAGGACAATGGATTTACAGATGTTACCAGAACTATAAACTGTGGCGAGTTGACCATTAGGGCAGTAAAAGGCAGAATAAAGCCTGAAGATGAGAAAATGATACTGCACCCTGAAAAGAATCCATGGTGGGTAGAAAGATACCTATAGACAGCAGCGTATAGATATCATAAGGGATACAGATCAGGTATGATATTGTTTTCTGTACAACATCCCCATGTTTATCTATACCAATGATAAACTACATAATAACTATACAATGTCACAGTTTCATATATACAACTCATATACACGACAGAAAGAGCAGTTTGAGTCTATTACACCCGGTCATGCAGGCCTTTATGTGTGCGGTCCTACGGTGTCAGGTGAGTCGCATCTGGGTCACGCGCGGCCGTACATTACGTTTGATGTACTGCAGCGGTATCTGAAGCACCTTGGTTATAAAGTAAGGTATGTGCGCAATGTTACCGATGCAGGCCATTTTGAAGAAGAGGGCAGGGTGGCAGAAGATAAGGTGAGCGAAAAAGCGCTGCTGGAAAAGCTGGAGCCCATGGAACTGGTACATAAGTACACATCACTGTTTCATCATGGCATGCGGTTATTCAATTGCGAGGAGCCATCAATAGAACCTACAGCTACAGGTCATATAGTGGAGCAGATATCCATGATAGAGACCATTATAGGAAAGGGGTATGCATATGAGGTAAACGGCTCAGTTTACTTTGATGTGGCAAAATATGCAGCAGCGTACCCTTACGGAAAATTATCCGGCAGAGTACTGGAAGACCAGCTGGAAACAACCAGAGAACTTGACGGACAGGATGAAAAGAGAAATAAGGCTGATTTTGCATTGTGGAAAAGTGCGCCGCCACAGCATATCATGCGCTGGAAAAGCCCATGGGGTGAGGGCTTTCCGGGCTGGCACATTGAGTGCTCTGCGATGAGCAGTAAATATCTGGGCGTTACCTTCGATATTCATGGGGGTGGAATGGACCTGCAGTTTCCGCATCATGAAAGTGAGATAGCCCAAAGTACTGTGGCGCATGGTCATGCTCCTGTACGGTACTGGATGCACAACAATATGATTACCATCAACGGAAAGAAGATGGGGAAAAGCTATAACAATGTTATAAAGCTATCTGAGTTGTTTTCAGGCGGACATCCCTTGCTGGCACAGCCCTACCATCCGATGGTAGTAAGGTTTTATATCCTACAGACCCATTACCGGAGTACGCTGGACTTTAGCAATGAGGCATTGCAGGCTGCAGAGAGAGCTTTCAGAAGACTGTGGGAAGCATGGGAAGTACTGCAAAAGCTGGATCATCCTGGCAATGCAGCAGCCGGGGACAAAGAGCTGGACGGAAAGGTAACGGCATGGTGTAATGAATGTGCCGACTTCATGAATGATGATATGAACACTGCCAGGGTGCTGGCGAACCTTTTTGAGACAGCTCCCGTAATCAATGGCATAAAAGGCGGACAAATAAAGACAGATGCTCTTTCTGCCGCTACCATCAATCTGCTAAAAGAGACATTTCAGACTTATCTGCTGGAGATACTGGGTATGCAGCCTTTGCAGACACAGTCTACCGGGAAGCTGGATGAGGTATTATCATTACTGATAGAGATAAGAAAAGAAGCTAAAAAAAGAAAAGATTTCACTACCAGCGATCAGATAAGAGATAAGCTGGCACAGGCTGGTATTCAGCTTAAGGATGAGAAAGATGGCTCTGTGAGTTATACTGTTTCCTGAACATTAAATACAATCCTGAAATCATCGTAATGCGGCGGAAAAGAGTGAACTAATTATGCAGGAGTGTTATCTTGATATTAATAATTTCTCATGCTTTTTTTTTGTTGAGTGTCAGGGTGTGTTTACAGAAAAATAATTTTTTTTTTTGCTGAAATGACTCTAGTTATATAATTTTATGAATTCAACAAGTCCCTTTCGTATAACTTTTCTTAAAAAAAACAAAAAATGAAAAAAACTCTACTTGCGCTTTCTGCGTGTATGACAATGGGTGCTACGGGCTTTGCACAGCTTACGGAAAACTTTGAGTCTACAACGGGCACAGCGCTTCCAGCTACCTGGACTCAGGAGGTTGCTGCTGGAACACCAAGTACTTCCCTTGGATGGAACAGTGGTACTAACACTACACTGGGTACCAGCACATTCCCCATGTACACGCATACTCGCTATGTAGCTGTCAATGACAACAGGACTGCAGGTACAAATAATAGTGCCAGCAGGCTGGTGTCTCCTACTTTCAGCTTGGCGTCAGGTGTTCTTCAATGGCTGAAGTTTGAATGTAGCTATGTTCCTGATTTGTATTCATGGGTTTCTGAGTCAGCTAAAGTAGAAATATCTACTGACGGTGGTACTACATGGACTACATTAACTACCCTTACAGGTAATGAAACATACTGGTGGGAGCCACGTTTTGTAGACCTTTCTGCTTATGCTGGTATGTCTGGCCTGAAACTGAGCTTCCTGTATAGCGATAACGGAGGTAATGCCCTTGGCTGGGGTATTGATGATATAGAAACATTCTCACCTCCTACCGCTGAGCTGGAACTGCAGGCTACTGCACCTACGGCTAACGATCCTGCAGCTTATGGCCTTGCAGGAGCAAGTGTATCTATACTGGGTCAGGTAAAGAATAATGGCGGTACTGCTGTTACATCATATGATGTTAAGTATCTGTTCAACGGTGGTTCTGTTGTTACGAACACTATTGCAGGAACTATTGCACCATTTACTACAGCTACATTCACAGCTACTACTCCTGTAACTCTGCCTTCTGCAGTAGGTGCATATCCTATCCGTGTATGGGTAGAGCTGGCTGGTGACGTTGATAACACAAACGACAGTGCCGGTCATGACTCTCTGTATACAGTTGCGTTTATGCCAACAAAGAGAATGGTAGTAGAAGAAGGTACAGGAACATGGTGCCAGTGGTGTCCACGTGGCGCTGTTTATATGGACTCCCTGAATACACTGCATGGTGATGATGTGAGCCTGATAGCTGTTCATAACAATGATCCAATGGAAGTAACTGCTTATGATACGTGGATGGGTGGTCAGATAGGTGGATATCCTTCTGCAGTAGTTGATCGTCGTCTGGAGCTTGATCCAGGAAACCTGATTGCCGCATATAATGCATTCCATGATGACTTCTCATTTGCTGACATCACTGCTGTGCCAACGTTTGCGGGTACCAGCCTGACTGCTACAGTAAATGTACGTCCTGCTACTACTATCAGAAACACCAAGCTGGCATGGGTAATTACAGAAGACGAACTGTCTGGTACAACATCTTCATGGAATCAGGCAAATGCATATAGTGGTAACCCAACCCCGATGGTAGGTGGCGGCTACAACTTCAATACACTGCCTAACCCTGTACCTGCATCAGTAATGAAGTACAATCACGTAGCGCGTTCTATCGATCCGTCTCCAACCGGAACAAACACACTGCTTCCTGCAGTTATGGTTGCCAGCACAGACTATACATGTACTATCAGCAAAACACTGGACGCATCATGGGTTACTAACAAAATTCACGGTGTTGTGATGCTGCTTGGCTCTGACGGTTCTGTACTTAACAGTGCTAACTTCACATCTACTACTGGTATTTCTGACGTAAATGCTGGTGTTGAAAATCTGGTTGTTGTTCCAAATCCTGCTTCTACTCAGGCAACTGTTGTATTTGACCTGAAAAACAGCGGTAGCGTACAGATCAATGTATTCGACGTAATGGGACGTGTAGTTTACAGTGTACCATCAGCAAATCTGGGTTCAGGTACAAACAGGATAGTAATTCCTGCTACTGACCTTGCTAACGGTATGTATCATGTAAAAATCAATACTGAAGCTGGAACTATCACTGAGAAATTCAACGTGATTAAGTAATCAGAATCGGTTTATAACTTTAAACGGGGGCCATTAATGGTCCCCGTTTTGTATTGGTGCATTTCATAAAAAAATACTAAAACAGGAAGTCGGCACAATTTATTTTGTTTTGGTATGAAATTTGGTTTATCTTGCGTAAAGTAAATTAATGTGCAGATGAAAAAGTTGTTTACAATATTTAGCCTTGGGTGTGCACTGATAACTGGTAATACAGCAAATGCGCAGTCTTTTACCGTACAGCATGATACTGTATGGATAAATGCCAGCGGCTCAGGCCTGGCAGAGGCACATAGTGATATCACCAATACTACCGCATCCGACATAACAATAGAGTGGAAGGTAACAGCTACTAACTTCCCTGATGATTGGGTAGATAATACTGGTATATGCGATAATGCAAGCTGCTATTCCGGTAATCTGATATGGGTGAGTTCTACATCAACAGGCACTTCTCATGAAGCTATTTATGTGCCGTCAGTTCTTGGAACATTTAAGTTGCAGATAGATGCATCAAGCTCTACTACTACAGGTACCCGCTATATGAAAGCAAATGTATGGAACAAGTTTGACGCTACTGACAGTAAAGATGTGGTATTCATGGTAACAAAGAATCCTACATCTGTAAGTACTGTAAAAACAGCACCGGAGGTAAATCTGTACCCTAATCCGGCAAGCACATCTGTAAACGTAGTTTATGACGCAGGATCTGATGTAAAGAACATTGCAGTATACAGCATAATAGGCCGTCAGATGTCTATTTATCGTGCAAATGGTAATAACAGTGCAAATCTGAATGTAGAAAACATGCCTGCCGGTATATACTTTGTACGTCTGCTGAACTCAAAAGGAGAAATAGTAGCTACACGCAAGTTTACGAAGCAGTAAGTGTGCTGACAGAATAAAAAATTACTTGCTGCCTGAGAAACATTTCTCAGGCAGTTTTCTTTTAAAGCCATCGGTACGGTATCGTCATGACAGCATCTGATAATAACAACGGCATTGAAGCGGTGCAGAGTACTATACTTGCACAGATGGATATGCTGCCTGTAGTGCAGCGTATGACTGAGGCAGAGCTACTGGCTGCCATAGCAGAAAGAGTGGCCGCATTGATAAAAGAGGGGCCCGATGCTTTTTACCGCACTATGTACAGGCTGGATATTCCTGAGCGCAGTATCAGGAACCTGGCAGCTGGTGAAGACGTGGCAATAGCTACGGCAAAGCTGATATACCAGCGGCAAATAGAAAAATGGAAGTCGCGGATGGAACACAGGCGCAGCATGACAGAAAACCCATCAGATGACCCTGAGCTCAGATGGTAAAGTATAGGGAGTATCATACCGGTTGGCTAATTTTGATATACAGACAAGATGAAGCAGAAAATACAGACATTCCAGTCGCTAATAAATGAAACCATAAAAGAGTTTGGAGATGACCATGCTACCAAGCTATCAGCTTCACTGGCATACTTTACCCTGTTTTCTATTGCCCCGCTGCTTCTTGTTATCATTCATATTATCAACTTCATATACAGTGAAAAAAATGCCGAAGGGCAGGTAATAAAGCAGATAGAGGCATTTGTAGGTACTGAAAGTGCCCATCAGCTGGAAATGGTATTGAAAAACATGAATGCCACCAGTGGCAGTACATTGTTTGGCATCATTGGTATTGTGGTGTTTATATACAGCGCCACATCTATTTTTACTGAGATAAAGAGTTCTATCAATCACATGTGGTCTATAAGAGCCAGACCACGACGTGGATGGCTGAAGATAGTTACAGACCGTCTGCTGGCATTGGTGTTTATAGCCGGCGTGGGTGTGCTGATGATTGCATCGCTGATTCTTAATGTAGTGGTAGATGCCATAACCTCACGGCTGCAGGACTTCCATTATCTGCATGACTACCTGGGCAATGTGAATGTAGCAATGATAGCTATTATCAATACCGCAGCCCTTTTTATAATTGTGACTATCATGTTTGCTGTGCTTTTTAAAGTGCTGCCTGATGCCAATATAAAGTGGAAAGATATACTGGTAGGCGCTTCATTTACAGGTGTTCTGTTTATCATAGGCAAGTTGCTGATAACATGGTACCTCTCCAGTTCACGGCTCATATCGGCATACGGAGCGGCAGCATCACTTATCATCCTCCTGTCATGGATATACTACTCTGCGCTTATAGTGTACTTTGGTGCAGAGTTTACTGAAGTATATGCACGGCGATGCGGTAGTGGCGTATCTGTGCGTAAAACAGCCGTATTTGTGTTTAAAAGGGAAGCACGCGAACTGCCCGGTATGAAGACGCATACCGGAGAAGACCTTGGCAGTGATGATTAGCTCGTTTATTTAGCCGTCTTTGACTTGAATTTGTTGATAGCGTTGCGGGTAAAGTCGCTGAGTACCAGATGCCCACTGATAGCTGCCCGCTCAGAAAGCAGCGTATCCCAGTTTTCTGTACCATGCCAGAATATTTTCTTGAGCTGTGCCATAGCCTGAGGGCTGCTGTGAGCAAGGCGCTCAGCCAGGCTGGCAACGGCATCGTCCAGTTCCAGTGTTGTTTTATGTATCTCGCTGTACAGACCATGACGTTTTGCCCACTCTGCAGAGCGCCATCCTGTAGCATCTATAGCCAGCTGAGACAGGCCCGATACACCTACTTTACGCTCTACTGCAGGGCCTACCACAAAGGGGCCGATGCCCACTGCAAGCTCACTGAGCTTAATAGATGCCGATTCTGTAGCAATAGCATAATCTGTAGCAGCAATGAGCCCTACACCACCACCTACTGCCTTGCCCTGTACACGGCCTATAATAAGCTTATGGCACTTGCGCATAGCATTAATAACATTAGCAAAGCCACTGAAGAACTTTTTACCTTCAGCCTCATTGGAGATGGCCATCAGCTCATCGAACGATGCACCGGCACAGAAAGCGCCTTCACCTGCACTGCGCAGTATCATCACCTTCACACGGTTGTCAATTCCTATATCGTTAATGGTCTTTGCCAGATCATTGAGGATGGCAGACGGCAACGAATTACTTGATGGATGAAAGAACTCAATCGTTGCAATTCCATGCTCAATTTCGTGGCTTACATAACCTTCTGGGTGTTGCATACTGTGTGGTTTTTTTAAGTGTGAGTGGTGCAGAGGGTTGATAATCAGTACTATTCCCTGCGCACACCCAAATTTATAAATAATTACGAAAAGGTGAGACGATTTTAGGATATGATTATCTGTATAGCTGTATAGATAAGAAACACATTAACGAAGACAGGCCATCAACTGAATGATGGCCTGTCTGTTATATGACATAATAAATTCCGTGTTCTAGCTGCAGCCGGTGGTCGTGCCACAATTAGGGCACATATAGCAGGTGCCGTTGCGAAGTGTAATATTACCACAGTTACGGCATGCAGGTGCATCGGCACTTGTTCCCATCAGTTTCTTTACATCGGCATTGGCCATTGCCGGCGCAGGTGCCAGTGCAGGTTTAGGCTTCTGCGCAGGCTGAGCGGGTTGTGGCGCTGTGACACGTACCTGCGATAGCTCCTGCGGCTCGTCTGCATCCTGTGTTTTCTTCTGCCTTTCCGGGTCAGGAACATGAATGAGGTCTTCACGGTCCAGATACTCATAAGCCAGTACACGGAAGATATAGTCGAGCACAGAGGTCGCATTCCGGATATTGGGATGCTCTACCATACCGGAAGGTTCAAAGCGGGTAAATGCAAACTTATCAACAAACTCTTCCAGCGGCACACCGTACTGCAGGCCTACAGAGATGGCAATAGCGAAGCTGTTCAGCAGGCTACGCATTGTAGCGCCTTCCTTAGCCATGTCTACGAATATCTCACCCAGGGTGCCATCGTTGTACTCTCCTGTACGCAGGAATATGGCCTGGCCGCCTACTTTACCCTTGATGGTATAACCACGTCGTTTGGCAGGTAGCTGCTTGCGCTCTACTATACGGCTCAGCTCACGTTTCAGCTGCGTATCAGGGCTATCCTGAACACGCCTGTTCACTTCTTCCAGCAGTTCGTCTATAGTGAGCTTGCCCATATCTACAATCTGGCTGTTATCAGCAGCAGCGTCCTGTGGGGTTTCTTCTTTTTTCTTTTTATCGCTTTTGTTGCTGAGTGGCTGGCTTAGTTTAGAGCCATCGCGGTACAGGGCACATGCTTTAAGCCCCAGCTGCCAGCTCAGGTAATAGCAGTCCTTAATTTCCTCTACAGTAGCTTCATTGGGCAGATTGATAGTTTTGGATATTGCACCGCTTATAAATGGCTGTACTGCACCCATCATGCGTATGTGGCCGTGTGCATGAATGTAGCGCTCACCTTTACGGCCACACTTATTGGCACAATCAAATACCGGCAGATGTTCGGGTTTAAGGAAGGGAGCCCCTTCCACGGTCATTGTACCGCACACATAATCATTGGCAGCCTCAATTTCATCTTCAGTAAAGCCCAGTGTTTCCAGCAGGTTAAAGTCTTCGGCATAATACTGCTCTGATGTAATGCCGAGACGCTGCAGGCACTCTTCACCCAGTGTAAATACGTTAAACACAAAGCCTATTTCGAAAGCGCTTTCTACAGCAGTATCCAGTTTTTTTAGCTCCTCTGCTATAAAGCCTTTTTCGCTAAGTGTCTGGTGATTGATATACGGTGCGCCGGAGAACGAGCCGTGTCCTTTGGCGTATTTCACGATAGCATCTGTCTGTGCAGGAGTATATCCCAGCTTCTTTAGTGCGGCTGGGATAGACTGATTAATAATCTTGAAGTAACCGCCACCGGATAGTTTCTTGAACTTAACCAGTGCAAAGTCCGGCTCAACACCTGTAGTATCGCAATCCATTACCAGACCAATAGTGCCTGTAGGGGCAATAACGGTAGCCTGTGCATTGCGATAGCCAAACTGTTCACCCATCTGTACGGCTTCATCCCACGCACGGGTGGCAGCTTTGAGCAGATAGTCAGGACAATAGCGGGCATGTATGCCCATAGGTTTGATGCCCAAACCTTCATATGCTTCTGCCGCATCATAAGCAGCAGCGCGGTGATTGCGCATCACACGCATCATATGTTCTCTGTTTTCTGCAAACCGTGGGAACGGACCCAGGACGCGCGCCATCTCGGAAGATGTGCGATAGGCAACGCCATTCATAATAGCCGTAATTGCCCCGGCTATGCCTCTGGCCTCCTCGCTATCATAAGCAATGCCGCTAACCATAAGCATTGAGCCAAGATTGGCATAGCCAAGACCCAGCGTACGGTAGTCATAGCTGAGCTGTGCTACCTCTGGCGAAGGGAACTGTGCCATGAGTACGGATATCTCCAGTACTACAGTCCACAGGCGGGTCATGTATTCAAAACCTTCCACATCAAACATGCCATTGTCTTCGTTGTAAAACCGGCGAAGATTGAGCGATGCCAGATTGCAGGCGGTATTATCGAGGAACATGTATTCAGAGCAGGGGTTAGATGCTCTGATAGGCCCACCTTCAGGACAGGTGTGCCATTCATTGATAGTAGTATCGTACTGGGTGCCCGGGTCGGCGCAGCGCCATGCCGCATACGCTATTTTATCCCACAATGCGCGGGCCGGCATTGACTTCATTACTTTATTACGGTCGCTGCGGGCAGTCATATTCCAGTCGGCACCCTGGTCCAGAGCATGGAAAAAGTTATTGGGGATACGAACTGAGTTGTTAGAGTTCTGGCCAGATACTGTGCGGTAAGCCTCACCCTCATAATCAGAAGAATAGCCTGCCGCTATCAGTGCTGCTACTTTCTTCTCTTCCTCTACCTTCCAGTCAATAAACTTCTCTACTTCCGGATGATCCAGGTCCAGGCAAACCATCTTGGCAGCGCGCCGGGTAGTGCCACCACTTTTAATAGCACCTGCAGCACGATCGCCTATTTTCAGGAAGCTCATGAGGCCGCTGGATGTGCCACCGCCACTAAGCTTCTCGCCTTCGGCACGTATGTTGGAATAATTGGTTCCCACGCCGGAGCCATATTTAAATATACGTGCCTCACGTACCCAGAGGTCCATAATACCGCCAGTATTAACCAGGTCGTCATCCACACTCAGTATGAAGCATGCATGTGGCTGCGGGCGCTCGTATGCGTTCTTTGATTTTTCCAGCTTGCCTGAAGTTGGCTCTACATAATAGTGACCCTGCGGCTTGCCTTCTATGCCATAACTGCTATGCAGACCAGTGTTAAACCATTGAGGTGAGTTGGGTGCGCAGCTTTGAGTGAGAATGCTGTACACCAGTTCATCATAGAAAACCTGAGCATCGAGCGGAGATGCAAAGTAACCATAGCGAAGCCCCCATCCGCGCCAGCAGTCGGCAAGACGGTGTGCTACCTGCTTTACCGATGTTTCCCTGCCTGTGCTGCCATCAGGCTGCGGAACACCTGCCTTACGGAAGTATTTCTGAGCAAGGATATCTGTAGCTATCTGTGACCAGTGTTTGGGTACTTCTACA
Organism: Bacteroidia bacterium; assembly: GCA_030427635.1. Taxonomy (GTDB): domain Bacteria; phylum Bacteroidota; class Bacteroidia; order Chitinophagales; family Chitinophagaceae; genus Nemorincola. Next base: position 16,542 of record JAUIBA010000036.1, read on the forward strand.
TTTGTCATTTCGAAAACCTTTTCACCGTTCGGATTTCTGATAACCGAAGTGCGGTAATCGTACTCGAACATATCGAAGGGGTTCATGCCGTCTTTTGTATACTGACGGGAGAACGACAAACCTTTATGCTGACTGTTGCCCATGAAGAATATTGTTTTGTAGTTAAAAGACCGTTGTGACGAGGATAGCTAAATTATCAAAAACAGGAAGGGTATACATGATAAAAAAATTAACACCTATGTGGAAAACTCCCGTAAGGCAATCCAGTAAGTGAACATGCTTTTCATTATAATATGATTAACGATTTTTCTTTTTCCGGTGTTTGCAAAATTACTATATTCCTGTCCGGCCATTGTCAGCCGGGTGTTATGAAACTCTTATAATGCGTCTGGTGCAGCTGCTTCATAACCGGTTAATGATATGAGTAGTGTATGTGAACAATTTTCATAAAATAATAACAGTATTATCGATAATAGTTGTATATTTGCACCGGAATTGATAAAAAGAGAGGGGACACATGGTTGTCCCCTCGTTTATTGTACAATATGGCCGAAATAATAGAAAAGGTATATTCCTTACTGGAGCCACTGCTGGATGGCACTGATATGTTCATAGTGAACATAAAGGTGAAGCCAACCAACAACATAAAGGTGTATCTGGATGCGGACAGTGGTTTTTCTATCAATAAGTCATCTTCTATAAACCGTAAGTTATATGCCGCAATAGAGGCAGAAGCTATGTTTCCGGATGGTGACTTTTCGCTGGAGGTATCCAGCCCGGGAGTGGATGAGCCGATTACTCAGCTAAGGCAATACAGAAAGAACGTGGGCCGCAAGCTCAGTGTGACAGACAATGAAGACAAAGAAGTGACCGGAATGCTGCAGGAAGTAACAGAGGAGCATCTGGTACTGGAAGTAAAAGGCAAGAAAGCAAAGGACCCCGTAGTAATCATGGAGATCCCATTTGTAAACATAAAAAAAGCGATCGTTCAAATTATTTTTTAATTAACGTATAAAGCTCCCGGGATGGGGGCGATACCAGTAAAAGTGAGCATTATGGCAAGTATTAACCTCATAGACTCCTTTCAGGAGTTCAAAGACGCCGAAAATATAGACAGGCCTACCCTCATGAAGGTGTTGGAAGACGTGTTCAAAACCCTGCTCCGTAAGAAGTATCTGACGGATGAGAACTTTGACGTGATCGTGAATGACCAGACGGGTGACCTGGAGATATTCCGCAGACGTGAGATAGTGGAAGACGATATGGTGGAGGACGACAACCTGCAGATACCATACTCTGAAGCGATAAGGATAGAGCCGGACTACAGCGTGGGCGAAGAGGTATATGAGGAAGTAGATGTACGCAACTTTGGCCGCAGGGCAATACTGGCTGCAAAACAGACACTTGCAGCGCGCATCAACGACCTGAAAAAGAACAACCTGCTGAAGAAGTATGCTGACCGTGTAGGTGATATAATAAGTGGTGAGGTATACCAGATATGGAAGAAAGAAATACTGCTGCTGGATGATGAAGGTAATGAACTGATAATGCCGAAGTCTGAGCAGATACCTACAGACTTTTTCAAAAAAGGCGAAACTGTACGTGCTGTAGTGAAGAAAGTAGAGATGCGTAATAACTCACCTATCATTATACTAAGCCGTACGCACCCGTCATTCCTGGAGAAACTGCTGGAGATAGAGGTGCCTGAAATAATGGATGGCCTGATAGTGATAAAGAAAATAGTACGTGAGCCGGGCGAGCGTGCCAAGGTAGCTGTAGAAAGCTATGACGACCGTATAGACCCGGTGGGTGCATGTGTGGGTATGAAAGGAAGCCGTATACACGGTATAGTGCGTGAGCTGCGCAATGAGAACATAGACATTATTAACTATACTGCCAATGTGCAACTGCTGCTGCAGCGTGCACTTACACCAGCCCGCATCAACAAGATGGAGCTGAATAATGACAATATGAGTGCAGATGTGTATCTGGACCCTGATCAGGTATCACTGGCAATAGGTAAGAAGGGTGTGAATATAAAACTGGCCCAGGAGCTTACCGGTTACAGCATAGATGTGTACCGCGATGTGAAAGATGATGTGGACTATGATATAGACCTGGATGAATTTGCAGACGAAATAGAAGCGTGGATAATAGATGAGCTGAAGCGTGTAGGGTGCGATACTGCGCTGAGTGTACTGGAGCTGAGTGCTGATGAACTGGTACGCCGTACGGATCTGGAAGAAGAAACTATCAGAGATGTGCGTCGTGTGCTGGAGGCTGAGTTTAATGAAGAACAATAACCTGAAACAGCGTCTATTGTTCTTATGGAAAAGAGAATTGATATAACCCCGCCTGTATGCCGTTTTCCGTCAAAAATGGCGTAGGTTTGTGAGTCTGGCAGATGCCAACCTGGGCGGGGCAAAGAAAAAAACATCTGACAAGGAGAAAAGAAAGAATGAGTACAACAACAAATACACCAAGGCTGATGGCTGCCGCCAAAGAATTCAATATTGGCAAGGAAACTCTTGTAGAGTTCCTTACCGAGAAAGGATTTGAGGTGACAAACAACCCCGGCACCAAGCTGACGGAGCAGATGTATAGCGCCCTACAGGTGGAGTTTGCCCAGGACAAGCGGGATAAACAACGGAGCGATAATATAGCGCTGCCGAAGGGTTCCCTGCTTGATAACATCAAGAAGACCAAAGAAGAGCTGGATATTACGGCTAAGGAAAAGTGGGAAGAGCCTGCTCCCCCACCGCCGCCGTCCCGCCCTCAGGATAAGCCGAAGCCGGCGCCTGAAGAAAAGCCTAAGGTAGAAGAACCTAAGGCTGCGGAGCCTGAAAAAGTGGCACCGCCTGAACCAGAGGTAGCACCCCCGCCGCCGGCAGAGCCAGTGGCTGTAAAACCTCCGGTAGCAGAAGAGCCTGCACCGGAACCGGAAGCTCCTGCCAGTGATCATGTGGTGGCTAAAGCACCCAAACTGGGTGGGCCTAATGTACTGGGCAAGATAGACCTGGACTCTCTGAACCAGGCATCGCGGCCTAAAAAAGGTACCAGTAAGAAAAAAGATGAGCCTGCACAGCCAGAGCCGGTAGCAGAGGTACCTGCTACACCTGCACCAGAGCCAACACCGGCTCCTGCGCCGCCCGTAGCAAAAGAAGAGCCACCGGTAGCAGCCGTACCTGAAAAAGAGGATACACCTGCGCCTGCACCTGCGGCACCGGTGACGCCTGCAGTACCTGCGACACCACCTGCTGCTGAGGCAGAGGGTGATGACGATGCAGCACAGAAACGTGAGCATATAGAAATGAAGGCTCCGAAACTGGAGGGGCCGAAGATAATAGGTAGGATAGAGCTTCCTGTTTCCCAGGCTGGCGGCAGAGCCGGCGACCGTGAGAAACGTAAGCGGAAACGTATACCGGTAGATAAAAAGCCGGAAACAAATGCACGTCCTGATGCCGGAACACGCGGCCCGGGTGGCGACCGTGGTCCCCGCCCCGGTGGTGGTCAGGGTGGTCAGTTCAGAGGTGGTGACAGAAACCGCTCAGGTGGCCCCGGTGGTAACCGTGGTCCAGGCGGCAATCGTGGCCCGGGACGTGGCCATAACCAGCGCAACGCGCCTATATCGGCACAGCAGCAGGAGATAGATACAAAAGCAATACAGGATAAAATACGCGAGACGCAGGCTAAACTGACCGGCTCTACCCGTAGCAAAAACCTTAAAGCCAGATACAGACGCAACAAGCGTGATGAAATGGCTGAAAAGCGTGCTGCTGCTGAGAATGCAGAGCAGGATAATGTAATACAGGTAACTGAGTTTATCTCGGTAAGTGAGCTGGCCAGCCTGCTGGATGTAAGCTTTGCTGAGGTTATCAGTAAGTGTATGAACCTAGGTATCATGGTGTCTATCAACCAGCGCCTTGATGCAGAGGTGATAGAGCTCGTGGCAAGTGAGTTTGGTTACGAAGTAGAGTTTATCAATCTGGAGCAGGAAGCCGATGAGGACGCAGAGGAAGAAGATCTGGAAGAAGATCTGCAGCCAAGGGCGCCTATCGTTACCATAATGGGTCACGTAGACCATGGTAAGACATCGCTCCTTGACTACATACGTAAGGCAAATGTGGTAGCCGGTGAGGCTGGTGGTATCACTCAGCATATAGGTGCCTATAGGGTAACAACAAGTACCGGCAGGAAGATAACATTCCTCGATACGCCGGGTCACGAAGCGTTTACCGCGATGCGTGCCCGTGGTGCCAAGGTGGCCGACGTAGCTGTGATAGTAGTAGCGGCGGATGATGCAATAATGCCACAGACCCGTGAGGCAATATCGCACGCACAGGCGGCTAACCTGCCTATGATATTTGCCATCAACAAAATAGATAAAGAGGGCGCTAATCCTGAGAAGATTAAGGAACAGCTGGCCCAGATGAACATACTGGTGGAAGACTGGGGTGGAAAGTTTCAGAGTCAGGAAATATCAGCTAAGAAAGGTCTGGCAATAGACGAACTACTGGAAAAGATATGCCTGGAAGCAGAAATGCTGGACCTGAAAGCAAACCCCGATAAGGCAGCTACCGGTAGTGTGATAGAAGCATCTCTGGATAAAGGACGTGGCTACCAGTCAACGATACTGATACAGAGCGGTACACTGAACCAGGGCGAAATGGCCGTATGCGGACAGTACTATGGTAAGATAAAAGCCATGTTCAACGAGCGTGGGCAGCGTGTACAGTCGGCAGGACCATCTACACCGGTACAGGTACTGGGACTAAACGGGGCGCCACAGGCTGGTGAGAAGTTCAAAATCTATGAAGATGAGAACGAAGCTAAAGATGTAGCTAACCACCGTGCACAGATAATGCGTGAGCAGGGTATCAGAGCACGTAAGCACATAACGCTTGATGAAATCGGTCGTCGTCTGGCACTGGGTAACTTCAAGGAGCTGGGTATCATCATTAAAGGTGACTTTGATGGTTCTGTGGAAGCACTTAGTGACTCACTGCAGAAACTCTCTACAGAAGAGGTGGCTGTAAACGTGGTACATAAGGGTGTAGGGCAGATAACGGAAAGCGATGTACTGCTTGCTACTGCTTCTGATGCTATCATCCTCGGCTTCCAGGTGCGTCCTTCGAGCCAGGCAGCTAAACTTGCAGAGCAGGAGAATATAGAAATCCGTACTTACTCTATCATCTACGATGCGATAGAAGAAGTGAAGAGCGCGATGGAAGGCCTGCTGGAGCCGAAGGTAGAGAAGAAGACTGTGTGCAACATAGAAATACGCGAAATATTCAAGATAAGCGGTGTAGGTACGATAGCCGGTTGCTATGTACTGGATGGTAAGATGACCCGCCAGACGAAGCTGAATCTGGTACGCGATGGTATCGTAGTATATACCGGAGAGCTGGGCTCGCTGAAACGCTTCAAAGATGATGTGAAAGAGGTGAATGCAGGATATGAATGCGGTCTCTCTGTGAAGAATTACAACGACATAAGAGTAGGAGACATCATAGAAGGATTTGAAGAGGTGGAAGTGAAGAGAACACTGTAAAAGAAGTAAGTAAGGGCTGCGAATTGCAGCCCTTTTTTTATGAGTTACTGATGGGTGATGCCAGGTAGTTGCAATGGGATGCATGGGGTGTAATATTTGAGAAACGGTCACATTGCTCTGTAGTGCATACACTTTATTTCTAATGCAATTTTAATGGAGTGCGGATAGATGTATGTACATACCACGGGCGTAGAACCTTATTTTTGTAATAAACAAGGCTGATTGTAATGAATATACTGCTGGTAGAAGATGAAGGGAATATAGCCTCTATAGTGAGTAAAGGACTAAGAGAAGAGGGTTTTGAGGTTAGTGTAGCTCCTGATGGAAACATAGGGCTGCAGATGGCGGAGGATAATAGCTATGATCTGTATATCATAGACATTATGCTACCGGGTATTAATGGATTGGAGTTATGCAGGCTTATACGCAAGGCAAAGGACAACCGGCCTATACTCATGCTTACGGCACTGGGTACTACCGATAATATTGTGACGGGTTTTGAGAGCGGTGCAGATGACTATATGGTAAAGCCATTCAAATTTGCCGAGTTACTGGCCCGTATAAGAGCGCTGATACGTCGTTCTTCCGGCTATGTGGAGGACAATAAGTTACAGATAGCAGACCTGGAAATGGACCTTGATTCAAAACTTGTAAGAAGAGGTAATACAGAAATAAACCTTACATCTACAGAGTACCGGCTGCTGGAATACCTGCTGCGCAACCAGCGTAAAGTAGTATCCCGCATGGACCTTCTGGAGCATGTATGGGGTGTGGATTTTAATATGACCACTAATGTGGTGGACGTGTATGTGAACTATCTGCGCAAAAAGATGGATAAAGACTTTGACCCGAAGCTGATACATACCGTGATAGGTATGGGATACATACTGCGGGATGATTAGTAACCACCTTTATCATATAGTATCAACGCCGTCCTGAGGACGGCTTTCTTTTTGCCCGGTCATACTGTACCGGCCACGACATTTCATCATAGTTAAGTGTCATGGCTGCATGTAATGGGAAGTATGGGTCGCGCAGGAGCTCCCGGGCCATGAATATCAGATCGGCCTGGCCGTTTATGAGTATTTCCTCGGCCTGCTCAGCAGTGACTATGATCCCTACTGCCCCCGTGGGTATGCCTGCCATGCGTACCGCAGCTGCAAAGGGGACCTGATAGCCTGGGCCGGCAGGTATTTTTACATCAGAAGCATTGCCGCCGGATGAGCAATCTATGAGGTCAACACCCGCAGCCTGTACCAGTGGAGCAAGGCGTGCAGAGTCTTCTATGCTCCAGCCATCATCAGTCCAGTCAGTAGCTGAGATACGCAGAAAGAGGGGGTACTGTGTGGGCCACACTGCGCGCACCTCATGTATGATGTTCATGAGGAAGCGTATTCGGTTGTCGAAAGTACCGCCATATTCATCTGTACGATGGTTGCTGAGCGGAGAAAGAAATTCATTGATAAGGTAGCCATGTGCACCATGTAGTTCCAGTACTTTAAAGCCCGCTTGCAGTGCTCTTACAGCCGCAGCCCTGAATGCGGCAATTATGGTTTGTATCCCATCGGTAGTGAGTTCCTGAGGTGTTTGCCTGTCGGCAGAGAAAGGCACTGCCGAAGGCGCCAGCGTAGGCCATCCGCCTTCGGTGGCAGTAAGCTGCCGGTCTCCGTTCCAGGGCTCTGTGAGGCTGGCCTTACGGCCTGCATGTGCCAGCTGTATACCGGGTACACTGCCCTGACTTTCTATGAAGGAAGTAATACGCTTCAGGAAACTGATATGTTCATCCTGCCACAGACCCAGATCATGTGGAGATATGCGCCCCTCGGGAGATACAGCTATGGCCTCTGTGAATACAAGTCCCGCACCGCCTGCAGCCCTGCTGCCAAGATGTACCAGGTGCCAGTCATTGGCAAATCCATCATTACCAGAATACTGGCACATAGGAGAGACAACGATACGGTTTTTAAAAGTTACATCTCTGAGTTGCAGGGGAGAGAATAGCTGTGGCATGATTTTTTGCTTAGTATGGTTACATCCGTTTTATTTCATCTGCTTCGGTACGGTGTCGCCGTATCTTATTGTCATTACGGCCAAAGTTATAGGCTACAGACATAGTGCAGTAGCGGCTATTGGGCATAAAGTCAGAAGTAGTGGTGAGGCTGGGCTGTATGTCTTCATAATGGTTGCGGTATATGAAGAATGGGTCATCCAGAGAAACCCGTATGGTGGTAGTATCATGCAGTACTTTTTTCTGTACACCGAGGTTACTGTACAGTGTAGCTGCCTGATTGCCAACGGGAGATGTGGCACGGTCACTTGTGTAGCTCACATAGCAGTCGGCCTGCCATCCACTACCCAGTATGAATCGGCTGTTAAGCCAGAGGTTATAGGCCGCCTTAGCTCTGGCTGCAGGTACATTGTTGATGATACCTTTGTACAGTGCATATATTCCTTTGCTGTGCAGTGTTACCTCGCACCATGTAGCAGGCTTGCCATTATATGTGATACCCAGTGAGGCATTGCTGCACGAGCCGAAGTTAACAGGTGTATTATAGGTGTTTACAGTGCCGGCTTCCGGCATATTGAGCCATACCACATTGTCTGTAGTGTGGCTGATATCTATAGCTGTAGTTATGCGGTGCTTATAGCTGTGTCTGAGTGTGGCATTGTGGCTGTATTGCGGCAGGAGATCGGGATTACCACGCAGGTAGGTGTTGTAAAATGTGTAGTAGTTAAACGGGTTCAGCATACTATAAGCAGGCCGTTCTATCCTTCGGCCATAGTTGACTTCTGCTACATTGTCTTCATTGGGCTTCCACGTTACATAAAGGGTGGGGAACAGTGCCGGTAAAGAGCGTGTGAATGTGGCTCCTGTAACCTCCTGAACCCCGTGTATATGAGCATACTCTCCTCTGAGGCCCATTTGCACACTCCATTGCTCATTGAGTTTCATATTGCCCGATGCATATAGTGCGGCAATATGCTCCCGGTAGCGGAATGTATTACTGCGAGTACTGTCATCTGTCCATACTCTATTGGATATTGTCTGGAAGGAAGGGTCGTTGGTAACAGTAGCATAATTGTATTTGGTGCCGCATTCCAGTTTTATTTTATCATTTACAGGTGTTGTATAGTCTGCCTTAGCATTATATACCGTATTGGTGAGTGGTACATGGCTGCGAAGTGTTAACTGGTCAGGGAGGGGGACTCCGTTTTGTGTAGCTTCTGTAGTCAGGTATTGATACAGGCTTTTTGTGTAGCGCAGGTAATCCACATCGGCAGTAAGCTCCTGTTTTTGTTTGAAGCTGTGTTTTATGTAGCCATTGGCTGTGATATTGCGTCGCAGACTATGCTCATTGGTATGCCGGATGCTGTACACCTCGTTACCTCCCTGGCTAGTAGTGGTAATAATGGGTGTATTCATCGTATTGGCATTGTAGGCTCCGGTAGCAGAGCCCCCTATGGTAGTATGTTCTGAGCAGGTATGGTCCAGGCCAGCCCTAAGATTATACTTATCATACATCTCGCGGGGCTGTGATGTAAGTATACTGTGAGCTGTAGGGTTGCCGGCAGGGTCAGTAAAGATCATATTCTGTGTCCATCCTACACCGTTTCTTCCGTTTACATAGTTAGCCCCGGCATACCAGTTGGTAGTACCGGTATTGTAGTTTACAAGTGCCGTATTATGAGTATTCTCATAGAGGCTTTTGGTCCATGCAAGGTTTGCATTGCCATTGAACCCATGCTTGCGCAGGCGACGTAGTTTCAGGTTCACAATGCCTGCATTGCCGCTTGCATCATATGCTGCAGATGGCTGCTCCATAATCTCTATCTGTGCTATCTCTTCGGCAGTGAGTCCTTCCAGAAAATCGCGCAGGTCATCACCCGTCAGGTATGTACGGCGCCCGTTTATCATTACCATCACACCCTGTCTGCCTGTCATAGTTATGTTGCCTCTGCCATCTACCTGGAGACCGGGGATACGACGTAGTAACTCCAGCGCATTGCGGCCCGATGCGCCGGAAAGCGCCTGCACATTTACCACTGTTTTGCCGGGGCGTACCTCTATGGCTTCACGCACAGCGCTCACACTTACTTCTTTCAGCTGTTGCAGCTTTACTGTATCTGTTTTACTGTTTTGTGCGGCTGTAATGTATGGTAGTGCAAGCAATGCTAATGCAGTAGCAGAAAGAGATAGCTTTGGCATGGTGTGGGAGATTTGCTACCGAAGTTAATGAAATATGAAGGGGCGGGATAAATGAACATGCGAACATTAACATTATGTTGCTGCAGGGTAGTAGCAGGGCCTTGATTGCAGGTGTTGTCTAATATTGGTAATTTGCACGCCTGTAACAGCAGAATAAATAAACTTTTCAATATACAGACATGGCAAATATCATTCCTTTCAAGGGGTTCAGACCAGCGGCAGCACTTGCTGCAGATGTAGCTACCCTGCCTTACGATGTGGTAAACGTAGCAGAAGCAAGAGCATTCAGCAAATACCCGCATAACTTTTATCACGTGACCCGCTCAGAGATAGACCTGCCTGAAGATGTGGATGTACACAGCCAGCAGGTATATGACAAGGCACGGGCTAACTTTGAAAAAATGGTAAGTGAAGGTGTGCTGGTGCAGGACAATGTGCCCTGCTATTACATATATGAGCTGGTGATGGACGGACGCTCTCAGACAGGGCTTGTTTGTGGCTCATCGGTAGCTGACTATAACAATGGTATAGTAAAGAAACATGAGTTTACCCGTCCTGAAAAGGAGCTGGATCGTATAAACCATATACTTACCAGCCGTGCGCAGACAGGGGTGGTGTTTATAGCTTATAATGATTGTGATACAGTGCAGCGTACTATAGAAGAGTGGAAAGCCGCGCATAGCCCAGCATATGACTTCACTGCAGAGGATGGCATAAGCCATAAGTTGTGGGTGATGGACGATGCAGAAAAGGTAGGTGTTATTACCAATGCCTTTGCTACAGAAGTGCCCGCTACATACATAGCAGATGGTCACCACAGGGCAGCATCGGCAGCAAAGGTGCGTAATGAGATGATAGCGCGTGGAGGTGCTGATGATGGCAACCAGCCTTATGATTATTTCATTACCTGCATATTCCCCGCCAGTCAGTGCCTGATAATAGATTATAACCGTGTAGCGAAAGACCTGAATGGTATGACCGTAGAGGAGCTGCTGCAGAAACTGAATGCTGACTTTGATGTGCAGGCAGTGGGTAAAGATGCATATAAGCCAGCTCAGATACATGACTTTGGTATGTACCTGGGGGGAGAGTGGTATAAGCTTACTGCAAAGGAAGGTACGTATACCAACGACCCGATAGGCATACTGGATGTGACCATACTGCAGAACAATGTACTGAGCAAGCTGCTGAATATAAATGACCCGCGTACCGACAAGCGTGTAGATTTTGTAGGTGGTATACGTGGTATGGCTGGCCTGCAGAAACGTGTAGACTCAGGCGATATGGCTGTAGCTTTTTCACTGTACCCTGTGAGCATACAGCAGTTGTTTGACATAGCTGACAGTGGCAATGTAATGCCGCCCAAGAGTACGTGGTTTGAACCCAAGCTCAGAGACGGGCTGGTGGTGTACGCGATATAATATTTCTTACACATCCCGGTGGCGCAATGCGTACACCGGGATTTTTCTGTTTACTAACATGCAGGGTTATGACTAAGAAAGAAAGATACAGGTTTGTTATAGATTGGTTTCAGCAACACGTACCCAATGCAGAGACAGAGCTGCACTATACCAACCCCTATGAGCTGCTGGTAGCAGTAATTCTGTCGGCACAGTGTACTGATAAACGGGTGAATATGGTGACGCCGGCTTTGTTTGAACGTTTTCCAACACCAGAGTTACTGGCTGGGGCAATGTTTGAAGATGTGGAGCCTTTCATTCGCAGTGTGACCTTTGCGAACAACAAAACCCGCCACCTGATAGGTATGGCGGGCATGCTAATCAATGACTTTGGAGGCGAGGTGCCAGATACGGTAGAAGAGCTCATTAAGCTACCTGGCGTAGGGCGCAAGACTGCCAATGTAATCGTATCTGTAGTCTTTGATAAGCCGGGCATGGCGGTAGATACGCATGTCTTTCGTGTATCGGCACGTATAGGGCTCACCACAAGGGCAAAGACCCCACTGCAGGCAGAGCAGCAGCTGGTAGCCCATATACCGGCAGAACTGATACCGCTGGCCCATCACTGGCTCATACTGCATGGCCGCTATACATGTCTGGCCCGCAAGCCTAAATGTTCAGATTGTGGCCTGACAGCTGTTTGCAAATATTATGCTACAGATATGAAGCACCTGCATGAGGGCAGCGCTGGTCAGTAACAGCACTGTTTCAGCATCAGCTCCGTGATTTCCGTGGAGCTAGTCATGAAACGGAATGTTTCCAGCTTGCCATGACTATCTAAAAACATACCCAGTGCACTTACTGTCTTGTCGTATGTTACCCTGTAAATAGTAACGCCATCGGAAGTTGTGCCTAGGTATTTCCAGGATCGCATAGTGCCGTATTTCTTATGAAAGCTGGCACATTGCCCGTCGGGCCATACTCGTATTTTCTCCCTGCTTATCATCCGATGCCAGCTATCTGAATAACTGGCTTCTATGGCAGCGTCATCTTGTTTGTTATAATTCTTTTTGAAAGTTGCCATAGCGTGATTGAAGTCTGCTTTTGTCTGGCCGGGAGGTGCAGCCCAGAATGTAGTCGGATTGGCTGTAGCATATTTGTGAATAGTATTCATACCATCTCTGCGTACAGAAGTGTAGGGCTTCTGGTGACTGGTTCCTCCCAGGAGTGTCACATAGGTGCGTTCCTTACCTTTCTCCATTGTCTCATAATTGTACTCGCTCGATGTCGGGCACTCCAGCTTGTACAGATTTTTTGTCATGTAGTTTTCCAGGTAGTCCTGTTTGGTCTGAATCGTATTGCCATTCCAGTTGGCGTCGGGATTCAGAATGAGAGGCTTGCCACATATAAGCCTTTCACGTACCTCTTCAATGCTCAGCAGCTCATTTTGTTCGTTCATCACATAGGCCATAAATGTGGGGTCCATCCATACCCATTTGCGCAGAGAGGGTGACCATACTGCATTGATTACATGACAGTCGTTGTCGTCGGGGTCCTTTGGCAGGCAGGTTACTATGCGTGATGGGATACCCATAGATAGGTATACTTCATTGAGGAGTAACGCCAGTCCCCGGCAGTTGAGTGTTTTGCCATTCTTTTTACACACACTCAGCATGTAGAGCGCATTCTTTGTATCCGGGTTGCCCTTTCCGCCGTCATGACGTGCAGCGTTATGCACCCAGCGCATGAGGTTTATCATCCGGCTCACGTCTGTTCCCTTTCCGGCTACTGCATCCAGCTTATAGGTCTTGCGCAGTAGTTTTAGTTTGGGGTGGTCTGCACTCTGGTAGGTAAATAGGGGAAGGTCTTTCTCCTCGCGGTAGTTGTAGACCGGTGCATCCCGCAGCACATCCAGGTAGCTGTTTTCGCAGCAGCGTGCATGACGCAGATACGCCAGAAACCTCGGCTCTGCTGCTATTGAGAGCAGGTCAGGGTCTTCTATCATGTGGTTATAGTCGTAGTAGCCGGAACGCTCCAGTACATCCATAGCTGCTTCTTTCTTTTTCATCACTGCGTAGGTGCATGCCAGGTCGTACCAGCCATTGTGTATTTCTTTTTTATACTTCTTTTTATCTTCTGCCGATAGCCTTGCATACTCCCGTCTGATAATGGCAAACTCCCTTTTGTAAGTTTCCGGGTTGTGCTTTTCATAGGCTGCTACCATCTTTGTTTGTTGCTCCCGGGCCAGCACTGCAAAATTATCGCCTGCTGTCTGTGCCCAGGTATGAGTAGCCAATGAGATGGTAACCAGGAGTAATATCAGCTTTTTCATATCGCCTATGTTTTCAGCCTAAATATATAAAAAGATATTCTTTATACACGTATAGCAGAAAGTAATTCGCTAAATGCATGTATGTACATATATTTGCAATGCAATTCAGAACCAATCAAACAAAAAAGAAAAATGAAAAAAATCAGCAGTATTCTGGCAGGCGCATTAATGTTGGCCTCAGTAGGTGTAAACGCACAGTCTAAATGGACAGTAGATGGTAGTCACAGTAATGTGAAGTTCTCAGTAAGTCACCTCGTGATATCGGAGGTTGAAGGAAGCTTTACAAAGTTTGACGGTACTATAGATGCTCCTGGTGCAGACTTCAATAATGCACAGATAAACTTCACGGTAGATGTAAATAGTGTAAATACAGATAATGAGGGTCGTGACAAGCACCTGAAGGGTGATGACTTCTTCAATGCTGAGAAGTTTCCTAAAATGACTTTCAAAAGTACATCGTTCAAGAAAGGAAAAGGAAACAACTACACACTGGAAGGTAACCTTACCATCAGAGACATTACCAAAAAGGTAAAGTTTGATGTTACATACGGCGGCACTATGGTAGATCCATGGGGTAATACAAAGGCGGGATTCAAAACAACGGCTAAGATAAGCAGAAAGGAATTCGGACTGCTGTGGAGCAAGGTAACTGAAGCTGGTGGAGCAGTAGTAGGAGATGAAGTAACGATGATATTGAAACTGGAATTTGGCAAGAACAAGTAAAGTTGTTTTGGGGGGATGAATGCAGGGCAGTACAGGTAATCTGTGCTGCCCTCTCCCTTTTTACATAGTTATCCGGTTTCCGGCTTATTTGTTTCTATTGTCTGGTGGGTTACTGTTTAGCATGTTGGGGCAAATATTTTAAGAATACGGTTTGTGGATGCGTTGCTCCCATAAAGGAACTGCCCGGCTTTGCCGGGCAGTTCCTTTATGTTTATTATAATTCCAGTCTGGTAGTATACCGCAGTTGTACTTATGCAGTTTTATCTTCTCTCATCTTCTCGAGGAGTGCATTCAGCATTGCGGCTTCTTCGTTTGTAAGGTTTACTGTGCGATCGGTAACATCTTCTACCAACTGGCGTGCTATGTGAAGTATGTTGATACCTTCCGTAGTAAGGCCTACCAGTGTTTCTCGTTTATCCTCTTTCGACTGATATCTTGTCACCAGTTTTTTTGCCACCAGCCGGTCTATTATGCGGGGCACATTGGAGCTTTTCTCCACAATCCTTGATGCTATCTCTTTAACACACAGCTCTTTGGGGTGAGAACCTTTAAGAATGCGCAGTACATTATGCTGCTCAGGAGTGAGTCCGTGTTTTTTTAGCTCCATACTGAGTGTATGCTTCAGCCAATAGGCTGAGTAGAGCAGATTAACAGTAGCACGATGTTTATCGTCTGAGAACTTGTTGGACTTTATGGCTTCTTCAAGTTTCATAATGCAAATGTATGTATGTACATGTAATTTTAATATCGCTTTAATCTATTGTTGTATAAAGATATTGAAGTGGCGGGCAGAAATGAAGTTTATATCCGATAAATTTCGAAAACTACCACATAGGGATATATGTGTTATCTTTGAAAAAAATTACCTGCGGTTAATATTTTGGGATTTAGAATGCTATAAAATAAGTTGACGCTTAAATATTTAAACGAATATGTATCGTCCTTATTTATATATTGTGATTTTGCTTTGAAAATTTATTTGCATAATATGATATAATTTGTGGAAAAGTATTAGTAATATAGCAATCCCTTTGGCCTGATTTGTTAAAATTTTAAGCGTAAAAAAAGCCTTTTTCATGAGAAAAATGTTATTCGTTATTGCACCGGTACTTTGTGTTCTTTTATTCAGCGCATGTAGCCCTAAGGTAGTTCAACCGACAGCGGCAACCAGTGCAGCAGCTCCTAATCCATCGGACTATCTGCCGTTTACAAAATCGCTGAAATTCCGTCTGGACAACGATAAAGCAGACCTCAGGAAACTGCAGTTTTATACCGACAGGCCTATAACGCTGAGACGTACAGGTACTGCGGGTAATGGTATGATTATGTCAGGAACAGTGTCGTACGACAAGGTGCAGGATGTAACTGAAATCACTATTCCGGCATTTACCCCCGGCATATGCGAGCGGGTAAAAGGAGATAGCCTCTACATAAGCTTTGATGCTCCTCAGAATGCTTTTGTTTTTGCTGCTTTGTATGCAAACGAAGACTTTCTGTTTCAGGGTACTAACTGGTACAATGGGGTAGCAGATGTAAATTATGATGGTAAAGTATATAAGGCCTGGTGCGATGAGTGTGGAAGTGTAGGTGAAGTACGCCTTATGATAAAACGTCCACAGTCTTCCGGTCCTAAATCTTCTGGTCCTGGTAAAGTGCTGGCTGGCCGAAAACTTAATTAGTATACCAGACTTTATAGCTATTAATTAAATAGTTTAAGATATTTTCTCTTTAGAAACGAGTTTGCCAAATAAGTAATCAAGATAGATAAGGTAGAATTTTACTCCACCACAAAACATAAGATGTATATGAGAAAAGAACTCCTACAAAAACTGTTAGCAATTCTGCTGGTTGTTATAGGATATAACCTTGACGCTATTGCAGCGTCTACGGTTTATTCGGTAACCGGTGGAGGAAGCTATTGTTCCGGAGGATCGGGTGTGAACATAAACCTGAGTGGATCGGACGCGGGCGTGAGTTATCAGCTTTACAACGGAGCTACACCTGTTGGTGCTCCGGTGGTGGGGACAGGTGCTCCTATTACTTTCGGACTTCAGACCGCAGCAGGTAACTATATTGTTATAGGTGACCCTACTACTGCAAACACGACAAATATGTCGGGCAGTGCAAATGTGGTTATTAACCCTCTGCCAACAGCGTACACAGTGACCGGTGGTGGTGCTTACTGCGCTGGTGGTGCAGGTAGTGCTGTCGGCCTTAGCTTTGGTAGTACAGGTGTTCAGTACACACTGTACCAGGGAGCATCTGCCATAACAACTGTAGGCGGTTCCAATGCTGCGCTCAGTTTTGGCAATATTACAGTAGCAGGCACTTACACTGCTGTGGCTACGGTTACAGCTACCGGTTGTACCCGTGCTATGAATGGCAGTGCTTCTGTTTCTGTTACTTCTAACCCTACTGTATATAATGTAACCGGCGGCGGTGGGTTCTGTAGTGGTACCAGTGGTGTAGCTGTAGGTCTTAATAACTCTACATCAGGCGTGTCATATCAGTTATATAATGGTGCATCGGCGGTTGGTGCTCCGGTAACAGGTGCAGGTGGTGTACTTAGTTTCGGAAATCAGACTACTACCGGTATCTATTCTGTAATAGCAACTGCATCTGGTTGTTCTTCAAACATGAATGGTACTGCATCTGTATTGCAGAATCCTACACCTCCTGTATTTACAGTAGGTGGCGGCGGCAGCTACTGTGCAGGTGGT
Source organism: Bacteroidia bacterium (assembly GCA_030427635.1). Lineage (GTDB taxonomy): Bacteria > Bacteroidota > Bacteroidia > Chitinophagales > Chitinophagaceae > Nemorincola. The sequence goes on from JAUIBA010000036.1 coordinate 33,475, forward strand.
ACAGGGGTATCTATAAACCTGAACGGTTCTACTGCTGGTGTTAACTATCAGTTATATAATGGCGCAGCAACAGTTGGGTCAGCTGTAGCAGGTACAGGAGCATCACTCAACTTTGGTACTTTCACTACAGCAGGCACATATAGTGTGCTTGCTACATATGCATCTACAGGTTGTACTGCTAACATGTCAGGTTCGGCTGTAGTGGTAATTAATCCTTTGCCTTCCACATTTACTGTAGGTGGCAGCGGCAGTTTCTGTATAGGTGGCAGCGGTCTTTCCGTAACACTTTCCGGTTCTCAGTCTGGTATCAACTACCAGTTGTACCGTTCCGGTAGTCCAGTAGGCAGTCCTGTACCAGGTACTACAGGTACCCTGGATTTTGGTGCGCAGACAGAAGCTGGTATATATACTATATTAGGTACAAATGGTTCTACCGGTTGTACATCTACAATGACCAGTTCTGCAACTATCGATGTTAATCCATTACCTACAATTTATCCTGTAACCGGTGGCGGTAACTACTGTGCCGGTGGCACAGGTGTTGCGATAGGTGTTGGTGGTTCAACTACCGGCGTAAACTATACCTTATTTAATGGCGCTACGCAGATAGGCAGTGCAGTAGCGGGTACGGGTTCCCCAATCAGTTTTGGTGTTCAGACAATGAGCGGCACTTATACCGTATTTGCAGCTAATGCTACTACGGGTTGTACGAACAATATGAGCGGCAGTGCCTCAATCGGCATCAACCCGCTGCCATCAGTATATCCTGTAACAGGTACAGGCAGCTACTGCGCCGGCGG
>JAUIBA010000043.1 GCA_030427635.1 Bacteroidia bacterium
TATACCACTGATAAGTGAACGTACTGCCTGTAGCAGATACCGACAGTGGTGCCACACTACCCAGCTGACAGGCTGAAGAAAGAACGGCAGGCTGTGATGTAATAGGATTGCTTGCGGTACCCGTAAGTGATATTACCGCTTCCCAACCAGCTGCTGTAACGGATACGTCTGAATAGAACCTAACCGTCAATGAGCCATCAGCAGCCGTAGAAGTAATCGTACCCGGATTGGATGTATAATTACCACCTATCTGCGGAGCAGATGTACTATTACCATTGTAAAAGCGCAAATAGTCACAGCAGGTCTCTACGGTAAGATAGTTAAATGTCAACCGAACCTTCTTACCCGGTGTGCCCGGATAAAAAGTATATATACCTGTAATAGAACAGCATGCATAAGCTCCTGAAGGGCCACCATTGTCATAGAACATACCACCACATACAGTGCTGCTACCTGTTCCGGATGAAGGCATCAGGATACAGGGCACAATAGAAAGCAGTGTGGAAGGACTGTTGGCAGACAGGCCACTGGCAGTACAGGTAACCACACAACGATAGTAGGATGTTGCCGATACTGTAGCTGTATAGGTTGGGTTGGTAGCGCCGGCAAGCGATGTCCATGTAGCATCGTCAGTGGAACTCTGCCACTGATACGTCTGACCAGTAGCGCCTGATGACAGGGACAGGTTAGATGTAAACGTAGAGCAGTTAGCTGTAGCTGATGCATTTACCGTTCCTGTAGTAGGTGTACCCGAACAGGCCGGAAGTGGTACAATGTTCACATAATAATCTACCACATTACCACTGTAGTAGCTCGGGTTTGAGCCATTATTCAGGTTACATGGGTGAATAATAGAAGGAACTGAACCCGTTGTTGTAGCTATACTTTCCCATATACCACGAATACGCATCAGGTGAAGACCCGGATTGGCTCCGAAAGGTATCGTGATGTTGAAGTTGAATGGTGATGCTATCGTACTTGAAAGTGGGCTACTGCCACCTGAAGGTGTTACCACTTCAGAGTTTTCAAATGTTCCGTTATTATTAAAATCTATCCATACAGTTTGATATTCATAACTTGAGGTAGAGCTACGCGTAGTAGATGCAGGATATATTCCTCCCTGCTGCAGATTCACCGGCGTTATCGAAAGACGACTCAGATAACCTGTAGATGATGAAGTAGCTGTGGTCATACCAGCATCTGCAAGTGTGGAACCTGCATATCCGGTAATGTTGAATGTATTGATACCATAAGTCTTACTTGCTACAGAAACCCATGAGGCCGAGGTAGGCGTACAGGTAGGTAATGGTGTAAATGTAGCCATCACCGTATTGGTAGCCGCCGTTGCCGCGCCACATGATACATTACAACGATAGTAGGTATTGGCACTGATACCGGTAAAGGTATGTGTAGGATTGGTAGCACCGGAAATATTGGCCCATGGACCGGTACCCGATGTACCTGACTGCCACTGGAAGGTAAGACCACCAGATACAGAATAACCCGTTGATGCCAATGTAAACGACGTAGTACCCAAACCTGAGGTAGGACTTACTGCCGCCGTACCTGGTGTAGGTGTACCCGAGCAGGCTGCTGCACTGTATCCCGTTACAGCCACGTTCATGGATGGTGCACCGCCACCGCTTACCACCACATTACCTGTGTAGGTACCCGTAGTAGCCGGTGCATTGAAACGTACATATACTGTAGTAGATGCCAGTGTGCTGGTAGCATATGGTATTGTGTATGAGCTTACCCATGTAGTACCGTTAGAGGATACCTGAAAATTGGTCGGTGCTGTCACGGTCACACTGCCCGGAGGCGAAGTAAGCATAATACCACTTGTAGAGAATGATAATGCCGTAGTAGATGTACCCGCAGTTACAGGCACAAATGACAGACTGGATGGCGACACCGACAAAGTAGGCGGAAGCGCCACAATGTTTACATAATAGTCTACCACATTACCACTCCAATAATTAGGATTTGACCCATTGTTAATATTACATGGGTGTAAGTCCGTAGGAACAGAACCGGTAGTTGTTGCCGCAGTTTCCCAGACACCGCGTATACGCATCAGATGAATACCGGTATTGGCGGTAATAGGTATCGTGATATTGAAGTTAAAAGGAGACGCGATAGTGCTGGTCAGTGGTGAGCTACCCGCAACTGGTGTAACTTTTTCTGAACTCTCAAATGTACCATTGTCATTAAAATCTATCCATACCGTCTGATACTCACGGCTTGTAGTTGAAGACCTTGTAGTACTGCACGGATATACACCACCCTGCTGCAGGTTTACCGGAGTCATTGTAAGGCGGCTCAGGTAACCCGTGGATGATGAGGTAGCAGTGGTCATACCGGCATCGGACAGCGTAGAACCCGAATGACCGGTAATATTAAAGGTGTTGATACCATAAGTCTTGCTGGTCACAGAAGTCCATGAAGCCGACGTAGGCGTACATGTAGGCAGTGGCGTAAATGTAGCCATTACCGTATTGGTAGCCGCAGTAGAGGTGCCACTGCAGGTTACATTACAACGGTAATAAGTATTGGCAGAAAGACCTGTAAATGCAAAAGTTGGGTTGGTAGCGCCGGAAATGTTGGTCCAGCTACCAGTACCGGTAGGTGATGACTGCCACTGGAAGGTAAGACCACCTGCGATAGTATAACCTGTGGTGGCGAGACTGAAGCTGGAACTTGCACCGCCGAATGTAGGTGAAACAGCCGCAGTACCTGGAGTAGGAGTGCCGCTACATACCAGAGCAGCAGTACCTGACACAGCTACCGTTCTTGTAGTAGCGCCGGTGCTGGAGCATGTGATATTACCCGTATAAGTGCCTGCCGATGCTGGACCTACAAAACGTACCTGAATGGGAGTATTGATATAAGAGCCTACAGGTGCTGACGTAGTAGATACGGTCATAGAAGACACCCACGATGTACCATTGAATATCTGAAAGTTGGCAGGTGCCGTAACCGTAACACTACCGGAAGAAAGACCAAATGCCTTTAATGTAAACGACTGGCTACCGGATGTTGTACCCGTGGTAGTCAGGAATGATGGCATAGATGCAGGGCTAACAGCAATAGTAGGTGGAGGCGTCCAGCGGAAAGTAAGTCCGTTGGGTGGCACCAATGTATTTCTGTGAGCGCAGGTAGACGACTGAGAGGTACCTGCTGTAGTAGATGACCAGTTGGTTGTAGTAGTTCTGTTATTAAAATTTGAAACAGAAGGTCCGTTAATACCAACCTGAGCATAGTAAGTTGATGAGCTTGTAATACCCGAGAAACTACCATACTTGATCTCTACTACGTTGGAACTTTCATACAGATTAATCTGAAAGTTGTATGGCCCCGTAGAACTGGAAGAGTAGTGACATGCATTATTCCACTGAATGGTAAACTTACGGTTAGGGGCTGTACCGGTAGTAGCATACTGCACATTTTTAGGCGTGGTAGGACCATTGTAGTACAAGTCTTCGCCCATAGCCGAAATACGTGGCTGTGAAGCAGACGACAACGGCGTATATGAGTTAGTCGGAGCCGTAGTTCCGAAGTTCACCCAGCCATTGGCACAGGCTCCAAGCCCGGTATAATAGTTACCAATAAACCAGAAATCGAACCCGAGAGGAACAGCTCCGGCACCGGTTGTGTTATCATCCCACGATGTAGTACTGGTGGCACTACCAAACAGCACGGTTCCCGAGACTGACGAGTAAGTGGTGGAGGCCTGTGAAAACACATAGTTTGCTGCAGTCTGCGCTTTTGCTACAGCACCACAGCATACTACCATCAACATTAAGTAAAAACGCTTCATATTAGAATGTTTAGGTTATCGTTATTTTTTTCAGGATTGTAATCGGTCAACATTTAGGCACAGTCATGGTTACGCAGGTAAAAGATGGTCAACGACATCTAACACATTTTTCTTTCAGTTACTTTTTTCAACATCTTCTCTGTTTTAATAATGTTATTTTTTTGATTTCAATTATTTACTATTAGTTTAAAATTAGATGAAAATACCTTAATCTGAGAACGGCTCCTTCTAACATTTTTTTAACTAAAAGATAAATAACTGATTTTCAACTATTTTTAATTATATATTTATATGTTCAATATTTGAAAAAAAGGAGAAAAACAATGTCTATACATCTTTACCACCAATAATCATAATTCTGAAAAAAAACATGCAAAAAACCCCTTTACAGGCATCAGAAATAACTGAAAAACACATCCAAAATCTACACAGAATGGCATAAAAAAAGCGGGCGTCTCAGTACTGAGACGCCCGCCCGATAAGGCAAAATATATTGCCAGATTATTGCTTCACTACAAAATGGAATGCCTTGTGGTCAGCTCCCACTGTCAGGTTCAGCATGTACATGCCGTTGGCAAGATTGTTGCCCAGCTCTATACCTGCATCCAGTACTCCACCGCGGCTCTTTGCCACACCATGGTATACCACCTGACCCAGCATGTTCGTAACCTCCAGCTGTACTTCCTCTTCTGTCTGTACGCCCAGTGTACCCGTAACGCGGAACACACCAGTATTCGGGTTCGGTATCAGACGCAGCTCACTCTGTGACAGACCCGTCATTACGACGCCTGTTGCAGGTGTTACCGTCATCACTACTGAGTTGATAGAAGTGTTGTTACATCTGTCAGTTGCCATTACCACACAGGTTACTGAGTCTCCGTTGTTCAGCTTAGAGGTAGTGTAAGTAGGCTGTGTAGCGCCGTTCACTACATTACCATTCACCAGCCACTGATATGTAGGCGCATCTCCCGCCTTTATCGCATTCGCTGTGAAGGTTACTGCAGTACCCTCTGCTACCACCAGACCCGGTGATACCGTAAGCTCTACTACCGGTACATATATCTCATCTACCTGCAGTGTAACGCTGTTACTGTTCACATCATTCTCCGTTACACACTCATAGCTGCTGTTCAGTACTACCTTCACCACATCATTGTCGGCTGGTACATAGCTGTAGCCCGCGCCATTCACACCACTTATGATGCCACCATTTACCATCCATGTGTACATTGCCGCATCGCCACCGTTTACTGTTGTTGCTGCAAACACTGCTGTGCTACCCTCACACATCGTATCGCCTGTTGTTGTTGCGATACTTACTGATGGTGTCAGATTGGCAAGTACTTCCATTGTCATTGCACCATTCACTGTCGCATTCACAGGGCAGGCCTCGCTGCTGGTATAAGCTACGCTTACCACATCACCATCGGCCGGCACATAGTTATAGGTTGCTGTAGCCGCTACCGGAGTACCGTTTACCTTCCAGTCATATACCGGAGCTGTACCACCATTCACGCCATTGGCAGTATAGGTAACAGAAGATCCGTTACATACACGGTCGCCCATGTCTGATGATACATTCACCGATACTGTAATCAGTGGGTTGATGCTCACCTCGGCACTGCCGTTCATGCTGCGCACACAACCTGCAGGACTCGTAGCTGTAACCATATAAGTACCTGCCGATGTCTGCCGTGCAAAATCAAAACCAGTGCCAATACCCTGTATTGTCTGCACTACAGAGCCACCCTTAACAAGGCGATACTGTGTAGCTATTTCAGAGCCATCTATACCAATATTAACACCATTGCCACCTATACAATAGCTGCCGCCACCGGTTACATTCATAACAGCCGGCAGACTATTTACAGCAAACGTGCGTGACACTTTACAACCTGTAGCAAGTTCATAAGTAATAACCGCCTCACCCGCTGCTATACCACTTACGGTACCACCTGCACTAACAGTTACCACCGCTGCATCGCTGCTGCTCCATACACCACCCGATGTACTGTTGCTCAGAACAGCTGTAGCTCCCTCACATACTGCCGCAGGACCATTGATGGCTGCAGGTACTGGGTTGATCACTACACCTGTCTCTGACTTACAGCCCGTTGGCATCACATATGCTATTGATGTGCTGCCTGCCTGTACACCATTCACTACTCCCGATGCATTCACCGTAGCTATCAGCGTATTGCCGCTCATCCATACACCACCTGTTGAGGCTGTGCTGAAGG
>JAUIBA010000006.1 GCA_030427635.1 Bacteroidia bacterium
GTCTAAGCATCAGTCTTATTGCTGGCAGGTTGCTCTCCAGCAGAGCCCGCTTCCTCTTCAAACTGACAGCCGTATATTAAATATATTTTCGCTAAAATTCACCAACCATTTTTGGCCTCATTACCATTATTTTTGATATACTGATTAATTATCCAGGAGAATCTTAACCTGCTGTACTGTACCGTCATTTCCTATAAACCTACCGATACAGAAGCCGGTAAGGTGTAGTGATGAGAGGTCTATCACATTATGTCCTGATTTTACCAACCGGGCTGCAACTTCTTTCCCATCTACCGTGTACAGACTAAAGTAACCGGCAACTGAGGTTTCAAGATTAACACTGCCTGTAGTAACCGGCACAGGGTATACTCTGAAGTAATGAGCTGGTGTTGTTACCGGTAAAACGGAAGTAGGACAGTCTACACTATACTTTACATAGATAGTAAAGAAAGAAGTATCAACACTACATTCGTTACGAACAATGTACCTGACAAGAGCATTTCCCGGAGCGAGACCCGTAACAGAGCCTGTCTCTTCATTGACAGCAATATAAAGGCTTGTGCTGCTCCATGTGCCACCAGATACAGGGGACGATAATGTGACAGAGTTGCCATAACAAACAGTATCGGCACCGACAATAGTACCTGCATCAGCAGCAGGGATTATTTCCACATCCAATGTGGCAGCTCTGGTGCCACATGCATTAGTACCGGAGTAAGAAATTGTAGTGGTACCTGCTGCAACACCAGTAATGGTACCACCTGCAACCGTAGCTACAGCTGTATTACTACTACTCCACGAACCACCGACTACAGTGGGGGCAACAGAAGATGTATATCCTACACATGCAGTATCATTACCTGTAAGTGTACCCATATCAGGGAGGGCATTTACAGTAACCACATATGTAGCAATATCTGTGTTGCATATGCCGGTTACGGTATATCTGATTGTATCAACTCCTGCCAGAATACCTGCAACATCGCCAGTAGCAGATACCGATGTTGCTCCCGTGGCCGCAGACCACACACCACCGGGTACAGTAGCTACCAATGTTACAGATGCACCCTCACATACTGTAGGTGTACCTAATACGGCGCCTGCTGTAGTAAGTGCATTTACCGTGACTACCGCAACCTGGTTGCAACCAACCGGAGACCGGTATGTAATGGCAGAGGTACCCGAAACAACTCCCGTTACATTGCCTGTAAGTGACCCAACTGTAGCAACTGCAGGAATTGAGGATGTCCAGGTACCGCCAACGGGGGTAGTACCCAAAACAGTGCTGCTGCCGGGACAAACAGTAAGCGCACCGGAAATAGCAGCCGGAGTAGGATTGACAGTAATAGTTCCGGTTTTGAAGCAACCTGTAGCAGGTATTATGTAGGACATTACAGCTGTTCCCGAAGCTACGCCGGTAACAATGCCAGCAGCGCTGCCGACTGTAGCGATAGTAACATTACTGCTAACCCATGTGCCCGCTGCCGGACTGGAGCTGAGCATAGTAGTAGTACCCTCGCACAATGACATGGTACCGGTAACCGAAGCAGGAGACGGATTGACAGTGACCAGATGTGGAATTTTACAGCCGGTAGGCAGTATATATGATATGGCAGCAGTACCTGCTGCTACTCCGTTAACGATACCGGTCATAAACCCTACACCGGCACGCGTAAGATTACTACTGGCCCAGGTACCACCGGCCGGGGTGCCCGTTAATGTAACTGTAGCTCCGGTACAAACTTCATGAGGCCCGGCTGTACCGGTAGGTAACGGATTAACAGTAACGGTGGCGGAACGATAACAGCCATTACCCAATACGTAAGAAACAACAGAAGTGCCGGGAGCCACACCGGCAACGAGACCAGATGCAGATATAACACCTACTGCGGTGTTAGAACTTACCCAGACACCAAATGATACTGTATTGGTAAGGAACGAAGTAGCGCCTTCACATACTACCAGTGAGCCGGAAATAGCAGATGGTGACTGATTTACAGTTATAGCCTGAGATGTTCTGCATCCGGCAGTAGTTGTATAAGTTATTCTGGCAGTACCAACATTTAAGCCACGCACTTCTCCGCTGGAGAAACCGGTTGTAGCAACAACGGGATTAGAGCTGCCCCATGAGCCACCTAAAGGTGTACACATAAATGTATCTCTTGTACCTGTACATATTTCAAAATTACCTGTAATAGTACCAGGAAGCGGATTAACTGTAAGTACTGCTGTACGGGTGCAGCCTGTAGCAGTTTTTGTGTATGTAACACCTGTAGTACCTGCGGCAACACCAGTAACAATACCGGTAGCAGAGCCAATTGTTGCTATAAGGTCATCGGCACTGGACCATGTACCACCCAATGAGCCAACCAACGTGGTATTAGCACCTTCACACACTGAAAGCGTTCCTCCAATTAGTGCTGGCAACGAATTAACTGTCAATGCCTTAGTTCTAAAACATCCTACTACAAGTGTATAACTTACAATAGTTGCTCCTGCATTAACACCAGTTACAGCACCTGTAGCAGCATCGATGGTAACTGTAGTGCCGGTAGCGCTCCACGTACCACCACCGGTAAGGCTGGATAGGGTAACCGTAGCATCGACACAGACCGTAGATGGACCTGAAATAGTATCGGGTAATGCATTTACTGTAACTGAATGTAGCGCATGCATATCGCCACAGGAATTTGAAACAGAATAAGATATGGTAGTAGTACCCGGGTCAATACCTGTAACGACACCAGTGCTGCTTACCGTAGCAGCAGTAATGCTTGAAGAAGACCAGGTACCAATACTGACAGGATTAGTGAGAGATATAGTACTGCCACTGGCGCAGACGCTTACCGGACCTGAAATAATGCCTGGGTCCAATAACGTGTCTACTGTTACTACCGACGTAGCAGCTACAGTAGCGCAGCTATTTGTAAACGAATATGATATAACAGCTGTACCTGCATCCACACCTGTTACCACACCATCAGTACCTACTGAAGCAACAGCTGCATCGGACGAGCTCCATGAGCCACCGGCTACCGTAGCGGTAAAAGTACCTGTAGTACCTGCACAGAACGGTGCCGAAATACCAGAGATAGTACCTGCAGTGGGCGTAAGGTCCACCGTCATCACTATAGTATTAGTACAGCCACCTGCTGTGTATGTTATCACAACCACACCAGCTGTAACACCCGTAACAACGCCCGATGTGCCAACAGTAGCGAGGGAAGTATTGCCACTCTGCCATGTACCACCTGCAACACTGCTGGATAAAGTGACAGAAGAGCCGGAACAAACAGACGCAGCACCGGTAATGTCAGGAAGTGCCTGAACGGTTACTATAGCAGTAGCATATGAGCTGCCACATACATTTGCAGTTTCATAACTTATAAGCACGGTACCACCACTTACACCAGTAACTTCTCCCGTGCCAGCATCTACTGTAGCCTCAGGCCCACCAGAAATCCATGTACCACCTGAAACTGTGGACGATAATGTGACCATGCTACCTGCACAAATACTTGCTGCACCTGAAACAGTACCAGGATCTGACAAAGTATTTACAGTAACAACCATTGTGGCGGTGGCGGTGCCACAGCCTGTTGTAGCCGTATAAGATATAGTAGTGGTACCAGATGCAATACCTGTGACCGTACCGGTGGCTGCATCGACTGTACCAATGGCAGCATCGGAAGAAGCCCATGCACCACCGGAAACAGTGGATGATATGAGAGTAGTACTTCCCGGACAAACTGTATCTGTACCGGACAATGTGCCCGCATCAGGTACAGGGCTTACTGTTACGATAGCAGTGGCAGAAACACCAGATACTGTGTAACTAACAGTGGTAGTACCCGTACTAACACCAGAAAGCGCGCCTGTAGTAGCATTGATAGTAGCAATTGAAGTGGAGGATGTGCTCCATGTACCTCCAACAGTAGTGTTAGCGAGGGTGGTACCGGCACCTACACATACATTGAATGTACCCGTAATGGCAGCAAGAGGATTATTACGCAGTACAGAAACAGTAGCAGCGGTAGCATTGCTGACCAGTATCTCTGGTTTACCATCGCCGTCAATATCTCCGGCAGCTACCCTTGCAGGTCCTGAACCTGTGGCAAAAGAAAGTGCTGTAGAAAATGAAGCAGCGTCAATGGTGCCTGAAACTGCTGCATTTTTTAGCAGAGATACATTATCCGTACCATTGTTGCACGATACCAGATCGGGCTTGCCATCTCCATTAAAGTCAGCGACAGCAATGCCACGGGGAGTGGTGCCAACTGAAAAATCTACACGGGGGGATAAAGTGCCGCTGGTAATACTACCCGGTACACTTGTATTACGGAAAACAGCGATTGTATTACTACCGGAGTTTGCAATGCATATTTCCTGCTTGCCGTCGCCATCTATATCTGCAAGAGCACCGGCAACAGGGTTTGTACCAACGGTAAGGTTTACAATGGCAGCAAACGATGTAGTAACTATGGGCCCGGGAGCTGTCATTGTGTTACGGAACACCGACACATTACCTGACCCACTATTAATTACCACCATATCCGGCTTAGCATCGCCATCAATATCACCTGCAAGAACCTTAACCGGGGCTGTACCCGGAGTGATGTTGTCTTTAGGTGCAAATGAACCTGTGGTGAGAGAACCGGCAGTACCTATGTTACGAAAAGTGTTCAGTACATTGGACGAACATGCAACGAGCAGATCTGTTTTGCCGTCCATATCCATATCAGCGGCAGTAACCCCCTGAGCGCCTGCATTGGCAGCAAGGTCTACACTGGCAGCAAAAGAGGCTGCTGAAAACGTACCTGCCCCGGAGGTAGTATTACGTAAAACTGAAACAAAACTGAGCACAGCCCCCGAATTGGCAGCAGCAATATCCAGCTTACCATCTCCATCAATATCGGCCAAAGTGATATCCTGAACTGGCTGGGGTACACTATATGTAACTGCTGCATCAAGAGAGCCAGCAGTAATGGTACCTGATACGCTTATATTCCTGAACACTGAAACCGTAGCAGCGCCTGCATTGGCAACAACAACATCGGCCTTGCCATCTCCGTCCAAATCTCCAATAACAACACGTGAGGGATTAGTAACACCAGAGAAATCTACGTGCGACTCAAATAGTGTAGCTGTGGGGTCATATGCACTATTGTCATATGCCGGGAGGAATGGATACTGAGCATATCCGATAAGGCCCGATACGCTATTCACAACTGATACCTGTGAAAAAGAGGCACCAACAGGAACCGTAACAGTAAGATCAGTGACAGAGGCCGTGGCAACTATTGCTTTTGTAGCACCGAAATACACAATATTGCCCGCAGGAGTAGCATCAAAGCCAGTGCCGGATATGACAACAGAAGTGCCGGGAAATGCCGATAACGAGCTAACAGAACTGATAACAGGCTGCTGAGCAAACATAAACGCCGGCGCGGCAAATAGTGAGAGGAAAAGTGCAGATAAAAATTTATTCATCAAAAATTGTATTAAGTGAATACAAGCCCCGTCCGGGCATAGCTCCGGAAGAAAGTACAAATTTAGTTTATTATAATGACCGTACAATTATCATTTGTTGATATTTTTTAGTTGCATAAGAGTAATAACAAACACCCCTCTTTTTCATAAAAACTGACTTTGTACCTTTGCGCCTCGTTACCATAGTGTGCCTCATGAAGAAAATAAAACTATATATAGGGTCTGTAATCTGTTTGCTGGGATGTGTAACATTGCTAAACAGTTGCACAGATAACAGGACTTCAGGACCTGACACATCCGGTATTCAACTGGAGCTGAAAACATACCGGTTTGACACTGACCTTTATGCACTGGATAGCAATAACATAGAGGCCGGACTTGGGAAGCTTAAAGAAAAGTATCCTCAGTTTCTGGACTTCTTCCTTGATACCCTAATGGCATATGGACTGAACGGCAATTACTCAGACACCATGCCCGGTATCAGAGAAGGACTTATTCCATTTATCACATTCAAGGATTATGCTGAGCTGGAACAATATATAAAACAGCAATACCCTGACACTAAAGAAACAGACAAAAGTCTCACTGAAGGATTCAAAACTCTTAAATATTACTTTCCAGACATTACTGTACCAAATATTTACTACCTGAATCTGGGACTGAGCAGATGGACTGCTTTCCCTGTGGACAGCAATACACAGTGCATAGCTCTGGATATGTTTCTGGGGGATGAGTTTCCGCACTATGCTTCTGTGAACGAGCCTGCGTATATGAAGCAGCACAGGAGACCTAAATATATACCTGTCTCCGTATTCAGCTCACTGTACCGGCTAGCCTACCCTCTTAAAACACAGGAAAAAAACCTACTGGAACTGATGCTGCAGAAAGGTAAAGAACTATATTTTCTTCATAGCATACTACCGGGTACACCAGACTCAGTACTGCTGGGATTTAATGCAGAGCAAACAAAATGGTGTGAGGAAAACGAAGCATTTGTATATAACTTTTTTGTAAGAAACGAACTACTATTCAACAAAGAAGCCATGACCATTATGTCTTATATAACTGATGGTCCTTTTGCACGGGGCATAGAGCCACCCTCCAATGAAAAGAAAGTAACACCTGGCAATATAGGTACCTGGCTGGGTTATAAAATGATCATATCCTATATGCAACAACACAAGGATATGACCTTACAAAAACTGCTGGCAACAGAATTCAATCCGACAACATTCCTTGCAGATGCTAAGTACAAGCCACGCTAGATAACATAAATAAACATACACAAATACAATAGAAATGAAAAAAAATCTACTGATTATCACATCATTATGTGCACTATCTAATGTATCAAATGCGCAAATAAACAAGATGGACGAAGTAAAAAAGTCACTTGAAACAAAAAATGCAGATACTGTGGCATGGGTACACAGTGGTGTACTTACGATAGGAACCAATGGTGGCTTCCTGCATAACTGGGCTGCGGGTGGTGAACTGGGCTCGCTACTTATAAATGGCATATTTTCCGGCAGACTGGACCGTCTGAATCACCGGGATATATGGAGTAATACCCTGGATATGACCTATGGTCTTACTTATAACTATTCTACTTCATTTGTGCCCAGAAAAACAGATGACCGTATCGACTTTACTTCTAAATATGGTAAAGTAATAGATACGGGAAGAAACATATTCCTGACTACCCTATTTAACTTCAAGTCGCAGCTGACAAAAGGTTATGATTACTCCCTGCCCAACTGGGATAGCATATCTACCTCAAACTTCCTGTCGCCGGCATTCTTTACGCTTGCTGTAGGTGGTGAATATCGTAAAGGGAGTGATATAACATTATTCCTGTCGCCGGTAGCTGCCCGCCTTGTTACTGCCGACAAGTATTACACCCTGATGAAACCAGAAGGCATGTTTGGTGTACCCTATGGCAAAACCACCGCTATGCAGCTGGGTGCTTACTTCTCTGGCCGCTATACGATAAACATCACCAAAAACATGGTTTTCAAGACACGTCTGGACCTGTATTCAAACTACCTGGCAAAAGATACAAAGGACAGCACCGGTACTGTTATCAAAAAAGACAATCCCGGCAATCTGAATGTATTGTTTGACAACCTGTTTTCATGGAAAGTATCAAAAGTATTTAACATAACTGTAGGTGCTACTGTAATGTATGACAACAACATACCATACAGCAAAACATATGTAGATGACATGGGCAATACCGTAGATAAGAATGAACCAGGTGCAGGACTAGGCTGGGTGCAGCTGAAGCAGGTTGTAACATTTGGACTGGGCTTTAAGTTCTGATTCTATACGATAAGATAAAAAGGTTACTTTTGTTTTACTGCGTCAATGAAGTACATGCATCCGATGCATTTCATTGACGCAGTTTTTTGCCTGTATTACATATAAGATAATGTCAGCTACCTACCAGATAAAGCTTCCTCAGTTTGAAGGTCCATTTGACCTGCTGCTATTTTTTATAGAGCGTGACGAACTTGATATTTACAACATTCCTATAGCTGGCATCACGAATGAGTTTCTGGGATATATACATACACTGGAGAGTCTGAATATAGAGCTGGCAAGTGAATTTATTCTTTTTGTATCTACCCTGATGCGTATAAAGGCAAAGATGCTACTCCCCCGCAGAGAGGTGGATGCGCAGGGTAATGAAATAGACCCCAGGCAGGAACTGGTAGATAAGATACTGGAGTATAAACGCTTCAAAGAAGCATCGGAAATGATGGCCCTGATGGAGGCCGACAGGCAGATGCAGCAAAAGCGTGGCAATATAAAAAATGAGATAGACGACCTGAGTGAGTCATACTCTGAAGGAACAGAGATACAGACAGTAACCATGTATAAGTTGCTGCAGGCGTATGAAAAGGTGATAAAGCGGTTTAATGACCGTAACCAGAAACCGCAGCATGTGGTTGTAAAGTATAATTACAGTCTGGAAGGGCAACGTACATTTCTACAAAATGACCTGAAAGAAAAGAAGCGTGTACCATTTGACCAGTTATTTGCTGTATGTGAAAACCGGATACATGCCATTTTTACATTTCTGGCCATGCTGGAACTGATACAGCAGAAGTATCTTATGATACTTATTGGTACCGGCCGGAACAACTTCATAGTAGAATGGAACAGTGAGGCTGACAACAATAATACAGAACCTACCGAAGCCACAGAAAGCACTAATGAAGTGTTAAATGAGGGGCAGGAAGGTGACAATACATCATCGGAAGATGATAGTCTGGCACAATAATTGCATTATTTTATGTGCAGTGTAACTGCAAAATGACTTCCTTGCGAGGCGCTGTCGGACAGTAAGCCAGCAAGGAATTCTGCTTTACAGCACATCGTATCAGCTACAAAACCCGGACTAACTATTCAGGCTTGGGCTTGGGGGTAGCATCCTGCATGAGGGCCTGATGCTCAAAATCTACCATCTGTAATGCGAGGCTTTTTATAGAAGGGTATACGAGATCATATACTCCTTTTTTGCCCGGAGATACATCTGTATCTTCCATAGCTACTATATATATAATAGAAGGTGGAATGTCCAGAGCTTCGCATATACGGTTAAATGTACGCTGGCTGGGCCGCTTCTTTCCGGTCTCAATCTGTGATAACGCGGTTTGCGTCAATTCACACTTTTCAGCAAGTTCAAACTGGCTGACCCCAATCTTTTTACGAATAGACCTGATAGCTGCACCAATATTCATAACATTTACAATTTTAGGTAAGTATATAAATCTGAGATGTAAATTTAACTGTATGATAAAAATACATACGCAATCTAATGAACTTCGTTAATAAAGCCAGTTTATTAATGTACACTTTATACACATTCACCCCAAATTGCCATTTTGTGACAAAAAAGGTGGCGTTTTAGTATCAAAAATGCAGTAAAAACCAGCATTTGCAACTGATGTATACCACTATCGTGCAACAGGGTGTATCATTATGCCATTGCTGCCAGGCTATCTTTGACCGCAGCTATGGTTTTTGCTACATCATCGCCATTTACTGCACTACTAATGAACCATGTTTCAAATGCTGATGGTGGCAAGTAAATACCTCTATCCAGCATGTGATGGAAAAATGTAGCAAATGAAGCATTGTCGGCAGATGCTGCATCTGCAAAATTTGTTACCGGCTTGTCACTGAAATGCACACTGATCATAGAACCAAGATGATTTATGACATGTTTTCTACCGGATGCATTCAGTACATCGCTGAGACCATCGTGCAGCTGTGCAGTAGTGGCATCAATAGTTGTATAAATATCTCTGTTATCGTTGAGGGTCTTTAGGGTTGTGTACCCTGCAATCATGGCTATAGGGTTGCCACTCAGCGTTCCTGCCTGATATACATTGCCCAGCGGCGCAATGCACTGCATAATGTCGGCACGGCCACCAAATGCACCTACCGGCAAGCCACCACCTATAACCTTACCATAAGTAACAAGATCGGCACGTACACCGAGCCTTTCCTGGGCACCACCGGGTGCCAGGCGAAACCCTGTCATTACCTCATCAAAAATGAGCACAATGCCCTCTTCGTCACATATACTGCGCAGCCCTTCCAGAAAACCGGGTGCGGGAATAATGCATCCCATATTACCGGCTACCGGCTCTATAATGATAGCGGCAAGTTCTCCCTTATTAGCAGCTACGATTTCTCGCACCGCTTCAAGGTCATTGTATGGCGCTGTAAGTGTATCATTTGCAGCCCCGGCAGTAACACCCGGCACTGTCTGAATATTAAATGTAGCAAGACCACTACCTGCTTTTACCAGAAAAGCATCGGCATGGCCATGATAGCAACCTTCAAATTTTATAAACTTATTGCGCCCGGTATACCCTCTGGCCAAACGAAGTGCACTCATGCATGCCTCAGTACCACTGCTCACCATACGAATCATATCTACCCCGGGCACCATTTGCCTGATAAGCTCTGCCATTTCAATCTCCAGCTCGGTAGGTGCGCCAAATGAGGTAGACATTCCGGCCCGCTCTTTTATAGCATCTACTACAGCAGGGTAAGCATGTCCCAGTATCATGGGTCCCCATGAGTTGATATAATCTATATAACTGTTCCCATCAGCATCATACATATATGCTCCGCTGGCGCTGCTCATAAAAACAGGAGTGCCACCTACCGACCTGAACGCGCGTACAGGAGAATTAACACCACCGGGAATAGACTGCTGTGCACGACTGAATAACTGACTGCTCTTAGATACCATATACTTTCAAATAAAAACGTGCCGCAATTTCCGAATAAAATGCATCAGAACCGAGTAAGGTGTGCCACAATATTGTCTTTTCAGGGCATAAGAGCCTACATTGGCATGACTTTAACAGCCAAACTATCTACAAAAAGAGAGGACTGGCATATTTATTGTTTCAGGCAGACCATATCTGTACAGAATTATTTTCCTAATCTTGTATTTCTAAAACACACATTCTTATCATGAAAAGTTCATGCAGTCTGCTGTTTGCTATGCTCCTGGCAAGCTCAGCCACTTTTGCCCAGCGAGGCTATCCCGGCAATTACCGTCAATACCAATATGAAAATATGCAGTATGACAACAGTGTGCTATCTATTTTCTCAGAAAATGGTGAGCCATTTTTCCTCATACTCAATGGCATAAAGCAAAACCTGACTCCACAATCCAAAATAAGGGTAGAGTATCTGCCTAAATACCAGAATGATGTACAGATAATGTTTCCCAGCGGGAGAACACAACCAATAAGAAGGACTGTAAATATAGCAGACCCAATAGATGGGAAGGCAGTAAATCTGACACTACGTATATCGCGCGGGAGAGGCGGAATGGCCCGGCTAAAGTTTCACCGGATGTCAGAGTGCGACAGGAACTATCATGGGCCAAGAGATGAGTATGTTATGTATTATGGCAAACCGCAGCAGATAAATACGGTAACAGAAACAACGTTCATGGATCCGATAACCGGCCAATGGATAACAGAGACAACAACTACTACCACGACCGACAATAATTATGGACAACATCATAATAATGGTCAGTATGGTGGTGGCCAGAATGGCAACTATGGCGGTGGCCGTAATAATAACTATACCCCTCCCCCACCACCTATGCCTATGGAGATGGATGCACGCTCATTCAACGATGCGAAGCAAAGCATCTCCAGCGCCTCGTTTGAGAACACTAAACTTTCTACAGCGCGCACCATTATCAATGGAAACTATATGAGTACCGGCCAGATAATGGAAGTGTGCCGTCTTTTCTCCTTTGAAAACACTAAAATGACGTTTGCAAAAGATGCATACAGCAGATGTACTGACCCTCAGAACTATTATAAAGTAGCATCTGTAATGGATTTTGACTCCAATAAAAAAGCACTCAACGACTTTATAAACGCAAACAGATAGTATCTCTGCAAAGAAATAACAACAGAAAGCCCACCGCCTTTAAGAACGGTGGGCTTTCTGTATCTAAATAACGGCATTATGCTGCAAGGGACTTCCTGTATAGCTGATAAAAAAGCATAGGAAGAAAAACAAAGTTCAATAATCCCATACCTAATACGACCTGCATATTGGCCGTAGGGAATGAGCTGAGCTTAAACAGATTGCCGGAAGCAATCAGTATGCCAGCTGCCAGCCCGGCAAAAATGCGGAGATTGGTAGTAGCATTCATGTTTTTCAGTGCTTTTAGCGAGTTATATACCATAATGAACATGGTGCATAACAGAGATGCAAAACCAGAGATAAGTATTACCCTGGCACCTGGCCAATGCATAACCCGGAACATAATTCCAGTAGAAATCAAAAACGCGGCTGTGAAACCCAGCCCATAAACTGCTCTTTTCATGTTTGTTTGTTTTTTATAAGTTAAAAGAAAATATAGTTCTTCCTGTATTTCGTGTATTCCATTGGGAGATATAGCCTGAAACGCCTTACCGTAAGCTGAATCAAAATCAAGACCTTCATCCATCTGCTCTTCTACAAAGCAGCAGTAATGGTCCAGGAGATCTTCCATCAGCCCGGCATCTGAAATGTCTGCAGCTATGCGCATCTCCAGAATGGCTAATTGCTCATCAGAAAGCAGGCTCATATGCAGACAGTGGTTTGGTTGTGATAAGAATATGTATGGTATTCAGAAAATCAAGCAGCTCATCTACAGATGCCTGAGTAGCACTTTTACCCGGCGTAGTAAGGTGATAGTATTTTCTTACCCGTTTACCAACATAGACCTGTTCTGTCCTTACCAGGCCATCGGCCTCCAGTTTATGCAATGCGGGGTATAATGAGCCTTCTTTCAATAGAATTTTTTCGCCCGACATATTGCGCACCATCTGGGTTATTTCGTAGCCATACAGCTTTCCGTTACTCTCCAGCAGCTTGAGAATAATAGTAGATAATGTTCCTTTTAATAATTCTGTCTGATTCATAGATTCCAGTTGCATCTTGTAACAATGCATCACAAAACTATATATTAATTTTAAAACAACAAAAAATATAACAGAAATCTCCCTGTTCCATATCTGTTACTGCTGCTTTAGATTTGCAGGAGTTATGGACATAGATTGCAGCGCTGAAGAGCTAGGACTATTTGAAGTAATAGGAAAATCGGCGGGAGAGTCGGGCACAACCTGCTATGTAATAGGTGGGTTTGTACGGGATAAGATACTGAACCGTGCGACAAAGGACATAGATATTGTGTGCATAGGAGATGGGATAGCGCTGGCACATTCTGTAGCAAAAAAACTACCCGGCAGACCAAATGTGAGTTATTTTAAAAACTTCGGCACGGCTCACTTTCGTTATAATGGTATAGATGTAGAGTTTGTAGGTGCACGTAAAGAATCATACCGGCAGCACTCCAGAAAACCAGAAGTAACACCCGGCACGCTGGAGGATGACCAAAAAAGGAGGGACTTCACTATAAATGCACTGGCAATAAGCCTGAATGAGGGTAGCTACGGCAACCTCATTGACCCGTTTGAGGGCATGAAGGACCTGTCGCTGAAAAAGATACGCACACCACTGGAGCCTGATACCACTTTTTCGGATGACCCATTGAGAATGATGCGTGCCATACGGTTTGCCAATCAGCTGAACTTCGAAATAGAGCCTGAAATCTTTGCATCTATCAAACATAACAGAGAGCGGATACGCATTGTATCGCAGGAGCGGATAACGGACGAGCTGAATAAAATAATGATGTGCAGCAGCCCCTCTACTGGACTGGACCTGCTGTACCGCTCAGGACTATTGAAAGAATTCTTCCCTCAGATGGTAGCACTTGCGGGAGTAGAGATACTGGAAGGGAAAGGCCATAAGGATAACTTCTACCATACCCTACAGGTAATAGATAATACCGCATCAAAAAGTGATGACCTGTGGCTAAGATGGGCGGCACTGCTGCACGACATAGGGAAGCCTGCTACCAAAAGATTTGAAGATGGGCATGGGTGGACTTTTCACGGGCATGAAGTAGTAGGGGAAAGAATGACCCCAAAAATATTCAGACAGCTAAAGCTGCCACAGAATGAAAAGATGAAGTATGTGGCAAAACTTGTAGCACTACATCTGCGCCCGATAAGTCTTACTAAAGAAGATATCACAGACTCTGCCATGAGGCGACTACTGTTTGACGCCGGTGACGACCTGGAAGATCTGATGCTGCTGTGTGAGAGCGATATAACATCAAAGAACAGGCAAAAAGTAAAGCGATATCTGGAAAATTTTGAGCTTGTAAAAATACGGCTGAAAGAGGTAGAGGAAAAGGATAAGATAAGAAACTGGCAGCCTCCTGTAAGTGGTGACGACATAATGCGTATCTTCGGCATCGGACCATCGAGAGCAGTAGGTGTACTCAAAACTACTATACGAGAGGCAATACTGGATGGCGATATTCCCAATAACTATGATGCTGCTTATAACCTGCTAATGGAAAAGGCGCAGGAAATGAACATGACACCCGTAGATAATGGCAAAAATAACACTGACACAGGGGGACATAACACAGATAAAAGCTGACGCTATTGTAAATGCAGCCAACACCTCTCTCATGGGTGGCGGCGGAGTAGATGGCGCTATACACAGGGCTGCCGGGCCTGAGCTACGCCAGGAGTGCGCCCTGCTAAACGGATGCCGGACCGGTGAAGCCAAGATAACCAGCGGATATCTGCTGCCGGCAAGATATGTAATACATGCTGTAGGACCTATATGGAACGGCGGTAACAAAAGTGAACCCGAACTGCTGTATGCTGCATACAAAAACAGCCTGCTGACCGGCCAGCAGAATGGAGTACGCATCATAGCTTTCCCCAACATAAGTACAGGGGTATATAATTATCCCAGGGAAGAGGCTGCTACCATAGCTATAAGTGCTGTGAATGATTATATATCCCAGCACAGTAATGCACTGGATGAGGTAATATTCGTATGCTTTGATGACGATAATTACTTATTATACCAGCAGCTTCTGGGCCAAGCGAATATCTGATGAATAACCGACAATTGTTTCTGAGACATGTAGCTCAGACCTCCCCTGCCCCACTGGCGCTGGAAATAACAGATGCCAGCGGATGCTACCTGACAGGAGCTGATGGCAAAAAGTATCTGGACCTGATAGGGGGCATAAGCGTATGCAATACCGGACACCGGCACCCTGCTATTACCGATGCGATAAAAAAGCAGGCAGATCATTACCTGCATGTAATGGTATATGGAGAGCTTGTGCAGAGCCCTCAGGTAGCTTATGCATCACTGCTATCAGCGCACTTTCCTACATCGCTAAACTGTGTGTACTTTACCAACTCAGGCGCTGAGGCTACAGAGGGAGCGCTAAAACTGGCGCGCAGGGTTACCGGCAGAACTGACATAGTATGCTGCAATAAAAGCTACCATGGCAGCACACTGGGTGCGCTGAGTGTAATGGGTGATGAGTACTGGCGTAATGCGTACAGACCACTGCTGCCGGGGGTATGGCATTATGACTATAATAGTGAAGACCTGATAGCCGGAATTACGAACCAGACTGCATGCGTACTACTGGAAACAATACAGGCAGAAGCGGGCGTAAATGAGCCATCAGGAAACTGGCTGCAGCGGGTAAGAGAAAAGTGCCATGAAACAGGTACGCTCCTGATACTGGATGAAATACAATGCGGGCTGGGAAGAACTGGCCGGCTATGGGGTTTTGAACATTATAATATAATACCAGATATAGTACTACTGGGCAAGGCACTGGGAGGCGGCATGCCACTAGGCGCATTTGTAGCTGACCAGGCAATGATGCAATCATTCACTGCCGACCCTGTACTGGGACATATAACAACCTTTGGCGGGCATCCTGTATGCTGTGCCGCAGGTATGGCAGGCATGCATGTAGTACTGAAGGAACAGCTGCATATAACTGCCGAAGCAAAAGGGCAGCTATTCAAAAAGCTGCTGAAACATGATAAAATAAAAGCAGTGAGGGGAAAAGGCCTCCTGATAGCAGTAGCACTAGCGTCAGGTGAGGAGGTAATAGCCGTACTGGAAAGGTGTATGAAAAGCGGGCTCTTTTCAGATTGGTTCCTTTTTGCCCCTGACTGTATAAGAATAGCACCGCCGCTTACTATATCTGATGAAGAAATAGCAGAAGCATGCAACATACTTCTCAGCTGCCTGTAAGCAGGGATAAGTTCAAAAAAAATAGCCGTTTTTAAATGATGCTGCTATTTTTTTGCTATTTTGGCAATTCTGCATACACACAAAAACAACCAACAACATGTCGCTGAACCTGTGCATTGACTGGGGTAACACCAACATTAAAGTATCCTTATTTGCCGATGGCAAAATGCAAAAGCCTGTCATATTTTCGGAAGACTCTATTCTGGAGCAGATAACAGGCATTATAGAAACACATAAACCTGACAAGGCTATACTATGCTCTGTATCACAACACAGTATAGAGCTGGAAATGATGCTAAAGTCTAAAATTAAAAGCTCAGTAATTCTCACAGGTAATACCAATGTTCCGTTTAACAATGCTTACCTGTCGGCAGACACACTGGGGGCTGACAGACTGGCACTGGTAAGCGGTGCATATGCTGATTATCCGGGCCGTACAACACTGGTGATATCAATAGGCACCTGCATTACCTATAACCTGCTGCAGGAAGGGCGCACCTTCAGAGGTGGTGCCATATCGCCAGGGGTGCAGATGCGCCTGAAAGCAATGAATGCATTTACCAGTTTGCTGCCCGACCTGAAGAAAGCAGATATGGATGCTCTGCTTTTAGGCTATGATACTGAGACCTGCATACAGAGTGGTGCAGTGAACGGAATGGCCGCAGAAGTGGACGGAATGATAAATATGTATAGCGAGCGCTATAATGATTTTAACGTGGTCTTAACTGGCGGGGATGCTCCCGGCTTTGCATCCAGGCTTAAAAATAGGATATTTGCCGACCCTGACTTACTCATGAAGGGGTGCAACTTAATTCTGAATCATAATGTGCCTTCGCCGCAATAAGTATTTTTTTGTTTTCCTGACTGCTGTAATCAGCACGCCTGCGATGGCGCAAACGACTGCATCGTATAGCAACCCTATTAATGGCAGAGACAATAATCCGTATTCAAAATACGGATTAGGGGAGTTGCTTAACGGTAATAATGTTGCTATGCGTGGAGCAGGTAATGCGACATCTGCATATGCTAACGGCTATACGATAAACACTGACAATCCGGCTTCGTATTCACTGCTGGAAAGGACAACGTTTGAACTGGGAGGCGTAGCATCTACCCGCAACACGACAGGGTCTATAAACGGAGCACCACAATCTTACAGATCGGGTACGGCATCAATAGCGTATATGACCATGGCCGTACCAGTGACGCGCCATGGTGGTTTCTCTTTTGGCTTCAGGCCCTATGCACGTACCTACTATTCCCTGCGGGACACGATATCGTCAGGCACTATGCCACCGTCGCCTATAGACAGCGCCGAAATGATATATAAAGGTGAGGGCTCTCTCAACTATGCATTTATAGGTGGCAGCGTAAGGGTAAAAGGATTAAGCGCCGGGTTTAACTTCGGCTACCTGTTTGGCAATACATTCAACAGTACGCAGCTGAACCCTTATGACTATACGAATGCTACGAGAAGCTACGTATCGGAATACAGTACGCAAACCCGTGTGGGAGGCATCATGTGGAAAGGTGGCCTTATGTATACGGCAAAGCTGGACTCATTCATAACCCTGAGAATAGGTGGTAGCATATCACTGAATCAGAAGATAAACCAGCACTTTACAGAGTACCACATAAGCGGATACAACTTTGGCGATACCGTAATCAGAGACACGGCATACTTTCAGCCTGAAACCAAAGGTAAGCTAACGCTACCTACAAGTTACAGCGGTGGCTTTATGCTGAGTAAAGAGAACAAATGGTCTGTAATGGCCGACTATAGCGCTACTCAGTGGAGTGAATTCAGCAGCGACCTGAATAGTCATATGAACAGGAATATTGCTGCAAGCTCGTATAAAATGAGCCTCGGTACTGAATACATTCCTGACGTTAACGATTTAAAACATATACTATCCCGCTGCACCTACCGACTGGGAGGATACTATGGTACTGACTATATAACACCATCGGCCACCACCCTTAACTATTATGGCATAACAGCAGGCATGACACTACCCTTCCGCAGGTTTCAGACACAGATGTCTTATCTGCATGCCGCCGTTGATGTGGGCAGACTGGGCACTACAGATAACGGACTTATGCAGCAGAACTATGTACGATTCTCTTTAGGGTTCTCCATGACATCGAAGTGGTTTGAGCGTGCGAAATATCAATAACATTTATGCCTGCCTCATGGCAGGCATTATTACTACACAGAGAAGGTGCTTGCACAAACATGTACGATAACCTGGTAAAGCACATAAAATCAATAACCAATACAACAAAACAAACATTTGTTGTATTGGTTATTGCACTTACTACAGCCGGATGTAAAAACGACCCGGAAACGATACGTGCGCTTACCGGCAAGCATAATGCACAGGAAGACAAAGCTAAAGGTGTAACATTCATTTACAGCCAGAACGGAGATGTATCTATGAGGGTATATGCACGCGATTTTGTGCGTAACAACAATCCTCACAGGCCTTACATAGACATGAATAACGAGCTGAAACTGGAGTTTTTTAATGACAGTGGCGAAATACAGGCTGTACTGACGGCAGACTCATCCCGGTTTTATGAAAACCAGCATGACTTCATTGTGTGGGACAGTGTGGTGATAATAAGCAGTAAAGGTGAACAACTGAATACTGATGAGCTGATATGGAATGAGAGCGCACAAAAATTCTTTACAGAGAAACCAGTAAGAATCACTACGGCATCGGAAGTGCTGTATGGTGATGGTATGGAAGCCAACAGGGATTTTACATGGTATAAAATACTTCGCCCCAAAGGCTCACTGCAGGTAGAAAAGGGAGAGGTGCCTGAATAACAGCTGCCGCTGAATGAATAATATTCCCAATAAATAAAACGCGGGCAACAATAGTTGCTTAGATTGCAGACCACACACGCATTACTTTATATGAAAAAAGTATTCAAAATTACCGGATTGAGCCTGCTGGCATTGCTGATAATCATGCAGTTTTACCGTCCGGCACGAAATGAGAGCGCAACTGTACCGGCATCAGACATCATTACTGCCTATGCAGTCCCTGACAATGTAGCTGTAATACTAAAAAAGGCATGCTATGACTGCCACAGCAGCAATACTCACTACCCCTGGTATGCTAACATACAGCCGGTAGCTATGTGGCTGGAGCACCATATAGATGAAGGTAAAGATGAGCTGAACTTCTCAGAATTTGGCAACTTCAAGACCCGCCGAAAACTGAAAAAACTAAGAGAAATAGTAGATGAAGTGGAAGAAGGCGAAATGCCACTAAGCAGCTATACCCTCATTCATAAAGAAGCAGTACTTACCGAACAGGAAAAGCAGCTGCTTACTGACTGGGCAAAAGGGCTGACTCAGAAGATCACTCTGGAGGAGGGACCTTCTGTACAGCCATAACTTGTAATCGTTTCTTACTTTTTCTTCTCTTTGGCCCAGGTATCTTTCAGGGTTGAAGCCCGGTTAAATATCAGATGTCCATCTCTGCTTTCTGTATCAACACAGAAATAACCTTTGCGCATAAACTGGTAAGTGTGTCCGGTATGTGCAGCAGCCAGTGACGGCTCTATATATACCTGCTCCAGCACCTGCATAGAGTCAGGATTGATATATTCCTTGAAGTCACCATCCTCATTAGATGGGTCTTCTACGCGGAACAACCGGTCGTAAAGACGTACTTCAGCAGTATGTGCATGAGCCGCACTTACCCAATGTATTGTTCCCTTTACGCTAAGGCCACTTACATCATTACCGCTTCTGCTTTCGGGCAGGTAGGTACAGTGTACTTCTGTGACATTTCCGTCTGCATCTTTTACGCAGCCCTCGCACTTAACGATATAGGCACTTTTAAGCCTAACCAAATTGCCTGGAGTAAGCCTGAAGAATTTTTTGGGCGCTTCTTCCATAAAGTCTTCCCGCTCTATCCACAGCTCACGACTGAATGGCACCTGTCTCGTACCGGCAGTCACATCTTCAGGATTGTTTTCCGCTTCAAATATTTCGGTACTTCCTTCGGGGTAATTTGTAATAACCAGCTTAACCGGGTCCAGCACGGCCATAGCCCTGTGAGAAGTTCTGTTGAGTACATCTCTGACACAAAACTCCAGCATACTGATATCAACAATGTTCTCTCTTTTGGCAATACCAATAGTATCGCTGAAGTTGCGAAGCGCTTCGGCAGGATATCCGCGACGCCTCATGCCGCTGATAGTAGGCATGCGGGGGTCGTCCCAGCCAGATACATGACCCTCATTTACCAGCTGTAGCAACTTACGTTTGCTCATTACAGTATATGTAAGATTTCTCCTGGCAAACTCATACTGCTTTGACGGAAAAATGCCCAGCTGCTCTATAAACCAATTATATAATGGCCTGTGATGTATGAACTCAAGTGTACAGATAGAATGAGTAATTTCCTCTATACTATCGCACTGCCCATGTGCAAAGTCGTACATGGGGTATATGCACCATTTATTACCCGTACGGTGATGAGCTTCATGTTTTATGCGATACATTAAAGGGTCGCGCAACAGCAGATTGGGGTGTGCCATATCTATTTTTGCACGCAGGGTCTTTTCTCCGTCACGATATTTACCATCCCTCATAGCTGCAAAAAGCTCCAGATTTTCCTCAACACTGCGGTTACGGTAAGGACTATCTATACCTGGCGTAACCGTATTCCCCTTCATCTCTGCTATCTGAGCAGCAGTGCTGTCATCAACATATGCCAGCCCCTTTTTTATAAGCGTAAGTGCAAAATCATATAACTTCTCGAAATAATCTGAAGCATACAGCACATTGTCCCACTGAAATCCGAGCCATTTCACATCATTCATGATGCTTTCCACATACTCAGTTTCTTCTGTTACGGGGTTAGTATCATCAAAACGCAGGTTGCACTTACCATCATACTTTTTTGCCAGCCCAAAATTGAGACAGATAGAAGTGGCATGGCCTATGTGAAGATAACCGTTAGGCTCAGGAGGGAACCTTGTATGCACACGCCCACCATTGGTACCTGCAGCTATATCATTTTCAATTATTTCTTCCAGAAAGTTCAGAGAACGCGGTTCGCTCATAGCATGAAAAATAAGAGTGCAAATGTAAGCGATGCCATTGCTATTTAAAAGAACCGAGCCTGATTCTGTGCCTGGTTATTGCCCAAACTTCATAAAAGACCGCATTTATATACAGACACCATCATAAAATTACTAATATTATATATTGTTCCCCGAAATGCACTCTGGTGAACGGTAAAAGCTACTTTTGTGGTCCAATACGATACAGATACAAAAAATTAAAATCGCATTAAAAAAGAGCCCTCATTTTTGCTTTTTCGTTCAGTGTATCTATATTTGCAGTCCTTGAAAAATTTATTGTTTAACAAAAAATAATTTCTATTATTTTATGTCCGTAAAGATTCGTCTACAGAGACATGGCTCTAAGAAGCGCCCATTTTATTTTATCGTAGCTGCAAACACTACAGCTCCACGTGATGGTAAGTTCATTGAAAAGCTCGGAACTTACAACCCACTTACAGTACCTGCTACCGTTCGCATTAACCGTGAACGTGCACTTCACTGGCTTGACCAGGGTGCACAGCCTACTAACACATGCCGCAGAATTCTGTCATTTAAAGGTGTACTTTATCTGAAGCACCTCATGCGCGGTGTATCACTTGGTTTATTTGATCAGGAGACTGCACTTGACAAATTTGAGCAGTGGAATGGTGAACACGAAGAACTGGTTGCACGTCGTGAAGAAGCTCACCGCAAACACAAAGCGGAAAAGCGTCATGAAGCAATGAAGGAGTCTGTACGTAAGATTGAAGAAAAGAATGAAGCCCGCGCGGCAGCTGCAGCAACTGCTGCAGGTGAAGGTGAGGCTACATCTGAAGGAGAAGCTACTGAAGCTGAAGCTCCTGCTGCTGAATAAGCCTTTAACAGCATATACAGATATAAAAATATAGTCGTAGCAAGGCTACGACTATATTTTTACAACATTGTTCCTTTTCATATAGAAGTATCACCTGACTTTCAGTAATATTCCTGTTGGTCTTTCTGCAAAAATGCAAGCCTACCGGGATAATATGCATTATAGCAGAAACTGCATAAAACCAGTGATTACCAATATATGCGTTGCTTACAGTACAGCATCTAAAAAAAAACTCTATAAGTTTTTTACTTTTGATGTTTTTTGTTATTTTTTAATTACCTTTGCAGTCCGAAAATTCTTATAAAGATGGAAGCCGTAGCTTTTGTACACGATCAACTAACCTCAACAAGAGAATTCCCAAAGTTTAAAGCTGGTGACAACGTCACAGTTAATTATAGAATTGTAGAAGGAAACAAAGAGCGTATCCAGTCATTCAAAGGAGATGTTCTTAAGCGTCAGGGCACTGGCCAGACACAGACATTTACTGTACGTAAAATATCTGATGGCGTAGGTGTGGAGCGTCTTTTCCCATTATATTCACCTAACATTGAGTCTATCGTACTCAATAAGGTAGGTCGCGTACGTCGTGCAAGACTGTTCTATCTCCGTGAGCGTTCAGGTAAATCTGCACGTATCAAAGAGAAAAAGCAGATACACGCTAAAGCAAAATAGAGCTTTAAATAACAGAGATAAAAGAATAAAGAGATACCAAATGGTATCTCTTTATTCTTTTGTGCTATATGGATTTTATTCCAGCACATTGTATTAAATAAACAGACAAAAAATATCCTTTTTTATTAACAAAAAAGATGCAGGCAAATTTTGTTATTTTGCTGTTAAGAAATAAATTTGTTTAACAAACGAATAACCAATGACACCCCAAACAGAAACGATAGATGTGAGCAAAATGCCTGTACATCTTTTTGTAAAATCTCCAAAGCAGGCTAAGAAAGTAAACAAGATAATAGAACCACTGCCGGCAGTAGATGCCTATAGCTATAGGAGGGCACTGAAGATAAAATATGCCCTTGCCAGCTGATATCCAGTATTAAATCAATAGCATAATGTGCAGATGTAGAGACATAACAATCTACATGCATGTTCTACATAATGAGCAATAAGGGATAATAGAGTACTCCTGAGTACCGGACTAAAGAGGCGATAATACTACTCTCTGATTTGACTCCCCACTTAAGTTAAGCACACTGTAATTCCAGCTTTGAGCAGTACCTGTAAGCAGCACATTAGCTTCAGACAACGCTCTGAAATACCCAATATTATACGTTTTCCCATCGGAAGGAATGTTTACATCCAGCTCTGTCATACCAGAATGGCCGGAATTGATAGTAATATGTACTACAGACTCACCTGCATTATTAACCACTGAAAGCAAATAGTGCAACGGCGGCACGCCCAGCGTATCATCGATAGTGCCCGATGGTGGAAAATCGGCAGATAATGCCCAGGTAACGGCTTCTCCCATAAGTGACTCATCTGCATCGGAAACATAAGCCATGGCTACTCCATTAAACACATCCCCTACTCTACCATCGAATGTAAGCGTACCACCAATGGGTACTGTCTGAGTATCGGATGCGGTGATTACCGACACCGGTGTAAAAGCGGCATTTACAAACCGTATACGACTTGCATTTCTGAGCTCGCACCGCTCGCCGGAATAACCTTCTTTACAAATACATCTGCCATTATCACAAACACCTTCATTAAGGCAGGATACATCTCTGCATTCATTCCGGCAGGAAATAAATACAAGCAGGCAGAAAACAGACAAAAGCAGCGCGAAACGACTGTTATTAGTGGTCATAGGAAATGTAAAACAAACACAAATATAACAATAGCGCCCATACTTTAAGAGTAGAACAAATGGGCGAACAAACACCAGCGCGATATAGTGATGAATAAAAATGTAAAAGCGGACCTAAAATAGAAATGGCCGGATAAAAATGGAGTAGCTTTCACTACCTTTGGCTACGTTAACACGTAAAGTGTAATATATAACAATGCGCAAAAATATTGCATTACTGGCAGGGGGATATTCAGGGGAATATGAAATATCCATAAAAACAGCAGAAACTATAGAGAAGAATCTTGATACAGAACGTTATAACGTTTACAAGATTATCATTACCCGTGAGGAGTGGTATCACGAAACCGGAGGGCAAAAGGTGCAGATAGATAAAAATGACTTCTCTCTTACTGTTGATAGTAAAAAAGTACTGTTTGACTGCGTATTTATAGCCATCCATGGTACCCCAGGTGAAGATGGTCGTATACAGGGTTATCTGGATATGCTGCGCATACCCTATACCACCTGCAACTCCATTGTATCGGCACTTACCTTCAATAAAAGCTATTGCAATAAGGTGGTGAAATCGTTCAATGTAGTAAACATTGCCAACTCAGTACATCTGATAAAGGGAGAGCCTTTTTCCATAGGTGCTGTTCTGGACCAGCTAAAACTACCCCTGTTTGTAAAGCCCAATGAAAGCGGCAGCAGCCTGGGCGTAAGTAAAGTAAAAGATGTAGGCGGCTTACTGCCCGCTGTAGAAAAAGCATTTAAGGAAGATAATCAGGTACTTATAGAAGAGTTTATAGAAGGGCGGGAGCTTACGATAGGGGTGTACAGAACAAACGGCTACCTGCGTGCGCTGCCTGCTACAGAAATTATCAGCAAAAATGAGTTCTTCGACTACGAAGCAAAATATACACCCGGAGTAACCAGAGAAGTAACTCCGGCTAAAATAGACAATACAACCCGCGAGCAGCTGGGCAATAAAGCCATGCATATATACCGCCACCTGAACTGCAGAGGTGTGGTAAGAATGGACTTCATCCTGCAAAAGGGCACCGGAAAGCTATACTTTCTGGAAGTAAACACTATGCCCGGGCAAAGTGAGAACAGCATTGTGCCTCAGCAAGTACTGGAGAGCGGAATGAGCCTTAAAGATTTTTATGGCGACTTGCTGGAAGATTGCATCAACAGTTGTAAAAATGACATCCCTGTAAGCTGACGGAATGAAAGAAAAACTGAAAACATCCTTTGCACTTAATTTAGTAATCATACTGCTGCTGTGTGTGCTGCTGTATATACTTTTCTTTACCTCTCTGAACTGTGTAACCAACCACGGTAAGGAAGTACTGATGCCTGATGTGCGCGGAAGAAATGCAGACAGCGCACTTACCGAACTGAGTAAGCTGAAATTTGACGTAAGAATAGACAGTACGTATGAACCTACTATGCGCCCTATGGCAGTACTGAGGCAGGTGCCGGACACCGGCTCTCTGGTGAAAGAAGGCCGTACCGTGTTTCTGACCATAAACATGGTAACACCACCGCGCATACCCATGCCCAATATCAAAGACCTGTCTTACAGAAGCGCAGAAATGATACTGCGCAATAATAAGCTACTGGTAGGTGATACTGCATACCGGTCGGACATAGCATCGGGGGCTATACTGGAAGCCAGCTATAATGGCAACCCTATAGTAGCAGGAACACCTGTGCCACAAGGCAGTAAAATAAACCTGATAATAGGAAACGGACTGGGAAATACTGAATGGGATGTTCCCGATGTAACCGGCATGACTGTAGATGAAGCACTTATTACCCTTAACCAGTTTAACTTACAACCAATGCTGATAGTAGCTAACCAGATGGAGGAAATAACCGACACATTTTCGGCTATTGTTACAGACCAGCGTCCACGGCCTACCAATGATGCCGGAGCACATAACCGTATAAGAATGGGAGAATTTCTGGACCTGCAAATAATGCAGACACCAGCCCCGCACGACATACATAGATAAAACAAACAATACAACAGGCAATTGAGCGTTATACTATAAGTCCAGAAAACGTTTTAGAAAGAAGTGAGTAAAAATCTATACTTATCACATATACTGATTGGGGTACTGATGTTACTACCCGGCACAACCTATAGCCAGGAACATACAGGACATCTCAATTTTAACCCTATCCTGGTTGCCCATAATACAGCGACTATAACTACGGCATCCAAAACCACGGCTACAGAGCCATTAATGCTACCCTTCTTTGAAGATTTTGCGTATGATGATATTTTTCCGGATGCGGCAAAGTGGACCAATAAGCATACGTACATTAACAACCGTATGGGCTCTAATCCCATAAGCCGTGGGGTGGCAACATTTGATGCGCTGGACTGGCGGGGCATACCTTATGATTCGTTCAGTAACACAATATTCCGGTATGCCGACTCGCTGACATCGCAGCCCATAAACCTGAGCCTGAATGTGGTGGTACCGGATGACAGTATATATTTCAGTTTCTTTTACCAGCCACAGGGCAACAGCTTCTATCCATTACCACAAGACTCGCTGATGCTGTTTTTCAGAACAAAGCATGGCGGCTACAAAAAAGTATGGTCAGTGCAGGGAAGTACGCTGAAACCATTTCAGCAGGTTATGATACCCATTTCTGATTCACTGTATTTTGATAGTTTCTTCCAGTTTACTTTCATCAATAAAGCTGCGCTATACTGGGCAGATGCAATATGGAATGTTGACTACATAAGGCTGGGCACAGGACGCTCACTGATAGATACTGCAGTAAATGATATAGGCTTCACATCTGACCCATCTTTTCTGCTGAATGATTACACATCAATGCCCTACCGTCAGTTTTTTACAAACCCTGCCGGCGAGAGGGCAACTCAGTTTACCTTCAGTATCAGAAATAACTACTTTTTTCCTCAGTCGGGAAATAATGCATATTCTGCTGCTGTGATACCATTCGGTACTATCCTTAAATCACCCACCTACACCAATGCCACCATACCGGCACAGGTGACACAGTCAATATCCACACCATCATACGTGACGCTGATACCACTGTCCAGTATTGGGTTATATGACAAAGTAACTTTCCAGAATAAGTTTTTCATACAATCAATATCATCTTCTGACCCACCGGATAATGATACTATCATACGCAATCAGGTTTTTGATAATTACCTGGCATATGATGACGGCTCAGCAGAAAAAAGCTATTATCTGAGCCTATACCCTACTCTTCCCGGCCGCCTGGCTATAGAGCATCACCTTAACAGGCCGGATACGCTAAGAGGGCTCGCTATATACTTTGGCCGTCAGATCCCGTTTGCCTTTAACAAGGGGTTTGACATACAGATATACCGCTCACTGGCAGGCGTGAACGGAGCTCCGGCCGACGAACTTATCTATACAAAAGAATATTGCTATCCTGGCTATGCCGATACTATGAATAACTTCTGGGTGTATAGCTTTGAAGAGCCTGTACCTTTAACGGCTGGTATCTTTTTTGCCGGTATTTTCCTCCCGGCAGAAAGTGGCAGTGACAGTTTATACTTTGGGCTGGATGTAAACAGAGTAGGATTTAACCATGCGTATTACAATGTGCTGTCGTCCTGGGTACCATCACTCATCAGCGGCGCTATTATGATTCGGCCTCTGCTGGGCAAGCCTGTTATAGGTACTGAAATAGATGACGTGCCTGTAACCATGGGATGGCAGCTTTACCCAAATCCTGCCAGAGACGAGATACAGGTATCCACAAACGGAAGCAACGACTGTACCTACAACATCTCTGATATACAAGGGCGCACAGTACTGTCTGGCACCGTGGCTAAAGACGGCCGGATAAATATTTCACAACTTACCACAGGATTGTATATTGTACGTCTGGCCAGCGATGAGCAGATATATACTCCGGCAAAACTCATAAAAGAATAAAAACACAGAATATGAATGTAATATCAGTAAGCGAGCTGAAACAGCGTATAGATGCAGGCGAAAAGCTGAACCTGATAGATGTGCGTGAGCCTGCAGAATATGCAGAATTCAACATAGGTGGCAAACTGCTCCCCCTGGGGAAAATAATGGGGATGGAGACAGACGACATTGACAGCCTTAAAAATGAAGAACTGGTATTATGCTGCAGAAGCGGCAACAGAAGTATGCAGGCGTGCATGATGCTGGAGCAGGCAGGCTTTACCAATGTAGTAAATGTAACAGGTGGCCTTATGGCATGGCAGCAAATGCCATAATGTGTACCTTTGCAGCGCAATGAAACTACAAATACTTGTGGCTTCGCTGCTGCTCCCCATTTTCTGCACCGCGCAATACAATGATAGCCTGCACTACTATGTGGGGCTGAATGCAAACGGGAATATCAATAAAACAGCAACAAGCGAAGCCTACGTACTTTCCAACTCCATACGGGGAGGGATAAGAAGAAAGAAACTGTCTGCAAATATTCATGGAAGCTGGCTATATGGCAAACAGCAGGATAAGCTTACCAACAATGATGTAGTCACCACCATAGATGGTAATGTGTACAGGCCCGGTAAAAAGTATTATTACTGGGGACTGGGTAACTTCACGTCCAACTATTCACTAAAAATAAACAGTCAGTATCAGGGGGGTGCAGGCATGGCTTATAGCTTCATAGACACAAAGAAAAGCTATGTGAACCTGAGTGACGGTGTGCTGTATGAATACTCTGACATCATAGTGGCCGATACACAGAGTACCTACAGTACCTACAGAAATTCTTTACGGCTATCATTTAAGTTTGAGATTGTAAAGACAGTTACCATAAGTAGTATGTCCTTCTACCAGCAGGCGCTTACTGACAACTCAGATTACATACTGAAAAGCAACACAACTCTGGCTATAAAAATGCTGAAGTGGGTATCTCTGACCACATCATATACCTACAACAAGTTTAACCGAACCGGCCGGGAAACAGCGTTGTTTAATTATGGACTAAAGGTGGAACACTATTTCTAAAGCGTTACTTACCGGCAACATAAAGTGTAGTAACACCAAATGTGAGTGGTCTGGCTACAGGGTCTTTAAAGCCACAACGCTTCAGCAAAGCGCAGAACTGCTCCCCATCAGGGAATGCCTGTACCGACTCTGGCAGATAGGTGTATGCCCGGCTGTGCTTTGAAACCACACGACCTATAAGTGGTAGCATGTATCTGAAATAAAAGCCGTACAACTGCCTGAACGGGAAGGAACGTGGACGCGAAAATTCAAGTATTGCCAAACGACCACCTGGCCTGAGTACACGCTGCATTTCTTTCAATCCTGCTTCAAGATGCTCAAAATTCCGAACGCCATACGCACACATAACCGCATCGAACATTCCATCTGTAAAGGGCAGGCTTTCACTATCGGCCTTAGCCATAACAATACGGCTATCAAGACCACGGGCGTGTATCTTTTTCTTACCTTCTTCCAGCATCTGCACTGCTATATCTACGCCTGTAACATGCACTGCAGGCATTTTATCAGCAGCGGCAATTGCCAGGTCTCCTGTACCGGTAGCTACATCCAGTATGTGCTGCGGGGCTGCAGATGCTATTGTAGCAATAGCCTTTTTTCTCCAGGTCTTATCTATACCCAATGACAGGAAATGATTGAGAAAATCATAATTCCCGGCAATGTTGTTGAACATCTCTGCTACCTGATCCCGCTTGCTCTGTGCCGAACCGGTATCGGGTAATACCGTAACCGTGGAGTTTTCTTTTGATTGCATCGGACGCAAAAATACATATAATACAGGATGCACAAGCAGCGATTATACACACATTCAGCTATAGTTACATTACTCTGGTCTATGGCAGATTTTACCATTTTTAAACGTTCTTTGCAGTATCATGGGTAAAGGCAACCTGTTGTCCACAATCGTTCGTTTTCTGCTATTTCCATTTGCCCTGCTGTATGGTGCAATTGTATGGCTGCGTAACCGGATGTATGATTCTGGTTTTTTCTCGTCGGTAGGCTTCAGTGTGCCGGTGATATGTATAGGCAACCTTTCTACCGGAGGTACCGGAAAAACACCCCATGTAGAATATTTAATACGCCTGCTACAATACAGATTTCGTGTGGCTACTATGAGTCGTGGCTATAAGCGCCACACACAGGGGTTTCTGATGGCCAATGAAGATACCAATGCGCTACGCATAGGAGATGAGCCGATGCAGTATCACCTGAAATTTCCGGAAGTGGTGGTAAGTGTGGCTGAAGAGCGTATGACAGGCATTCCCTCCCTGCTACAGCGCAGACCCGATGTAGATATTGTAATACTGGATGATGCCTACCAGCACAGGTCTGTAAAAGCAGGGCTGAATATACTTATTACAGACCATGCACAACCATACTTCAACGATCATGTACTCCCCTTTGGCAACCTGCGTGAAAGCAGAAAGGCGGCAAAACGCGCTGACATTATCATTGTATCAAAATGCCCTGAAAATCTATCAAAAGCAGACGCAGAAAGTATTAAACAAAAGATAGCCCCCCTGCCACACCAGCAGGTGTTTTTCACCGGGCTGCGTTACAGTACACCCTATAATTTTGCCACAGGACAGCCAATATCCATTACGGGTAAAAGTGCTGTGCTGGTATGTGGCATAGCCAGGCCAGAACCGCTGCTTTCATTTCTGGAACAGCACACCAGCGCAGTACATACGCTTACGTACAAAGACCACCACTACTTTGTAACATCGGACCTTGATGAAATGAAGGCGGCATATGATAACTGGAATACTGCAGACAAAATAATAGTGACCACAGAAAAAGACGCAACAAGGCTGCGCCTGCATCATGAGAAACTGGCTACGTGGGGTATAACAATAGTAGTACTACCGATAGAGGTATATGTACTTTTTGAGCAGGGGCATGAACTCAATGCTCCTATAAACCACTATGTAGAGCGCACTATATGGGAAAATATGGGTGGTGAACCACCTGTAATAGTATAAAGGAAAACTCAGCTACGGCGTGTAAAAATAGAGACCAGCCGTGCACCTGCCAATGCAGCAGGGATAACCACAATAATACTAACTGCTGAAAACCATAGGGGCTGTACCGGAATCATTATCACATTTAGCACAGCCGCGAGTGTGATAAATATTCCTGCTACCAGTGGTGCTCTGTTGCCGCTTCCAGATACCAGCCTGGCGATGGCACCAGCCAATGCTGTACAGAAAATGTAAAGCGCTGTCATCATTACAAAAGCAGATGACGGAAGGGCGGCAATATACTGCTCCAACTCTGCTTTGTTTTCAAGGTTCAATCCCGCAGCAGGAGGATTGGCAGCATGAATAGCGCGCTCCCCCACTCTCAGCAGCATCATGCCACTCATTACACCAGCCACAACGGGTAGTACATATTTTCTGATAGCCATACCTGAATAGTAAAGTTAAACAACAAGGCTGTACCAAATCTCTTTTTGCACCTATATTTGTTAGCCCTTATCGTATGCCACGTATATTCATTACCGCATTACTAATTACACTCACAGCTATGGCTGGAAAAGGCCTGTGCCAAGAAAACAAGCCCGGAGCAGGGTTTTGCTTTGATGTAAACACATTTGCCGGCAAGGTTATCAAGCACACAGAAAAGTTCAGATTGCCCATACCAGACATGTCTACAGGCATAGACCTGAACCTGCAGTGGAAGACATGGGGGCGTAAAGAGTGGCATCAGCGTCGCCGTTACCCTATTATAGGTCTGGGATTTGCTTATACCAATTATGGTATAGACTCTGTTTACGGTCGCTGTTTCAGCATATACCCCAATATAGAAATACCCCTCATAGCAGGAGACCGACTGCGCTGGACCATTCGTATAGGTGATGGTGCGGGCTTTGTGACACGCAAGTATTCGCGACAGCAGCCAGTAGATACACTGAACAATGCCATAAGCAGCACCATGAATGATTATGCATCATTTATGACCGACCTGCGATACAGCATCAATGACCACATACAACTACAGGCCGGGCTCAACTTCTCACACATATCCAATGCATCGTACCATCAGCCAAACCTGGGCATCAACCTGGCTGGAGCACATATAGGCTTCAAATATTACCCTGTAACCGCAAACCCTGTGCGTGTGCATAGAGAGCTACCCCACCTCAGCAACAGGTGGCTGGGCCAGGTGCGGGGTGGCATAGCATTTACACAGGGCAATGCAGCGCTGGGGCCTACGTATCCGGTATATATGTTTACAGCGCTGGCCAGCAAACGGTGGATAAGTAAAAACAAAGCTTTTATAGGCATGGATTACTCTTACCACAGGCAGATATACTCATTCCTGCGTAATAATGAGTTTGTAACTCCCGGTACCGAAAGAGCGCACTCATACAAAGTAGCGGCACTGGCTGGCAATGAATTTATGCTAGGGAGGCTGGGCGTAATACTTCAGGTAGGTTATTACCTGAAGCAGGCATACCAGACACAGGGGAAAATATACCAGAAACTAGGTGGTGCCTACTATCTATCCCGCAGAGATAAGGGATTTTTCAAAGAGTCTTATCTGTGTGCATTTCTAAAAACACATCTATCGGTAGCAGAGCTGGCTGAGTTTGGGGCTGGCTTCAGTTTCTGATAGTTACAGAACAAACCGGTACAGCTCACCTCCGTCGCCAGCTATCAGCATATCGCCATTGGGGCACTTAACGATTGCCCTTAAGGTACTGGTGGTAAATCTATCAAACTCCATCCAGTTACTTCCCCCATCCTGCGAATATATAACCAGGCCATCATCACCTACAGCCCAGCCGTGGGTATTATCTATAAAGAGAATATCGCGCAGTGAAAAATGCTTCAGTGCCAGGCTATTGCCATTGCGCAGCCGCTGCCATGCAGCACCGCCATTATCTGTATGAAATACGCTGCCATTGGCACCACACATCCATATCTCATCGCCATGCACATCCATTGCGGTAAAGTTGTCGCCCTTAACATCCTGATACACCCATGTGCGGCGAAAATCGGTTGTCTTTAATACAGCGCCGTACCCTATTACGTATCCTGTAGATGGGCTTACCATATACACATCATTGATACCATGAAGAAAAGTATCTTTAGATATGATATTAAAGTTAGTATCTACCTGTACTATAGCCCCCATACGCTGCAATGTGGTACTCACAAAAACGCCTGTATCGCTGGTAGGAAACGAAATGCCTACATACTGCTCCCAGTCGGGGATACGTCCCAGCTGCCAGCTTTGTCCGGAGTCGCCACTATGAAGCACGACCCCATCCACGCCAGACATGTATATGTGACCTGAAGGAGCTATACCCAAACCGTAAAACGCCTTACCAGCAAGTGGGTAGGAACCTGCTGTCCATGTATAGCCTCCATTATCTGAACGTAATATAGTGGCACGATCATATTTTTCACCACCGGCTACCAGACAGGTTTTGTCATTAATAAAAATCATCCTGTTCATCCTGTCGGTAGTATTGCTTACAAGACGATATACTTTATCCGTATGCAAAACATCTTTTTTACAGCTGACTGTAAGCACTACCAACAAAAGACAAAACAGAGGTCTCAACCTATTCATTTCATTAAAATTACCGGATTGCTACCGAAAGACAGGGGAAGATAATTATCTGGGTTATAACATAAATATTTACTTGCTGAGCATCATTTCTCTTATGTACTTTACCGGTGCGCTGCCATAACTGAGGAATTGCTCATGAAACTTTTTCAGGTCAAATGCTTTACCCTGCTTCCGTTTTACTTCATCCCTTAAGTTACAGATTTCTGTAAACCCGGTAAAGTAACAACACAACTGCACCTGTGTAACAGATACTCTGCGCCATTTTCCTCTGGCTTCTGCCTCCTGCTGAAAAGCTTCTCTGGTGAGGAAACCAATGGCTTCATTTTCTGTCATACCTTTCACATGTACCGAGTAATCCAGTATAGTATTACATACACTTCTCAGGTTCCATTTGTAGTACATAAGCCACATTTCTGGTGAAGCTTCTTTCGAGTTTACACCTTTATCACCATCATAACCGTTTTCCAGCATCATGAGCTCTGTATATACAGCCCAGCCTTCTATCATAGCATTATTGCCCAGCACAGACTTCACTATATCCGGCACTTTATTGGCATAAACGAGCTGCGTATAGTGTCCCGGAATTGCTTCGTGAATATTCAGTATCTGTAGTATGTACTTATTATACTCTCTTAGGTAGCTTTCAGCTTTTTCTTTTTCCCAACCGTCCAGACTACCTACGTTGTAGTATGTATTACCATTCTTATCATAAGGACCGGGAGCATTAATAGATGCTCCGGCTACTCCTGCCATATATGCAGGCTCTTTCCTTACCACGAGTGGTTTGGAGGGGTCCAGATACAGCAGGTTTTTCTTTTCAATAAACTTAACAAGGTCAGGAATCTGCTTTTCTATTGCCGACTGGAAGTCGCCGGGCGCTACATGGTCTTCTGAGAGTTTATCAATAAGCATCCTTGTAGCAGTGAGATAATCCTGCGGCATAGTAATCCCTTTCATATGCACTGGCCATAATTGCAGCGTGAGCTGAGTCATTTTTTTATGCAGGTCGCGCTTACGTACATCTGCTATTCGTACTATTTCTTCTGCCGTATAACCAGACTGGATTTCGAATTCAAACTTCCTGTTATAAAGCTCTTCTCCCAACCTGAAATCATGAGTACTCGCCCCGGAGAACTGTTGTGCCCATGCAGCAAACTCTGCCATGGAAGCTACCGCCTGTACCGACAGGGAATGTATT
Organism: Bacteroidia bacterium; assembly: GCA_030427635.1. Taxonomy (GTDB): domain Bacteria; phylum Bacteroidota; class Bacteroidia; order Chitinophagales; family Chitinophagaceae; genus Nemorincola. The sequence continues at coordinate 34,737 of JAUIBA010000006.1, forward strand.
TCTTTCTTTTCTTCCGGAGACAGACCACTTTTCTGAATAGCTGCTTCCAGCTCATCTGAGAAAACAGACATACCTCCTTTTGTCTGCTCTGCCGCCAGCAGTCCGTGCTCTGCTGTCATATTAACAAGGTTCTGTTTTGCGGCATCGTAATATGCTGGTATCAGTTCCAGCCGGGCTTTAATGCTCTGTAATCTCTGGTCTAATGGCTGATAGTTGCCAGCCAGTATTTCAGCAACACTGCCACTTACATTATACATACTGGCATCCCACTGCCATGCCTTCAATTCTTTAATATTCCAGGATGCATACTTCAGCTGATTTTCTATGAGATGATAGTCAATTTTGTTGCCCGGCGACAGGTTTTCTATTTTAAACCGGTGTAATGAGTCCATCTGCTGCTTACAAAAATCCAGCTCGTGACTGCGGGATGTTTCATCAGGAATTATGAGCAAATTATCATATTTATGATAGCCTACACTGCTGGCCCATGCAGGATATATTTCCCACATATGCTCAATGAATCTAACTTTCCATGAGTCGAAATCAGCATCTGTAGCCGGCATCACACCTGCCGAAATATTACCATACCCCATAACCGCAACAATGCCAAATAGCAGAAACTTTTTCATTAAGTATTACTTTATAGACAAACATAGTAACAAGAGCCCTAAGAAAACAAAGTAACATGAACTATTTTTGCTGCAAACGATAGAATAATGACGCTTGCCGCACTGGTGAAACAGGCTGCCTTTGATGCCCTGAAACAACTATATCCTGATACTGCTATTGAGTATAGCTCTGTTACGGTAAATCAGACTAAACCTGAATTTTCAGGAGACTATACGGTAGTACTGTTCCCGTTCCTGAAACTATTGCGCCAGAAACCTGACGCAATAGGCAAACAGCTGGGTGACCACCTTCTGGGCCGTACAGAACTTTTTGCGTCTTATGACATTGTAGCGGGATTCCTGAATCTTACTATAAAAGACAGTTACTGGAGTACATTCCTGCTCAACCATTACACCCAGACAAACTTTGGCCATCAGTGTAAGGGCGACTGCCGTGTAATGGTGGAATATTCCTCCCCTAATACCAACAAGCCACTACACTTCGGCCACATGCGAAATATATTTCTGGGTGCCGCAGTGTCTGAAATTCTGAAGGCAAACGGGAAGCAGGTGGTTAAAGCCAACCTGATTAATGACAGAGGCATTCACATATGCAAGTCAATGATAGCCTGGGAGAAAACTGCAAATGGTGCTACTCCCGAGAGTGCAGGGGTAAAGGGCGACCATCTGGTGGGCGACTATTACGTACGGTTTAATGACCTGTATAAGGCAGAGGTGACAGAAATGGTAGCAGCAGGGAAAGATGAGAAAGCAGCAGAAAAAGAAGCGCCTATAATGCTGGAGGCACAGGAAATGCTCCGCAAATGGGAAGCCGGAGATAAAGAAGTAAGAGCGCTGTGGGAAAAAATGAATGGATGGGTGTACAAAGGATTTGATGATACCTACCGTAAAATGGGGGTATCGTTTGATAAGATGTACTATGAAAGTAATACCTACCTGCTGGGTAAGAAAATAGTAGAGGATGGATTAAGAAAAGGAGTACTGTTTCGTAAGGAAGATGGTTCGGTATGGATAGACCTTAAGGAAGACGGGCTGGACGAAAAGCTGCTGCTGCGTGGCGATGGTACCTCTGTATACATTACGCAGGACCTTGGAACGGCCAAGCTGAAGTATGAAGATTACAAGCTACATCAGTCTGTATATGTAATTGCCGATGAGCAGAACTATCATATACAAGTACTGAAACTGATACTGTCTAAACTGGGTGAGCCTTGTGCCAATGGCATATACCACCTGTCATATGGCATGGTAGAGCTACCATCGGGCCGTATGAAAAGCCGTGAGGGTACCGTAGTAGATGCTGATGACATGATGGCGGAAATGATAGCACTGGCTCAGGAACAGACGGAAGCAGCCGGAAAAACCACAGGCTTCTCCGGAGATGAGCTCAGAAAACTCTATGAAACCATAGGACTTGGTGCGCTGAAATTCTATCTGCTGAGGGTAGACCCGAAAAAGAAAATGATATTTGACCCTAAAGAGTCTATAGACCTGCACGGGTATACCGCTACATTTATACAGTATGCTCATGCCCGTATCTGCTCTATATTAAGGAAAGAAGATATCCCAATAGTTCCTGACGCCAGCCGCTTTCAGTCATTCCATCAGCGGGAGCCACTGCTGAAACTGGAAAAAGAAATGATACTGCATCTGGAGCAATACCCCGGAATACTAGCCGAGGCAGGTGCGGAATTCAACCCCGCATCACTATGTAATTATGCATTCCGATTAGCCCAACTGTTCAACTCCTTCTATGATGCACATAGTATATCAAAGGCTGAAAACCAGGAAAAGAAAGAGCTACGACTGATGATAGCAATAATGGCAGCATCTGTAATGCGTCACAGTATGGGGCTGCTGGGAATAAGAATGCCTGAGAAAATGTAAACAACTCATATTATTTTCATCACCAGAAAAAGAAAAGATATTGCCCCCGGTATAGCCAATGGGGCTCAAAAAGATAGAAATCATGCAGAAAATACTTGTAGCTAACCGCGGAGAGATAGCATTGCGTGTGATGCGTACAGCCAAAGAGATGGGCATAAAAACAGTTGCCGTTTTCTCTGAAGCTGACAGAAATATGCCATTTGTACGCTATGCCGATGAGGCCGTATGTATAGGGCCGGCACTATCGGCACAGTCATACCTGAGGGCAGAGAAAATAATAGAGGTTGCCCTGCAGACAGGAGCTGACGCCATTCACCCAGGTTATGGATTTCTCAGTGAGAATGCATCTTTTTCAAAAGCAGTATCTGATGCCGGGCTGATATTTGTAGGCCCTTCAGCTCACTCTATAGAGGTAATGGGTAGCAAAATAGGCGCAAAACAGGCTGCCAAAAAGTTCAATGTACCCATGGTACCGGGAACAGAAGAACCACTGAAAGATGTGGAGGAGGCGCGCAATATAGCACGCAGTATAGGCTACCCTATTCTGGTAAAAGCATCGGCAGGCGGCGGTGGAAAAGGAATGCGTGTAGTAAATAATGATGAGGAATTTGAAGAGCAGATTAGAGCTGCACGCAGCGAAGCATTGAATTCATTTGGCAATGATGATGTTTTCATAGAAAAATATGTAGGTGCTCCCAGACACATAGAGATACAAATAATGGGCGACCAGCATGGTAACTATGCTTATCTGTTTGAAAGGGAGTGCAGCGTGCAGCGCAGACATCAGAAGCTGATAGAAGAAGCACCATCAAGCTGTCTTACACCTGACATAAGGGAGGCAATGGGCAAATGTGCCATAGATGCGGCGCGCTCATGCAACTATTATGGAGCCGGTACGGTAGAGTTTCTGGTAGATGAGCAACTCAACTTTTACTTTCTGGAAATGAATACCCGACTGCAGGTAGAACATTGCGTTACAGAAATGATAACCGGTATAGACCTTGTAAAAGAGCAGATAAATGTGGCTCGTGGCAATAAGTTATCATTCTCACAGGAAGACCTTTCCATCATCGGACATGCTATAGAGCTGCGCGTATGCACAGAAGACCCCGCCAATAACTTCCTGCCTGACACCGGGAAGCTGGAGATATACCAGCCACCTAAAGGCCCCGGGGTACGTGTAGATGATGCCTATGAAGAAGGCATGGAGATACCCATATTTTATGACCCGATGATAGCAAAGCTGATAGCCCATGCAGCAACGCGTGATGAGGCTATAGACCGCCTGTGCCGTGCTATTGATGAATATCATATCAAGGGCATAAAAACCACACTACATTTTGGGAAATGGGCTGTACGTAGTGAGCCATTCCGCTCAGGGAACTTTGATACGAAATTCATAGACAAGCACTTCAAACCTGAATACCTTACTAATACAACATCTGATGGCGAGGAAGTGGCATCATTACTGGCAGCCCAATTATGGCAGGGTAATAAAAAGCAGCATAATGCAATAACTACTAATGATACCATAAGCAAGTGGAAACTGAACAGAAAGTAATACACAAAAGAAAAACTATCGATATATCCTACCAGAATATTAACCCTTAGTTATATTATAAAAATATTTTCAGGAAGTATTCCAAATATGCAAAAAACTGAATAAATTGCATTGACTCTAACCAGTAAAACATTAACTCAAACCATTAAAAAAATGAAGACCATTCTACTCGTTGCAGCACTCAGTATAGCAGGCATGACCGCCCATGCACAGGACGAAGTGTGGGATGCAAGTCATAACCTGAAAGGATACATCACCAAAGATGGCACTATCCAGGATGAGCACAGAAATACACTTGTTCAATTTCATCAGAGTGGACAGATGACAGATGTACACTCTAATACTGTAGGGTATATCATAAACGACTATGAGCTTCAGGATGCTTCCCATACTACTGTAGGCTACATTCTTAATAACGGGAATGTAGAAGACGAGCATCATCAGCTTATAGGCAAAATAAATCCGGAAGGCACGGGGCCTGTAAAAGATCAGCATAGTAATGTGATAGGCTATATTGCCTCTACGGAGCCAATGTGGGCAGCAGCATACTTTTTTCTGCTGAGATACTAATAGCAGGTACATCGTTTACTTCATTAAAAGAAGCAATCCCCTGTATGTGGAAGCATGCAGGGGATTTTCATTACACTAAGTGACAGGGGGGATGTTATTTGTCTTCTATTTCAGACCAGTGCTTCTTTTCTATAAAGTAGGAAAGTACTAGTCCCAGCCCGCCGAACATACCGATTAAAGAGAAATAGATAGCCGGATTTTCACCCTGATATCTGCGGCCTGTTTCTGTTATAACCCAGTGACTGGTATTAATATCTACAAAGTAGGCAATCAGTAGTCCGAGGCCGGCTCCGGAAAGTAGCAAGCCCCACTTAAGACTATAAAAGTATCTTGGTCTTGCTATTGTGTTTCTTGGGTTAATGCCCCGCTCTATCAGAGCCATATTTTCTTTGTTGCGCATATACACTATGCCATAAATAAGTGCCAGGATGGAAAATGGCACAAGCGTTGCTACTATTACTTCTGGTCCCATATATTTTGTTGTCAGGTTTGATTATTAAGAAATATCATTGCAATGTTATCAGGTAAGACGCACACCGGGCTATGATGGTTACAGAAAATTTCTTTTTGCTGATAATTTCCGGAGCATGTAACCAGAAAGACCGGTATTGCGTCTTAAGTATGGTCTATGACACCTTCGGGCGAACAGGATATAGCAATCATTAAATCGGTGCTGAGTGGGAACACTGCAGCATACAGCAAGCTTGTGGATAAATATGGCAGCTATGTTATGTCGCTCACGGTTCGTTATATCAATGACCGCCAGAAAGCAGAAGAGCTGGCACAGGATGTTTTCATAAAAGCATGGCACAATCTGCCTGGCTGGCGGGGAGAGGCAAAGTTCAGCACATGGCTGTTCACTATTGTACATACCACCTGCCTCTCCTACCTCAGAAAGAAAAAGGATGCATCAATACCCGTAGATGAGTCGATAATGAAGAACATTATCCATTCTTCTGTAAAAAATGAAGGGCTGCCCAAACTGGACAATGACCACCGTAAAGCTGCTATGAACAGCGCTCTGGAGCAATTGGAAGAAGGCGATGCCCAGGTACTGTCGCTATTTTATATGGGAGAGCAGAAGGTAGATGAAATAGCAATAATTACCGGACTATCTGTATCTAATGTAAAAGTGCGCCTTTTTCGCGCAAGACAAAAGCTGAAAGTAATCATAGAAAAACAATACAATGACTCGCTGCTGCAATGACCGGAAAACTTACCTAACTTTAAACAGACTTTATGTACACATCAGAGCATATTGAAGAGCGCATATGGGAGTATATAGATGGCATATGCCCTCCGGAGGAAGTAAGCCGGATAGAACACCTCATTGCAACTGATGAAGTATGGAAAAACATACATAAAGAGCTGCTGACTATGCATTATGACATGGGGGCTGTATTATCACCTTCAGAACCGGCAGCAAACCTGACCGCGAAGGTTATGAGTCAAGTACATACACCAACGCATACTGCTACTCAGCCTCTAAACCCTCTGGTGGTACGTGGTATAGCAGCTGTTTTTCTTCTGTGTATTGCCACGGCCATTACCGCTGCATTGACATATAGCGAGAATAGTACAGTGGTATATAAATATCAGATACCATCCTACTCACTACCTGATATAAATATGCACTGGCTGGCTACTCCAGGCATTACATTAGGAGCTGTAGCAATAGTTGCACTGCTGGCAATATTATTTTTAGATGCAGCAATTCGTACAAAACGGGCGCTTACCTAAGCTTCAATGCCCTGTGCGATATCTCTGATTTTATTCAGTAACTGAAGCCAGCCTTCATCGGCACCATGGCCATACCGGTTCTCACCGTCAGCTACTTTTGTATAGTCGCCCTGAGATACTGTGAGTACAATTTTCCCGTCTTCCGGTGTAAGTGTATGGCATACCAGCAGATGATTTTCCTCCGTTTTAGGGTATTCGGCAAAAGGATCTATAACAGAGTATGATAGCCGCTCATTGGGAACATACTCCACAACTACACCGGTAACATATGTCACATCCTTACCATCGGCCTGCCCTACCCAATCTACACGGCTACCGGGTTTCCAGTCCGTCACCACCCTACACCCAAACATATACTGTGCTGTATATTCAGGCTGTGTCAGTACTTTCCATATTGTTGCTGCACTGGCATTTACCGTTGTGGCTGCGTTTACATAAGGTTTCATATAGTTCTGTTTTATTAATTTCTTTATGATTCAGGTAAAACCTGAAAGCTAATATTCCGGCATCTGGTTATCTGCCGGCTTCCTCTGCAGCACTTACCGCAATAGTATCAGGCAGTTCGGCAGGCTCATATGCACTTATTTTATTCAATTCCAATACAGTATAATCACCATCAGGAGACCGCTCAAACATAGGAATATAACGGGCGCCATATATAAGCTGCTGATGAGTGTAGGATGTACGCTGCTGTACGGTATTGGAAAAGTGATCGTCAAACGCTTTTATGTAAACCATTACTTCCATACGTGCATCGGTAAGCTCTGTTAGTGAATACTGATACAGCGGACTATCCTCTGTAATGTTATGTACCATGGTCCAGTTAAGCGCCAGAGAGTTGACCCGCGCTATCTCCAGCGTAGCGGGATAAAATCTTGTCACCATCTTACCACCCTCATTCAAATGCAGCGCAATGGTTATCTGGGCCTCAACTTCTGTAAGATGGTTATTCTTATATGTTGCCACCCTCAGCATCAACGCTTTTCCTCCCTTATACGGAGCTATGAGCATATTGTCACTGAACAGGATATATGCTTTAGGCCGTGAAAAGCGGCCATATATAAGACCGGTAACTACTGCAAATGCCAGAATGCCCAACAGACTCTCAGTAGAAGCCACTATGTTCGTTAGCATTCCTGTGGGAGCCACATGTCCATAACCTACGGTAGTAAGCGTCTGCGAGCTGAAGAAAAACGCAGACATAACTTCATCGAAAGTGGAACGGGATTGGTCTATGCCGGAAAGGTGCTCTACGCCAATGGCAAAATAGATAGCGGCAAAAATGATATTAACACCGGTGTAAAATACCATGATTGCCAGAAAAAAGTGACTACGCTTCATGCGCAGTAGCGAGTGGTAAATAGATATGCGCTTCCAGATGGCAAACCCGGTCTTTTTCAGATTTATACTTCCATCGGGATTTACCAACCTGCCACCTTCAGCATTACTGTTAGCGCCAAAGCCGGTGTTATCTATATTCCCTGACCTTTGTTTTTGTGTTCGCGCCATGTTTTCGGAGCCAGAAAGTTTCAAAAAAAGTAGCAAGTACTGCTATGCCACCTGCCACCAGTAACCCAACAACCAATGTAAACCTACCTGTGAAGTATATTTCTCCCAGATAATGAATAAAGGAAAATAGTACAAAAAACAATATGAGCTTTATAGCCCAGTTTTTCCACGGCACCAGCTTTAATGGATTTACCCCCAGCACCTTACCGGTAATAATGAGATAAAAAGCTGCCTGAGCATAGGTAGAGACAACAAAACTAAGCGCCACACCTGGCAGCCCCATATAGCGATACAAAGGATACATAAGACCACATGCTATAACAAGGTCTGCTATAGCACCTGCATTAATAATGCTACCCTTGTGATGCCGCTGCAACACAGTAGTAAAACTATATGCCCTTACAGGCAAAGCGAGTACAGACACCGCAAAAATAGGTATAGAGCTAATGTACTTCTCTCCGAATATGTTTACGAATATTTCGTTTCTGAACAGGTACAAAAAGAAAAAAGCAGGAAAAACAAGATTGGAGAGTATGCGGCCTTTCTGATTTACCAGTGATATCGTATTGTCTTTTTCATTCCCATCAGGTGAGTTTGCCAACTGTAGAAGAGCCGCGCTACCAGTGGCACCAAGCAGTAATGGCAGGAATGGGATATTCTGTGCTCCATTATAATATATGGCAGAAACTCCGGCTGTAAGTAAGAGCGAAATGACAAACTTATCTATCCAGCTGAACAACATCTGAGAGACATCATATACTCCCAGGTGAAACCAAAGCTTTGTAACTGCATTCATTTCCGGCTCCTGGTCTTCGTATCCATCCTCATCTTTACGTATCTCGGTAAGTATACCAACACAATAAATGAATAAGCGCATGAAGCTCACTATCAGCAAAACAGAAAATATACCCTTTAATGAGAAGTTACCGTTGAGTGCAAGCCAGTGAGCGGCACAAAATGCCAGCGCATATAACAGATTTGCCACCCATAAAATCCGGAATCGCCTGAATACTATAAGTATGGCCTCTGACAATATGCTTAATGAGAAAGTGATAAGAAAAAGCACAGATGTAATAACAGAAGCACCTCCCGAACGATATTGCAACACCCCAAACGCGATGGCTGGCAATAACATCCATAAAAGAAAAACTACAACTTTACGTGTCTTAATACGGGAGACAATACTGGCCAGCATTCCCTTTGAGTAGGTAATAACCAGCTGGTGAATACCAAAACATGCCAACGGCCACAGGATATTCAAGTGAATCCAGAAGTCCTGATACCTGCCATATAACTCAACCGGAAGATGACGCGAAAACCATATAGCCACCATGAGGCTTGCCAACTGGGGGAAAAACCTCGTAATGAATATGAAAAACGAACTACTCAGAAATATGTTATTTGCTTCCCGCAAACGCATCGCACTCCTCCCGGTTAAGTTGCTTTATGATACGGGCAGGATTGCCCGCTATTACACAATATCCATCTGTAAAACTCCTTGTAACCACAGCACCGGCGCCCACAATGGTAAAATCGCCCAGAATAACCCCGGGCAAAATGACAGCACCCATACCTACCCAGCAAAAACGGCCCAGTATCACGGGTGGGGCTGCCGTGTGCATATCATTATCTATCAGATCATGATTAGAAGATATGATTCCTACATTAGGCCCGATATTGGTATAATCGCCAATTTCCACCCCATTTGCAGCATTGATATACACTCCCGGTGAGTCGCCGGGATAAACACCCTGCCCCCTTTTTATTTTATGAGGGTTATGTATGGTGCTTGTATGATGCAATGCCCAGTCGGTACCGGAATTTTGTCTGAGCAACTTTCTGAATACAAAGTCTGTCAGATAAAAGCCAAAGCTCATTTCCCGCCTCAGGCTGAAAAGCTCCCTTAACTGATATGAAACCCGGTTATTCACGTTGTTACTACAAGTTGATACAAAATAAACATAAACCCGGGATAGTTAGCTATAATCTTATTCTTAGACGCGCTCTACACCCCGTTATCAGCAGACTGATAATAACGGGTCGGCTAAAAACTATATTTTTGCCTCATAAAAATCAACCATTGAACGATAGATATAGTAAACGTGGCGTATCTGCACAAAAGGAAGATGTACATAAAGCGGTAGCACAACTGGATAAAGGACTCTTCCCTAATGCATTCTGCAAGATATATCCTGACTATTGGGGGGATGACCCAGAGTACTGTAACCTGATGCATGCCGATGGTGCGGGAACAAAGTCAATTCTGGCATACATGTACTGGAAACAGACCGGTGACATGAGTGTGTGGAAGGGCATAGCTATAGACAGTATAGTAATGAATACGGATGACCTGCTGTGCGTAGGCGCTACAGGGCCATTTACCTATTCATCCACAATAGGCAGAAATAAGCACCTTATTCCCGGCGAGGTAATCTCGGCCTTAATAAATGGCACTCAGGAGTTTTTTGACGAGATGCGGGAGTTTGGCATAGACATTAAGTTTCTGGGTGGCGAAACGGCTGATGTAGGCGATGTGGTACGTACTGTGATTGTAGATGGTACGATGGCGTGCCGTATGCGGCGTGACAAGCTGGTGACAACTGAAAAGATGCGCGCTGGCGATGTTGTGGTATCTCTGGCCAGCTATGGACAGGCTACTTACGAAACCAGCTATAACAGTGGGATGGGAAGCAACGGCCTTACAAGCGCCCGTCATGAGCTGCTGAAAAAGGAGTATGCTACTTTGTACCCTGAAAGTGTAGACCCTGCATTACCTGCCGACGTAGTCTATAACGGCAGGTATGGCCTTACCGACGAATCGCCTACACCGCTGGACATAGGAAAAATGATATTATCCCCTACCCGCACGTATGCTCCGGTAATACTGAAGGTACTGGAAAGCCATTTTGATAAAATCCATGGCATTATACATTGCAGCGGTGGTGGGCAGAGCAAATGTCTGCATTACCTGCCATCAGCATTACGGGTGGTAAAACACAATTTATTACCGGTTCCTCCGTTATTTACCCTGATACAGGAATCTGCCGGTACCGACTGGCGGGAAATGTATCAGGTGTTCAATATGGGGCAACGTCTTGAAATCTTTACTGATGAGGCTACCGCCGGCCGGATAATAGAGATAGCAGCATCTTTTGGTATAGATGCTCAGATTTCGGGCTATGTGGCAGAAGCTCCTGAAAAAGAAGTAATTATAGAAAGCCCATGGGGTACATTCAACTATAAATAAACGTTTCAGAAAAGAAAAACAGGATTAAGAATACCTTGTTCAAATATTTATTATCTTCACGTCACCATTTCGCAACAAAACGACAAACCAAAACAGGAAAAATGAAAAAACTCATTGCAGCAGCACTTTCCATCCTTGCCCTAAATACATCGTTTGCACAGGACAATGACGAGGATGCAATCCTCAGAGACCGCATAGCCCTTGATGGCAGCCCTATGCCAGGAGGTATGGATCATGATCACGATATGCCACATCCACACTGGAACCACCTTACCACTATAGCAATATCTCCATTCCAGTACACAGAAAGCGGCGTAGGTGTAGGCCTCAGCTATGAGCGTGCTATGGACCCGGATGGAATACTTTCTCTGTATGTGCCTGCAATAGCATCATTCAGACTCCGTAACAACAATAACTATGATCCATACTACTATGGATATAATAACTACAACAGGACAGACTATACCTTCTATCTGATGCCAGGTGTGAAATTCTACCCTACCGGCATGGGAAAATGCAAATATGCTGTAGGTCCTAATGCAGTAATAGGATATGGTCAGCGTACGATGGAGGGATACTACCCTTACTATAACACTAATACATATACTACATCTTACCCTTATACTATTGGTACTTATGACCGCTGGATGCTGGGCATGATGATAAACAACTCACTGAATGTGAATGCTACACCTCATCTGTACATTGGTGCAGAAATGGGCTTTGGCTTTACTTACTTCGACAGAATCGGAGGTTATAACTACGGTGTGAAGTTCCTTACTCAGGGGTCATTCAAGATTGGTTATACTTTCTGATAGCTCATTATAATATTATTACTTACTTATACAAAGAGGCCGGATTGTACAATCCGGCCTCTCTCACTTTACGGCAACAGTACATTTCTGTACTGTATCTTAATTCCAGCCGCCACCTAATGCCTGATAGATGTTTACCATAGCATTCATCTGCTGCTTACGTGTTTCTATAAGCTCAAACTTTGCTTCCAGAGCATCGCGCTGTGTCAGCAGTACTTCCATATAATCTGCTCTTGCCGACTTGAACAAGTCGTTGGATATTCTCACAGACTGAGATAATGCAGCTACCTGCTTAGACCTATAGTTATAGCTGCTCTCCATATTGCTTATTTTAGCCATCTGGTTTACTACTTCAATATATGCGTTAAGCAGTGTGCGTTCATAGTTATACACAGCCTGTATCTGCTTTGAATTTGCACTATAGTATATAGCTTTAATAGCGTTCCTGTTTACCAATGGCGCAGCCAGCTCACCTGCCAGAGAATATAGTATGGATTCTGGTGTAGTAATAAGATATGCAGGATTAAACGCCTGATAACCCACCGCTGCAGAGATATCCAGCGAAGGGTAAAACCTTGCTCTGGCTACTTTTACATCCAGCTTTGCCGCTGCAAGCTCCATTTCGGCCTGGCGAACATCCGGCCTGTTCTCCAGTAGCTGAGACGGTATACCTGTCTTTACTACAACAGGCATTATTTCATCAAAGTCCTGTGTGCTACGGGCCACATGCTGCGGATACCTACCCAGCAAATAATTTATTTTATTCTCTGTTTCTGTAATCTTCTGCCTGATATCGAACTGAAGGCTCTGTGTTTTGAGCACCTGAGCTTCAAACCTGCGTACGGCCAGCTCCGTAACACGCGTGGCTTCTTTTTCTATTCTTACAATAGAGAGTGCATTGTTCTGAATCTCAATATTCTTATTCAGAATATCTAACTGCTTATCCAGCACCAGAAGCTCATAATAGGAGTTTGCTACTTCAGCAATGAGATTCGTCACCATGAAGTTTTTTCCATCTACAGAAGAAAGGTATCGTGAAACGGCTGCTTTTTTTGCATTACGCAGCTTATGCCATATATCCACTTCCCAGTTTGCGTAAGCACCAAAAAGGAAATCGGGCAATGGGTCGGGCATCTCTTTACCCGGCTTTATTTCTGTGTTGGCCTCCATGGCACCAATATTTGTGTATCGGGCCACCTTATCAACACCGGCTCCACCTTTCAGACCCAGAAAAGGGAGATATTCTCCCTTTCTGGCCCTTACTTCATTTCTTGCAATATTGATTTCCTGAAGTGTAATATTCAGTTCCTGATTGTTTTTTAAAGCAGTATCAATAAGCGCTACCAGATAGGGGTCTCTGAAAAAGTCCCTCCATCCTTTCCGGGCTGTATTTATACTATCGGCAGTACTGCCGTAACTGGCAGGAACATCTCTGCGTTCAGTTTTGCGGCCCAGATCGGGCACCTTACAGGATGCGTACACCAGCGAAATGCAGGCAACCGCTACATATTTATGCAATTTATCTTTCAACATGTTGGCTAAATTCATCAGTTAATGTGTTTTCCTCTTCGTCTTTAATGAGACTACGGCCTTCGGCGAGACTGCCGAAGATGTAATACAGTCCCGGCACTATGATGACACCGAATACGGTTCCGAACAGCATACCACCCAGAGCAGCGGTACCAATGGTACGATTGCCTATAGCACCCGGACCCGATGCTACTACCAGTGGTATGAGACCTGCGATAAACGCAAACGAAGTCATAAGGATAGGTCGGAAACGTACCTTAGCGCCCTCTATGGCTGCATTCAGTATCGTCTCGCCCTGATGATGCTTCTGTATTGCGAACTCCACAATCAGCACCGCATTCTTACCCAGCAATCCTACCAGCATTACCAGGCCCACCTGTGCATAGATATCATTGGCCAGCCCCATGGCTTTAAGCAATATAAATGCACCAAACACACCGGCAGGCAGCGAGCATATTACTGACAGCGGCAGAATGAAACTCTCATACTGTGCCGCCAGTACCAGATATACAAAGCCCAGTACTATGAGGAATATGTACAGCGCCTCATTACCCCTGGCAACCTCATCTTTAGAAAGGCCTACCCAGTCTATATCATAGCCGCGTGGCAATGTGCGTGCAGCCACATCCTGAATAGCCCTGATAGCCTCCCCACTACTGAACCCTTTGGCCGGGGAACCATTAATGGCTGAGGATGTGTACATATTATAGCGGGTAATCTCATTAAGCCCCTGAGACTTTTTCATCTTCATAAAGGCTGAGAATGGCACCATTTCATCCCTGTTGTTCTTAACATAGAGATTCATTACATCCTGTGGCAGCTTGCGGTATTCGGGAGATGCCTGAACAAACACTTTGTAGAAACTATTGAACCGTATAAAGCCAAGCTCGTAAGTACTACCTACAAGAATACCCAACGTATTCATAGCATTGGCCACAGACACCCCCTTCTGCATAGCAGCTTTATTATCTATTTCCAGCTCATACTGAGGATAATTGGCACTAAAGAAGGTAAACAGACCTGTAAGCTCTTTACGCTTTCTGAGCTCATCCATGAACATGTCATTTACTTTCTCAAAAGACTTATAGTCACCTGTATTTGTCTTATCGAGCAGTCGCAGAGAGAAACCACCTGCCGCACCATAGCCGGGCACTGCCGGTGGCTGAAAAAACTCAATAGTAGCTCCCGGTATTTCCTTTGCTTTTTCCTCCAGCTCTCTGATAATTTCCTCAGCCGTCTGATGTCTTTCTGACCAGTTTTTAAGATTAATAAGACATGTGCCTGCATTAGACCCACGACCCTCTGTAAGTACTTCATAACCTGCAAGCGAGGATACAGACTGTATACCTTCTACATGCTCTGCTATTTCCTGCAGCCTGCGCGATACGTCATTTGTCCTTTCCAGTGTAGAGCCGGGAGGTGTCTGTATGATAGCATATATCATACCCTGGTCCTCAGCCGGTATAAAACCTGTAGGCAGGTCTTTGGCAGTTATCCATATACCACCGCCAAAGGCTAGTAATATACCAAAGGTGAGTACTCTGCGGTTCACAATCAATCGCATGAGCCCTGTGTATCTGCCAGTGAGTTTTTCGAACTTGTCATTAAACCCATCCAGAAAGCGATTCATTATGGTCTTTTTACGGGGCTTACCATGTGTATTTTTCAGAATCATGGCACACAACACAGGCGTAAGTGTAAGCGCCACTATACCGGATATGACAATGGATGTAGCCATAGTAATGGAAAACTGACGATAAAATATACCTACCGGACCTGTCATAAATGCTACCGGCACAAACACTGCTGTCATAAGCAGGGTGATGGCTATTACCGCACCGGCTATCTCTGTAAGCACTTTCTGGACTGCCTTATATGGCGACAAATGCTCTTCAGCCATCTTGGCATGCACTGCCTCCACCACTACTATAGCATCATCTACCACAACACCAATGGCCAGCACCAGCGCAAAAAGCGTTATCAGATTGATAGTAAGACCAAATAGCTGCATAAACATAAATGCACCTATCAACGATACCGGTACTGCAAGCGTAGGGATAAGCGTAGAGCGCCAGTCTCCCAGGAAGAGGAATACAACTATTGCTACCAATACAAACGCCTCACCTAGTGTGTGTACCACCTTTTCAATAGATGCATCCAGAAAGTGAGATACGTCATAGCTGATTTCATACTCCATACCCGGAGGGAAGGAGCTTACTTTCATTTCCTTCAGCTTTGTTTTCAGGCGCGCTATTACCTCACTGGCATTACTGCCATAGTTCTGCTTCAGCACTATGGCAGCCGATGGGTGACCATTGAGGTTAGAGTATATATCATAAAACTCACTACCGAACTCTACATCGGCTATATCTTTCAGATATAGCAGCTCTCCATCGGGGTTTGCCCGCACTATTACGTTTTTATACTGCTCAGGCTCATTATACCGGCCGGGATAAGTAAGTACATACTCCAGCGACTGTGAACGCTTACCATCACTACGCCCTATCCTACCGGGAGAGCCTATAATACTCTGGTTGCCCAGTGCCTCCATTACCTCATCGGCAGAGACATTGTACGCACGCATGCGGTCTGGCTTCAGCCATATACGCATGGCATACTGACGGCTACCCAGTATTTTGGCACTGGCTACGCCATTGATACGCTGCAGCTCGGGAAGAAGATTTACACTGGCATAGTTGTATAGGAATTTCTCATCGGCCTTTTTATCATTACTGAACAGGTTTACATACATAAGCATGTTGGGCTGAATACGATTTACAATGATACCTTCACGCTGCACCAGTACCGGAAGCCTGTTGGTAACCTGCTCTATCCTGTTCTTTACGTTTACAACCGCAATGTTGGGGTCGGTATCAAGGTTAAAGACTATCTGAATAGTGGCCTCACCGGCACTTGTGGCATCAGAAGTCATATAGCGCATTCCCGGCACGCCGTTTATCGCTTTCTCCATAGGTATGAGCACCGAGTTTACAAGCACATTGGCACTGGCACCCGGATATGCCACACTCACCAGCACCATGGGCGGTGCAATGGATGGGAACTGTGATTTTGGCAGGCTTGTCATAGCCAGAATACCCATAAAGATGATAACCAACGATACGGATATGGCTAGGACCGGCCTGTGAATGAATTTACTAAACATCTTATTTCGTTTCTTTTGCGCCGTAGCTATTCTGTGAATAATTTGAGATGGGATATTACCGACATGGGCTCCTGATACTTAAACTGAATCTTATCCCCTTCTTTTACCTTCCTGAGACCTTCCAGTAAAATCTTATCTCCGGTATCAAGTCCTGTACCTATTACATACAGGTCAGACATTTCTGCACTTACTGTTACCTGTCGCTGTCTTACCTTGTTGTCTTTATCTACTACAAAAACATATTTTTTGTCCAGTATCTCAAAAGTGGCTTTCTGGGGAATTACGATAACATTTTTCAGCGGTACTTCTACCAGTATGCTACCGGTTTCGCCGTGCCTTAGCAACCGCTGAGGGTTGGGGAATGTAGCCCTGAAGGGGATATTACCGGTTTCGTTATTAAAGTCGGCCTCGATGGTTTCCACAACACCCGGATATTCAAATACCTTGTTGTTGGCCATGAGGAGGTGTACCTGAAGCAGAGAGTTATCCTTTACCCGCTCTTTATAATCAAGATATTCTGACTCTGACACATTGAAGTACACCCACATCTTATTGTTGTCAGACAGGGTGCTAATCAGATCGCCCTCATCCAGGAGGCTCCCCAGCCGCACATGAAACCTGTCAATGATACCATCGAACGGAGCACGTATTTCTGTAAACTGCAGGTGTACCTGCTTAAGCGCCAGCTCTGCTTTGGCTTTATCATACTTAGCTTTTGCCATAGCCAGCTCGTTTTGTGAAACGATATTGCTGTCGGCCAGTCTTTTCGTGTTCTGATATTCAATTTCTGCTACACGGGCTTCGGCCTGTGCTTTTTGCTGCTCAGCTTCATATATACGGGGCATGATGCGGAACAACAGTTGGCCTTCCTTTACAAACTGGCCTTCGTCTACAAATATATTCTGCAGATATCCGCGTTCCAGAGCCCGGAGCTCAATGTGACTGATAGCATGTATCTGACATACATACTCCCTGGTAATGGCGGTATCCATCTTAACGGGACTAGTAACAAGAAACTGCATTGCAACTTCTTTTTCTCTTTTGTGAGATTTGCAGCTAGTGTGGCATATGGCTACACACAAGCTCATGAAAATGAGAATTTTCTTCATACAATTTTGCTGTTTAGCGCAATAATTTGGGGGAGAATTCAAACAGCTGACGCCAACGGACGCGCTGCGTTATGTAATAAACAATTACAGACAGAAACAGAAAGGCAGACAGCACAATGTGCTGCCTGCCCTTATGAGAAATAAAATCAGATTCTTATAGACCGGAAAAGAATGTAACGCTGATACGCGTACCCGGATAAATGCTGCGGCTCTGATAAAGGAACACTACAGCGGGATAAAAGAAGACGTGAGCCGGAAAGATTAAATGAAGAAAAATAGCTGCTACTCCCTGTAAACTTGCGGAGATAATTCAGCTCATCGCTTTCATCTTCACTTTCTGTTTCGAAATACTTATCACTGTTTTTATCGGGAAGGGATGTGGCATACCTGCTAACTGAAGATTCAGATATGTTATGAAGCAGCACTACATCTGCTACAGATTTTTTAGAGCTTAGCTGGTGAGAGGCATTCACTTTTGATGGCAAATGATGTACAGAGACTGCAAAGCCACTACACATACCCCACAAAAGGAAGCTCAATGAAAGAAATATCCTGACCAGCAACTTCATTATCGGGTTCAAAAGTACACAAACCTCATTAACGTGTATGCATTACCGCTAAACGATAACATATCTTTAGATGTTACGTGTGCTTTCCTAAACACTGCAAATACAATAATGAGCGTATGCAGCAGGAAGTGCTTCCTGCTGCATACGCTCATATAACAATATCCCTGCGCTACTGCAGGCATTGGTGATGCCTTATGCAGCCCAAACGGGTGCGGGAATCATCTCTGCCTCTCTAACAGTAGAGAAAAGGAGGCTACCGTTTACCAGCTCTACCGGCTGTATGTCTTTTACCGCCAGCATACGCCAGAAAATTGTTCTTCCGTGGCGGTCTACAAATGCTGCTTCTTCTGCCTTACCTGTCTCCCTGGCCACGGCAACTGCGCCCTGTGGGTCATCTGCAAAAACCAGACGCCACTGTTCTTCATACTGATCGGTAAACTGGCCATCGCATTCTATCCTGTAAATAATCTGCGCTGTAAATGCTCTCATATAAGTGGAATGTAGTGTGATTGTGTGTGTTGATAGTAAAAAAATATAATAGTGGTTATGATACTCAATACGATTTTATCTCTATACTGCCCATAGAGCAGGTGCCTGTAAGGATAAGTTTCTTTCTTGTTTCGCCCTGTGGACCGGCAACTACTACCCTCTGGTCTTCAACAGAGCCAAAAGATGGCCTTATTTCATTCTGTATGTCCCAGTTGGCAGGTATTACCAACTCTATAGCTCCAAATACGACTCTGCAATCGAGCTCTATTGATGGTGCAGAAAAGTCTGTCTGTGTAAGATTTATCTCACTGCCGCCAAATGTCACATTGACCGTACCTCCTTTAAAATCTCTTGATGTAACTATCTCTTTCCGTCCGCCAAATGTTACATCTACTACCAGTCTGTCTGTAGCATTTACTATGGCTCCCCCTACCGTATCAGGGGCTGTGCGATGCCTGCGTGGGCGGAATGCGATCATGACACCAGCCAGAATAACCATAAACGGCCAAATGAGTACCCGTGACGATTTTCCTAATATCTGAAATGAGGGAATGAGGTGCGCTACCCCAATGACTACCAGTATCCACCAGGCATTATTCCGGAAGCCATTCTTTATTCCTATCAACATGCCTATAGCAATGAGAATAACCGGCCATGACAGACGGAAATAAAATGGGAAAATATCAAGCGCCTTCAACAACAGCCCTACACCAATAAGGGCTACAATTATGCCAAAGACAAAACGCCCCGCCGGATTATTATTTCCATGTCTGTTATCACATCCCCTGTTATAATTGTAATGTCTCATCTTTCCTTATTTACCGATACAAAAGTATAATCGGTAAATAGTGGCATGAAGTACAATTAGGCAGAACGTGCCAGTAAGGCGGTAAACGGCGACTATTTGTCGGTAAATGATAATAGCATCATCAGAGGTCCAGTAACTTATTGACGGTGGTCCAGTTGCGCGTAGTTGCTTTCAGGCCCAGTTTCTTCTCAATAAACGTATTGGAAAAGCATGTTTTACCATAGTTATTACTATACACATATACCTCTCTGTTCAGTACACGCGCATATTCGGCATCATTTGAGTAGACACCTAATGAGCCGCGAACATCGAAGGAGGGAATACCTGAAAGGAAAGTAACATACATTCGGTTTTTTTCTTCCGTTTTTACGGTAGTAAGCGGGTTGTCTTCTACTATCTTTTTAATATCAGAATACAGTCTTAATATTACATCTACCCTGTATCCAAGCTGTCTTTCCAGTACATCTTCTATGCCTGCTATCAATTCCTGTTCATTTACATTATCTGAACTGAACAGTACATTGCCGCTTTGCATATACGTTGACACATCTGATATTCCTGGTACCTGCCCAAACCACATGCGCAAATCATCCATAAGAATCAGACCCTGGCCAGCTACATTTATACCTCTAAGCAGTGCAACAAAACGACTCATAAAACTTCAGCACTCTAAAACCGAATGCTAATTTAATCAAAAAAGACAAATAGATAATACACAATTAATCAATGGACAGGAGTGACCAGATAGCCTTGTTTTTGCAACAGGTTTATTACCCCTGTTTTGCCTGATAAATGTCCGGCACCTACAGCAAAAAAAACAGATTCACCGGCATCCATCAAATTTGTCATCCTCCCTATCCACCGGCGATTACGGTCATCAATGAGTGCGCCATTGGCCGACCCAAGCGCATCGGAAGCAGCTATCAGATCATATAATTTCACAATATCCTGTGCCTTATAGGCAGTTACCATATCATCAAAAGTATCATCACCGGCATCTGCAGCTTCATTATTTAACGCCTTCAGAATATATTTTACAACCGTATCTACGGGTATTGAAGAAAGGGCATCTGCCTGCTCCTGCATTGTTTCCAATCCTATTACTTCTTTATTATCATGTTTTGCAGCACTCATAATTTTCTCTTCGTATGATACGGGAGTAGCGCAGCCTGCAGCCGATTCCCGTACAAACATCATCATTATTGTGACAGGCTTCATGTACATAATCATAGGCTCTGTCATGCCCATACTATCGGCAGCATATGTTACCAGCCGGCTATATTGTGGCTCTGTAAAGTATGCAGACAACTTTTTACCCGGGTCCATCAATGCCCCCATACCCCTTATAAGTGCGGCAGTATCGTCAAGGTCCATTTCCAGACAAAGTTTATCACTGGCGCTCAGAGAATTATTCATTGCATCGGTCCAGAAAAAGTCTGTAGAACAAATCTCATGTATTGTTCCAAATATGTAAGACGGCTTCTTCATACCTTTTCCGGAAATCTGCCATAATAAAGATTTATCAAGTGACTGAGACTGAGCAAAAGCAGTTTTACCCACCAGAAAGGGCAACAACAATGTCAATAAACGAAAAATGTATCTTATCATGTTTAAGATTATAGAATCAACAGGTAACAAATACTATGCCCACATATGGCAGCTGCAGTTATGACAGGGAATAATAAGTAACAAATTTATGATTCCTTTCATGCCACATACCAGCACTAATTACATAATTTTGCAGTCGCAAACTATTTATATGAAGTTTTTTATAGACACAGCAAATCTTGCACAGATACAGGAAGCAAACGATTTGGGTATACTGGATGGTGTAACCACCAACCCATCGCTAATGGCAAAGGAAGGCATCAGGGGTACTGAAGCCATCAATAACCATTACAAAACCATATGTGAAATGGTAGATGGCCCTGTAAGTGCCGAAGTACTAAGCACTACGTTTGACGAGATAATTGCAGAAGGGCAGAAACTTGCTCAGATACATGAAAACATAGTAGTAAAGGTACCTATGATAAAAGACGGTATCAAAGCTATAAAATGGTTTACTGACAATGGTATCAGCACTAATTGTACTCTTGTATTCTCTGCCGGCCAGGCAATTCTTGCGGCAAAAGCAGGAGCTACATTCGTATCGCCTTTCATTGGCCGTATAGATGACAGCAGTTGGGATGGGGTGCAGCTCATAGAGCAGATTACCAACATATACAATGCACAGGGTTACATGACAGAAGTTCTTGCTGCATCTATCCGCAACCCACTGCATATAGTAAGGTGTGCGGAAGCCGGAGCAGATGTATGCACCTGTCCTTTAAATTCTATCCTTGGACTGCTGAAGCACCCATTGACTGATATAGGGCTGGCACAGTTTCTCAATGATGCAAAGTCTATGCAATAAGCAATAGCACAAGTCATAAAAATGAAAGGCTCCGGATTGTGAAACCCGGAGCCTTTCATTATTTTGTTATTAATGATGTGAGCCAGTCAATATCAGAAGCGCTCCAGACCGCTGAAGTAGAAGTTACCTTCTATAACAGCATTCTCATCACTGTCTGAGCCATGTACGGCATTCTCACCTACAGAAGCGGCATACTTTTTACGGATTGTACCTTCTTCTGCCTGAGCAGGATTAGTAGCTCCTATCAGCTTACGGAAGTCAGCTACTGCATTTTCCTTTTCAAGGATAGCCGCTACGATAGGACCACTGCTCATAAACTCAGTCAGTTCGCCATAGAATGGACGCTCTGCATGAACCTCATAAAATTTCTCTGCCTGTGCACGGGTAATCTGGAGGTATTTCATTGCCACGATACGAAAACCTGCAGCATTAATCATCTGAAGGATATTACCTATGTTGCCTGCTTTTACAGCATCAGGCTTAATCATTGTGAATGTACGATTAGACATATTTTTTTATTTGACGCGGCGAAATTACTGCAAAAACATATCCTGCAAATAACGTAAACGTTAAAAAAAGCAGAATGAACAGACCATATACGCCTATATTTTCTTTATACATATAATTTACACGCCTCAAGGCCACTACTTTTACTGTAATATTCTATTTGTACCTTCGCCACCAGCTAATATTATCGGGTCTGATAGTTACCAGAAGAGGCAAATAAGGCTAAACCAGCATAACAAAACGATTATGATAAACATCACCAAGCCGTTTCTCCCTGACATGAAGGAGTATATAGAATACCTGGAGGGGATATGGGAGCGTGAATGGCTTACCAATAACGGGCCGCTAGTAAATGACCTGGAACTGAAGCTGAAAGAATTTCTTCAGGTGAAGCATATGCTGTATCTGGGGAATGGCACTATTGCGTTACAAATAGCAATTAAGGCGCTTGGACTAAAGAATGAAATTATCACAACCCCATTCAGCTATGTAGCAACGACTACAAGTATTATATGGGAAAACTGTAAACCAGTGTTTGCTGACATTGACCCGAAAACGCTCAATGTAGATGCAGATAAAATAGAGGCATTAATAACGCCGGAAACAACAGGCATACTACTCACCCATGTATATGGCAACCCATGCGATGTGGAGAAAATAGACCAGATAGCCCAGAAGCATGGATTAAAAGTAATTTATGACGGAGCACATGCATTTGCCGTGAAGTACAAGGGCAGGAGCATCTTTGACTATGGTGACATAAGCACTACCAGCTTTCATGCTACTAAACTGTTTCATACCATAGAGGGCGGGGCTGTTTTCACCAAAGAGGCAAGCATACTGAGAAAGATGTCATTGCTCCGAAACTTCGGGCATTCTGGCAACGAACAGTTTGAAGAACCGGGCATTAATGGTAAAAACTCAGAGTTCCACGCTGCAATGGGACTGGTAAACCTAAAAAAGACAGATCAGATACTGGCATCGCGTAAGCGCCAGTCACTGTATTATGATCAGGTTATTGCCACAGTGCGTGTTACCCGTCCTGAAATACATAAAGACAGTGAATGGAATTATTCCTATTATCCGGTAATATTTGAATCGGAAGAGGAATTGAAAAAGGCTGTAGTAATGCTTAATTCGCACTGGATATACCCACGCCGTTACTTTTATCCCAGTCTTTCTACCCTCCCCTACCTGGAACATCAACCGTGCCCCATATCAGAAGATATCAGTAAACGTGTTCTGTGCCTGCCAATGTACCATACATTACGCCAGGAAGATATAGAATACATAGGAAGGCTGCTACTGCGCGCTCAAAACAACTAGTATTGTAGTTATACTGCCATAAGACTACACCCTCTTAAGGCACTGTGGTCTATGCGGCCCAGTACTTCAAAGCTACCATCGGTATGTATACGTCCCATATCTTCGGTAGCAATAAAGGCACATGAATATACATTGGCAAGGTCTATAATATTCAACACCCCACTGCCGGCAGACTTTACATCCATTGGGTCATTGATATCCCTTACCAAAGGCAGCATAGTGGCTGTAGGTCTGAAAATACCATTACCGGTAGCATATGCCTGGGAGAGTAACTCTGTCATTCCGTACTCAGAATGAATAACAGGTGTGCCCAGAAGGTCTGATAGTTGCATATGTACTTCGACACGGGTCATTTCTGTACGTCGGCCTTTCATTCCTCCGGTTTCCATAACTATCACATCCTTTAACACTGCCGGATGCGCCTCTGCAAAGTCAAGCAGTGCAAATGTGACTCCCAGCAACAGCACTTTACGAAGCCCCTGATGTTTCTGAATCGTATCAGATAACTTATCCCATTCGTTAATGTAAAAGCCGCTATCAGCATGTGCCCCTGATTCCATCAGTGTCTTTGCCATATAAACCAGAGAAGCATTAGCCCGCTCAAGATAAGAGGGCAGCAATGCCAGTATCACATAATCGGACGACGGGCCGTAAAACTCCTGAAACCCATTCAGTAATGATACACGATAAACTTCAGGGTCAAATACCAGATGACGGGAATTAACGCTACCGGTAGTGCCACTGCTTTCAAATACTAAAGAACATGCCCCGGCAATGGCAGGCGTTGTAAGCACTTCATGCGTTTTAAAAAATGATATAGGCAGGAATGGTATCTGTGTAAGCGCAGTAACATCCGTTACAGATACCCCAATAATATCACAATACCGGCGGTACAGCTCATTATGGGTATACTGAAACCGAAATAAATCAAGTGCATATATACTGAAACGCTCACCAGAAACGTTTAAAAGGTCGTTCGTATTTAACGAACCATTTAGTGTGTCTTTCATTAACTTTGACAATATGCTTCGTGGCCTGATATTACTGGCATCCCTGTATGCAATAACACTGGTTTCCTGTGAGAAGCCTGTGACGTCAAATATACCGCAAATCACCCTGATGTATGCCGGCCCGGACAGTGTTTCTGTTGTTGACACGCTTACAATACTACTATCAGTACAAGATGGGGATGCCGACCTGGGGGTCTCACCTTCCTCTGGTGGTGCTGATATCTATGTCAAAGACAAACGATATGACTCTGCCGACTACAAAGGATATTTTTTTCCGGAACTGGACCCGGAAATTCTGGATCCGGACAAAGGCGTAACTGCAAAATGCTACCTGTTTCTGACAAGCGACCAGATACAACGCCGACCCGATTCAATATATGCGGTATTAGGAGACCCCACTACACTGGAGATATATGTAAAAGACAAGGCCGGTAATGAAAGTAATCATGTACTGACCGGTGAAATAAGGCTATTCTAATCCCTTTTATTCCTGCCCATTACCAATATGTGCCTGTAACCTGTCTTTTATAATATACAGGGGAGATGCGATTGCATTGACATACTGAAAGTTACCTTCCCGGTCATTTTTTATAGATAGCTGCAATCCACTTGCTTCACTCTGTACGGCATTCAATGAATATTGTCCGGTATTACTGTCATAACAGATGTACGGGGCACCAGACGACCCAAAACGGAAATAACCTTTTATGAGATAACGAAACCCTTCGAAAAGATAATTACCCCCTACCTCATCAGGAAACATGCCAAAATGATCCAACACGCCCTCAATATGAGCTACATTCAGCAAGCGGCCTGCAGCACCTCCCGGAGAGCTCTGCAGGCAATACAGTTTTTCCGAATCATCTTCAAAAAAGTCGTAAGACACCGGTAGAAATGGAATCTTTGCTATTACCTCAGGAGGAGTATCTACAATTCTATATAAAGCAATATCCTCTGCATAAAAAGCCTCTACCAGCTCTACCGGCAACATGTAGGTATATCTTCTGGCACTGGCATCATAGAAACGACTACCGGGATTGAAGGATTGTGTCACCTCTGCGTCTTTGTAAAACAGATCTTCACGAAACTGTAGTATTACATGAGGGTGGCATATACCTTTCTCTGCCATACTTACCCATCTTGTATCGAACATCTTCTGGCGCAGGATAGCACGGATATGCTCAAGGCTGCCATGGTCGTTGGTAGACAGATACTTTTTACCTGTATATTCATCAGTAAGATAGTACTGCTCCATGAGCCGGGCCTGAGAGCCATCCAGTTTTCTCCATATCTCAGCCTCGTAGCGCTCCCTGTTCATAGAATGAAAAAAGCCTGCCTGAACTCTGAGATTATGCGCCACACTAAGAAAGTAGCCATTACCTATGTGAAAGGCACATACATTATTCTCAAACAACCTTCTGTCTGGCTCATCGGGGTTATACACCCACATAATTCTGTGCAGTGGGGACATCTGCTCATCAATCAATGACAACTTTCTGTTTACTGACGCTTCATTTCCGGGTGCGTTGATATCAAAATGCAGGAACATAGGAAAAGTTCTGTGAGATTTAAAAATACGCAACAAGGGCAAAAGCAGCAACGTATTTGTTAGATTTGCGGCAACTTTCCTCAATATACCATATCTGTTTTGAAGTTCACTAATGTAATTGGTCAGATGGCCGCGAAAGAGGGGCTGGTACGTATGTGGTCAGGTAATCTGTTCCCACATGCTTTACTTATTACCGGAAGTGAAGGTACCGGAGGCTTACCTTTGGCACTGGCGCTGGCACAATACATTTTCTGTGAGCAAAAAAACGGTAATGACTCATGTGGGGTATGTGCAGGCTGTAGCAAAGCAGCCAGGCTGGAGCATGCCGACCTTCATTTGAGTTTCCCCTCCATATCGCACAAAAGCGGCCATAAACCCCGAAGTCGTGATCATATACAGGAGTTCAGAGAGTTTGTAAAACAAACTCCATACGGCACTACCTATGACTGGCTCCAGTTCATAGGTGCAGAGAATAAACAAGGGAATATTACGGCCGATGAATGCCGGGAAATAATAGAAACACTCTATCTGAAATCATATGAGGGTGGTAAAAAAGTACTGCTCATGTGGCGCCCTGAATACCTGGGAAAAGAAGGCAACATACTACTAAAGCTTATAGAAGAGCCTCCGGCGGATACAATAATGATATTTGTAGCTGAAAACCGTGATGATATACTGGCTACTATCCGGTCCCGTACACAGGAAGTGAGACTCACGCCCATACCAGCTACCGAAATAGCCAATGCACTCATAGAGCGGTCTGTAACAGATGCTGTAAGAGCATCACAAATAGCTCAGATAGCTCTGGGTAGCTATACCGAAGCACTACGCCTGTGCAGACATAGTGAAAATGACCTGTTCCCCGAAGTGCGCAACCTTTTCAATATCCTGTTTACCAATAATGGTGTAGCAATATCAAAGTTTGCCGACGAGTGGTCTAAAGCAGGCAGGGAGCAACAAAAAAATCTGCTTCAATACATCATACACCTGCTGGAACATACTATACGTGCCCGGTATGCACCTACCCTGCCCGTAGCGCTACAGGATGCCGAAGCTACTTTTGTAAAAAAGCTTGCTGCATCGCGTATTTCATTTGAGGGATTAAAAGAAATGACGGAAATCCTAACTGATACCGCTTATTTCATAGAGCGTAATGCCCATGGAAAAACACAGCTACATGCTATGCTTATACGCCTGCACCATGTAGTACTGGGTGCTCCCATTCACATATAAGCAATACTACCTGTTTCCAAAATATTGTTCTGCACGCGAGTTCATATTGAATCCTGCGGCTGAGGCACCATTAGTGGTAGAATAGAGATATGAACGCCAGCCGCCATTCATGGGCTCACCAGGTACGGTAGAATGAAGTAAACGATAATCGGTAAGATTCTGAGACTGCTTAAAGAAAAGGAACAAAGAGTTTGCCAGCTCTTTTTTATTACCAAACTGTGTAAGTGTATTGTACTGCCATATTTCATAAGGCAGAGAGCCTGCCTCATTGGTGACTGTAATTATATCAGTAGGTTTTCCATAACGAAGGTAAATGAAGCCCCTGTCTGTCTGATACCCCGGAGTACCATTTGCACTGAACTTTTTGTTTACCTCCATCACTTTAGCAGAATATTCTTTCCAGGCTTTCCCCGGGTCTTTAGGATTAATATCCTTAAAGTGATTGTATATGTAATACCTCATATACATTTCGTCCGTTTTTTTCAGAAAACCGTTGATAGTGTTTTTGTGCATTGCATCACTGAGGGGCAATAGCATGACAAGTATTGCTTTAAGCTGAGGAATAGTATACTTTGAGATAAATGTTTTATCAAGGTCCAGAACCGTTACGTGCTCCATGGTGGTATCCTTCATTATCTCTTTGATATTTACGACCGGAGCTTCTTTTTTCTCCGGAGTGCGATTCATTCGCTGTATAAAGAGTGTATTAGCCGTAATACGGTTGCCCATCTTATCGTCTAATGATACTGTAATATAATAATTGCCGGATGCAAGCGTAGCTATGGGTATTTCTCCTGCTTTTACTGATGAAGCAGGATTTATAATCGTATCAGTAATTGTGTATTCGGGCAAATACATTTCTGTAGCCCGTTTACTTATCTGCACCTTACGCACCAGAGGGAAACGGTCATTATCAATAACTCCCGGCTTCAGATTATATAATTCAGTTTTAAAATACAGTGTGCGTATGGGGTCATCAAGGAAGTTAGTACACAGCGGAACTGATGCTCCTGTACTATCGGCATAGACCATAAGCTCCACATCACTGAAAAAAGGCTGGCCTGATACTTTAACTACATGCATTGAGTCTGTATGTGTAAATACACTACTACTGTCGCCCAGGTCCATAAGACTTATCGTGTACTGCACCATGCCGGACGCAGGGCGGGAAAAACCATAACTGCGACGCTCAGCAATCACCAGATCGGCCAGTTCTTCTGCACTGCTGCGGGGAGGTGTCTGCAAAATAAACTGGTCTTTGACTACGACACCAGATTCATCCTGTATTGTAATGCTGGTGAGTACACGGGCAATGATCGTTTTTTGAGCCGTGGTCGTGAAATGCAATGAGGCAGGATCTATCTGCCATGATATAGATGGCTGTGGCAGATATTTACCTTCTCCAGTCAAATGATAATACACAGCATGAGCTACTGTAGCACTCATCCCCCTGGCAATAATAGAAAAAGAACATCCTGCAATGAACAGGAGCATTAACCGTAAGCGCATCTGCAACAAGTATAATATAATGCCGCAATTTACATAAACAGGCCCTAGCAAATGGCATAGTGTATGTTAAAATAAAACCGGCAATAATTGTGCTGTATCAATTAGTTTTGACAATCCGATGAAAAGACGACTTACAATAGTGCTGGTAGCATTTGGCGCTTCATTTATCTCAATGATAGCGTTGTCTCTCTTTTCCATTGGCAGGTTTACTACGTTTACATCGTACTCTGACGAAGTGACCCGTATTAACGGAACAATTACAACCCTCTTTCGCACGGAAGTTCTTTTCAAAGACATAGACAGATGGGAACGTGGCTACATTCTCATGGGAGACACCGTATCACTCAATAATATCAATGCGACAAAAGACAGCTTATTTCACGCGCTTGATTCACTGGAGTTTCAGTTAAAAGATAACCCCGTGCAGGCAAGGAACATGATAGATCTGCGTGATGTTATTGGCCAGAGAATGCGATGCCTTGATAATAATATCGCCTTTGTAGCATCAACACGCTCCAACGACGCATCTGACCACTACATGGCGGGACGCAGGCATACGATGGCTGCCAACCGGCAGTTTATAAACATGCATATTATAGAGAATAAGGTGCTTGCTGACCTTATTGAAAAACAAAAATTCTATCAAAAACTTACAACCAGCACATTAAAAAGCCTTCTTGTCATTTTCTGCCTGGTAACATTACTACTCTTTGCCTTGCTCATTAAACTCATGAGATCGGGCATGCTGTATCAGGAGACACTGAAAGGGAAGATTATAGACTTGAAAAGGTCTCACGATGAGCTACAGGAAATTGCCTATTCTATTTCGCACGACCTTCAGGAACCATTGAGGAAGATACAGGTATTCAGTAATATGCTGGTAGTGCGCAAGGCCAACAGCCCGGAAGATGATGGCTCCCGGGATACCCTGCAAAGAATTCATGGATTTGCCAACAGAATGCAGTCACTGATATACGACCTGGAGAGCCTTACAAACCTGACACGGATAGATGAACAAAAAGCAACGGTGAACCTGAATAACCTGACAGAGCAGGTAGTAGAAGGAATGCGCGAACTGATTCAATCCAGACAGGCAGTAGTACGCATAGAGCAGCTACCGGAAATAAAGTGTTACGAGTCTCAGTTACAGATACTGTTCAAAGCCCTGCTGGATAATGCGCTCAAATTTGTAAAGGCAGATACACAGCCTGAGATATACATAGGCTACCGTATATCGAAAGGAGAAGAGCTTGCAGAACTGACGCAGCGCCTTCCCAACCAGCAGTTTCATTGCATCAGTGTTTCAGACAATGGTATTGGGTTTGACAACAAGTATATCTCTAACATATTCAAGATATTCAGACGGCTGCATAATGAGGAGTCGCAGTACTCCGGTAAAGGTATAGGGCTGGCAATATGCCAGCGTATAATGACAAACCATGAAGGATATATACTGGGAGAAGGAAAGCCAGACCATGGCGCGACCTTTAAATTGTATTTCCCTATATAATGAATGGTACTATTTGCTAAAATAGTCTGCACAGAATATGGCTTTCACCACCGTTTTTTGATTTTTCAATGTATTATCTTGACTTTTGGCAAGTTTTGCAGCAGCGAAACATGTATAAACATGTACTGATAGCAAAAATTAAATTACAGAATATCGCGACAACATTGCGGAAAGCATAACCAGATGAAGAAGTACGTGTTACCATTATTACTGATCGGCTGTACTATAACCCGGGCTCAGGAAAGACTGACAATGCAGGATGCAATTCTGATGGCTCTGGAACGTAACTATGACATAAGAACGGCAGAGATAGCACAAAAACAGGCTCAAAGAAACAATACACTGGGTAATGCAGGATTTTCACCTGTAATCAATGCCGGGATTACAGCATCTGAAAGCCATAACAACGTAAGAAGCGACCTGGCAAACGGCTCTCAGCAAAACAACCCAAATGCAAAGAATACCAATGTAAACCCTGCTGTCACAGTAAACTGGACACTATTTGACGGAGGCAGAATGTTTCTGGTAAAAAAGCAGCTCAATGAGGCTGAGGCCCTGTCTGAAACTCAGTTCAGAGCTCAGATACAGGCCACCGTATCTAAAGTAATACAAACATACGCTCAGGTAACGCTCCAGCAAAAACAGATGATGGCCATAGATACGGCACTGAAGCTGGCCATAGAACGAATGAAACTGGCTGAGCTTAAATACCGCACCGGAGCTGGAGCAAAAGTGGACTATCTGCAGGCCAGGGTAGACTATAATGCCAGGCAGGACGACTCCGTTACATACCTGAATACATTTGCCAATGCCTGCGACTCGCTAAGTGTGCTGATGGGCAATAATGACGGGAAACTATACAAGGTAGACGACAGCCTTACCATAAATCTGAACCTGATACCGGCTGACATGAACCGACTGAAGGAATTAAACCTCTCTCTGGATGCATACCGGCACAATTCTAACATATCCCGTTTAAATGCAGATATTGCTAAAACGTATCACTTACCTACACTTTCATTCAGTGGTACCTATGCCTATAACCGCTCTACCAGCGCTACAGGTTTTGCACTATTTACACGTACCTATGGAATGAACGGACTATTCAATCTCAGTATCCCGGTATTTTCAGGCGGCAACATTCGCCGCCAGTCAGGTATTGCGTCACTACAGGCCATGCGCGATGAATTACTTTTTGAGCGCCACTATACTGTAATAGGCCGCCAGTACAGAACTGCATGGAGAAACTACCGACTGGCAACAGCTGCGTATAACCTGGCAAGGGAAAATATTTCTTTTGCACGGGAAAATATAGAAGTACAGGCTGCAAGATTTCGTGTAGGCATGGGAACAACTCTGGAACTGAGGGAGGCCGAGAACGGCTATGTGCAGGCTCTCGTAAGGCTCTATACGGCTCAGTACAATGTAAAAGTGGGAGAAACGCAGATGCTGGAGCTGGAAAACAAGCTCATTACCCGTAAATAATGAACAGCAACACCATTATAGCCCGACATGTATTTAAAACTTAACATTTTTCATACGTAGCAGTATGCTGTATTACCTTGCAACGCTGGTATTTTTTGTATCTTTGACCTATTCCATCACAACTTATACGTACGTATGAATAACAAAAACACACTACTGATACTTGCTGCTATAGCTTTTGTAATCATAGTATGCAACAGTAGCTGTGCGCTGGACCGCAGACGTTATTCTACTTTCAGAGATGAAAACGGAGATGTAAAAACGGAACACTATAATCAGTACAAGCGGAAATGGTACCGTAAAAACTGGTATAACAGGCAGATATGGAGATAGCTGCTGCTACCATACTTTCACAATTTTCAGCGACTTTACACGAATACCTCCGGGGTCAAATACATTCAGGAAATATATGCCTGCAGGCAGGTCTTTTAATGATATACGTCTTACCTCATCGGCACGACCAGCTAACCGACCATCGGCAGTGTATAGAGTAGCAGTTATTTTCCGGCACCATACAATAGACAAATCACCACTTACAGGATTGGGCATAATCTGCAACTCATCTGCACCACAACCAGTATAGTTAGTAGTGGCAGATACTACAGTACAGCCTTCGGCATTAGATACTTCTACTTCATATAATCCCATTTCTGTAGCATATAATGTATCTGCTACCGCACCGGGAATGGTAGCGGCATTAAGCCGCCACTGGTATGTAGCATAACCTTTATCGGCATATAACACCCCCTGAACTACAGTAATCTCCGGCGCCACCGGCAGGGGATATACTGCCACCGGCCAGTTTGCTATATCCGTGCCGCAGGTGTTGGTAATGCTGTAGTTGACAAATTCATTACCGGGTGTCACCCCCGTAACTACCCCATTAGCAACTGTGGCAAAACCAAGGCTGGTGGTCCATAACCCACCATCTACCTCACTGCTGAGACTGA
This sequence comes from Bacteroidia bacterium, assembly GCA_030427635.1. Taxonomy (GTDB): domain Bacteria; phylum Bacteroidota; class Bacteroidia; order Chitinophagales; family Chitinophagaceae; genus Nemorincola. Next base: position 67,855 of record JAUIBA010000006.1, read on the forward strand.
TGCTGGCTCCTACACACAGAGATACAGGCCCGGTAATAGTACCTGCATCAGGAAATGTATCAACAAGCACCTCCTGAACAGCCGCCGCATGGCACCAGTTGTTATATACCGTATAAATGACAACAGATGTGCCTGGCGCTATCCCTTTTACCTGCCCTACCGCATTGACACTAGTGTTACTGTTACTTGTAGTCCATACACCTCCGGTAGCGGTTGCTGTAAAATTGACCATATTGCCCAGGCAAAATGCAGCAGGCCCTGTAATATTTCCCGGTGAGGGCAATGGGTCTACGGTAACAACATGCCGTGCCGATGCAATGCCACAAGCATTGGCAACCAGGTACTTTACAGTATCTACCCCTGCAGAAAGCCCCCAAACCTTACAGGATAAACCAATGGTAGTAAAGTTCAGGTGTCCTGATGATGTAGCCCAGAGTCCACCGGTCACCGTATTGGATAGTTCTATTGTATCATGCACACATACCCTGCCAGGCCCGGTAATGATTCCCGGAGATAACAAAGGATCTACTGATACATAAACACGTATAATGTCGCTGGTAAGTGAATTGGCTACTTTTACATCAAATGAATCAAGCCCGGTATATCCGGGAGCAGGTTGGTATGTAAGGCCTGAGGGGACAGTAATACCTCCTGTGGACGTAGCAGAATAGGAAACAAATGCAGTGCCATGTACCGGTGACACTTCCAAAGACCATGTATCTGTATATCCTGTATATACATTCCTTACAGATAGTATGGTATCAACCGAAACCGGTGGACCATTTTCACATACTGCAATGTGTGCTGAGTCTCCTTCAAGGAAATACAGCACATTTACCACCTTCCGCACGCGCACATTTCTCATATCAGAGAAGTACACATTCTCTGCAGTATCTACCAGCACACCTGCCGGATGAAAAATATGAGCGCTGGTAGCAGGGATTCCTTCTCCATTATAGGATGGCACCCCAGTACCCACAATGGTTTTTACAATACCATCAGTCCCTACCCTTCTCAATCTGTTATTTTTACCATCTACAATTACTATGGCTCCTCCCGGGGAAACACTTACAGAAACCGGAAAATTAAAAGCAGCAGATACTGCAGGGCCACCATCCCCTGAAAAGCCGGGACTACCATTACCTGCTACAGTTGTTACAATACCGTCAGGCGAAACTTTTCTTACACAGTAATTTCCACCATCACATATATACAGGCTCCCATCTTTCCCGGTAGCCAGCCCGAAAATGTAACCAAAACGAGCTGCTGTGGCAGGGCCGCCATCACCACTAAAACCAGCTATACCAGTACCTGCATAGGTAGTAATTGACCCTTCAGGACTGATTTTGCGTACACAGTAATTATCTATATCTCCTACAAAAATATTCCCGGCCTCATCTGTTGCTATGCCCAGGGGCTTATTAAATGTTGCCGCAGTGGCAGAACTGCCATCTCCTGTATACCCTGCAGCTCCTGTACCTGCTATAGTGGTTATAACACCGGTAGCCGCATTTACTTTCCTTACCCTGTAATTGAACTGGTCGGTAATGTACACATTGCCGGCAGTGTCTGTAGCTATACCCCAGTTGCCATTAAGGCGAGCTGCCGTAGCAGGACCATTATCCCCCGAAAAGCCAAATGAACCTGTACCGGCAATAGTGGTAATAATACCACTGGTACTTACCTTACGCACCGCATAATTAAACTGGTCATTAATGTAGATATTCCCATATCTGTCTGTAGCTATACTTGTGGGAGAATCTAAACGGGCACTGGCAGCAGCGCCGCCGTCACCTGAGTAACCTACTGTACCATTACCCGCAAAACCTGAAATAATCTGCCCGGAAGCAACAGGTAAAAAACCCATGAAAACAACTATGCAATACAGGCAGTACAGGCATCTGTTCATGGTTTCCTATTCACTTGTTCTAAGGCGCCATATTGTATGACACCGGGTCAACTATTCAAATTTAGCCTGATTTTACATAACGGTAAAATTTAGCGTGGCAAGGTGAGTTATATAAAGAAAGGGTTTACAGTACGACGGTCATTTATTCAACTTGTACCCTACGGACACCCTGAATGATGGTGCGGAGAGCGGTGCATTAACATCATAGCCTCCTTTTACGGAAGGAGTTACAGAACTCTTTTGCACCATTGCATCGAACAGCCAACGGTCGCTGCAGGTATAAGTGAAGCCGGCAACGCCTCCAATACGGAGCATATTGCCGGGCGCCGACGGATACTGCGCTCCCTGATAATCGGACACAGGTGTGCCGCTATAAGTGATCACGTCTCCGGTAGCTGGGGCTACAGGGGCTGCTGTAGAACTGATAACTGTATCAACTGTTTTTAATATACCCGATTTTATATAGGTATGTTCTGTAACCGACTGCAGTCTGCTGTAAACAAAATTCACACCGCCGTACACAGACACCTTATCAGATATTTTATATTTACCCATAACCGGCAACTCATATTGCATATACTGCCCACCGGTACGATTACTTTTTACGATGCTGTCATGAGACTGTGTATAGCGATATTTTTCATTATTATAAACAATAACGCTGGTACCCTCCACCGATGTAGAGGTATACTTTTCCAGTAATGTTACCTGCGCGTCATCGTTTACTTTGTAATATGACTTACTTTCTCCTACATTTCTCAATGGTGCTGAGGCAAAAATCACGCCGGGCTGTACCATTAAAGACCAACGGTCTGAAACTTTATAAGCCACATAAGGAGCAACAGCAACACCTGAGGACGCACTGTTGTCAAAACCTCTCTGGTAGCCGGTCTTAACCCCCCACTCCCATTTTGGCTGAAATGTATTTACATTGTGGTCTTCTGATTTATCATTTGCAGCAATGAGAGAGTTTTTAACATGTACTGCATCTTTTTCAACAATTTGATTTTCAACACTTTTATGAATGCTATTGTAAACTAATTGTTGAGAATATTCTGCTGAATTTGCATTGCCCTGTTTCTTATTTTCTGTACCAGTACCACCTCCATAATATTCAGCGGAAGCTGTTGCAACCACCGACATAACATCTGGCATTATAGGCGTAACACCTTCTACGTACTCTTCATCTGCATTTACCGCATATTGCTCATTCTCTGCCAATGGCTCATCGCACACCACTGCTTCTGCCAATACAGTACCCTGCGATACAGGTACGTTATTGTCTTCCTGCTCATCATCTGAATTCTGAGATGACTGCGTTACATTATTATGATCTGCAACAGATAAATTATTAGATGATGTAATGGCATCTGAATTACTGACAGTCAAATAGTTATCAGAATTTTCAATAACTATAGATTCTTTACCGATAAACTTTTTCACCAGAGGTATAGATAGCAACCCTATGACAGAGACGATGGCAACATGTCCCAGCCACCTGAAAGGATTTACTTTGACAGGTAATGGTTTCAGTGTATCCAGCATCTTATCCATATCATACCAGGCATCAGCCGGCGGGGCTTCAGAGTATTTTCCCAGTTTATCCCGGAAAAGCTCATCGATATGTTTTCGCTTATTACTCACTTTATTACTTATTTATAAGTGAATTTATTTTTTCCTTTAATCTTCTCCGTGCATCATTCAGATGCCAGCGACAATTGTTCTGTTGCATATTAAGCATGCCTGCTATTTCTTTATGAGAAAGATTTTCAAATACGAACAGGTTAAAAATACTCCTTTGCGTATCTGGTAAAGTCTCTATCAGATTCAACAATTCTTTATGCGACAGGTTTTCCACCTGATGTCCGCTTACATAAGCATCTTCCGGCAATACTTCTCTGGCCTGCCTGTCATGCTTTACATTGCGGCGCATATGATCACTGATAGCGTGAATTACTATACGTCTTATCCACCCCTCAAAAGCCCCCTGAAAAGAATACTGATGTAAATCTCTGAACACCTTGAAAAACGCATCGTTCAGTATTTCTTTAGCAATAGCCTCATTATTAGGTACATACTTCCTTATCGTACCATATGCAGCCGGGGAATATTTTTCATATAGTTTTTTTTGTGCTGTGCGCGACAGAGCAATACAATCCTTTATCAGCGCCCTTAATTCGTCATGTGCTGACAAACTGTGCTCTGAGGCAGGAAAATGACTGCTCACATTAATCGCTTTAGCCAATGCTCATAGAAATTTCTTTCGTTACTCAAAAACGCTCAGTAAAACCAGCGTAGCCCTAACCTGAGCATTTTATTAATTATCAGTTATCAATACTGATATTAAATAGGCGCAGCAGCAAGCAAAAACGTTAGTACAAATGGAAAAGAAATCCGGTTATCCGGCACTACTGGTATAGTGACAATGAAATAAGCTACTTTTCTACAATACACTTCATACCTAACCCTGCTATTTCAGACTGCTCATTGCTTGCTGAAGTCCTTATCACTTTTACATTATTGATATACAATGTATCACCAGCTTTAAAGCGCTCATATATAGTAGCAGATACGCCTGCTGATAATGTATCCCCTAAACAAAACTCTGACAAATAATCATTGACCCACAGAGGATTGCCCACAGAGTCTTCATATAGCATACGCTCAGAATACGCCAGTTCAAACCCGGTAATCTTGTATGAATGTCCTAATGAGTCGCGGCAGGAAAGACCCTGTCGCAATAACAGTGCCAGCTGATCTTTTGCTATCGGGCCACCTTTATAGTCCCCATTACCCAAATATGCCTGAGGTATTAATAACTTCTTCTTTGCTACCGGTTTTTCTTTAGCTGGTTTACCCTGCCCGGCTACTCCTGAAGCATTAAAAGCAATAAAAAAGACTATAAGACTTAATACACGAATCATAGTATTTCAAAAATAACCAATTTCGTTTCACAAAGGCTTGTTTTTAGCGGAAAGTTGCCATAATGCCATAGCGGTTACCTATCTTAGCCATAACAGGAGGTACGGCACTCCGGAATAAATATATGAATGAAATAATAACATTAAAAGCCATTGTGGTAGATGATGAGCCGGGAGCAGTAAATAATCTTTGTAAACTAATAAGCACCTACTGCTCTTCTATAAAAGTATCCGGCACATGTAATTCGGCAGATAGTGCTGCGGATATGATTAACAATACGAAACCTGATGTTGTATTTCTTGATGTATCCATGCCCGGCAAAAATGGCTTTGAACTACTGGGTATGCTCACATTTCATCCGCTGATAGTTTTTGTTACCGCATACGAGCAATACGCTATTAAAGCCATTAAAGCATCGGCAGTAGACTTCTTACTGAAACCTGTAGATGTTAATGACCTGAAACAGGTAGAGCAAAAGTTACTGCATGTACAACAGTTTAAAACAAGTACCGGGATGGCGGGATATAGCACAGCGCTAACCAACCTTGCCACTATTGTTGCCAACCCCGGAGCTGTGCGCACAATTACCATACCAACTGCCGATGGATACACCATTGCAGACATAAAAGACATACTATATATGGAAGGCGTAAATAATTATACAGCCTTCCATTTCAGTAATTCTACCCGGGTTTTGGTATCCCGCACACTACGGGAATATGAAGAGCTGCTGTCTGATGCCGGTTTTATCAGGATTCACAAGTCAAGTATCATTAACCTCATGCACCTGAAAAAACTGTTAACAGAGGATGGCATGAACGCATTAATGGCTGATGGCAAAACGCTTGCAGTATCCCGCAGAAGAGCATCGGAACTGATGGAACGTACAAAGCAATACAGGCTGTAAGTATGAAACGGGGCCAATGGATATTAAAACTAATCGTTGTATTAACGATTGCTCTTGCTCCATGGCATGGTATATATCTATGTACGGCCCAGTCTGTAACCTATAAGCTATACACAACCGGAGATGGACTGCCAAGTGCTACCGTATATCATATACTGCAGGACAGAGAAGGATTTATGTGGTATGCCACAGATGCCGGAGTTTCCAGATTTGATGGCAAGCACTTTACTAACTATACACTCAAAGACGGACTGGGAGAAAACGAAATTCTGGTGATGGGTCAGGACCATCTCAACAGAATATGGTTTCTGGGCTTTAGCGGTAGCCTGTCTTACTTCTATAACGGTAAGATATATAACAATAAGAATGACAGTATAGTAATGAAAGTAGGTAATCATGGTACGCTGCTCCACTACTATGAAGACAAAAAAAACAGAATATGGCTCTCCTCTGTGTACGGATATACTGTTATTGACAACACAGATGTACAATATATTGCTTCTGTTGAAAAAAACATACCGGCCCCGGGCCTTGTATACACAGACAGTAGTAATAAAATAAGCTATATAAACAGTATGTTTCGTACATACACATATCTGGATGATGGCACGCTCTTATACCCCACCCATGATAGTATCATGCAAATAAATGAGAAGGGCAGTCAACTTCTTTTCAGGCTGGACAAGAACGTATACGAAGCAACAGTAGAAGGGATAGCAGAAACAAATGACAAGAGGCTTTGGCTATCAACTGCAACAGATGGGGTGTACTGCTATGACCTGAGAGAGTTGCAACGACCTCCGGAGCATTACCTGCCCGGAGTAATAATGACAACCATCAGATGTGACAACGAAGATAATGTGTGGGCAGGCACCCGTAATAAAGGCATATATATGATACAGCCCTGGCACGGGCTGGCTATCACCTACAACTCATCTAATAGTGTATTGCCAGACAACAGTTATTCTGTAACAAGAGCTGACGACGGCACCTATCTTGTAGGAGCTGACGCTTCTCAACTGTATGAAGTAAGCGCAAAAGGTATAACACAATTACCAACATCTACTTTAAGACTGCCTCATAACAGAGTGGTGTGTACTGAATGCATAGGTCCATATCTATTTGCAGCTACTGATAAAGGGTTGCTGCAATATGACCGGAATCAAAAAAAAGGCAGGTATGTATCATTGCGGTACCGAACAGAAAAAACCGGAGGAGATGCCAGAGCTACAAAAGCCGTATGCAAATGGAAATACGGACTGGCTGTTGCCGAAGGGTATAACATATATGTAGACAGCACACATGGCTGTATAGACAATGGAGAGCCTCTTGTTTCTATAGATGCCAATAATTCGCGGAAGTATACTGTTTTTTCAGACAGGAACAACTTGCTCTGGTTTAGCGCCACTACCGGGCTATACTCGTATGACGGACATAAGACCATGTGGCACCCATCTGTAAATGAATACATTCACGAAAAAATATCAGACATAGCCCAGCTGAAAGATGGAACACTCGTACTGGCCACACATGGCAACGGGCTGATATTTATGCGTAATGACTCTGTACTGAAAACACTGGGGCAGACCGATGGACTGGCCCATGATATATGCAGACGTCTGTTTATACATGACAATACAGTATATGTAGCTACTGCCGGCGGAATAACCGTATTTAACTGGCTGGATGGGGTAATTGGGAACGTGCATATATACACTACATCAAATGGGCTGGCTACCGACAATGTAAACGATATATGGGCCAATGATGCCGTTATCTGTGCATCCACTTCGGGAGGGCTTACATTTCTGAATGCACGTACAGTAGCCCGGCACAGACCACCGCCCCTGCTGTACATTACTGCTGTACGTAATATGCAGCACCTGCTTCAGGAAGATACTGTTTACCATTTTGGCTACAAACAAAACTCACTTCAGTTTGATTTTATAGGTATATCATTCCGCTCTGCAGCCGCAGTTCATTACCGTTACAGACTTTCTGCTACTGAGCCCTGGATGTATACAGACAATAACTCTGTAATCTATTCATCGCTATTACCGGGCAGCTACCGTTTTGAAGTAGCGGCACGTATACATAATGAGCCATGGAGCGCTCCACGCATCATTACGTTTTATATAGCTACGCCCTTTTGGCGTACATGGTGGTTCATATCACTAATCAGTGTAGCCAGCGCTACAGGCATCTTTTTCCTGTTTCGCTACAGAGTACGGGCCAATGCACGTAAGCAAACCGAAGAATTGCGCTTTAAGCGTCAGATAACAGAACTGGAACAGCAGGCATTACAGGCAATGATGAATCCTCATTTCATTTTCAATGTAATGAATACCATTCAGCAGGCTATAAATGACAGTGATACACACAGAGCCAATATTTACCTTTCTGACTTTGCACGACTTATACGCATGAACCTGGAGATATCTGCAAAAAGATATATAACACTGGAGGAAGAAATAGCATGGCTGGAATTATACCTGTCACTGGAACAAATACGGTTCGGACACAGACTACGGTACACGATTGTTGTAGACCCTACAATAGACCAATACGAAACACTTGTCCCTGTTATGCTGCTGCAACCATATATAGAAAATGCTATATGGCATGGAATATTGCCCGGAGAAATGAATGGCTATGTTCAGGTAGATATAATGAAACACAACGAAGACTCAATATGTGTAACAATAACAGATAATGGTGTAGGACGACCAAAAGAACAGCCTAAAGCAACCGGAAGAAAGACACATGTAAGCAGAGGTATGCAGCTTACCCGGCAGCGACTGGAACTGCTGGCAAAACTCACCGGCAAAGAAGTATCAATATATATTGAGGATGCATTCCCTGACAGTAAAAACAGAGGCACAAGGGTAATCATCATTTTCCCATCTGACCTGGAATAACTAATGTTGTATAGACATTAACAGAGCACTCTTACTCATGTCGTTTTCAAAAAAGCTTTTGCTCATTTGCCTGCTACTCCTGCTGATATGGGGTACTGAGTTTTGCTTCATGCAGCTAAACGGTTTTACTGACTGGTATGCGGCAAAGATGTATCCTGCAATACAAAACAGCAAAGGCTTTATAACAAACATAATACCCTTCAGTATAGGCGATATCATCTATGTTCTGGCAGGGGTCGGCCTGCTGCTTACTGTTATAAGATGGGTGTATTATATCAGGCGCTTCGGGATACATAAAGAACGTCTGGGGCATTCTATACTAAACCTGATAAACATATGCCTGAGTGCTTATCTGTTTTTTCTGATATCGTGGGGAGGAAATTATCATAAAAAACCGCTGGCCAAAACATGGGGACTGGCACTAAGCAAAACATCCGCCAAATCAGCAGCATATCACAGGGAGTTAAAAGAAATGAACCTGTTTCTGCTATCCCGTCTGAAAACATATGCACCGCTACAAAAGCACCTGAACGGCGCTGAAACGAACACTCAGGCTATATCCTATTTCCGCGCATATACACAGAGCCGGGTTAAGGATAATGGTCTATACATAAAGCCAAGTCTTTTTACATTTATTATCCGGCGTATGGGTGTGGATGGATACTATAACCCGTTTACAGGAGAAGGACAAGCCAATGTAAATCAGCCATCATTTATGCTACCGTTTTTAATGTGTCATGAAATGGCACATCAGTGCGGTATAGCTGCAGAAGGAGATGCCAACCTACTGGCGTATACCCTATGCTCATCGGTGAACGACCCGCATTTCCAATATTCGGCATATATAAACCTGTGGATGTATGCGCACAGAAAACTATATTATATTGACTCCGGTGAAGCGAAGAAAATATCGGCTATGTTACCTGACCTCACACGCAGACAGCTGGACACAATGAAACAAATATATCTGAAATATCAGGGAGCTATATCCCGTTATACAACTGATGTATATGACGAATATTTACGCATGCACCGGCAGGACGGCATTACTACATATGGCAATGTAGTACGCGAAGCCTGGGCCCTGGAGCAACAGCGGGACAAACGCCGGCAAGTCAAAAACATATATATCCCCTAACTATCGGAGCTTTGCTCTGGTACCTTTACAGATGCCAGCGAATCTATATAGCCGCGTTTCAACTGTTCATAAAACGACTTTCTGTCTACCACAAGTGCCACTACATTGGCTATCATTGATGCCAGCATCAAATGAAATATGACACTATGCCTGTCTGTCATTTCCAGTACTAGTATGGCAGATGTAAACGGAGTGCGGGTAACCCCGGTGAGAAAGCCCACCATCCCGCAAAGGATAATGATATTAGCATTAGAGCCTGTAAGACCTGCAAGGGAAGAAAAATAAGAGCCTACCGAAGCACCAGCCGAGAGGGCAGGTGCAAAAATTCCACCGGCACCGCCTACATTAAAAGAAAGAATAGGCCCGGCAATACGAAACAAAACTGTATGCCATGAAACATATTTATCAGACCCGAAAAGCACATGGTTCATCAGCTCTTTACCTGATCCAAGCATATTTTCATCAACGAAATACGCTGACGCGGCTGTTATAAGCGCACATACTACTATGAACATGATGCTTTTACTGAGTGTAAAAGTGCGTTTCCACCTCATAAGCCACAGCACAATAGAGCACATCATAGCACCAAGTATGCCTGCCACAATAGCAGTAGCAATAACACCGGCATAGATATAGCCATCCAGATTTTTCACCTCAGGATAACCAAGATAAAGGTACGGACCAATGAAAGCCTGTGCTGTAAGACCAGCAATAATTACTGCTGTAAACAGCGCAGTCTTAAAGAAATTAAGATGTATACGTGCCAGCTCTTCAATGGCAAATACAATTCCTCCGAGAGGGGTATTAAATGCCGCCGCAAGACCGGCAGCAGCACCCGTGAGAATAACGCTCTTTTCAGAAAGCCGGGGCCATGATGCCGGAACAAACCTACTCACTGAGCGGAAAACAGATGCAGCTATCTGAATAGTAGGACCCTCACGGCCTACAGCACCACCTCCCAGCACCATAAAAAAGCTGGAAAACACCTTTGTGAGTAATACTCTTATACTCACCAGTGCCGACACTTTATGCTCAGCCCCTGAAGGGAGCTCCAGTGCGGCCATTACCTGAGGTATACCACTACCCCGTGCATAGGGAGCCAGTAAATTAACAATAAACCATGCCAGAAGGAAACATAACGGAGCAAGGATGAAAACCGACCAACGCTGCCAGTGCAATGCATCACGCAACATATCCTCGGCAAAACCAAACAGCCGTGTATACCCTACTGCTACACATCCTGTAATAAAAGATGCCACCCAAAATGGTATAGCCTGAAGAATACCCGCCTTAATCTCTCCACTTGCAAATGCCTCAGCAGCATCACGCAACCGTATTCTTATTAAATTAATCCATCTTTTTATCATCAGTCAGATATCATTTTCCGGCCACCTGTTCAAAGGGCCTTCCGATGCCGATAGCCTCTATCGCCATCACCATCCGCTGTACTACATCATCTGTTGCTGCCGGTGCCAACACCCACTGCTGCCATACCTCCTGCGCCTCAACGGACATATCTGAGAAACGACTCCATGCATCAGGAACATCTTTTAATGCCATATGAAAATCTTCAACCCCGGCATTCTCTCCTGCAACAGCTCCATATAGCTTAATATGGACCTTATCTCCCGCCTCTTTTCCTATCTTTTTACGCACAGCAGCTTTCACAGCTATGAACAATCTTCCACCCTTTATGGGCATCAGGCTCACCCCTGGCATACTATACCCATCAATAACAGCATCCATCTTTTTCCACCCGAATGCTTTTTTGCTCCCTCTTACCACATCAGGCAAAAGCGCATAAGTCCACCCTCCTTTTCCTGGCATTCGTTCCAGCTCCACTTCGATGTCGAGCAGCAGATCATTCATATTTGAAAATCTGTTTTCAGGTGATAAAGTTAAGACAGTGTGATGTAATAGCCCGATTAAGTATTCAACACCTGTTATCTTTCTCTGCTTACTGTTTCTTTCTTAACTTTATAAGGACGGAAACCAATAAGAAGAACGCAAATAATATTTCAGAAAATGCAGACAGCATATATAGTATCAGGATTGCGCACAGCAGTAGGAAAGTCGAAAAGAGGCGGTTTCAAAACATTCAGACCAGACGACCTTGCGGTAAGCGTGATAAAAGGATTACTGGCAGCCACGCCTGCACTGGACCCTGCACTGATAGATGATGTAATAGTGGGTAATGCCGTACCCGAAGCAGAGCAAGGGCTACAGGTAGGGCGGATAATAGCCAACAGAGCTATAGGTGAGTGGGCAGCCGGTGTTACCATTAACCGGTATTGTGGCTCCGGTCTTGAAGCAATAGCAATGGCCACTGCAAAAATTCAAAGCGGACAGGCAGAATGTATCATTGCCGGAGGAACAGAAAGCATGTCACTTGTGCCCACTGCCGGATGGCGTACAATGCCTAACTATGAGTATGCAAAAGACAATGGAGATTATTACCTGAGTATGGGCCTGACTGCAGAGCAGGTAGCAAAACAATACAATATTTCGCGCGAAGCACAGGATGAATTTGCGCTACGCTCACATACCCGGGCACTGAATGCTATAAAAGAAGGATACTTTAAAAACAGTATACTACCTATAAAAGTGAATGAGGTATACGTAAATGAAAAAAACAAGCGTGCTGAAAGAAGTATTACAATTGATACCGATGAAGGACCGCGTGCTGACACTTCGCTGGAAGTACTTTCCCGACTACCGGCAGTATTTGCACAGGGAGGCAGTGTTACTGCCGGTAATTCATCACAGACATCGGACGGTGCCGCCTTTACCATAGTAATGAGTGAAAAGCTCATGAATAGTTTGGGACTTTCTCCCGTTGGCAGGCTGGTATCCTGTGCATCGGCTGGTGTAGACCCTCGTATTATGGGTATAGGCCCGATAAAAGCAGTACCTAAAGTATTGAAGCAGGCCGGCTTCAACCTGGGACAGATAGACCTGATAGAGCTAAATGAAGCATTTGCATCACAGTCTGTAGCTGTAATAAAAGAACTGGACCTGAACCACGATACCGTGAACATTAACGGAGGGGCAATTTCCCTTGGTCACCCTTTAGGATGTACAGGTGCCAAGCTAACCATACAGATACTTGATGACCTGAAAAGGCTTAATAAAAAATATGGTATCGTTACCGCCTGTATAGGTGGTGGACAGGGTATAGCCGGTATTATAGAACGATGCTGACACCCCACCAATAACCCGAACATATGACATGTTACTGCCGGAGGGACTACTCCGGTAACAGCTATATTTATCATACTTACAGAACAATATGACCACACAGGAGCTATATGCCGAATATGTGTCCATGATGCAAAAAGCAGCTGACCTCAATGGTGCTGCGGCATTACTAAGCTGGGACCAGGAAACTTACATGCCATCAAAAGGGGCGGGGTTCAGAGCCCGTCAACTGGCCACCCTTGCCGGACAGGCACATGAAATACTTACCAGCCCACGCCTGAGCGATGTAATGGAAGCACTACATGAGCGAAAAGACTTACAGCCCGATGAAATGGCTAATGTAGCCCGCAGTTACGAAGACTACCAAAAGCATAAAAAATTGCCGGGCGCATTTGTAGAGTCACTGTCAATGCTTACCAGCGAGTGTTTTACGGCCTGGATGGAAGCAAGAAAAGAAAATGACTATGGCATATTTGCACCATCGCTCACCCGTATGATAGCTATGAAGCGGGAGCAGACAAAACTGCTGGGCTATGAGGCACACCCATATGATGCGTTGCTGGATGAGTACGAGCCGGGAGCAACTACTGCTATGCTCGACAATGTATTTGACGGCATACGTACTGATCTGCCCCCAATACTGGAACGTATACGTAATGCACAACAGGTAGATGATGCTGTATTCCTAAAACATTACCCCAAAGAGCAGCAATGGGAATTTTCTGTAGCAATACTGAAAGCAATGGGATACGATATGGAGGCCGGTCGCCAGGACTATTCAGAGCATCCGTTTACTATCTCTTTTTCACCAGACGATGTACGTGTAACTACCCGTGTTGATGAAGACAACTATGCATCCCTATTATGGAGTACAATTCATGAAGGTGGTCATGCACTCTATGAGCAAGGTCTGCTACCTAAAAACTACGGATTACCACTGGGAGCAGCCGCATCACTGGGCATACATGAGTCACAGTCCCGCCTCTGGGAAAACTGCATCGGCCGCAGCAGCACCTTCTGGCAACAGTTCTTCCCCCGGCTAAAGAACACATTCCCGCAACAACTGGCCCATGCCGGATGGCAGGACATATGGAAAGCATGCAATAAAGTAATACCGTCACTGATACGCACAGAGGCTGATGAACTTACGTACCACTTCCATGTACTTATAAGGTATGAACTGGAAAAGCAGCTCATAGAAGGCAGCCTGGATGCATCAGACCTGAAAGAAGCATGGAATAGTGCCTATGAGCATTACCTGGGCATACGCCCGGCCAATGACAGAACAGGCATCCTGCAGGATATACATTGGAGCCATGGCAGTTTTGGGTACTTCCCTACCTATACACTGGGCAGCTTTTATGCAGCACAGTTTTACGCAGGTGCACAAAAGGCTATGCCAGAACTGGAGCATGAGATAGCCGCAGGTAACTTTACAAATCTGCTACAGTGGCTGCGTAACCATATCCATATCCATGGCCGCAGGTACTACTCTGATGAGCTATGCGAAGTAGTAACTGGTGAAAAGCTGAATGTGAATTACTTTCTGAACTATGTAAAACAGAAATATGCCCGGATATATGATGTGACATTCTGATAATATCTGCATTTTATACATTGACATTCATTGTCACAAAAAGTAATGGCCCCCATTTATAATAAATGGAGGCCATTGTTGTATTCAGAAACTATTATTTTTTAAGAATCACGTGGAAGGACTCACGGCCATTCTCACCTTCCAGCGTCAGCAGATAGGTACCTTCAGCCAGTTGGTTATTCAGAGAAACAACAGCAGATATTCTACTATTTATCACATCTGTACTGCCACTATAAACCTCACGTCCCAGAACATCAGTAACAGCTATCCTTACCTTTCCTGAAGTGTAATTCATGCTACCGTCTATTGTAAACACACCTGAAGTAGGGTTAGGGATAATACGTATATCCCCTTTTGCAGACACACTATTTATACCCAATGCTACCACATTCATAACAACAGAGTTGAAGCTTTCATGCCCGCATAGACCGCTTCCGGTTACAATACAGGTAATAGTATCCTTATCGGCAAGTGCGCTGGTTGTATATTCTCCTGATACCGCTCCGGCGATTATGCTGCTATTCTTTTTCCACTTATAAGAAGGTGCTATTCCTGCATCATCAGCCGATGCTGTAAATGTTACTGATTGTCCCTGAGCAATGTTAAGACCCGGCACCGCTGAAATAGTAACAACAGGCAGATAGCTATCATCCACCTTCATTGCTACCAGATTACTATATACGATATCAGAAGTACGACACTGAGCATTGCTGGTCATTGAAACTACCACACCATCGCCATGTGCAGGCAGATAACTGAAGGTATCCCCTACCGCTACCGGTACAGAGTTTTTAAGCCAGGTATATACCGGAGCTGTACCGCCATTTACTGATGATACAGAGAAAGACACCGGAGTACCTTCACAAACAGAGTCAGATGGGCTTACTGATACCGTAGCAACCGGTACCTGTGCAGGGAGAACGCCAACGACTTTATCGGCAGTAGTAGCCGGAACTGTGAGACATGGTAATGAGCTGTATATGATTACCGATACCAGATCGCCATTGGCTGGCAGGTAACTGAATACCGGACTACCCGTAAGCATTGTAGCGCCATTTACTTTCCATTCAAAGTTTGGTGTAACACCACCGTTTACAGGAAGCGCATTGAACGTTAGCATGGTACCGGCACATACCGTATCATCAGGGAACACATTGATAGCAGACGATGGTATAGACAGCGGAGTAACAACAACTGAGGCTGTAGCAGCCATAGTATTTGTACATCCTGTACCCATATCAGTAGCAATAACATTATAAGTACCTTCTACCGTCTGCATACCAAACGAAACCGGCAGGCCTGTACCAGTTACTGAAGCCCCTGTAGGAGTAGCGCCATTATATAGAGCGTAACTGATACCTGCTTCTGTACCACCTAATCCTACTGCTGCACCTGTGCCACCAGCGCAAAAACTACCACCACCGGTAACAGCATAAATATTAGGCAGGCCATATATACCTACAACAGAAGCGCCGAGCATCTCACTCACACAACCTGTAGCAGGATATGTAGCCATAACGGTATAGCTACCAGCTGCAGTTTTCATACCAAATGAAAGCCCAGAACCACTACCTGTAACAGATGAACCTGACATTGCTGTACCGTAATACAACTGATACTGAGCTGCAGTTTCTGAGCCTGAAAGGGTTACCTCAACACCTGTACCACCACTACAATAATTACCACCTGCATTCATATTGAAAACAGTAGGCAGAGGGTCTATTGTTACAGTAGCACTTCCTGTCATATCAGACATACAACCAGTAGCTGCATTTGTAGCAACCGCCGTATATGTTCCCGCTGTAGTGTGACTGCCAAAGCTGATAGCTGCACCGGTACCGGATACAGGTGCGCCCATGGTTGTAACACCATTATACAACTGATAATTAACTCCTGTTACTGAGCCATCCAGCGACACGGTAACACCTGTACCTGTGCTACAATAATGCCCACCACCGGTAACATTGAATGCCGCAGGCAATGGATTTATACCAACAGTTGTTACACCACTCATGCCAGCCACACACGTAGTGGCAGCATCGGTAGCCATAACACTGTATGTAGCTACGGTGGAATATATACCAAATGAAACTGCACTTCCGGTACCAGCAACAACACTACCTACAGTAGCAGCACCACTATATAGCTGATAATTTACACCTGCCTGTGAAGATGCCAGCCCGATAGCAACTCCGGCACCACCAGAACAGTAATTACCGCCACCTGATACTGTCTGAGTTACCGGTAGTGGGAATATCTCTATATCCTGTGTGTTTGCCATAGCATTTGTACAACCGGTTACATCATCAGTAGCAAGTACCGAATAAGTAGCATGTGCAGTATAAGTACCTAATGAAACAGCACCACCGGTACCGGCTACTGCCGCGCCCATCATAGTGCTACCTGTATATAACTGATAGGCAACTCCCATCTGTGTATTGAGGAGACCCAGCTCACGTCCTGTACCTCCGGGGCAATAGCCACCGCCACCTGCCAGTGTCTGTGCTACAGGCAATGGCTTAATGGTAACCGTAAAGCTGCGGCTGTTGCTGCCACATTCATTGGCAATAGTAAGAGTTACCGTAGTTACACCCGTACTGAATACAGAACCGCTCCCCGTACCATTTCCTGTAGCAACGGTGGCTCCGCTGAATTCGTAAGTATAGGTACCTGAAGGGCGACCTGTATCTGACACAGAATAAGTAACCATAGCGTCACAACCTTCACGTGTGATATTGGCTGGTACAGATACTATATCAGGAGTGGTACAAAGCAAATCCACATAAAGCATATCCGTAAGACATGTACCCGTAGCGGCATCTTTAACCGCTATCAGCGTGTCATTAGCCGGGGTAACATTTATAGTACGTGCTGTTTCTGTAGGAGTCCATACATAATTACCTTCCCATGAAGCTGAGAGGTCTACACTTTCTCCGTTGAGTATTTTTACTGTATCCTGAACATTTACATCTTTCATTATGGTAAACTGATCCCATACAGTACCATTCTTACGAATGAACTTACCATCAAGACGGTTATTATTGATGTCTACAAAGAACATACCGCCATCATTTATTGAAAATGGCATTGCATCATGCGGGTAACCAGCCTGCGTATTTCCACTGGCACCTGATGAACCGGATACTACATATACAGTACCATGCTCTACCTGACCAGACACTGTTTTATAAGGGCATGAATTGGCTGAGCCATCATACTTAGCGCTTGAGTTATCTACAGCATGTGTAGCAAGGTCAAATGATGCTTCATTACCATAATGACCACGGAGCAGATAAGAACGCTCATAGTCGTGACTGTGTCCACAAATAATAAGATCCACACCATAACGTTCCAGTATACGAATGAAACGCTGTCTCATATTTATCAGCTCACCTTCATTATCAGAGTTATGGCTGCCCATAGTATAGGGCGGATGATGCCAGTATGCAATAACCCATTTCTTCGTATTGGCAGCAAGGTCTGCCTTTACCCATTGTGCCTGTGCGCCATTGGTATCGTACAGACGCATGTTTGATTCCTCACCATAAGAGTCTAGCGACAGTACGTGTACATCACCCCAGTTAAAAGAGTAGTATTCTTCTTTGCCTGAAGCTACACCACCACACTCGCCAAACTTAGGCAGGCTGAATATGCTCAGGTAAGGAATGTTATGATCATCCTGGCGGGCTGCGAGATTGGCATAATCATGATTACCCGGTGCAGGGAACAGCATATGATTCTTAAGTATGTTGTTCTGATATGCATTAAAGAAGCCTGTCTGGTACTCACCGTCCGTACCACTGTTATAAGCATTATCACCTACCAGCAGCATAAGGTCTGCAGCCTGCATACCCATTGATGTAAGGAACGACCTGTATGCCGACAAAGCACCAGCCTGATTTCCTGAAGAGTTTGTACCACAATCTCCATATGCAGCTATTGTTACCCTGCGGTGTGATCCATCGGCAGGAGCAGTAACACAGAAGTTGGTAGTATCGCCCTGAAGCACAACCCTGTCAGAACCGAAACGGTAATAGTATTTCGTATCGGCAGTAAGACCCGTTACACGCACCTCATGTTCTGTAACCGCCGCTGCATCTTCTACCACTATCGGGTATGTACCGAATGAAGTTCCAACTTCAAGACGTGATTTACAGGCGAAATCTGTACGCCATCTTACGGTAAATGCGTCCTGGTTACCCATCTGCAGGTATGGACCTCTTACAAGGGTAGGATCTATATAAAGTATACCACTTGCCTGAACACCAAAGTCAGCATCAGAACTGGTAGAAGTTGTTGTACCTGTCTGGTGCAGTTCAAATGCTATCAGGTTAGCGCCCTGTTTAAACGAGGTAATCGGCAGTGTAACTATAACTGCGGTATTCTCGGGAATAGTATTAGGGGTAAGTGTTGTATATGATATAGTACCTGCCGGCATGTTATGACGCCATACTTCTGTACCGTTTACATACATAACGGCACCATCATCCATAATAACTGAGAAACGAACCGAGTCGTAAAGCGATGTGTCTGCAATATCCATATTGCTACGGAAGTAAATAGTAGGATATTTCACACAACCGCTGCCTACAGAGTTACAGGGGCCTGATGCCGTATATGAAGAGCAGGATGGGCCGGCTGCCACACAGGTTGTAATATAGCTTTCACCATATCCGAAACGACCATTACCTGATGGCCATGCAGCATCGTTAAAAGACTCATTGCGCCATGCAGTACCCTGATCACTACCCGTATTGTACTTCCATGATGTAGCAGTATTGATGAAGCCTGTTTTTACAAAACCTTTCATCTGTACATTGAATGTTACGTCAGAGCTGCTACCACCATTCTGATGAACCTCTACTGCAATGGTATTGTTACCACTCACAAAAGCAGATACAGGAACCCTTTTAATTATAGGGGTGTATTCGTTTGCGCTACCTATAGCACTAGGTGCCGATGTTGTATAAGTAGGTGTACCTGCAGGCATATTATCCCTGGCCACCTCTACACCATTTACATACATTACAAATCCATCATCTCTCATGATGGCAAACTCAACAGAATCAAAGCGGGAAATATCTCCCATATCTACTACTTTTCTAAAGTAGGTAGTAATGTATTTTGTACCGCAGGACGGGCTGCAGGACACAACACCACAGGCATTGATACATCTTGTGATCCATGGGTCATTATAACCGAACGTACCGGTATCAGAAGTCCATGAGGCATCATTAAAGCCTACATCTTTCCATGCTGTCCCCTGATTGCTTCCATTATCCAGAAAACGCCATTCTGAACCAAATTTGAAGAAGGAGTATGTCTGTGCATGACCAATGACGCCCATCAACAATTGCATTGCGATAACCATCACTAATAGAAGTCTCTTATTCATTTCTAACATTTTGAGCGAAAGTACCCTGTAGTTATTACCACCTCCTTAAACGAACGTTTCCTGTATATTACATTTTCGCCATCATCGTTATTAAATTATTACGAGAACATTACGAAGCATTCTTTCGTGCTATGTTCGCATAATTAATAGTGATGTACTCCCCTCTCAGAATCAGGAATTTACTTATCGCACTCTTTGCAACCGGGCTACTTGCATTTTCAGTATCAGAGAAATCTGTACCGGCACAAAAGGCGCTCAGATACTATGACCGGAATATGTCCCGGCTTGAAGGGTCGTTGCGTATTCTGGCTCAGGCATCAAACACACATGCGACGCACGACTCTTTGCTTAGGTTATTCTACATATGCAGAAACACCTATAAAAAAACAGAACTGTTTACTGATGTTTTCACCCCATACAAAGCACGTATACTTAACGGACCCGACATTCTGAAAATTGACGAGGAAAACCCGTCAGATTCTATGACTGCACACGGACTCCAGGTAATGGAGCGTATACTATACTCCCCTCCTTTAAACCGAAAAGAACTTTACAGGGAAGCAAAAGCAATGGAGCTGGAAATAAGAGCCCTGCGCACTACTCCTGACAGAAAGTATTATTTTAATGATGAAAAAGTATGGACAGCTATACGTCTGTCATCATTCCGTGTCATTTCTCTCGGAATCACCGGCTTTGATGTGCCTATGTCGCACCATGCTATTCCGGAAACAAGAATAGTTCTGAATACGATAAAAGAAATCAGCTCTTACTATAGAGGAGAAATATCAGTGCAGCTATGGCACACAGGAGACTCACTGCTGAAACGGGCTAACACTTTTTTATCAGGAAACATATCATTCAACTCCCTTGACCGGCTTACGTTTATCAGGGACTATATGAACCCACTCTCGGAGTGGATAACACAGATAAGTTTACAGTACTGTAATTCTGCTACTGCCCGCTATCCATTTACCCCAGGCGCAGGTCACCTTTTTGCCAGAGACATAATGAATATCACTTTTTTCTCACCGAGTGATGACTACCTCACTACACCACAGAGAGCCTATCTGGGCAGGAAGTTGTTTTATGACCCTATACTATCAGGTGATGGCAGCCGCACCTGTGCTTCCTGCCATAAACCAGAGCTGGCGTTTACTGATGGTATAGCCAAACCCATGGACATATCGGGTAAGAAGGAATTACTGAGGAATACCCCTACCCTATGGAATGCAGCATTACAAACAGCTCAGTTCTATGACTCCCGTGCCCGGATACTGGAACGTCAGCTCAATGATGTAGTACACAATCAGGAAGAGATGAACGGATCGCTGCTCAGATGTATCCCATCTCTGAATGCAGACACACTATATGCACGCCTGTTTAAATCAGCGTATCCTAACGAGCCTGCACCTGTTACAGAATATACCATTTCCAATGCAATATGCTCTTATGTAAGAA
Organism: Bacteroidia bacterium; assembly: GCA_030427635.1. GTDB lineage: Bacteria > Bacteroidota > Bacteroidia > Chitinophagales > Chitinophagaceae > Nemorincola. The sequence goes on from JAUIBA010000006.1 coordinate 89,297, forward strand.
CCCTCATCAGTTTTGACTCGCGATTTGACAGGTATATGCGCAGAGAGTCCGATAGCTTAACTGAAAAAGAAAAGAATGGATTCAATCTGTTTATGGGCAAGGCAGGGTGTGGCACATGTCATTATGCACCTATGTTTAATGGTCAGGTACCGCCTCTGTATCAGGAAACAGAATCGGAAATACTGGGAGTACCTGCACAGGACAAAAAACGACTTACCACTCCCGATACGGATATGGGGAAATATCTGTTCACGCATCACCCACTCCACAGGTATGCGTTCAAAACTCCAACAGTAAGAAATATAGCACTTACGGCCCCATATATGCATAATGGTGCATTCAAAACACTGGAATCTGTAATAGACTTTTATAATGATGGAGGTGGTGCAGGTAGAGGAATGGATATACCTACACAAACCCTGCCTGCTGACAGTCTGAGTCTGACCCAAAAAGAAAAACAGGATATCATTGCTTTTCTGAATACACTTACCGATACCACAACTATTGATTACGACTATACAAAATAGTGCGGCCTGTAGCTGAGGTATATGTAATATGATAATTCGCCCGCACTTCCTTCACCAGCTGCTCTGATGTATTGAATGTAGTAAAAGAAGAATCAAAGTTCATAAACAACACATAATCTACTACTATACCGGTTTTCTCTTCATATGCTGCTATATCGGCCGCAGGTGGTACTGCCTGAAATCCGGGCCAGCGGGCCAGATGTACAAAAGGATCTAACTCTGGTCTCCATAGCAAGGGGAAATATCCCGTATTGGCTTCAAAATTGTCCAGCACCAGTACATCTGGTATATCGGACAGGTACTGTGCCATATGACAGAATATATTATTACGGCTACATATTACCTTCCCATCGCGTGCGCGCCCCCATGTATTATAGGTAAACGGTACTACTACCGCTCCCTTTTTTACAAATGGCTTTACTTCCATATGCTCTCTGATAAGGTCTGCAGCCGCCATGCTTACCGGCATGCGAATAAAAAACAGCACAATAAATGCGGCAAACAGGCTTAGTCCGGCCACCAATGAGCCGCTACTATGTCTGGACACATAAGAGCAACATATCAGCAAAAGAAGTGTGCTGAATATAGCTGCTCTTAATGTAAAGTACCCTCCATTCAGCATTGAGTCAGGCAGAACAAAGTATACAACCAGTGCAAATATGAACGTAATTAGAAATCCATCAAACTGATGGATGGGAATCTTCATCCGGATACGCGAAAATATCAGATACAAGCAAAGCAACATCAGCGCAATGCCCGTAATAACAAGCGTATCTTCTTCTTTATGAGAGTAGTTGACCAGATGTTTCAGAGACATGATTGTCTTAAAGCGCTCTGGCATAAACTGTATCTTTATTTCCTCCACCCCCCCATAACGGTTGGCAAATGCAAGAAACATAAGTAAAAACGGCACTACTGCTCCTGCCAGCAAAAAAACAGATGACTGCATATGTTTCCGCTCAGCCTTAATCCTCCATTCAGACATGGTATGTGTGAACCATAGAGCACCACAGGTAATACAGCCAAAAACGAATGATACAGGGTGAGAGAAATATGTAAGAGCCAGCAATAACGGGAACGACACGGCATATGACCACCGCTTTTCCTGCAGCCATAGTAGCCATACTGCTACAAGATGCATGTAAAGCCCTATGCTGAAGGAGAAATTATAAAAACCCTGAGGAACTGCGTTATGGAATATAACCAGAAAAAATGCAGGCAGCCAATAAACAGCGCTACCACCAACTATCCTGACCAGCCGCATAGCTCCGGTAAGCATAAGCACTACATATCCCGACAGAAGTACCTTTTCGGCTACCACATACGAAAACAAATGCTGCAATAATGCCAGTATAATTTCATTGAGCCAGTTAGGGTCAGGCGAATAATTAATCGTGTAAAACTTACTGTAAACGCTTTGCGCCCCATGTCCCCAGATATCAGCTATGGCGGTAGCATTAGCTAAATGACAAGGGCCATCACAATTAGGATAATAAGCCGGCAGCCATATCTGTATAAGGCATAGTATGATACCTATGGCAGAAACTATAATGGGAACTCTACTGGTATTTTTACTCTCTGGCATTAATATGGTGCAAAATACACGTAATAATACAAACACCTGACGCAGGAATGTAAGTCGTATTACTTATCTATAGAAAACAAAACCATTACGAACGATTAACATGTAAATTTGTAATGTTCTTACATAGAACTATTATTTTTCTGCCGCTTTAACATCCATAGCCTCAAGTATGAAGATATTATCGGCCGCTCAAATAAGAGCATGTGACCAACAGACTATTACATCATCATCCATCACATCCCTGCAGCTAATGGAAAGGGCCGCGACAGCCTGTGTAGCATGGATACAAAGCCATTTACCTCACGATAGCCTTTTTGCTGTACTTTGTGGCACCGGGAATAATGGTGGAGACGGGCTGGCAATAGTGCGGCTGCTTCATAAAGCCGGATATGGCGCCAAAGCATTTGTATTAACACCTGAAACTAACCCATCAACAGACAGGACAGCCAATCTGAACCGGCTGCTGGCAATAGAAAAAGAACTTGTTACCTATGTGGCACCGGAAACATTTATCACTAATATACCAGGTAATATTATAGTAATTGATGCCATTCTGGGAACAGGAACAAACAGACCGCTGGATGGATGGATAGCACAGTTTATACAACAACTGAACCGATTACGAAACAGAAAGATAGCTATTGATATACCATCCGGAATGATGGCAGACAATGTACCAGCTATAAACAATACCGTATTTCATGCAGATGACACGCTAAGCTTTCAATTTTACAAACGTAGTTTCCTGCACCCTGAAGGCGGCCAATACACCGGCAGAATACACATCATAGATATAGGGCTGGATAAAACAGCCATACAAAACACAAAAACACAGTACTACATCACTGAAGCCGGGGATATATTACGGGTATTCAGGAAACGGAGTAAGTTCTCTCACAAAGGGCACTACGGGAGAGTATTAATCGCTGGCGGCAGCTACGGAAAGGTGGGCGCAATTGTACTATCTACTCATGCAGCACTACGTGCCGGAGCTGGCCTGGTAACGGCATTAATACCGGAGTGTGGATACAATATATTACAGACGGCAGTGCCGGAAGCTATGTGTATAACAAGCGGAGAAAAACATGTAGCCCACTTCAGTAATGACATTAAGTATGATGCCATAGGTATAGGGCCGGGATTAGGCACTGATAATATAACTGCTGCTGCTCTCGAGTCTTTTATTAAAGCCGCTACCACACCTATAGTACTGGATGCAGATGCCCTGAATATAATAGCCAATAAGCCTGAGATGCTGAATCAGATTCCGGCAGACTCAATTTTAACTCCCCACCCCGGTGAATTTGTAAGACTGTTTGGAGAGAGTACCGACAGTATGGCAATGACAGAAAATGCGCGAATGCAGGCCATGCGTTATAACCTGAATATTGTGCTGAAGGGTGCTCATACTGCCGTCATAAACAAAGATGGTGAATGCTGGTATAATAACACAGGTAATTCTGGTATGGCTACTGCCGGCTCCGGAGATGTGCTTACCGGAATCATCACTTCGTTTATGGCTCAGGGGTACAAGCCCTCACATGCAGCACTTGCAGGTGTGTATTTCCATGGCCTGGCAGGAGACATTGCAGCAGCCACGCACTCACGGGAAAGCATGATAGCTGGAGATATCATTGAAAATCTGGGGGTAGCATTCAGCACTATGTACCCTGATAATACTAATCACTAAGCGCCCACTCATTAAGTACAGGGCAAGAGCGGTATTCAGGGTCTATCCATAAGTAGAATGATGGCGCTTTCTGCTTTACCCACGACTGTATCTTCATTTGCTTTTTCTGCCCCAGTGCTACATCCTGTATGCGACCATAGTCCTCCTTCAGGTTTGCCCTGTGCGGTGAAGTTCTGCTTCTCAGGAAAATGATACGGGAAGATTTCTCGCGCATATCATTAATGAAAACATGCGGTGCTGATACCTGCCCTTCCTGTAGTGTATCCAGCATAAGTACCATCACAGGGTCCAGCTTGCTCACATCCAGCTCTGTATTACCGGTAGCCGGGTCTGCCACCATACCACCTGTACGCTTTGCTGCCTCATCGGTAGAAAACTTACCTACTGCCTCCTGGAAGCTCATTTTACCAGATACTATCAATCCCCTTATACTATCCAGCTTTGCAATTGACTTTTCAAAATCGGCACTGGTAACAGTGGGTTTAACCAATATATGCCTTATATCTGCTTCGTCACCTTTTCTGCTTACCATCTGTATTATATGGTAACCGAAACGTGTTTTTACGATAGGAGATATCTCTCCGTTCTGCAGCTTAAAGGTAGCAGCTTCAAATTCAGGAACAAACTTACCATCCCGCTTCACACCGCCATAAAACCCGCCTTCATCACGGCTACCCGGGTCATCACTGTAAAACCCTGCAGCAACTTCAAAACTCATTTTACCGGAAATAACATCATTGCGGATATCTTCAATCTTTTTGTGAGCATATTCCTCCATTTCCTGACTCACAGGAGGATCTACCACAATCTGCCCTACCTCTACCGAAGCAGGAAAATAAGGCAGACTGTCTTTAGGTATTTTGTTATAAAATGCCTCTACCTCGGCTGGTGTTATTTTTACATGCTCCAGTATATCGCCTTGCACTCTTTCTGCCAGCATCTGCTCCTTTATCAAATCCCGGTATTCCTCTTTCAACTGAAAAACTGTCTTACCCGATATCTGCTCCAGCTTTTCTTTAGAGCCATATACCTGAGTAAAATAACGAATACGATTATCCAACTGACCTTCTACATCCTCATCAGATACAGAAACGCTGTCTCTGTCGGCCTGTTCCATCATCATACGCTGGAGTATCATTCCCTGCAATGCAATACAACTCATGGAGTCTCCCATGGAGGGGTCCTGCTGGCGGGCCTGTGCTAATTGAATCTCCAGCTCTGACAAAAGAATAATTCTATTCCTTCCTACTTTCACAATAATCTTATCAAGCGTTTGCTGTGCTACAACAAACTGCCCGGATGCCAGCAACAAAACAAGACAAATCCCCCTGACTAATACATTCATCGAATAAAAATATAATAGAAAACGAACAAATTTAACCTGTTTAAAGGTATATCACTGTGTCGTTCCTCATTTTAACGTTTATATACAATTCACATTATCCCAGCACTTCATTAATAACAGAAATTATCCGCTCAAAGTCATTTTCTGTCAGGTTTGAGCCAGACGGAAGGCATAACCCCTGCATAAATAACTTATCAGCCACACAATCTCCATAATAAGGGTAATTCTCAAATATTGGCTGCTGATGCATAGGTTTCCACAATGGACGGGACTCAATGTTATTCTGCTCTAATGCCAGTCGTAAATCTTCCCTCGTCACACCAGCTATATCAGAGTCTACCAATATTGTTGTCAGCCAGCGATTACTGAAATAGCCAGGCAACTCTTCTGACATGGAAATACCCGGTTTACCAGCAAAAACACTTTTATATGCTGCAAAAATCTCCCTCCTGCGATTCACCCGGTCTTGCAAAACCTGCATCTGCCCACGGCCAATTCCGGCACATACATTACTAAGCCTGTAATTATACCCTATATGTGAATGCTGATAATGAGGTGCATTATCTCGTGCCTGAGTGGCAAGAAATGTGGCTTTCTTTATCGCACCTTCGTCCACAGACACTAAAGCACCACCACCAGATGTTGTTATTATCTTATTACCATTGAACGACAGGGCAGAAAAGCGGCCAAATGTACCACACATCTGTCCATCAACCGAAGAGCCAAGCGCTTCTGCCGCATCTTCCAGTACAGGAATATCATACTTGTCTGCTACAGCCTGAATTTCTTTTATACGGGCAGGCATACCGTAAAGGTGTACAGGAATAATAGCTTTGGGCTTTTTGCCTTTCGCCATACGGTCCTTTATAGCGGCTTCTAGCCACTCAGGAGACATATTCCATGTTTCCGGCTCACTGTCTACAAATACGGGTTTAGCTCCGAGGTAACAGATAGGATTGGCCGATGCAGAAAAGGTAAAACTCTGACATATCACCTCATCACCGGGGCCCACACCCAGTAATATCAACCCCAGATGAATAGCCGCAGTACCAGAACTAAGAGCAGCTACATGCATATGGCCACCCAGATAAGATGCAATATCCTGTTCAAATCCATTTACATTAGGGCCCAACGGTGCAATCCAGTTACTGCTAAATGCTTCATTAACAAACTGCTGCTCCCCCCCACCCATATGTGGGGATGACATCCATATCTTATTGCTCATGCTGCGGGGTATTGATTTTTATTATCCTTGCCGGGTTACCTACAACCGTAGCATAATCAGGGACATCCCTTATCACTACGGCACCTGCACCTATTGTACACCATTTACCAATCCTTATTCCCTGTATGGCCACTGCGCCTGCACCAAAATGAGTTCCCTCACCTATGTGTACATCTCCGCTTAATGTGGCATTGGGTGACACATGAGAAAAGTCGCCCAGCACACAGTCATGATCTATAGATGCACAGGTATTAACAATACAATGTTTTCCCACCGAGGTATCGGCATTTATTACGGCACCAGCCATTACCACAGTACCCTCCCCCACTCTGGCCCGTACAGAAACAATAGCACCGGAATGCAATGCTACCGGAAATGAAACACGTCCATGCAGCTTTGCAGCAATTTTCATACGAACTGCGTTTGCACCTATCCCGATAACTACCTGATTATCTCCATCACCGGAAAATGGTCTGGACACATTGTACTCCCATACCGGTGGTCTGTCCGCATCATCCCATATTTCTATTTCGCGGATACCCATACTTTCCAGTATTTCTATTACAACCTTACCGTGACCACTGGCACCGTAAACAATCATAGTAATGAATTTACTTGCTGTTATATTCTTTAAGTGCTATTTCCAGGCAATCCATTGCCATGTTTATGGCATCCTGATTGAGTACGTATGCCAGTCGCACTTCATTCTTTCCTTTATCAGGCGTAGCATAAAAGCCTGCGGCAGGAGCCATCATTACAGTAGCACCATTATGAGAAAAGCTCTCCAGCAACCACTGACAGAATTTCTCACTATCATCTACAGGTAAGCTTGCCATAGCATAAAATGCACCACCGGGATTAGGACATAATACTCCCTCCATAGCATTCAGGCGGCGTACTAGTAAATCGCGACGTGCATTATATTCAGCATGCACACCTTCAAAATAATCTTCCGGCATATCTACGGCCGCCTCACCCAGTATCTGTGCAAAAGATGGAGGACTCAGCCTGGCCTGCGCAAACTTCATTGCCGCATCAATAACAGTTTTGTTACGTGTTACGAAAGAACCTATTCTCCCACCACATGCGCTATATCTTTTACTGATAGTATCCAGCAGTATTACATTCTGTGACATGCCTTCCAGTGTCATTGCCGACTTATGTTTGCGCCCATCATAGCAAAACTCTCTGTATGCCTCATCACTGAAAAGGAAAAGGTCATACCTCAGACATATATCTCTTAGTATATTCAGCTCCTCTTCACTATATAAATATCCGGTAGGGTTATTGGGATTGCATATCATAATGGCTTTAGTACGTGGAGTGATCGCCATTTCAAAATCGCTGATTGGGGGCAATGCAAATCCAGTCTCTATGCCAGATGGAATTGGAATAATTTTCACCCCCGAGCTAGTGGCAAAACCATTGTAGTTTGCATAGAACGGCTCAGGAATAATGATTTCATCTCCTGGGTCAAGGCATCCCATTATAGCAAACAGTATGGCTTCAGACCCTCCGGTTGTCACAATAATATCTGCCGGGGTAACATTGATGCCATTCCTTTTATAATACTCCGCCAGTTTGGCCCGGTAGCTATCAAAACCAGCACTGGGACTATACTCAAGTACTTTCATATGAGTATTGCGCACTGCATCAAGAATCACCTGAGGTGTCTCAATATCGGGTTGACCAATATTAAGATGGAATACTTTTGTTCCACGCTTTTTAGCAGCATCGGCATATGGCACGAGCTTTCTGATGGGAGATGGTGGCATATGTGTGCCACGAGACGATATAGACGGCATGGGCGCAAAGGTATATCAAAAAACAAGTGTAATATATAGTTCAGAGATACGTTTAGCCTCTAAGAAAAAAAATGCGTATTATTATAGCAAAATATGCACCTGTGACCCAACAGTTCACACACCCGCTACTGTTATTCTGTCTTTTTTCCCAAAATAAAGGACGAGTAATATTTTATAAGAATGTTGGCCGTTTTATTAGCCCATTTATCCCCCAAAACTGCTACTCACATAATGTAATTACCACCTGCGGCAAAAGAAGAACATCAATAAAAGAAAAATCAAAACATCAACGACAGAATGCCTGACCTTTTGTTAAGATACTATGGGCAACTACTCTGTTTGCTATTTCTGTCGCTACCAATGTATGCACAGCATACTGCCTCATTTAACCTGAATGCTGACAATGGGCTGTTATCAAACCACATATACGGATTAACAACCGATCACCTTGGATACTTATGGATAGCAACTGACCGGGGTGTATTGAAGTATAACGGATATGACTGTATATCATTTACAACAGCTGACGGACTGCCTAGTGACGACGTGTGGGGGCTTTTGGAAGATAAAAAAGGTAGAATGTGGCTAAGTACAATTGCCGACCATGTAGGTTACATACATGAAAATAAGTATAAAAATGCTATAAGCGATAAAATATCAGGTACATTCTACCCTATAATGATGAGCCCGATTGATAGTGGCATTTATTTTTCGAGTACACACCTGAACGGCTTAACAAGCGCAATTATATGCATGGAAAGAAATGACACAATATTCCCATTTGAACTGTCTGATGAAAAATTTCACTACAAGTTCAAAACAAATGACATTGGTGCATCAATACATTCAGGAACAAAAAAATATGTCTTCTACAAACGAAATGGGTTTCGCCTCGATAATCTCCATTTAGCTATTGACGCACCTGAAAAAGTAGCAATGACACTACTGCCTAAGTTAACATGGGAAATAATACAAAAATATATTAGTGGAGTTAGCACAGGATACATTACAATAAACATAGATGGCAACTTTCTCTGTTATATTCCATATTTCTCTAAAAGTCTACTGAGGCTTAATCCGGAAACATCCATTATAGACACTATTAACCTAAAGCCATTGGGCTTTAATGAAGAAATAGAATATATCAGCATTGGAAAAGATAGTAGTTGTGAAATAATCCATATATACTCATCCAAAAAGATCCTGTCTCTTGGCATAAAAGATGCTAAAATCGTCAAACATAGTACGATATCAATAGCGGAAGCAACATCGGGCAAAGGCGAAAACATAAAAGTAACCTGCAATACCAACCAAAGCATTTGGGACATATGCATAGGAACAAATGATCATGGTACTTTCATAACGCGCGACTGTATCCCGTCAAAATTGTCTATTCCTGAATTCCTGAAATTATACCGTCCTTTAGGAACAGCTAATGGGTACAAGTATTGGTATAGCAACGCTACAAAGACATTGCTGTTATTGCAGAACAATAAAGCAGTAAAAGAATTCCATATAAACACAAACGTTGAAAATGTTATTTCATATAACAATGATACAGTAATAATTTCCGGGCAACATGTGTACTATCTCAATACGAAGACAATGATATTGAGCAATGCACTAATGACTGACTATGGAACGAATATCCGTAAAATCATAAGAGGAACAGCAAAAAACTACTTCATAATTGCAAGAACAGGGGCCTACTTTGTAGCAGATGACGATGATAAGTCCAAAAGATCTGGCTTTAATCATATCGGTACTGAATGGTATGAAGGGGCAGGATATTATAGCTGTGAAAATGCTATTGTCGCATTTACAAGAAAAAAAATATCATTATTTAATGCCACTAATGGCACTCCCGACACTAACTCAATATTCTATCACAGAATTTTTAACCGAATAAAAGGCGTATCACTCGATAATAGATATTGCCATATGTATATTCAGACCAATGACACTCTTTATAGATACAATTCTGCAACAAAAACGATAAATACAATAGACATAAATATAAACTTTGCTAACTGTAATATTCAAATAGTAAATGATCAGTTGATTTTATATGGCGACATTGGGGTATACTTCTATTTAATATTGCCCGATGGGTCATTGACAAAACCAATAACCTATAATAACTTCAAAAAGCTTCGATATCGAAGCATCGATAAGCTATACATATTAGATAGTTCTTTACTAATACATACCGACAAGGGACAACTTTCGCTGCAAATACCAGACAGAGATTTGTTCTTCAAAAATGCATCCAACTACACAGATAGAAAAATATTACTTGCCAAAGTTGGTACACATACACGGCATATATCCCATAAAGACACATTGGAATTAAGCCAGAAAAACAAATTTATTTCTATGGATGTAATTAACCCATACGGCAATGGAAAATTGGCTGTATACTATCTAACCAGAAAAAATGGAAACTGGGAAAAAAGCACGTCAAGTGAAGTAATACTGCCGGAATCTTTCAAACCTGACAGATACAACAAAATATGGGTATATTTTAAAGATGATGGATGGAAAAGTGATGTAATTGAATTAACCGTGTACATCACTCCTTTATGGTGGCAAACACGTAAGGCACAGCGGTTATTCTGGATTGGGGGTATCTTGTTAGGCATAGCTATAGTAAGTCTTGCAATATTTGTCACAAGAAGGATAGTAACAAAAGCGAACGAAAAACGAAATCTGCAAAGAGAACTAGAGCTGAAAGCAATTTATGCTCAAATAAACCCTCATTTTATATTTAACACACTTACATCGGCACTTCTGTTGGTAAGTAAGAACCGGATGGACGAGGCATATGTTCACATATCAAAATTCTCAAAACTATTGCGAAGCTATCTCAAATCGTCCAGAAACAAGTTTATTACACTGGCTGAAGAAATTGAAAACCTAAAAAATTATACAGAACTACAACAAACAAGATTCAAGGAAAGGTTCAGATGTGATATTACTGTAGATGATTCACTTGATACAGAAAGTGAAAAAATACCTTCGTTATTGATTCAGCCGTTTGTAGAAAATGCTATTAACCATGGAATTTTATACAGTGAAAATCAGGGATATCTGACTATTTCTTTTAAAAAAATTGCTCATGGCGTAGCATGCACTGTATCAGATAATGGAATAGGACGAAAAAAATCATTAGAAGCAAAAAATAACCAGGAAAATATTTTAGGGTCTTATGGCAACATGATGATTAAAGACCTGGTGGAGATTTTCAATAAATATGAAGATATGACCATTAGTATCAATTATGAAGATCACGAACCATCAGGCACAGGTACAACGGTAAAAATACTAATTATAAAACAGTAAATATTAAATCACAGGTGTTAACCGGTAATAATATGAGTCAGAATTATTCATGCATTATTATTGACGACGAACAGGATGCTATTGACCTCCTTTCAGATCGTATAGAACAGCTATTTCATAATATAGATGTCGTTGCCACTTTTACACACTGGAAGCAGGCATTACCGGTACTTAGAGAAAATGAATTTGACATATTATTTCTTGATGTTTCTATGCCGGAAAAAAGCGGCTTCGAGATATTGAAGTTGGTCCCGGGAATGGGTGCAGAAATAATATTTGTTACCGCACATGACAATTTTGCTTTAAAAGCATTTTCATTTGCAGCTACAGGATATATACTGAAGCCAATAGACGATAGCGATCTTGCCAATGCAATAGATAAAGCGCTGGAAAGAGTAAAGCTAAAAAGCATGCTGAAACGTGGAAGTACCAGTGCTGCTACATCAGGCACACCTAGCCAAAGTGGAAACGGAAAAATAAAAATACCCAGCGGCACAGGTATTGATTACGTGAACATCAATGATGTAATATATCTGGAGAGCACTAATAAGTGTACAATGATAGTGACGAATAAAGGAAAATATACAAGCTCTGCCAACATTGGTACATTCCGGTATTTGATTGATGATCATGCTTTTTTTCAGGTACACAGATCATTTATTGTTAATCTAAACAAAGTAATGAGATACGAACTGACAGGTTTTGTTGTCATGGAAGACAAAACTGAAGTACCTATTGCCCGAAATATAAGGCAGGAATTCCTCCAGTTATTTGATAAGTAGGCCTGTTTTTCGCACATAGAAATTACCGTTCGTCGGCTCAAAACTACCATTCGTCGGCTCAAAGCTACCGTTCGTCGGTTTGTGATGGCTATAAAATTATGGCATCGTAATTTGCATGTGTTATCAGGATGGTAGCAGTGATTTACCCTACTATGCTGATATATGAAAAGTATACCAGCCCCGATTAACCTTTATGAAATATATCCGAGTTCGAACTATAACCCTGTCAAACGTTTCACACCAGATGAAACAGGCCTTATTTCCCTTATGAAAATCAACCTGGAAATGGTTACAATGGCAGAAGAGAGTGTCTTAACAGACACTCTCTTCATTTATAGTACATTGTAATCAACTGTATATTACCCTGCAGAAGTGTTGACCTGACGGGACTTCTCAATAGCCCCCATAGCAGCTTTGTAATTATTCCAATCCGTATCAGGGTTTGCCTGACGCAATGCGCTGGAAATAACCACCAACCTAAATGTAACTGTACCTGGTAGTGGAGGGACAGATCCGTCTACTGTTTGTACATATATCTTAAAGCCACCATCAAAAAAATTGAAAACAGTAGCTATGTTCCCGTTTACATCCGGCAAAGGGGTCCATTCATAGTTTCCATAAGCCTTGAATAATGATACTACGCCAAAATCTACAATATCAGTAGTAATATCGCTACTGTTAAATGTAGCGGTATACATATTGATACCGGCCTCGTAAGTCCAGTTAGACACTGTAAATGGGTCTGAAGCAATAACATTTGCATTGCCCTGCGGCCCCTGTGGACCTTGAGGCCCCTGCGGTCCCGGAGGACCCGTTTTAGTACAGCCAGTGAAAACAAAAGTGCTTGCAACAAGAAGAAACAAGAAAAACCTTTTCATAATAATTACATTTTATCCACCTGGCCCCTGAGTGGATGTTAGTAAGAAGAGCGCGGGACCAAAGCAGGTATTTGTGTGTGCTTGCGTCGCTTTTATGAAAGTATAGCAGACAAATTTAGTGCCAATACCATACCAATAACCGAATAGAAATGTTATAAAAAAGTTGTAACACTATCTATTACGCTATCAATGCATACCATTTCAGGCATGCTTTGTATTTTTACAGCAAATAATATGCATTTTGATATCATCTGCCAAATGTCTTACAGTTCTTATTGCTGCACTACTTTTTCTAACAGACAGTAAGGCGCAGCAAACTGTGCAAAATGCAGGTATCACAGATACGGTACATGCTGGCATGCCCTGGCAGCCTAACCCTAAAAAAGCAGGATTATATGCGGCCCTATTACCCGGGCTTGGCCAAATATATAACCGTCAGTACTGGAAACTGCCAATAGTATATGGAGGACTATCCGTAGCCGGCTATTTTATTGTGCGTAATACAAAAGATTATAACTCACTTCGCAGTGCATACATTTCCCGTATAGGCCAGGGTTCCGGTCCGTATACCGACGAGTATGCCGATATATATAAAGATACAGACCAGTTAAAACAATTGCAGGATGACGCAAACAGATTACTGAATCTCACAATTGTATTCAGCGGCGTTGCATATGTAGCTCAGATTCTGGATGCCGTTACATCTGCACATTTGCGCAACTTTGACATTTCCAGAGATATATCCTTACATGTAAGGCCTGTGATGCTGCCTCAGGGGCCAGCTGCAGGAATAGTTATGAACTTTTAGGCTGGTTCAGCCTCGGCATACTGCTGCTGTATTTCCACAAAAATATCTTCCAGTTCCTGCATACTATCAGTACTGACAAGTCTTGTTCTGAACTCCTTTACATGAGACAACCCTTTCAGATAGCTTGCATAATGCCTTCTCATTTCCAGTATACCCAACTTTTCCCCTTTCCACATTACAGAACCATGTAGATGCCTGCGGCATGCGGCTAATCTTTCATTAATGTCTGGTGGTGCCAATACTTCTTCGGTAGCCATGTAGTGCTTTATCTCTCTGAATATCCAGGGATAACCAATAGCCGCCCTACCAATCATGATACCATCCACTCCATATCTGTTCTTATATTCCAGTGCCTTTTGAGGAGAGTCAATGTCTCCATTACCGAAAATCGGAATTTTAATACGCTGATTGTTTTTAATCTTCCCTATCAAAGTCCAGTCTGCATCCCCTTTATATAACTGCATTCGGGTACGCCCATGAATGGAAACCGCCTGAACGCCAATATCCTGCATTCGTTCTACAACTTCCTCAATATTTTTGGTATCATTGTCCCAGCCAAGACGGGTTTTTATTGTTACCGGCAGAGAAGTAGAACGAATGCATGCAGATGTAAGCCGCACCATAAGATTTATATCCCTTAATACTGCTGCACCTGCACCTTTGCACACCACCTTTTTCACCGGACAGCCAAAATTGATATCGAGCAAATCGGGCTGAGTAGTATCCACAATCTTTGCCGACATAGCCATTGCATCTTCATCACCTCCGAATATCTGGATACCTATGGGCCGCTCATAGTCAAAAATGTCCAGCTTCTGCCTGCTCTTAATAGCATCACGTATAAGCCCCTCCGACGAAATGAATTCCGTATACATTAAATCTGCACCATGATCCTTGCACACAGCGCGAAACGGAGGATCACTTACATCCTCCATAGGAGCTAATAAAAGCGGGAAGTCCCCAAGCTCAATTTTACCAATTTTCACCATAACCCGGAGCAAAATTACAGTAAAACACTTACAGCATGTACATCAGTATACCCTACAGTAACATTATCCCCCACCCTGATAAATACATACTGTTATACAGGTAAAAGTGATTATACAAAAATGCACTGAAAACACTACTTTTGCAGCCGCTGGCTTCGTAGTACAATGGATAGTATAAGAGTTTCCGAAGCTCCAGATTCAGGTTCGATTCCTGACGAAGCTACAAAAGGACATGCCTATGGGTGTGTCCTTTTTCATTATGTTACTTTCCACTATAGCCAAAGTAAATAATAGACATTTTACTGTCGGCTCTTGCTCTTGTATCAGGATACGATCCTGTTTCTAATGGCATATAATACAAGTCCGGCAGCATTACGTGTGCCGGTCTTCTCTATCAGAGATGCCCGTATTCCCTCTACTGTTCTGGCACTGAGATTTATCATATCACCTATTTCGGCCGCAGTCAGCTCCTGACAAATTAGCTTTAACACCTCAGTTTCCCGCTCAGTGAGTTTTACCTGAGGCATAGTTACAACAGGCGCTCTTTTTTTCATCATCACTTTACGAAGCAGTGTAGCACTCACAAGGTCACTGAAATAATACTCACTTTCCCACACAGTATGAATAGCCATAGATATCTCGTCCGGTTCAGCATTTTTCAGCAAATAACCATTTGCGCCAGTTTCCATAAGGTGTATAATAAAATGCTCCTCCTCATACATGGTCAGTATCAGCACCCTGAGGTCGGGGTACTGTGACCTTATACGCCCCAGTGCTTCAATGCCATCCATGTCGGGCATCTTTATATCCAGCAGCACAACATCCGGCTGACGAATTTCGAGTAATGCAAGTAACTCCACTCCATTACCTGCCTCCCCAGCACATTTCAATGATGGGTCGGTACCTAATGTCAGCTTCAGTCCCTGACGAAAAATTTTATGGTCGTCTGCAATCACATATTCTATTACTTTCATCAAAGACGTTTTTCAGATAAAGGTGTTTCAATGATAATTCTGTAAGCGTCGCCCTGCATATCAAATGAAATTGACGCATTTACAGACTTCAGTCTGTTTACAATATTCTTTAAGCCAATAGCTCCTTTTTTATACGTAAGCTCTTTGTATGATGTCTCCGTTAGTCCTTCTCCATCATGCACAATAACTGTTCGCAACCCTGCGGGCAACAGCAATGTCTCGATGGTAATTGATGAAGCATGAGCATGCTTCAATATGTTGCTGGTAAGCTCCTGAAGGATGCGGTATACCGATAACTCTACATTATCATTAAGCCGGGGAAGCGGCACCGGACAGGAATACTCTATGGTAATATTACCTGTCTTACTTAGCATTGCCGCAAATGATTCAAGTGAGGCCTGTAAACCCAGCTGCTGTAGCAGCGCCGGCTGTAGCTTATGAGAAATATTGCGAACCTTACGGATACTATCGTCCAGCAAATCTCGGGACTGGTCCAGTATTTCAGCATCTGAACTCCGGCGGGCTGCATGTAAAAACAAGCGTACAGATGATAGTGTTGCCCCCACATCGTCATGCAGTTCAGAGGCTATACGCATACGCTCTTCTTCTTCGCCACGTATAGATGCCTGTATCAGTTCTATCTGCTTGCGCTCATTTATACTTCTTATGTCTTCCTGATGTTTGATGACACGGCGCTGGTATAAGACTACGAAAAAAACGATGCCTACCGATAGCAGCAGCATGACCGCAATAGCCGTTATGACGAGCGAACCCATTTATTTTTATTCATCAAAACAAACCCATAAGCTATGAGCAGATTCTTAAAGATATTGAGTGGATTGCGAACATACAACCACAGACTGAGAATTAAACCATTTTCCAGGTACAGTAGCTTGTTCTCAAAAAGCAAAATAATAAAACTACCCGAAGCATATAGCAATATAGCAACACAAAAGATAAAAGTCGGGTTTCGCTCAATCATGACATATTCTATTTCCTGGATAACTTTTGCCAGACCGCACAGGCAATAGAATATATATATACCATACAATATGGCACCATCAACAAAGTTTGTATGCCAGACAGACTTTATTGATGTGTGAATAACAAAATATACAACCATTGCCCCCGTAAGGTAATAGGCAATCTTTTTATATTTCTGCGGACATATTGCCCCAATAAAATAACAGGAAAAACAAAGGAACTCAACAAGAAAAAACAGGTTACTAGCCCAGAAACGAGGTATGTCCATGAGTCTGAGAACCGTGCCGTTTACATCAAAAATAAAACTTAACAATACATATAGCCAGATGGCAGAGCGCTTATTTCGCCCTGCCATCACGGCTGGAAGTCCGGAAAGAGTCGATAAGTATATTAATACTTTTGTAAACAAGCTTAAGTTGTCAGGCATGTTTGTCCATACATTTTAGAATCGCCTATGGAAACTCAGCCGTAATATTGTAATAATTCAATGTTGTAGTACCCGACATTGTTTTGAAAACAACAAAATTCTTACCGTACCAGTCACTGGCACACGTAAAGACAAAATGAGTAGGCTGACCGTCCAGTATCTCTACACCTTCAAACAAGCAGGTGCTGTAACAACATGAATTGCTCTCTGGCTCTGGCTCGCCTGCTTTGCCTTCCATTGTTATAACAGAAGTATTCTGGTCCCATGTAAACTCCAGGTAAGTAGGCATAACCCCTACTTTCACCTCGGTGCTTATCTCATCATCTACATCCTGCTGGGTAAATGTGGTATTAACCGGCGTGGCGGTACCAAAGTAATACTCAATCACCTGGTTATACCGGAGCTCTGTTATGGTATGCATAATTGCTACCTCCTCTTTACTGCTACTGGAGTTACAGTCAGGAACCTGCCCACAGGGGGTACCGTGCGGTTTCTTTTTTTCGTGTTCTGGTTTGTGTGACATTGACAGACGTTTTTTGTGAAATAAATGACTATTGAAGTAGCACAAAAATAGACAGTAGTACGTAGCACACAAGCGTAGTTCTACGTATTAACAACAAGTATTTCCACGTATATAAGTCTGTTTCTATGCTGTGTGCTTTCATATAAAGTTATAAGTGATCGTACTTACCTGTCAGTACCATTATCTGTAACTTTATCAAAAAAAATGCCGGACATAATAATCACTGCAAGAGAAGCCTCCATCGGGCATAACCTGAATGTAAAACGGATTCTGCCATTCAGAAAAAGAAGGATGGTAGGCCCATTTATTTTTATGGATCATGCAGGACCGGTAAGTAATTTACCATCCCCTATAAGCAGTATGGATGTTTTACCGCATCCGCACATTGGTCTTTCTACTGTAAGCTATCTTTTAGATGGTCAGGTAACGCACAGAGACAGCCTGGGAGTAGAGCAGATAATAAAACCGGGAGAAGTAAACTGGATGACAGCTGGAAAAGGCATAGCACATTCTGAACGCTTTGAAGACCCTGCAACACTCGCATCCGGACTGGAAATGATACAGACATGGGTAGCCCTGCCGGAGAAAGATGAAGAATGCGACCCATCATTTATGAATTATACACCCGAAGACCTACCCACATATACAGATAAAGGCATCTGGATGCGGCTCATAGCGGGCAATGCATATGGACTCAATAACAACATACTTACCCACTCCCCTTTATTTTATATACACGCTATAATTGAAACAGGCACCACATTTACCCTCCCTCAGGAACATTCAGAGCGTGCTGTTTACATAGTAAATGGCACATTAGAAACTATGGGCATCAGGTATAATAAAGGGCAAATGATCATTTTCAAAAAAAATGAAGAGCCTGCAATGCTGGCATTAAGCCACACTGTTGTTATGCTCATGGGCGGAGAGCCTCTTGGAGACAGGTATATATGGTGGAACTTCGTAAGCTCACGTAAAGAGCGCATAGAGCAGGCAAAAGCAGACTGGACAGCTGGCAGAATAATATTACCGCCTAATGACAACAAAGAGTTTATTCCGTTGCCCGATGATCACTCAAGACCCGCCGATATGCCACAACCTAACGCACTGTCCTGAAGCTAAAAACACTTCCCCGGCAAAGCTTATTGATAATCTTCGATACTAAGCCGCTCCCTGCACATATAATATTCTCTGGGGTCATTGGATGCTACAACAACCAGCCTGTCACCGGCAAAGTTATCCATCCAGTCTCTGTACTGCTGTACGCCATTTTCATCCAGATTAGTGCACGGCTCATCCAGCATGAGTACAGGAGTGTCGGCAAATATTGCCTGAGCCAGCTTTACACGCTGTTTCATTCCTGAAGAGTAGTCATATATAGGCTTGTTGGCAGCAGCCTGCAAACCCACTATTTCAATCATTTTCTCTACGGTCAGTCCCGGCAGTACAGGTTTAAAAGAAAAATGAAATTTCAGAAACTCCACTAATGTAAACTCTTCTACCAGCTCCTGCCCCGGTGCACAAATGCTGATGTGTTTGTATACCTGTGCAGCAGTTATTATACCACCACTATTATCTGTGTATTCAATACGCCCCACAGAAGGTCGCTGCATACCGGCCAGTACCCGTAGTAATGTAGATTTACCACTACCATTGGGCCCCAGAAGTGCATATTTCCCGGGGGTACTAAAAGTAAAATCAACATCTTTAAACACCCTGTGACGCTGAAAGCGCTTACCTACCTGGTGTAATGCAATATTCATATGGCTCAAAAATACAAACGGTATACGACAACAGGCTGTTTTATATGCGCAACTATGTGTAGACAGGTCCGGAATTTCTTCACACCTGCTATGCAAATAAAAATACATTCTCGATATTTGCATATCTGATGCAGGGAAAACAGTCACCAATTATCACTTTCAATAGCCGGGAAAAAGCCGGTCTGGTAGTGCTGTTATCTATCCTCACACTACTGGTGGCAATAAAAGCAACAATGCACCTTTGGGTAAAGCCCAGCTACGACAGGGAAAAAGAGCAACAGCTACTACAGGCATGGGAAGAAATGAAAGAGTCTGTAAGAAGTGGTCATGTCATAGTTAACATCAATACCGCAGACTCTGTTACGCTGGTAAGTCTGAAAGGTATAGGACCGGTAACAGCACATAAAATACTGCTGTACCGGGCCGAGAACGGCCCCTTCACCAATGTAAAACAGCTAGGGGACGTTGCCTCCTTTCCTCGCGATGTGTTTGCAGAGCTGGAAACACATCTTACTGTAGCCGATAAAAAATAACCCTATCAGCGTCTGTAACTATCCGGCGAAGTATTTACTGCAGGTAAAGGCTTCCGGGGTAGCTTCTTCGTACGCATTGCTGTATGATATACAAATGATGCCACAATAGCAGATGCCTGCTGAAGATCAGCTACAGAAACCCTGTCATAAGAGTCCATATTGGTATGGTGTGTGCGGGTACCATATTCCAACGGATCCTGTATAAACTGAAATCCCGGTATACCCACTTCATCAAAGGAGATATGATCTGTAGACCCCGTATTTCTTCTGGTAACGGTTGCTGCACCCAAGTCAGCAAACGGCGCCAGCCATCCTGTAAATATTGGTCGTACCTCTTCATTCTCCTGCATATATATACCACGAATCTTTCCGCCACCATTATCCAGATTATAATATGCTGATACTTTTTTCTGGTCATCCTTCAGCTTCATTGTAAGCCTGTTACCAAAGTGCTTTTTTACATATGCACGGGACCCCAGAAGTCCTTGTTCTTCTCCTGTCCATAGTGCAAGGCGGATTGTGCGGCGCGGACGCACACCTGTCTTCTTAAGAATGCGCATTGCTTCCATCATCACAGCACATCCGGTAGCATTATCGGTAGCTCCTGTAGATGCATGCCAGCTATCCAGATGAGCGCCCAGCATTACAAGCTCATCTTTTAACTCAGGGTCTGTTCCCGGAATTTCGGCTATCACGTTGTACTCAGTAGAGTCAGACGTAAGAAATGTTGTCCATGAGTCCATCTCCAGAGTTACATGCTTACCAGCTTCCAGCAGTCGCCCCAGCACGCCCAGCTGCTCACTGCCTATCTCCATTTCCGGCAATACCGGTGGCGCATCCCACCTGCGCGATGCACCATTCGATGTAAATACGGTCCCCATGGTGCCACGCCCACCACTTACTACAGCTCTGGCACCCTCCTGCCACAAAAATGAATCAATGCGAGGACGATGATTTACCCTGCGCCGGGCTGGTGGGGATGGCTTCCTGCTAAGATTCGTTGCTCCGGCATCACTTACCGGGTCTGAGGCTATTTTCTGTAACTCCTCATCAGTCAGTCGTCTTGCATCTGCTGTAAAGTTGGGCTGCGTCATATTACTAAGAGAAGACAGCACCACAAACTTCCCCCTCAATTGTCCTTTGTACTTATACAATTCCTCAGGCTTATCGGCTCTCACCAGCACAGCATCTCCTGTTAAAAGTCCCTCTGTTCCGGGTGTCCATGCTCGGGGATATCCAATAATTGGCTGGTAATAGGGCACACGCATAGCTACATAGGCACGGTCTACCTGCCATCCCTTACCAAAACCTCCCCACCGCTCAATTTTTACATTCTTCATCCCCCACGACTTTAATTGCTTTGCGGCCCACACCTCTGCATTATATAACCCCTGTGAACCAGTAAGCCGCGGTCCGTTAACATCAGTAAGCTCAAAAAGTGTATTCATAACCTGAGAGTTATGAAATGCCTCTTTTTTTATAAGGCCAATTGTGTGCATATCAACCTCACCATCCCTGTCGCCACGGAATGAAAGCGAGAGTAATGCAACACCAGGAAGTATCAGAAATGCCAACTTTCTCATGTCTGTAAGCGTATTGTTTTATAGTACTTTCGAAAAGTAATAAAAAGACAGATATAATGGTTGATATTTCAGTTTAAACGGATAAAAATCCATCCGGATATTCTACTATGAAATAACATTGGGTTAAATACTGAAAATGTACGTAAAATGCTATGCCTGTTCATGTTTTTTTATATCTTCGCCTTAACAAAAGAAATACTATGACTAAAATCTTTGTTCCTGTATTTGCTGCCTGCTTACTAACCGTTGGCACGTTGAATGCACAAACTCCAAAGGGTAAACCAGCCCCTGCGGTAAAAAAAGTTACCGTACCGGTACGTAAAGTACCTGTGCCGGTTGGCAGGCCTGTAGTTCCGGTTACAAAACCATCAGCTGCATCAAAACCTGCTGCTCCGGTAGTAGCAAAACCAGCTCCGGCACCAAAACCCGTAGCAACCAAACCAGCGGCTGCACCAAAGCCAGTAGCTGCACCAAAGCCGGCACATACGCCAGCTCCTGCAAAAAAGGCTCCTGTAGCAGTAAAGAAAGCTCCTGTTACACATGCTCCTGCTAAAAAAGCAGTAGTAAATCACAAAAAAGCTACTCCAAAGAAAAAAATTGCTCCTGCTTCACAAAAATTGGCTACGCCAGCACCACGTACATCTCCTAAAAGATATACTGAAGATGCAATGCCAGCGCCGAAGCGTGTAATAGAAGAGCGTATCGTAATTCGCGAAGAAAGCAATGACGCTCCATCATCATGCAACAGCCACAAGAAGTCTTCATGCTGTGATAAACACGACAATGAAAGTCCCAAAAGCATAAATGGCTGCGGATGCTACTCTCACATGCCTCATGCGTGTAAGCCATGGAAATTCCGTTACAGAAGATACTACAGATACAACTACACTATGCAGCATTATAATGCATGCAAAGAACATGGCTGCAATGGCCATCATCACTAAGTATAGTTATCTTACTTAAAAGAAAGAACCTCTGGTACAATCAGCCAGAGGTTCTTTCTTTTAGTGAAGTACACATTACGCTGCGGTATGCCGCACATCATTAACATTTCAGTGTGCCCACATAGCTTACTTTTGGGAACATTTTAATCATGCATAAATGAGTCTGTTCATCCTTATTATAGCAATAACGGCACTGGTATCATTTCTGGCATTTAGCGACAACAGACTGATGGAGAAGCTGATATTATGGCCGGCACGTATGCATGAGCCAGGTCAGTATTATCGTCTACTCACATCCGGCTTTATTCATGCCGACTGGGCACATCTGATGTTCAACATGATTGCCCTGTATTTTGTAGGAGAGTTTGCTTATTATGTTCTTGGCAAATGGTTTCTGCTGCTATACCTGGCCGGGATAGTAGTGGCTTCGCTACCCTCTTTCCTGAAAAACCGTAACAATTATTACTACCGTTCTCTGGGGGCATCCGGTGGGGTGTCGGCTGTGATGTTCTTTTTCATATATTTTCTGCCATGGCAGAAAATATATCTGATGTTTTTGCCCGGCTTAGGCATTCCTGCTATACTCTTCGGGGTATTATATCTTGCATCAGAAGTGTTTATGTCCCGCAGAAGTGAGTCAAACATCAATCACGATGCACACATATGGGGTGCTGTCTTTGGTGTTGTGTTTGCGCTTATTAAAGACCCTACACATGGCGGGTATCTGATACATTCACTTACCAATCCTGTATTTTAGGAAATAGCTTTTCTTTCTATTTTTAATACCTGCTGCTGTCCCGGCATTACCCGGCAACGTTCATCTACCCGGTATCCGGCAAGCCAGAGTATGCGCCCCCTACTTTCCACCACCCATACATGCTCCTTTTCATGAAGGGGCACCTTCATATCTATAAGCAATCTGCTTACCTTTTTCTTCTTCATCCCCATGCCAAACGGGTAAAAATAGTCGCCTGTACGCCATCTTCTCAGCACCAGTGGGAATGTGGCAGCTGAGGCAGACAGGTAAACTTCATCCTCATTTGTTTTCAGTACATCCGGCACATCCTGCATAGAAAACCTATACCTGTATCCTTCCGTTTCTATAACAGCCGGCACTTCGTGTATATGTATCAGATCTGTATCTGCTACAGCATGTGTAGTAACAACCAGAAAATCCCGGTCTTTTATGATGCGATGTGTGGCAGAGGCAACATACCGTCCGGTCTCTGCCTCTAACAACCCTGTTATATCAGGTAACTGTGCTGTAGAAAAACCAAACTGAGAAAACAACTCATAACATATTGTGCTCAATGGCTCCCTTTTCTTCAGCTTACGTACCGGCACATAAAAGTCAGCGCCGCGCTGCTCTATAAGGTTTTTCCGCTCCTTTTCTACTGCTGTGTTATATAGCAACTCAGCCTCTCTGAACCTTACTATATTATCGTTTAAAGTAGATACAAAGCCGGGAAACAAACTACCTATTTCCGGCACCAGCCTGTGCCGGATAGCATTGCGCAGGTAATCGTCAGACTGATTACTCTCATCCTCACGCCACACAATACCCTGCGCCTCTGCAAACGCCTTTATCTGATATCTACCGGCAAATAGCAGCGGTCTTATTACCTTCCCATTATCCGGCAGTATCCCATGTAGCCCATGTAGCCCCGTACCTCTGAAAACATTAATCAGAAAGGTCTCTGCATTATCATCTGCATGGTGAGCAGTAGCCACTCTTGCATAATTATGCTCCTGCATGAGTGATGCAAACCAGTCATAACGTAGTTTGCGGGCAGTTTCCTGAGTCCCCGTCTTCCACGCTGCTGCACTTGCTTTAGTATCAAACCTTACAGCATGTAATGTAACTCCATTAGCCGCACACCAGGCTCTTACAAGGTCCTCATCAGCGTCAGATGCAGCCCCACGTAATCCAAAGTTGCAATGAGCCACAGCAAAAGAGATTCCGGAACTGTGGAATAAATGCGCCAGAACCATAGAGTCTATTCCACCGCTCACTGCCAGCAATAGCTTTGCATTTTGCAAATGAGAAAAAGCAGATGTCCAGTTTTTCCGGAATAAAGTCAGCAGATTGTTCAATACAGAATAAGTATGAGATTCAATTTAATAGACAAGGTCTTCATATGCACCCTGAAGCTCATTATAGCTGTGCATATCCCCCGCTGCCTTAGCTACCGCCATACCTGTCTCATAGGTTTTCACAGCGGCATCTGCATCACCTGTGCGCTCTAATAACTTACCCAGATGATAATAAGTGGCTACATAACCGGCATCATTGGTAAGGTTTACCTCAAAGTATTTTCTGGCATCAGCTTCATTACCCAGCTTCACATACTCCAATGCAAGTGCGTGATTCAGGAAGCAGTCCCCGGGACTGGCTTTCAGAAAATTTATCAGTTTCTCTATTCGTTCCGTCATTACTATATCAGCTCGTAAACACAAATTTACACTGCGGGTGCAGGTTTGACAAATTCATCCTGATGTTCTACTGCATACTTCAGCAATAACTGTATCGTAGCTTCCGCCAAAGACTTATAACGCTCTTCCAGTCCCTCAAACTCGCGAAACTCGTCATACAGCTTTGCGAACTCCTCTACAGATGTCGTAGCATCCAGCTGCTCTCTGTTCAGTACATATACCTTTAGTACATCATCAAGTGTCTGCGCCATTTCCGGTGCACCTAATCTGTACAACTGAGTTATTATATCAGGCAGCAAACCTACATATCCGTTCTGAATGAACTGGATAAAACCACCCTGCCCTACCTGCATATGCAGGTAATCACCTGTAAGCAGCAATTGCTGCCCCCACGTGAGGTCATCCAGAAAATCAAATGTCTGACGGCGATATAACTCCTCATGAAGCGGACGCACCAGCATATCATACAGCTCTTCAAACCGACCACCTTTCCAGGCTGCATTCATTTCCGTTATGTTCACTTCAGGAAAAAAACTACTATTCATATTATATAATACAAGGATAAAGAAGCCTGTACATCCCGGTACTCTGGCAACATTACTAAACTTGCCGAAAAAAGCCAAAGGGCACCGTAACAAATCTATACTACCATTGTAAAACCTGAATCTTATAGAAATCTAAAGACAAAATGAAAATTAAAATATCTTATTTGATAAATTTTATATCAACCAAAACAAGTAATTCTTGTATTTTTCCGGCCCGTTCAGAAAAACGGGGTCTTCATCCGGAGAAAACAATACTTAGAATAGCTTTCAATGAGAGTAATTGCAGCGACGATTCTGTTTTCCGGCATATGGCTTACCAGTGCCGGTCAGAACAAGATATTGAGGGACCTTGCCAATGCAAATGACCTGAGTTCAGAGGGGTTGAAAGGAAAGGTAAAATCTATAACCACACGTGGTTTTCGGGCACAGCGCGGTATACAGGGTACTGTGCTGAAGGGTAATCTTGTACATACTACTATCAAAAAATACAACCCATCGGGCTACCTGTCTGAGAGCACATCCAGCATAGGGGGTAATACTATAGGAGGTACGGAAATACCTTACCGTTCAGCCAAGATTGTGTATAAATATGACAATCATAACAATCTTACAGGAAGCTGTAGTTATGACACGTATGGTCGTCTTCAGGACTCATCTATACACTTTGTAGATAAAATGGGAAACCGTATCTACTGGCAGATATATAAGAGAGGTGGCTATCAGGAATGGGAGTATATATCTGAGTACGACAATGGCGGGAACCTGCTGGAAACAAATGATTTTCATTACGGCAAGCTCATTACAAGACATACTTATAAATACAATGAACTTGGTGAATGCACTGTTGAAAATGACTTAAACCCCGACGGCACTTTAAAAGCAAAGCGCCTGTTTAAATATAATGACTGGGGTGGTAAAATTGAATCGGAAGAGTGGACCGGAAATGGTTCATTTTCTGTACGCCATACTTATATCTATAACGATATGAGACGCGTAGTAGAAGAAAGAGAATATAAAGAAGATGGTTCTGATAAATATTCCAAAATCCTTACGGAGTATGACAATGAAGGAAACGTAGTAGGATTAAAGCAGTACAGCGAAAAAGGCATCATTATGTATCTGGGTAAAATGGATAAATATGGCAACCATCTTGCCGACATTGGCTATAATCCCGATGGCAGCATACATGATAAGATTACCGCAGAGTATAAATATGATGAATACGGTAACGAAATGGAAGAACTGCTAAACTTCGGCGGCTCAGCCGGCGTTATCAGGAGCACCTATAAATATGTTTATGACATGGACCTGAACTGGATAAAGAAAACAGTATGGGAAGATGGTGACCCAGTGCGCGTTACAGAGCGGGAAATAGATTACTACTATTAAGACTGTGTAGTACAGAGCATATTATTCTGCCGTAAAACCTGACCTTACTAAGTATGCATGCAAACTGGGAAAAGGAAGCAAAAGAACATCAGAAAGCATACAAAAACATGCTGGAACGCGGCAATAGAAACAAGATGCTACGCGCACTACCAGACCTGCATGAGCGTGCTTTTGCTGAAATAGACTGCCTTGACTGTGCCAGATGCTGCAAAAATCACTCGCCCCGCTTCAAAGACCCTGACATAAGAAGAATTGCCAAAAGCCTTCGTATAAAAGAAGGTGAGCTGGTAAGCCGTTACCTGAGACTGGATAATGATGGTGATTATGTTACCCAAACAAGCCCCTGTCCGTTTCTGGCAGATGACAATACATGCAATATATATTATGACCGTCCTGGCGACTGCAAAAGGTATCCTTATACGGATGAAGACGTACTACTGAAGCGTGTGCAGCTTACTCTGAAAAATGCTACTGTATGCCCGGCCACATACACCGTGCTGGAGCAACTGCTGAAGATGAACGAAACAAAGACCCGGTAAGATTATCGCCCCATACTGATAAGTATAATTGCCAGTATGGCCAGTGCAAGCCCGGTAATACGTTTTATACCAGCATTTTCCCTGAATACTATAATAGCAGTAACAGTACTGAGTACCAGAATACTGACATTAATTACCGGTATTGCAGAGGAGCTCTGAAAAACATTACTATGCAATGCTTTTACGAAAAACAGTATTGAAAAGAAGTTAGGCACCCCAAGACATATACCCGCTATAATGTTTCGCCATGCCAGGCGAGACACGCCGGTAACCAGCCTTTGCACCAGTAATATACTGCCTGACACGGCAGCCGTAGCAAAGCAGATAATAGTTCCTGACGCCTGCGCCTCGTGACTGGTAAGGAAACGTGCCTGTATAAAATTGACCAGACTATCCAGCGCCCCACTGGCTATAAAAAGGACTGCAGGCCATAATATCTGTTTCCTACCCGCAGCGCTACTTTCTGATGGGGCAGTGGCTAAATACACAGCCGGGAATGCCATAAGTATTCCTATAACACTCAATACACCTGCCCGCTCACGGAAAATAAGCATAGAAAAGACAACCGGTATAACAAGCGACAACTTGTTGGCCAGCACCATTGAGGTCATACCACTTACACGGGCACAGTATGCCATCAGGTTAAATATAGAGATAAATGACACCCCCATCAGCATTGTCCAGGGTACCCAGTCAGAAAATAGCGTTTCTGCCCGGAAAGGCATCTGTCCGGTAGCAATACAGCCGGTAATGACACAGACAAAGTAATTAACAACAATGGCCTGCAGTGTATCAATATTCCATCTACCGAACATCTTGAGGATGACGGATATGATAACATTGGTGAATACGGTGGCAATGAAGAAAAACAAAACTATCAGTTAACGGGGCTATACTTTACCGTCTTCTCATCCAGCAAAATTACTATGTGACCTATCATTGAGTCCACCTTTGCATCATCCAGCCCATCATACATTCCCCGCAGCCTCCCATAATTGTCAATAAGTACATAGTGATTGTCATGTATGAAATCTTTATCAATACTGATACCTGCTGTATCATCCTGTGCACTGATAAGATAACTATAACGGGCCATATCATATAGCTGCTGTTTATCTCCTGTCAGGAACATCCACTGCCCGGCATCTGCGCCAAACTTAATACTATATGCCTTCAGCGCTGCAACTGTGTCTTTTACCGGGTCTACAGTATGAGAAAGAATAATTACATCTTTATTTCCTTTGAAACGTTCATAAACTTTAGCCAGGTTCTGATTCATTTTAGGACAGATACCCATACATGTAGCAAAAAAATAATCTACTACTACTATCTTACCTTTAATGTCCTCATTCGTTATCGTTTTACCATCCTGATTTACAAATGAAAATGGTGCCACTTTATGATCTGGTACATTGCCTAATATAGGTAGTGGCGACCTCTTGGGTTGCTCACTGCTCACTTTGTAATAATATCCCAGAAAAGCAACACCAAATAAAATAAAAAACGATATGAGAAATATTCCTGCCTTATTGACTTTCATAAAGCAAAATTACAAAAATGGATAGCCTGTAGATGATTAATGAAACACTATTTTCTTCAACAATCAACTGCAGCATCAGGTGGTCAAAAAATAACGAAGTTTTTTGTTTTTGAGTGGAATATGCCTATTTTGCAAATCATATTGCCAAATAATGTCCTTTATTAACTTTTAACCAGATATGTCTGTTTTTATCTGTAGTTACAGAGATATTACAAGGGGATTTATACGGTAATATGCATGCTTAAACAACACTATCTAACTTACAACATTATATGAAAAGAAATCTACTTCTTTTTGCTGCAACTATACTTTCTATTTCTGTATTCGGACAGAATACGGTAAATATATTTGCCAATGGTGCCGCTGGTTCCTACACAACGGGTAGCAGTACCAATGCAGTACGAACAGACAACACAATAGTAAGTACAGGCAGCATGATAGCGCCTACCAGAGGTTATGCTGTTTTTGATCTGAACGCAGTGCCTGCCGGTGCCACTATTACAGCTGTAGAACTACATTATAATATGGCCGCCGTAGCTCCCGGTGGTGGACCTGGCTGGAATACGCGTGGATACGTAGGAGACCTTTCTACCATTACCACAGCGGGCACTCTGTACACAACTATGGGCCTTGCGTCTACTATATGGAACACGCCCTACCCTACTACAGCCGGGAATGCAATGCTGGGTACTAATGGCGCCGCAGTTACATTTGTGCAGTCCAACATTGGCGGTAAAGTATCTATTATATGGTCTACCAACTCTACCAGAACATATACTATTACCGGTGAAACAGGTGCTACTACTACAACTGGTACACATGCCCCCTATCTGACCGTTACTTATGATTGTCCGGGTATTACATCTGTAGCAGCTGTAGCCCCGGCTACAGACCCGTGTCCCAACACAGACTTCAACCTCACCGCAAATGCAGTAGGTACTATTATATCTTACGCATGGGCAGGCCCTGGAGGGTTTTCCTCTGCAACGGCTAACCCTACTGTAGTGGGCGGCATACCTGCCAATGGCACTTATACACTCACTGTTACTGATAATGTGGGCTGTTCAGCATCTGCTACCGTGGTAGTTACGGTAAGCCCGGCACCGGCTGCAGATATTCTTCCCCTTACTGTTACTGCTTTCTGCGATGCAGATAGCGCTACATTGAGTGCGGTTACCTCATCCGGAGTCTCATATCAGTGGTACGATGGTTCTACAGCAATACCTGGCGCCACAGATCAGAATTACGTATCCTATATTACAGGTAACTACAGAGTAGAAGTAACTGACCTGCTTACAGGATGTACCGCAATTACTACAGCTCCTACCCCCACAGTACGGCTGGCTACTCCTGAAGTTACCCCCGGAGACTCAATCCTCCTTTGTGCAGGAGATAACGGAACAATATCTGTTAACACAAATGGCATCACAAGCGGCATTTCATTTCAGTGGCAGAGAGATGGTATGAATATATCGCCGGGCGGTATTGGCGCTACGTATGTGGCATCTGTTACCGGCACTTACAGATGTGTACTATCTGTCCCTGCTTCTATCATAGGTTGCACAACTACATCTGAAGAGGTATTTGTACTCGTAAATGACTATCCTTCCCCTGCAGTTGCTTATGCATCCGGAGTATTAAGTACCGCAAGCATATATGCACATTATCAGTGGTTCCTGAATACAGTACTGATTTCCGGTGCCACATCACCGAGCTATACACCTACTACTCCTGGCAGTTACAGGGTGCGCGTTACAGACGCCAATGGCTGTACAGCATTCTCTACAGGATATAGTGTTTTCAGTGCTACCGCCGTATCTGATATAAAATCTACAGAAATAAAGCTGTACCCTAATCCTACAAATACAATACTGAATATAGGGGCAAACGAGCCGATGGATGTAATAATATCCACTATTAGTGGCCGTACAGTACTAAGTCAGCAAAAAACATCTGCGATTGATATGACATCATTACCTGCGGGGTTATACATAGCTACTATCTATAACCAGAATGGTGAGCGCGTTGCAATTGAAAAAATTACGAAACAATAATATTTATTAACACAAAAAAGGACCACTCAAAACAGTCCCTGATTTCATTGTTGTAATCTCATGAGAAAGATACACGGCTTGCTGCTGGCATGTAGCATAAGTGTTGCAAGTAATGCACAGATAACTGCACTTAACCCCACTGCAGAAGGAGGATTTGAAGCGGGAAGTTCCTTCCTCATGAATGGATGGACAACCGTAGACCCCTCGGCCGCTCCCATAAATACGTGGACACTTTCCAATGCTGCACCAGCATACGGTGGTGCCAGAGGTGCTCATATCAGTAATGACGGCGCATCTTATACCTATTCAAACACAGCAACCCGTACCTGTCACCTCTACCGGGACATTACAGTCCCCCCGGGTGCGGTAAATCTTAACCTTGGCTTTTACTGGAAAGGCATGGGCCAGGTAGGCGCCGATCGCCTGCTGGTGTATACTGCCCCTACTTTTATTGTTCCGGTAGCCAATGCGCCTGCTTCTCCCTCAACAACAATATCCGGTGCTACGCTTGTCTGGACACAGACCAGTACATCTTCAGTATACGCCCCGGTAAGCATCTCATTACCACCATCACTTGCGGGTACTAATGTGCGTATCATTTTCACATGGCAGAATGATGCTACTGGTGGAACAAACCCTGGTGCGGCCATTGACAACATATCTTTCACATACGAATGTGGAACACCTGCCAGCATTACTGGTAATGCCCCCATGTGTGTGGGAAATACGGTTTCACTCTCTAACATCTTTACCGGAGGGTCATGGAGCAGTTCTAATACAGGTGTCGCTACAGTAAGTACATCAGGTGTTATTACCGGGGTAAATGGAGGCACTAGTACTATTTCCTACACATCAGGCAGTTGCCTGAGTACTGCCGTAGTTACAGTCAGCCCTTTACCTGCTCCCATTACGGGTAATGATATCGTATGCGTAGGTGCTACTACAGCTTTTGCCAATGCAGTTTTGGGTGGTACATGGTCCAGCAGCTATCCTGCAGTAGCAAGCGTTATGACATCTTCCGGCATTATTACCGGTCACGTAGCAGGTGGCAGTTATATCACATATACTATGCCTGGCGGATGCTGGATAACAGACACCGTGAATGTTGTTAACCCTCCCTCTCCTATAACAGGTGGCATGTCTATATGCCCGGGCACATCTACAGATCTTAACTCCAGTGGCTCCGGCGGGTCATGGACGAGTCTTAATCCCGGATCTGCTTCTGTAAATCCGGCCAATGGTATTGTCACCGGTATTCATGCCGATACGGCACAAATAAAATACACATCGGCAGCAGGCTGTTCCGTCTTTGCTACCGTTACTATCAACCCTTTACCTGACACCATTATCAGCAGAGATATTATGTGTGCACAGGGAAAAGACACCGCATATGATGCCACACCAGGTGGTACATGGAGTTCAGTAACGCCTGCCCTGGGTACAATTGACCCTCTTTCTGGTCATTTCACCCCTTTGGCAGGTGGCATAGCCGTTATTAAGTATACACTCTCTACAACCTGTGCCAGAACAAAAACTATTACACTCAATCCGCTGCCGGTACCTAACGTAACTTACACATGGTTTACCAATACACTATATACAGACAGTGGCTATGTGGCATACCAGTGGTATCATACACTGTTTGGCGCCATTCCTGATGCAAACACTTTCCGTACAGCGGGCGTATTTAACGGTAACTACTATGTAGAAGTTACAGACAGTAACGGTTGTGTAGGCAGGTCTGCATTATTTGCATACAATACCTCTATGGGAGTAGGTGCTGTTACATCAGGTACCGAAGTAGCTATCTACCCTAACCCTGCTACTGACCACATTAATGTAATAGCACCATCAGGTGCCACAACAACTGTGGCCGGCATGGATGGCAGAATAATACTGAGCAGTAAACAAAATAAAATATCACTAACGGAACTTCCGACTGGGATATTTATGGTTACTGTAACAGACACAGAAGGCAGAAAAATTCTGACTGAAAAACTGGCACGAAATTAAGGGGCACTACCTACGGAGTATCACAACTTATTTTTACTAACTTTAGGCATCCGCATTACGCCTATTAGATATGTGACGTAATACGAAAGCTAACAGATTAACGAACAACCTCATACCAGCTGAATGAAGAAGCTATATTTTTTATTGCTGACGTGCTGTGCAGGATTACTGGCTACAGCGCAGAACTATACACCACATACACAGGTATCTTTTACCGGAGCTAACACATACTGCCTTGGGGCTACAATTTCCCCTCTTATATTCACGTACGACATCTGCAGTGCAGGTTCGGGTCCGGCATCCGGTGCCACTTGTGAGCTGAACTGGTATTACAATCCGGTTAACAGTAATGTGGTAGGGCCTTCTACTACACTGGCAAGTGGTCCATATACAGTTATCACATCTACAACGAGTGCTACAGGCACTGAAAACTATACACCGGCATTACCTGTAGGTGGAGATTACTACTTCTTCTGTATTATAAAATGGACTACCCCTACTCCTGACTGTTCCGGCTGGACAACAGACTCTGTTGTCAGCACTACACAGCTGGTAAAAGTAATGCCAGCGCCTATTACTGGTGGTACCGGTGTTTGTGTGGGGTCTGCTGTTACATTAAATAACTATTTCACTGGCGGTACATGGAGCAGTACAAACCCTGGCGTATTATCTATCAATGCTACTACAGGTGTTGCTCAGGGTATATCTCCGGGCGCATCATTCGTAAATTATACAATCGGTGGATGTACGGTTAATGCATTTATTTCTGTTAATGACACACCTTCAGCTATTGGCCCATCTGCTTTCACTCCATGTGAAGGAACAACGATGGCACTTACCAGCAGCCCTTCAGGTGGTGTTTGGTCTACATCTGCTACTGCTATTGCTGATGTAGGACCTGCTACCGGTATTCTTACTGCAGGCGTTTTCGGCACTGCCAATATAACTTATACTAACACAACTACCGGCTGCCGTACCTCCAGAACAATTACAGTGAATGCCAATCCCGCAGCAATCACTGGAGCTACAGCAATCTGTACAGGTAGTACAACCTCATTGTCTAACGTATCCAGCCCGGGTACATGGTTAAGCAGTTCTCCGGGTGTAGCATCTATCAACAATACTTCGGGTCTTGTAACTTCCGGCAGCTCAGGAGGCACTACAACAATTACTTATAAATTAACAACTACAGGCTGCCAGGCTACACGTATACTGACAGTAAATATGCCTCCTCTGGCTATTACAGGCCCTGATGTAGTATGCGCAGGCAGCAATATTACACTGGCTAATGCACGCCCCGGCGGAGTATGGACCAGCGGTAATATGAGTCTTGCCACGGTAGTCTCAGGAACTGGTGTGGTAACAGGCGTAAGTAATGGTAGTGTAAATATCACTTACACGATGCCAGGCTGTGCTTCCACATTTAAAAACATCACGGTTAATCCATTACCCGGCACTATAGGCGGACTATTGAGTGTATGCTATGGACAGGTAGTAACACTCTCCAGCACAGTAGGTGGTGGTACATGGAGCAGCAGTGACACTTCGGTTGCCACTATTGACACTATGCTCGGCATTGTTTCTGGTCACAGCCTCGGCACTACAGTTATTTACTACACAGTTCCTTCCGGCTGCCAGGCTACAGCTAACGTTACAGTAAATCCTTTGGCGCCTATTCTGGGTTCAGATACAGTATGCGTTGGCTCAGACATTCTCCTCACCAATATTGTAGGTGGAGGAACCTGGGTAAGCAGTAACCCTGACATTGCAGAAGCAGATACATTCAGCGGTGTTATTCATGGTCTGGTGCCCGGTATAACATATATAGGCTATTCACTACCTACAGGCTGTGCCACAACTTTCTTCCTCAATGTAATCCCCGCATTACCCCCTATTGCAGGACCATTGAAAGTGTGCAGTGCTGCAGATGTAATACTCTCCAATGGTATAACAGGTGGTCGCTGGACTACCTCAAATGAATTTGTAGCAGATATTGACAGTGCCAGCGGAACGATGACAGGTCACTTCCCTGATACTGCCACTATAACCTATACAATATATGGCTGTGTTGCAACAGCTACAATTACTGTAGATCCGCTACCAAGTCCGTCACTAAACTATACATGGGCATCAGCACAACTTGCTACAACTCCTACATACATTTCGTATCAATGGTTTGACAGTACTACAGGTGTAATACCAGGTGCTACCAACTTCGCAATCACACTGCCTAACGTACAGAAAACATACCGTGTACGTGTTACAGATATGAACGGATGTGGCAACTATAGTGAGTGGTTCCGCACTCCATTAGGGGTATCTTCAGCAGACCTGTCAGCACAGGTAAGGGTGTTCCCTAATCCGGTACAGACAACAGTAACAATTGATGCTCCCATTAATATTACTGCTGTAATCAGCTCTACAGACGGGAAAGTGCTTACTACCGTGCATGATGCTAAACAGGTAGATATGAGTAACCTTGCACCAGGCTTTTATCTATTGGCTCTATATAGTGATGAGGGGCAACTAATATCTATGCAGAAGCTCAGTAAAGAGTAATGCCTTGTAGCAAATAAAACAAAGTAGTTAAGAATATACAATTCTGTAAAACTGTCTCCTGTGTTAAGCAGGAGACAGTTTTGTTTTTGTACCATCCGGGTAGCTTTGTCGGAAAGTAGACATTACCACATAATGACAATCCCAAATATAACAAAGAATGTAATCTATAATAAGAGTTAATACAGTCGTATAGAAAATAAAAGAGAGCAGAACCATGTACTGAATCTGCTCTCTTTTACTTAAAAATGCAATACTATGTTCTAGCCAAATGCGTCTTTTATTTTATCGAAAAAACCACGATCATCCTTCTCTGACCGGGCATTGGCAGATGGCTTGAAATTCGGAGAGTTTTTTAATTTCTCCAGCATATCACGCTCCTCATTTGACAGGTTCTGAGGAGACCATACATTTACCTCTACAAGTTCATCACCTTTCTCATAAGACTGGAATGCAGGAAATCCCTTCCCTTTCAGCCGGAATATTTTACCACTCTGTGTACCTGCCGGTATCTTAATCTTAGCCTTACCATCAATGGTAGGGACCTCTGCCTGTATACCCAGCACCGCCTCGGGGAAGGAAATATGCAGCTGATATACTACATCAAGATCACGTCTTACGAGATGCTCGTGCTTTTCTTCTTCTATTACCAGCAGCAGGTCGCCGGGGGGGCCTCCACGCTCGCCGGCATTACCACGGCCATGCATACTAAGCTGCATACCTTCCTGCACACCTGCAGGTATATCCAGGCTTAGCGTCTCCTCTCCATATACCCTGCCATCTCCCTTACAGTTACTGCACTTATGGGTAATGGCACTACCCTCTCCATTACAGGTAGGACATGTAGTTACTGTCTGCATCTGGCCCAGAAAGGTATTTGTCACCTTACGTACCTGGCCGGAGCCTCCACATGTGTTACACGTCTGAATGGAGCTTTTGTCCTTAGCGCCACTACCTGTACACTGCTGGCAGGTAATGTATTTCTTTACCTTTATTTTCTTAGTAGCACCATTGGCTATCTCCCCATAGTCCATCTTTAGCTTTATACGAAGATTAGCGCCACGGGAGCCCTGCCTGCGGCCACCGCCGCCACCGCCACCAAACATGTTGCCAAACATGTCATTTCCGAAGATGTCGCCAAAGTTCTGGAAGATATCTTCCATACGCATACCACCGCCGCCAAAGCCTCCACCATATCCACCAGATGCACTACCTGCATTTGCCGCATGGCCAAACCTATCGTACTGAGCACGTTTATCTGCATTGCTCAGCACATCATACGCCTCTGCTGCTTCCTTGAATTTCTCTTCAGCGTCTGCATTGCCAGGGTTACGGTCAGGATGATATTGTAAGGCTATTTTACGATAAGCCTTCTTAATCTCATCGGCCGAAGCGCCTTTGGCAACCCCTAACACCTCATAATAATCTCTCTTTGACATATTAAACCCTCTATCGGGTACATTTAATTCAGGGGAGCATAAAACTCACCAGGATTTCTAAATAATTACTTTGATTCTGGCATGTAGTTCTACTACTGTATGCCTATTTCCCTACTACCACTTTTGCAAACCGGATAAGCTTGTCATTAAGGTAGTATCCGCTTTCCACTACATCTATTACCTTACCGGCCAAATCTTCAGATGGTGCAGGTATTTCTGTAATTGCCTCGTGCAGGTCAGCATCAAATTCAGTATGCATAGCATCCATCTTTTTCACACCTTTCTGCTGCATATTATGCTTCATCTTATTGAATACCAGAGAGATACCCTCTTTGATAACAGTCACATCGGTAGTATTTTCTATCTGCTTTTCTGCTCTGTCCATATCGTCCAGTACCTCCAGCATAGATTGAATCACTTCTTTACCCGCAGTCTGCCTCAGCTCATTCGACTCTCTTGCCACCCTTCTTCTGTAATTCTCAAACTCTGCCACATGACGAAGAAGTTTATCTTTCAGCTCAGCTATTTCGGCTGCCATTTTTTCCTTTTCCTCATCATCACCATCATCAGGCAGATTGACGGTACTTCTGCTATCATCTGTATTCAGCATACTGGCCAGTGCTTCCTCTGTTATTTCATTTTGCGACAAGTTGTCGGTATTTTCATGCTCGTTGCCAATATTGTCTGCTTTTTGTTCGCTCATATTCTTCTTTTTTTTGAAAAACATAGTATGATATATATAGTCAATTTGCTTGCCAAACAGCTATATCCGCCATTTTGACGCTTGACCCGGGGTAAAAATACAACCGTACTGTGAAATAGGTAATGCAAATTAATAGCAAAAACATTTGTATTAACACTATGTATTTTCACTATTCAATACAAGGCATTTATGAAAGAAAGAAAATGCCATCTGACAACTTTAATGGCACTTAAAGTATTCGAAAGGCTCTTTACAGGACAAACATCTGTATAATGATTTGCATGATGTAGGGCCAAACTGACTTACCATCTCTGTATCTGCAGCGCCACAGTGCGGACACGGCACCTGCTCAGTTTCAAACAAAGACAACGCATCGGCTGATACTCTAACAGGGGGCGCTATTCCATATTCTTTCAGCTTTCGCTTGCCATCTTCGCTCATCCAGTCTGTAGTCCATGGCGGGCTTAGCTGCTGTGTCACATTCACTTTATTAAAGCCTCGTCCGGCAAGAGCTATTCTTATACCCAGCGATATGGCATCCATAGCAGGGCATCCACTGTAAGTAGGCGTAATAACTACAGTCACCTCTTCGGGGGCAGCAGACAAATCTACATCACGAACAATACCCAAATCCAGTATATTAAGCACAGGCACCTCGGGGTCTGTAACCTGTGCCAACCAAGTCATCACCTGCTCTCTGCTTATATTATTTCCCATTCTTGCTGCCATATGTAAAAAGGTGTCCGTTTACCATCGTATCAATACCCTTCTTTGCTGTAATGACAAGAGCTGATGCCGGCCTGAGCACAACTTCATCCATTGCCTTGTATGCAGGTGCCATTGCATTAAGTACCACACACCTTACGCCTGTGCAGCCGGCAGGTATATAAAAGTATCGGGAACATCGTAACCACATACCTTTATTATCCACACTCTCTTTACAGGGTGCTACCTCCTGCATCATAACATCCCCCTGCTCATTCAGCAAGTCCAGCCGTACCTCAGGCGAGCGGTAATCTTCTGTACCCAGTAAAAACCAGCATGAAAACTCATATAGTCTCCTACTGGTATCCGGCTTTAATGCAAAGGTAACAAATGTGCTGTCGCTACCGCTTATACAGGGAATAGCCTGACCTGAAATACCTGGCAACGGACCATCATCAAAATGAAGCATCCCATATGAGCCATCACCTACCATAACATCGCCATTCTCTGCCAAAGGCAGCAACATTTTCACTGAATCTCTGTGTGCAGCATCTGTTGCTTGTATACGAGCAGGATAACACGCATATACTTTACAATCCGAAAAGTCACCGATAAAGTCTGATGCGGAAAGCAGATATTCTTCATCGGGCATAAGCGAGTCTTCTCTGAACTTCAGCAGCAGAAATGGTTTATCGCTCTCCAGACTATTGAGTACTGTCTTATCTGTATACGGCCCACCCATAAGACGCACCTGCTGAAATGCCTGCCCCCATGAGGAGCGTGACATCATGACATTTAGTAGTGGCAACTTTAACTGTAATGCAGCCCGGCTACCAAGCGTCATGATCCATCCGGGATCACCCACCCATATCTTTTCAGTACCTATATGAAAATACTTCAGCAAAAGTATGGCCTGAAAACTTTGGCTATTCATATCATGCTCTGCAAGAAATGCAGTCCAGTTCTTTTCCTTAGTCTGAAAGAGGAAATCATAATTATATGCAGCATCCTCGGCCCGGTGTCTGCCAAAACTCATGTACCCCCATGCCTCTACCGACCAGACAGCTATGAATATTACCATTAGTGTAATAGCATACTTCTTATAACCATGCTTTATAGCAGCCAGAAACCAGCGGTATGATATGATGGCTGCCAGCGCCGTAAAAACATAATAGAATATCCACGCAAAACGACCAAGAGCACGAAACTGCCGGAAGACCGGCAAATAGTTTACCAGCCACTGCATATTCCATATAAACGGAATGCCCATACTAAACAAAAGGACGATTACTGCCAGTAGCAGCCAGAGTCCTAATCCGCTCCCCCAATCCGGTAACTTTCTCTGCCTGAACAGCCATGAGTATACTAACCCTGCAAACGCCAGCCCCATAATCATGAGCGGCATAAGCCCGGGATATGTAAAGCCTTCACCACCATCACTGGCTTTAGGCGCCCAATGACGCTCTACTGCCATGCTCCAGAAAGGTGACAATATAGACGATACTATCTGAGACAGGTGTGTATAACTATCTGTAGGGTTATATGGAGTACCGGGCCGATCTGTAGCAGGGTCAGTAACCTTGAGAATGACCATAATTACCACAGCAGCAAATGCTGCGGCCACAAGCGGACCACCCGCATGAATGAGCCTGGTGCGGATTGTGACTGAGCGCGCTACCAGCCAGTATACAGCAGCATATACCCCTGACCATACCAACAGCATGCCTGCATAATAAGGATGCAACAATGCCGATATGACACCCGCCAGCGCCATATAAAGAACATAATACCACTTACCAGAGCGATGATATGCGACAGTCCAGTAAAACAGCATAGGGATAATGCAGGTAAATGCAAGTGCATAATGCCCTCTGATACAGATAATCTGTGGGGTAAGGAATGTAATGAGTAAGGCAGCAAGCACAGAAAACCACGACCTGCCAATATATACAGCCAAAACCCTGAACAGGTACCAGACAGACAGTACATAACTAAGCCCGAACAACCACCATAATACCGTAAGCGCTGTCTCAAACCTGACATTGCCAATTGACGCAAACAGAACAGAAAGCAATGGCATACCATCAGTAAAAACGATGTGCTCACCATAAGGGTAGTTCATCCCCGTAAACCAGTACCCTTTGCCATAAGCACTGTGATACAGATAAGTAAGATCATTCTTTACGCCATCTCCCCCTATATCCGGGATGATACGCCACGGCTCTGTAACTATATATGAGAAGCATAGTATTACACCCACTACTGCAAGCGCTATAACTGTTATGTTCCATAAATAGCTGCGATACTGGCTCATCGGCCCCGGTTAAAGAAGATTTTCAGAAAGTTAAGCATCTCCGGCAAAAGTATCTGATAATTCATGCTTCTGAATACAATATTATCCTTCAATGTTACCGGAACCGCCAGCACCTTTATGCCGGAGCGGTGAAATGCTTTATATACAAACTCCAGATCAAAAAGATACCTGTCGATAGTAGTGGACAGAAATGTATCAGCTACACTGCGCCGGAAACCTTTTAACCCGCACTGGGTGTCTGTAACAGGCATGGAAAGTAGTGCACCGGTGAAAAGCCGCAGCCCTCTGGAGATAATCCTGCGGACAGTAGGAACATGGCTATAATAAGCATCATCCTTTACACCTACTGCCAGATCGCACTCATGTGTAGCCAGCTTAGCATAAATCTGTGCCATACTTTCTGTAGTGTAGGGAAAGTCTACATCTGTGTAAATAATAATGTCTCCTGAAGCCTTTGAAACACCGGCGCGGGTAGCATGTCCCTTTCCTTTGTTTACATCATTAAAAACGAAAATAACATCTGGCACGGCAGAACTGATAGCCTGAAGCTGTACCTCTGTTACATTGTTGCTGCTACCATCAAATACAATAACCAACTCTGTAGCAGTAGTGCCAATTGCCTTACAAAATGCTGCGTATTCCCTGCATATTGTTGCATCCCAACCGGGCTGCGGGTTATAGCATGGTAATATCAGCGAAGTAAGCATCCGGGCAAAAATAGCTATTATACAGAGACATGACCTACTGAGAATAACAGTTACAGAAATGCCACAAATGCACAACGGAAACCTATAGCAAAATAGTGTACAACCGTAGTGTGCCTGGTATAAATATTTAGGAAGACTAGTTGAACCTGTCGTGCTGATTGTAGGTATCGTAAGTGTTATACCAGGCAAACTCACGCCATTTGTAAGAGAAAGGCATAATGATAAGCGATGCCATAAACTGACCACTGGAACTGATAGCAAAAGTGCCATCATTATAACCTTCCAGCTTACGGTTCTGATCCAGCAGGTTTATCTTACCCATTGTGTACATGAAACGAATCTTCCAGCATATGCCACCAAAGATAGACCAGTCGAACTTGGCATAAGGAGTGAAGCCATAACCGTACTGAGGCTTGTAATCATTGATGTCAGGTAGCGTGGTCATTGTAAACTGAGGGATAACACCTGCACCCAGAGACACACCAAAGGGGAGTCTTTTGGTAAGGATAGCATCATTACCTATCTTATAATCTACACCCAGCGGCATAGCTACCTGTATAGTGGAGGCACTGAGCGGTGTAGCTCTGGCTTCAAAGCTACCACCGGAAGACATTGTCTGATTAAGCTCTTCCCAGGTAATCATATTACCCATAAGCTGTATAGTAGCTGCCCAGCAACTGATATGACCTGTAGCACGGAAAGGAAGCGTAAGCCCTATAGAGCCACCAAAACCGGAACCGGCAATATCCCGGGTAAGTGTAGTATCGCCCCTGTATACGCCACCGGCACCAAGAGTGGTAACGACGCCAGTGAAACTACCTGATGGCATAACAATACCACCACCCAGTTCATACCGACGTCCACCATTTCCGAAATTGCTCCAGAACGGATCAACTTCATGCTGATACTGTGCGAATAGACAGGAAGGTACCAATGATGCAACCAATGCTACCAGTACACACACTTTCCGGGTAAAAATCATATCGAAAGCCTTTGGGTTGTAAATATATAAAAGACGATTGAAAAATTGTATTCTGTTCTGATGCCATTTTTACGATTCACCCCCTATTTTTGAAGTTTATTATACTGCTTCATGGCAAAGCCACATATATATATTGCTGATACACCCGACAAAGGCCGGGGCATGTTCACCAAAAAAGCAATAACTGCCGGTACTATTATAGAACGCGCACCTGTCATTATCATGTCTCATGAAGAGCGCCTGCTGATAGACCAGACCATACTACAGAACTACATATTTGAATGGCAGCCAGATGGTGAAAACCTGTGCTGTATGGCGCTGGGCACTATACCCATGTACAACCATTCCTATAACTCTAACTGTGAGTACTATATGGAGTATGAAGAAAAAACCATGTTTGTACAGGCCGCACGCGATATAGAAGCAGGTGAAGAGCTGACGGTAAACTATAATGGTACCTGGGATGATGAAACCAGGGTATGGTTTGATAAAAGCTAGCGCTCTGTAATGCGATGCACAGTAGTATTACTCCGCTACACTTGCTGCAGGACGACGATGTTTCCATCTTTTATGAGACCACAACCATATAGCCGGATCGGCAATAATGTCTTTTTCCAGCCTGCGGGTGTGTATCTCTGATATTTCATCCTCCGACAATGATGCAGGGTCTGGTACCAGCATTTCGGCATGCATGGAGTAGTAGCCTCTGCGTAATCTGCCAATAGATACATATACTACCGGTAGTCCCAGCTTACGGGCTATAATACCTGTACCTCTGAAAACAGGTGTATCCTGATTGAGAAAGGTAGTCCAGTATGCATTGTCGGGCTGTGGTGTCTGGTCTGCAATGAAGGCTGTGGCTGCAAGTATTTTCCTGTTGCCCAGCATTTCACGAAAGGTATTCTTCATGGCTATCAGCCGTGTACCAAACCGGGACCTCATACGATACATAAGCCCATCAAAATGTTTATTGGCAAGCGGGTGATAAATAACATACAATTGCTGCCCACAAGTGAGGCTGAAGCTGTTACCCCCCCACTCCCAGTTGCCATAATGCCCCATTACCAGAATGACACTCTGCTCTGACGCTGCCAGCTCCTGAAACAGCTTTTGTGCATCGGCCGACAATGAGCAATGCCGTAGCATAGCCTGCCGGCTGATGGTAAGGGTCTTAAAAGTTTCAATGAACATATCGCACAGGTAGCGAAAGAAGCGGCGGGTAAGGTCTTGTATTTCTGCCTCTGACTTATGAGGAAACGACTTGCGCAGATTGGTACTGACCACATCGCGACGATAGCGAATGACATAGTACAGCAATGCAAACACAAAGTCTGAAAACAGATACAGCAGCGGAAACGGCAGCAGGGATAGCAGATAAATGAAGGGTAACGCTATGTAGTAACCAATGGCCTGCAATACAAATGAAATTGAAAGTAAATGTACACATCAAACGTCAGATGTCACACCCCTGACGTATTCCTATTTACGGCTCATAACTCCGAGACTAAGCAAAACCCACCCAAGGATAAAAAACAGCCCCCCAATAGGAGTAAGAATACCTAACGGCCCTATAGATGCCCCGGAAACCGATAAAAACACGATAGCGTATAGTGAACCGCTGAACAGCGCTATACCTACTATAAAAAACAGGATTGCCAACCGTAGCTGCCTGACCGGAAACTGAGCATAAAGCAAACCA
Organism: Bacteroidia bacterium; assembly: GCA_030427635.1. Lineage (GTDB taxonomy): Bacteria > Bacteroidota > Bacteroidia > Chitinophagales > Chitinophagaceae > Nemorincola. The sequence continues at coordinate 133,622 of JAUIBA010000006.1, forward strand.
GCAATAAGCAGCGCAAAACTGTGGTATATATGATAACGTACTCCGGTCTCAAACACCAGTAACTTATCGGGCGCCACAACAGATTTAAGACCATGTGCGCCAAAAGCACCAAGAACAACAGCCAGTGCTGCGAGAAGCGAACCTGCAATAATAGCCTGCCTATTCATGACCGAGTATTTGTGCGAAGTTAGCAAGAGAAATGTCTGCCGCAGGTAAAATGAAGTGCGCCTGCTCATAATACGGCTTACGAATCATGTAGGTGGTCTGCAATTGTCCGGCAAGCGACTCGGCACCTGCCAGTAGCGGACGGACGGTATCATCGCCTTGAAGATTATGAACTAGTCTGGCTATATCAGACTCCAGATAAATGACAATGCCATTCATCTTCATAAGTCTGATATTATCAGAAAAGCATGGCGTACCGCCACCACAGGCCACAACTACTTTCTTCCCTGTATCTCCTATAATTTCTGCCAGGTAACGGTTTTCCTTCTCACGAAAAACATCCTCACCGCCACCGGTAATAAGCTCCTGAACTGCAACACCTTCCCGCATAGCAACATATGCATCCAGGTCTATAAACTCCCGATCCATATCATTGGCCAGTAACTGCCCCCAATGACTCTTGCCACAACCGGGCATACCAATAAGAAATATCCTGTGACCTTTATTGGACTCGCTATTCATGTGTACTTCTTTTATCCTAATATTAATAGCTGCCGGGAGCTGATGCAGCATCTATCATAGAGAAACAGGGAATATACCTGGCAACAACCTATATAAAATAAAACGGCACAGCACTATGCTGTGCGATGCCGTATATATCTTATAATGATGAACACGATAACATCCGAAAATGTTACTTACCGCTTTTAGCGGGTGCGCTCTTCTGCTGCATTGCCTTTGCTTTTACAGCGCTTTCAGGCTTCTGGAAAAACATAATAGAAATGATGCTGAGACCACCTACTATACCGATAAGCGCCCATGTACCTTTCTCCATTACATCACCAGACTGCTTAACGCCCATTACCTGAGAACTCATAGTACCAAATGAGCCCTGCAGACCACCGCCTTTAGGATTCTGAATAAGAATAAAAAAGCCCAGAACAACACATGCAATCAGAATGAGTACTGTAATTATAACGACCATGATTTATTTTTCCTTTTGTAATTCGTCAATTTTCCGGGCAAAGTACGCACTTTTCTGAGGATTTCGCAAACTTAATTTACGATACATATCCACAGCTTTATCCAGCTTTCCCTGCTTTATATATATGTCGGCCAATGACTCACTGGCAAGACCATCTTCCCGTGTGATGGAGTTAACTGCCATCTCAAATACATTTTCGGGAATTTCTTCATTTTCTTCTTCTATGGCAGCAGCAAGTTTTTCTTTCTGCCACATGGTTTTGAGCGCTTTCTGGTCATTACTTTCTTCCTTCTGCCGCTCGGTAGTGCTCTTAAAATGGAGCAACCACTCAGAAAAGCTCATCATAACCATCAAAGACCTGTCAGGGTCCTGGTCTTTAAAGCTATCTATATCTTCAGGCAGCTCGGCTGAGATTTTCTCTCCCTGCTGCAGGAAATAATCTTCAGTATAAACAGGGTATATAAGTGGCTTCTCGTTACGTGCTGCTACAGGCGCATCGGAGACAATCTCCTCTACAGGAGGTAATGCATCTATGGCTGCTGATACCGCAGGTGGCTCATTCGTATCATTTGCTGCTGTACTTTCAGCTTCCGGAATTTCACCGGTATCCACGTCTGCATCATCTTCGCCAAATGTCCAGAAGTCATTATGACGCTGCTCCAGTGCATCAACAATGGCTGACAAATCCTGAGTAGCTGCAGCAGGCTCATCTGACACGGCCGCTACAGTTTCTGCTTCCTGCGGTTCCGGCTCTGCTGTATCTGCTATCACATTTGCCTCCACAACTGTCGCCTGCTCTGCTGCCGTTATCTCTGAAATAATTACTTCTTCATGCACCTGTATGACCACTTCCTCTACTGATGCCGGCACTTCCGGTAATACATCTACAGTTTCTGCTTCTGTATCAGCAGGCTCTGTATCAGTTGTAACTGCACCATCATCTGTAACCGTCACCATATCTTCGGCCGGAATAACCTCAGCAACAGCAGCTTCTGCAGCCAGGACTACAGACTCTTCATCCTGCTCTTCCGTAGCAGACACCACCTCAGGTGTTTCAGTTTCTGCTTCTATTACTGCTTCAGGCTCTGTTTTTACTGCTGCAGGCTGAACCGTAATCACTTTCTGCGCCTTTAGAATAGGGCGGTCGTCTACAGCAGAGGCTGCATTGCCAGCACCAGCGTGGGGAAAATGACCCGTACCTGAATTGAGAAACTCACAAAACAACATCCAGTTACCCACAAACGGGCTGATGGCAGACATTGTAGCAGCATCCCATTGCTGCTGCCTGTGTTTGTTGGCCGCCTCGAGATAACGGGCAGGTACAAAATAAGGGAATGACTGCCGGAAACCCGCTATACTACTGAGGTCGGCCTCAGTAATACGGGACGGATTGTCCAGCAAATCAGTTATGTATGCTATGGATGCTTGTTTGGTCATCAGTATACCGGGCTACCAATTTACAAAAGCTTTATTAAAAATATCATCAGCAAGCTGATTACCTATGTCTTCTATCAGTGCAGACTCTACACTCTGCAGCATCTGAGATGCGTTAAAGTCAGAAAAACGGGTAAATGTCTGCGAAAAGTCTGCTTTTTCATTCAGTCGGTTTTTAAAATCAACCTGTACTGATATTGTAAGCCTGTTCTTAGTAGCTACCTGTACCCCCTGTGCTGCGGTAACAGTAACCTCATATGTGGTTATCTGCCCTGTGATATCATAGTCAGCCTCATCATTATTTACCGGTTTCAGACCGGTTTGTGATAAGATGCGCCGTCTTACTTTATCGGTAAGTGTAGCACTAAGACTAGGCACAACATTTCGGGCGCGGTTTTCCAGCTGATGAATATTGATGGTCTTCCCCTCTATAGTAGCACCTGAAAAGCTATATACATGACACCCTGAAAAGGTGAACAAGATAAAACCAAGCAACAACAACAAAGTGACTGACCCCTTCATAAAAGCATGCAAAAATAGGAAATAAACCGGGATGCCACATCCTGAATATGAGCACCTCCGTAACGATACTGACTCAAAACATTACTAACATAACGCTGAATACCTGATAAAACTGCTCATTTGCGCAATATTTTTTTCACGCAAACAACAAGCACAACCAGAATACCATAACTAACTGAATACAAGAAATTTAACGCAAATACCGGCAGTGAAACAAAAGACAAAAAGGTATCAAAAAGTTACCAAAAATTGCTCGCGGATAAATTTACATATATCTATACGGCGGATAAAAATCTGAAAAAAGGTGGCGTATAGCGTCTAAAAAGAAAAACATCATAGGATTCATAGTATTGTTTATTCTACAAAGGTCGGGAATAAAGCGCATACTATAAAACATGCTACAATACACAATGTGACACAAGTACAGACAACCGATCTGTCAACTCCTGAAAAGAAGGACGTAGCGACACCTGAGGCCGGAGACAATCGGCACTCATCTGCTGTAATATGGCAATGTGACGGGTATCATCCCAATTGCAAATTCCAAGCATATCATTCAGCAAATAGCCAAAAGCAGCAACCTCTATCCTTTCCATAGCCGCCGCAGTAACTGTATGGCTACGGTCGTAAAATGAGGCGGCACCAAAATCTGTAAGTAATGCATTGCCGTCATCATCGGCAAGAATGTTATGTGCATATAAGTCGCCATGCATAATACCTCTGCTATGCAGCTGAGCAGCAACAGAAGCAACAGATACAGCAATATTCAGCAACTGCGGCCATGAAACAGAGGCACCGGGAGGAAAAGTGTCGCGTGTGCAGGTATTAAAGTCAGGTGGCAGGCCAAGATTATGGCACCGGGCAGGAATTAACTCCATCACAAGGCCATTACGCCCATCAGGATGCTCCCCGATACTGCCCATGAGCCCGATGAGCGCCGGATGTGAGCCGGCGGCAATAAATGCATTAAGCTCATCGCCAGGTAAGCCATCACTGGTAACAGCTCCTTTGAAGAGCTTTACGGCTACTTCCTTTGCCCCTGCTGTATGAACAATTGTAGCTCTGTGTATGATACCCGATGCTCCCTGCCCTAAAACCTCATGCAAAGTAACCGACTGCCACGGAATAGCTGGCAGTAACTGCCGGTGAGAAAAGGAGGAAAAGCCATTACCGGAAAATGCCAACCATGCCAGCCGTGGCATAGACAACAACCACGATGGCAAAGAGGGCAACCTGTTGGCAGCAATACGCAACAGCGAAAGATGGGTGCATTTTTCCAGCTCCGGAGGCAACTCTGTAAGCCTGTTGCCAGCCAGCAATAGCTTTTCCAGCCGGGTACACAGACCTATAGCGGCGGGCAGCCGGGTAATACGATTATCAGTAAGGGTGAGCCAACGCAGGCCAGGGCCAAGTGCCGCAGCCGGAATATACTCAATATGGCATGCCTTGAAGCCTATCATTTCCAATGCCGGACATTGCCCTAAAACAGCAGGTAATTCAGTAAACGGGTTATGAGAGCAAAACAGAATACGCAGTTTATGCAGCCTGCCAAAGTCAGGAGGTAATGAGGTGAGCTGATTGCCTGAGAGGTCCAGTACCTCCAGGGTATCAGCAAGGTCCAGTATTTCACGGGGAAATCCGGTAAGTCCTTCTGACAACTTCAGAGATGTAATGCCATTCAGTGTGCCACTCTGTAGCTGACTAAGTGTGTGCAATGGTGTACAGGATTGGATACAGCGTGCAAAGATAGCTGCTGATCCCGGATAGTAATCCGGCAGCATATCATTTAACGAAATGGTATAAGCTACCTATAATCAAGTATATCTCTGACAGGGCATAAAAAACAGAGCCGCATGAATGAACATGCGGCTCTGAGCATATATATTGGTTACAAGGCAACAAATTAGTTAACCATCACCTTAGCGGTAGCGGTAGCTGCGCCATTGCTGAGGCGTGCTATATACATACCAGGAGTGAGGTTGCTACCAGCGCTGATAGTCTGTGTACCAGCATTCAGATTTACGGCTGTAGTGTAAACCTTACGGCCTGTCATGTCGAACATATCAACATTGTAAGTACCGGCAACGGCAGTAGTAGCGCTGAAGTTAACGCCGGAAGTAGTAGCCATACCCACAACAGAGAAGCCTACAGTACCATTGGCAGTTACATCATTTACACCTGAAGTGCCACCTGTGAAGCTGAGTGACACATCGTCGATAGCAGTAGATGCCCTGTTACCGGAACCGGTAGATGGCTCAAGTGTTACGATACGGATGTAAACGTTTCCTGACTTATTGTCCAGTGCAGCACCAAAGTTAACGGTAACGCTGGTGTTGCTGAAGGTATGACCACCTGTAGTAAGAACAGCAGGAGATGTAGTAACTGGAGTGAAAGTAGGAGGCGTAGCCGAAATATCAGTTGTATAATCTACCATCCATGTAGTGGTACGTGGGCTGGAAGTATCAAGAGACTGAAGTTTGAAAGAAAGGTTGAAATTAGTAAGACCGGTAGTATTTGCCAGAACCAGAACGAAAGCTGCACCCGAGTCTGTATTAGGGTTAGTAGCATTTCCTTTTGATACCTGACGGATACCCATAGCACGATCAGTAGCTGTCTGCTGTGCGGCACATGCAGAACCTTCTGTCATAATATTGGCAGAAGCATAGTTTTTAAAACCACCGCTTGAAACATTAGTAGCGCCGCAGGCAGTATCATTAAAAATACCTGTAGTAGCTGAAGGATTCAGAGAGCTGAGTGTACCCAGTGTATTAGCTCCTGAGCTGTTATAAACACGCCATCCTGAAGGCACACCAGAACTTAAGCTGTTAAAATTCTGAGTGTAAGGAGAACTTCCAAGTGTGACCTGGGCTGTAGCAGCAAATGACGCTACTACCGTACATAACATTAATAGACTTTTTTTCATATTCATCGTTGTTTGAAAAGTTTAACAAAGGTATGGGAGTTAACTGAAATTTAAAATTAAGGACATCTTGTTTCTGTAAACTGCACATCGAGCGTATCGCGAATGAGCAGCTGTACCGTCTGATAATAACGTGATACCACACAATTCAGCGTTCCGTTTCCTGTGGGTGTAATGTATGGCTGAAATGAGGCATAAGCACTGTTATACATTGTAACATTGGCGGTATGCGAACAATCTTCTACCATACGGGAGGTACCTGATGAAATAGAAGAAGGTGACGCATAAGGCTGACCTGCTGATGCAGTATTGAACTGCACATTGCCTATCCTAACCAGGGTAGATACATAACGGGCAGGGCTGGATGCGAGATCAACAATAGATACTACATTCGTATCGACAGGCGTAGGGTAGTTTGCCTTAACAATATAATTGTTTATAAGACCGGAAGGGATACCGGCGGTATTGCCTGAAGAATCTACATTATAAACAATTTCAGGAAGACCTCTGTAATTAACCACACAAAGGCTATCGAGCTTTATGTATACCTTACGACCAACAGGGTAATCGGCATACAGACCAGTACGGTCTATATATACAACGATGCCCCCTATGGATGTATCCTGAATTACTATCTGCTTATAGAAGTTACCTGACTGGTCATTGGCAATAACAACACCATAGATTGTTGTATCGCCCATGCGGCGCCATGCATTTGCCGGCATGTCCTGTACCATATCAGATAGATAACGAAGCGTGGTATGTACTGTAAGCCCCGGATCGTACTGTGAAGTATCGGGAGGTGTATCGTAGTCCTGCTTCACACATGAATGAATGATGAGGCTGCAGGCAAGCAGAATGACTGAGAAACGTATGAATTTCATGTAAAAAATAATTTATTAATTAAAACCTTAGTGCTACAGAAACATAGAAGTTGCGTCCGTATGCGTATGCATATCTGTTAGGAAATTTGTATGGACTCTGATTTTTAAAATCATAACGAAGCTGCTCATAACCTGAAAGCTTAATATCCTGATTATTCAGCAGATTGTAAATACCGGCATTGAAATTGAGCGTAGTGCGACGGGACAGTGATTTATAATATCTATTGACACTAAATGATTTACCTACACTCAAGTCTACAGTAAATGCAGATGGTAATTTTTCCTGAGCATAAATATCACGCCATTTCTGACTGGCAGGGTCTACCTTATCTGCGGCCAGCTGGGTACGCCTGTCAGGATTTACCTCTACATAGTTACGGTCCATGTAGTTGAAATTGAGCCGGGTGTACCATCGACGGGGATTGTAACGTAAACCCACTGTATAAACAGACTGGGGACCAACTCCCAGATAATAGTTCTTTATATACACCTCACGCGTGGTAGGCACCATACTAGGGATATTATCCTGATAGATAGAAACATCAGGACGATTAGTGTAAAAAGATTGTCCTACCGCAGCTACTGCTACAGCAGAAAGGTTATTGAGAATCTTTGCTGTAGCTGAAATCTCTGTACCCAATGAGCGGGTATTGACATTCTGCATTACATAGTTTACAAACGACTGTATATCGGGGTCGTCATTAAAGAACCGCTTAACGAGCGTATTGCCGGTAACATCGGTAACATAACCTACCACACGCATGTTAAAGCCGGATGTACGAAGGTTATAACCTGCTTCTACTGACTGTGTGAGATATGTTTTTGCATTGTTTATTACAAAGTCGCGTGTGCGGGCAGAGATGTAAGTATTATTAATGCCGGGAGCAGATGTAAAGTATGCGGCATTGACAAACAGGGCATTACGGGCATCTATCTTATAAGTTACTCCACCTTTTACTTTTACTGTAGAGAAGCGTTGTGCATCACTTTTCCCGTATGAGTTGTCTGGGAACAGGCCATTACGCATCAGGCCCTCACGGGTGAATGAGTTAAAACCACCTTCCACACCGGCAAACAAGTCAAAATGCGTGTAGCTGTAAGACACCTGCCCCCAGGCTGTTGTCTGCAGGGCACGGAGATAGTAGTCATAACCGTACTTGTCTCCTTCCTTAATTATTCTGTTAGGATTGTTGAGGTCGTTCTGCACATAGGTAGGATTACCTACGTTGGCCTGAGCCGCAAACTGATTGAAGTTCAGAAAGAAATCACCACCCAGTAAGTCTGTAAGTTCTTTATAGTACTCATCCTGCTGATAAATAGACTGCAGACCTCCGTTGAGTGTAAGCTTATCGGACAGTATATGTGTAAAGTTTGTATTGAAGCTCCACTTTCTGATATCATCCACCTCATCGCGCTGAACAATAATAGAACGGGCACCTGTAACATTGTTTCCGGCTATACCATTGACATCGTTAACAGTCTGTGTGTTGCTGTAATTATCATTATAGAGGTCGTCCCACTGTATCTGCAACAAGCCGGGGTTTGCCCTGTATGCTGCTTCGAGGGCAGCCGCCGCCTGTGGGTTAGGGTTTTGCACACCATACAGGTAGTAGTAAGGAAGATTGCGATAGTATGTAGGATTGGCACTGTAACCGTTATAAAACTCCAGATTGGAGCGGCGGTACTGGCCAAACTCATAACCCAGGGCTGTATTCCACCGGGTACGATTAGAAGGCTTATATGTATAGTTGGCAATAACTATGGGCTGGAAAGAATTGTTTATCAGCGCGTTTCTTTTCTTACCCTGCTGATAACCCCATCCTCCATTAAAGTAGTGGTCATCTGTAATATCAAATGTCTGATCTATCTCTGCAGAAACACGCGTACGTTTTGTAGGTGCGGCAAAGGCGGTAAGATTGAACTGCCCTTTTTTCGCCACTTTACTTACAGCGCCATAAATGGAGTATGCATCATAAAACGAGCCAGGAACATAACCTTCATTAGCCCAGCGGCGGGAACCCGAAAATGAATAAGCCCATCCCTTTGCATTTACACCACTGTTATAAGTAGCCATTACCCTGTTGCGGTAAGTACGGTTGGCAGCATAGTATGATATGCTGGCTCCTTTACGCTGATCGGCAGCAGTAGCACTGATATATGTAGAGCCTCTTGTGGAGCCAAAAGAAAACTCAGACGGGCGCAGACCATAAATGATATTACGGTCGCGGAATACATCGTTAAGTCCACCAATAAGTGATATAGGTGCAAAACCTGTCTCAAGGTCCTGAAGCGGCACCCCATTTACCTGAACGTCGGTATTGTCATAGCCACGCGGACGGAAACGATACGGACCGAATGTGAATGCAGCAGCATTAAGAAAAGGGTCCTGATTGGCCACATAGAAACCGGCAGAGCTACCAGAGACCGCCGATGAGTTATCTTCGTCCTGACCTGCATTTTCTTCGATAGCAATAGTGGGAAGGTCTGCCCCTTGTATAGCAGATGTATCGACCGGCATGACTCTTATGACAAACATATCTGTCATAGCTGCAGAAACATCCAGTGATACAGTATCGTTAAGGATATCAAATCCTGACACAACTATTTTCTGAGCGCCTATACCAACGCCGGAAAGCGTGAATGTACCATCTGTACCGGAAACAGAGAAAACACTACCATCCAGCAACTGAACGCGTACATCACCTACGGGTGCATTTGTAATGCCGTTCTGCACTTTGCCCCTCACGGTACCCTTTCCTCCGCTCTGCGCCAGGACAGGTGTTAATGACGCAACTCCCAACACAAAAGTGCCAAGAACATGCTTTAGTTTATAAAAACAAATCATAGGTTCAAAAAATTCGGAGGGCAAAGGTAGTAAGGGTTTTGCAATAATATAATATTTTTTAAACGTTGCCGGAATGCACAGGAAATGTAAAATAACTAAGTAGGCACGCTGATATGGAATATATTTAATTCCTTTGCCAAAAATTTCCGGAACATTGAGAAAAAACCTTCTGGCCTTACTGTCATTACTGGTATGTGCACCTGTATGGGCTCAAAAAACACAATATAAAGTACTGGCTATAGGCAGCTATAACTGCGAGAACCTGTTTGACACAGAGGATGACCCTGATAAAAAAGATGAAGACTTCACACCGGGTGGTGCATTCAGCTATACCCCGGCAATATATCAGCAGAAACTGCACAATATAGCTACTGTTATAGCTGAAATGGGTAGTGATGTGACTCCTGACGGGCCTGCTGTGCTGGGGCTGGTGGAGATAGAGAACGACAAAGTACTTACAGACCTGTGCACACAACCCGAAATAGCCGGGCGACATTATAAACATGTATGGTTCCCGACATCGGACGAGCGTGGTATAAGTACGGCCCTGCTGTACAACCCAAAATACTTTACCCTGCTGCAGGCAAGGCCACTAAAGGTACCGCTGGAATCGATAGGACAGTCAAGGCCTACAAGGGACATACTGTACGTAACAGGCTTACTGAGTGGCGATACCATGCACATACTTGTGAACCACTGGCCATCAAAGAGCGGGGGCAGCACATCAGAGCAGGGGCGAAGACTGGCGGCACAGGTATGCAAAACACTTGCCGACTCCCTGAACGCAGCAACTACAGCACCTAAAATACTGCTGATGGGCGACCTGAATGACAACCCGGACTGCTATGGCGTGCGTAAAATACTGGAGGCACAGCCCAAAAAAGACAAGCTAAAAAAAGGCGCTATATACAACCCGTGGATGAGTATGCATAAAAAAGGTATGGGTACTGAAAACTACCAGGGAGACTGGCATATGCTGGACCAGATAATGCTATCGGAAGCGCTGATAAGCAATGAGAATGATAAATGGAAATACTACGATGCCCGCATCTTTAATAAAGACTTTCTAATAAACAAGCTGGGAAAGAGCAAAGGATTACCGCACCGCTCCTTCACCATTGCACATGTATGGGATAATGGCTATAGTGACCACTTTCCTGTACTTGTATATCTGATAAGTAAATAACAATTAGCACGACCAAACTGACATGAACAAAATCCTGACCATTATTGTAGCTGCCATGCTACCAATGACAGCTATGGCACAACCACCTGCAGGATACTATGACCCGGCCGAGGGGCTGGCAGGCCAGACCCTACGTGCAGCGCTAAGCAGCATCATAAGGCCACATACCAGTGTATCCTATACCCCCGGAGTATGGAATGCCTATAATACCACCGACAAAAAAGCAAGTGGTAAAATATGGGACATATACTCGGACATACCAGGAGGAACACCTGCATATGAGTATACCTATATGACGGACCAATGCGGCAGCTCATCGCCCACGGGTGAGGATGACTGCTATAACAGGGAGCATACATGGCCGCAAAGTATGTGGACGTTTATTACAGATACACCTTTGAAAACAGACCTGTTTCATGTGTACCCTACAGATGCCTATGTGAATGCCCAGCGCGACAATAACCCATATGGCAAGGTGGGCACTGCCACACATACTTTTACCAATGGAAGCAGGCTGGGAAATAATACGTACCCGGGGGCACCATCGGGTACCTGCTTTGAGCCTATTGATTCCTTTAAAGGTGATATAGCCCGTACTTATTTCTACATCTCTACCTGCTACCGGAATGACAGCGCTATGTTTAACTCATGGGAGATGGCAACACTGGTGGCACTAAAACCATGGGCGGCACAGATGCTGCTGGAGTGGCACCATCTGGACCCTGTAAGCCAGAAAGAGATAAACCGCAACAACGCTATCTATGCCATACAGCATAACAGAAACCCATTTATAGACCGGCCAGAATTTGCCGACTGTATATGGGGTACCGGCACCTGTACCACAAGCACAGGCAATATAGTACAAGCACCCAAGGGGGTACAGGTATTGCCCAACCCGGCAAGAGGCGCAGTAAATATTACATTCAGTGATGTACATAACGAAACCTCCGTTCGTATCTATGACATAAAAGGACAACTGTTTTACAAAAGCGTAAACAGCCCTAATAACCATGTACTGCACCTTGATGTAAATAACTGGCCCAGGGGGATGTATATACTGCACATCACAGCGCCCGACAATAATGAAATACAGAAACTGATAGTACAGTAAGTATATACTGCGAGAGAAAACAGCAGCAAAACATAAAAAAGCGTGTAATGGTCAACTCCATTACACGCTTTTTCTATTGCAGGGTACAGGGGAAAGAAGAAGGAGCTTCTATAAAAAATGGAAGCTGCCGCACAAAGCGGCAACTTCCCTACTCTACTCAACTTACGAAACAATCAATATACAACCAGCTTCTTTGTGTTTTTCTGAGATCCTGTAACCGTCTGTACAAAGTACACACCTGATGTGCGGATAGCATCGGCAGGGATAGTAACTTTTGCAGTACCACTGCTGAGGGTAACATCGGTAGTATAAACCATCTTGCCGGTAACATCAGTTACGTACACATCGGCATGTGCAGCAGCTGCATCTTTTATTACTACCCACGCATCACCGCGTGTAGGATTAGGCACGATGCGTACATCATTAGCGGCCATACCTACATCAGATACATTGACACCCCATGCAGAAACACCTACTCTGTCCAGATAGAAGTTATTACCAGTACCCTGAAGCGTATTGGCACCTACACCCGGCTTATAACGGAACCGGAACACTACATATGAAGTACGTGCAGCAACCGGGATATTAATAGCTTTCTGTGCCCAGTCTGACATAACAGATGGTGTATAGGCAACATTTACTACCCCTTTATTACACAGCTCATTCTTAGTCATTACATTCAGCTTTGTCCATGAATGCTTCTTATCTGTAGAGTACTCTATGATAAGAGAGTCATTAATGTTGGTAGTAATAGAACTACGTGACGCACCAGAGTAATTGAAATACAGGAAGCAGTCGCCCGACTCATATCCGCTGAGATCGAATGGAACACTGTACAGGTCATCAAAGTCACCAGCCGGAGTGCCTTTAAACAAATCAACACCTACACGCGCATCAAAACCTTCATACATCATAGATGCGTTGTCATAAAGACCGGTATTAGCCAGTTTCCACCTGAAGTTATTATTGTAATAGTTGAAGAAAGGCCATTTATCTCTTTTGCCGCCCTCTGCAAACTCCTCTAAATAGCCGCTACGAGGGTCAATGCCCTCACGGTCTGCAACAAATACAGCTTTGGGATAAGTAGTAGTGGTAGTACCAGAGTTATTACCCGTGGCACTGAGGGTAATATCTACCCAGCCTGGCTCAGCAAACCTGTTAGGGAATGCGCCATTAATAGCAGAATAGCTTGTGTGATTCAGCGTAGGGTTAATAGCGCTATTGCTAAAAGACCATGATGTAGCTGTTACGGTATCGCGCCAGCTTTTATTGGTAAAGAACAGGTTCACATCGGGGAAAGTAAACAGAGTGATAACTGATGACGTAACCGAGGCACGTGTTACAAACTCTGTAACCGGAGGTAAGTCGGGCGTGGGTGCCAGTGCACCGGTAGCTGCAAGGTTTGAGCTATCCCATAGGTTGTCACGACCACCTATGTTGTTATTCAACGCTGCACGCATGCGCCATACCTGACCGATAGTAAGCATATGGTGCGGGCATGAAGAATAGTCCATCACATTTTGTGTGTTGGTAGTATCAGGATAATTGACAAAAGAGTCTGCTATACCGGATGTGCTGGTATACATCTTGTAGTAGCTGGCAGCACATAATGTATCGAAGAGATCACAGGTGCTGAAATGACCATCGGTAGGAGGCGTATCATCTACCCCATCATCACCACAGATACCGGATGCCGGGCCTGCACTATTTGTAGACCATGGATGCAACAGATTAAAGTAGTGGCCTACCTCATGCTCCATGGTATTGCGGTCATTGATATAGGAGTATCCGGTAATTACACCATCGGTATAAGGGAATGCCTCGGCCGATGCAGGGAATGTAGAATATGCAAGCGTAGTACCTGTCGCAGGCGACATGCCTATACGATTCTCCAGCCAGATATTGAAATAGCTGCGTGGAGGCCATTGGTCCATCTTAGCCTGATCATCGCCACCAGCAGTAAGATAAGAAAGCCTGCGTGTGATACCTGTGGTAGGGCGGCCTACAGGATCTATAGTAGCAAGGTGAAAGCGAATCTTTGCATTACCTATATAAGGGCGGAATGGCGCTATAATACCGGAAAGGTCATTCTGCATACTATAGAAGTTATTCAGATTGGCAATCATCACATAGATGTTGCTATCCTTTACATATTCAGCGCCATAATTGTGAATGATATGTACCACTACCGGTATGTCATAATAATCGGTATCATTATGTACAGCTGTAGTTTTCATAGCAACGGGCATTGCCGATGCCTGAGCGGCCATATATGCCTGTATCTGGTCATTCATCTGCCGCTCGTATTCTGCTACGGCAGGGCTTTGTGCTTTATAACGCTGATGCATTTCATCAGCAGCACAGGGATAATGCTGTGCGTAAGTGCTACCGCCGAGCAGAGATGCCACAACGGCGAGATAGAGATAGTTTTTTTTCATCCGAGTTCTTTTATGGGTTTGACTTAATAAATGATGTGACATAGAATTATCTGCTGCGCATAATGCAATGCGCAGGTCAGGGAATCAGTGCCTGTCTTATATGAAAAGACGTAACCCACATAAAAAAACTTGGGTGCAGTATGAAAAAAAACAGGAATTACCTCTTTTTCTCACCCTGCACCCAATTATTGAGTACCAGTTAATAAAACAACCCTATTACTGCACTATCATCTTACGGGTACTAGTAGCATTGCCTGATGTAAGCGTAACAAAGTACATACCTGGTATACCTACCCTATCGCGTGAAATAAACTCTGTATTCATGGCATTAGGTGTGGCAGATATAGCCTGCTGATATATTACTTTTCCGGCTACATCACGTACCACATACTGAGCCTTTGCCTCATTTCCTGCTTTGAACACGAGGTTACAGCCATTGGCCGATGGGTTTGGATAGATAATGAGGTCATTACCTTCCACAGATGCCATCTCACTGACTGCTGCAGGGAACAGACCAATACCAACATTGTCTATATAGACGTTGTTACCGATGTTGCCCGGCCTCATACGGAAGCGGAAAAATGTCTGACGGTTGCGATAAATAGAAGATACGGCAACTGAACGAGGTATCCATGTAGATGTTGAGCCCGGAACGAACTCGGATGATCTGCTACCATTATTAGCGAGGTCAGAGGTGCGGAAAGCAGCGAGCTTTGTCCAGCGGGTACCACCTGTAACACTTACATCAATCTGCAGCGAGTCGTATGTACGCGTGCCCCAGCCACTGATAGAAGTAGATGCACCTGTGCTGAAGAAGTTGAAATATACATCACCACCAAGACCTTCAAGGTTGAATGCCGGAGTCACGAAATCATCATAGTCGCCGGCAGCAGTACCTGTGCGCCTGTTAGATGTGTCGTATGAGCGGAAACGTACACAGGAGTTATCATCCTTGCCGGCACCGTTATAAAACTCCCATTTAAACTGATTGTCATAATAATTAATCATAGGCCAGTTGGTAACATCGCCAGCCGATGTAAATGACTGAGCATAACCTAAAGTGCCAACAGGTGTAGTATCTGCAGCATAAACAGCATTTGTCTTCACCAACGTATTAGTACCGGCATTAGATGTAGCTGTAAGTGATACAGTAACCCAGCCCGGTACAGAGAAGCGATTCAAAACATTGGTCATAGAAGTAGATACCGGCGTGCTGGCACCATTAGAAAACTCCCACTGTACTGATGCTACGGTATCGTTCCAGGACCTGTTATTGAACGAGAACTGTGCAGCATTGGTGTATGTAAGAAACAGAGAGCGTGCATCGGTAACACTTCCACCACCTACACCCTTATTGATAGAAAACTCTGCAACAGGCGGGAGGTCCGGCATAGGAGCAAGTGCGCCTGTAGCTGCGAGGTTGGCAGGGGTGATGAGGTTATTACGTCCTGCAACGGATGATGTAAGTGCATCTCTCATGCGCTCGCACTGTCCTTTTGAGAACATGTTAGAGCAGTAAGAGTAGTCCATGATATTCTGCGAATTGGTAGTATCAGGATAGTCTACAAGAGAGTCCAGCAGACCTGATGATGATACATACATCTTAGCATAACCTGTAGCACAGGCAGTATCATAAATAACGCTTGTGATACAGCCCGGAGAGTGTCCCTTAGTAGGAGGAGTATCATCTACCTGGTCATCACCGCAGGCTACTGCTGCATTATTGTTGTTGCCCCATACGTGCTGCAGATTGAGGCAATGTCCCAGCTCATGCGGAATTGTTTTGGAAGTATTCAGATAGCTGGCAAGACTTATTACACCATCATAGTGAGGCATCATAGCACCACTGGACGGATAATATGCATATGCGGCCGCACCTGAATTGCCCAGTGTATTAGTGAACCATATGTTCATATACTTATTGTTGGGCCATGGGGTAAACTTAGACTGGTCGCTGCCAGGACTGGTAAGATAGGAATGATGGCGTATCACACCTTTTGTAGGGTTTCCATCAGGGTCAATGGTAGCCAGATGCAGCCTGATACGGGCATTTCCTATATATGGTTTAAAAGCAGGGATAACAACATTAGTATCGGGATTGGCACTTACAAATGCAAGCGCCCAGTTCTGTACGGCTTCATAAATAGCGTCATCGGCCAGGAAATCCATACCATAATCATGCACCACATGTACTACCAGCGGCACATCGTACCAGGTAGTATCAGCAGATGCAGTAGTTCTTGCAGCCAGGCCTGATGTTACCTGCTGATTAAACTGTTTTTCCATTTCAGCCAGCTGGGGGTAGTGTGTGAGCAGCTGGTGATAATGCTCGTCTGTAGCACAGGGCTGAGACTGAGCAATACTGGTGCCGGCCATACATGCCATGGCCAGGACCAGAAGAGAACTCCTTTTGAACATTACGAAAAATTGGTTAAAAGATGATATTAGCAAAACGTGAAGATAACGATTTCAGGTATAAAAACCTTTATTATTCAATGGAATATGATGGTAACATGACACAATTAAAAACAGATTAAGCCTCCCTGTTCAGGAGGCTTTAATAATTTAAAACAAAGTGGAAAAGGAAATAACAGGGAATACATACAGGTATATGTTACCCGATATAGTATACCATCAATTTACACGATTACATATGTAGCTACCCGTATTTTTACCAATAGTATCTTCTGTATAACTATATAGATTGTAAGGATATGTCAGCTTCAGTTCCACATCTTTTTCTCTGATTATTTTCTGTATTTCCAGTGTGTCCTTGTTCATGAATAAATCAGAATAGTGTTTGGTAAATGTTCTGTCTGCCTTGTCTGGGCCAAGGTTATCTACCCTTAAGAGATCATCTGTATAAACGGTGTCGGTACGGTGGTACAGAAATGTACTTACATTGGCAGAGCATGTATAACTGTATTCAGGCCCTTTTATCGGATCTCTGTTACATGCAGTACACATCATGATGATGGCTAAAAATGATAATGCGGCTTTCATAAAGTAAATAAATTGTCTGGTGAGGAAGAAATTGCTTTGGGCAACACTTTATGGACGAGAGTAATAATAAAATCGTTGGTTTTTCAGCAGGAAATTAAAATGTGTGTTTACAACAAGGCTCAAACCAAACAAGGCCAGCGACTGTGAAATGTCCCCCACCCGACATTCAACCTTCTAAGCAGATACACTATCAGCTTAGTAACCTCTGCCGGCTGTGCCGAAACAGTATTTTTGCCAATGAATTTCACTGTTCGTAAAAAAGTGTTGAATAACTTCGGATAATGAAAGATGCGATAGATAATTTCTCCTCAGGGTCAGATAATTATTCCTTATTCCGTCCATCATCACCGGATGAAATATTCGATTTCCTGTATTCAAACATTGTGAACTTCGAACATGCCTGGGATTGTGGTACCGGTAACGGGCAGGTGGCACGGGTGCTGGCCAAACGATTCCATAATGTAACAGCTACTGACATTAGCGAAGAGCAGATATGTGAGGCACACAGCCTGCCAAACATCAATTATCTCATTGAACGGGCAGAATATACATCGCTACCAACTTCATCTGTAGACCTCGTTACGGTAGCACAGGCGATACACTGGTTCGATTTTGAACCATTTTATGCGGAGGTAAGACGGGTATGCAGGGCGGGAGCCATTGTTGCGGCATGGACATATGCGAGCATTCATGTAACAGAACGTGTAGACAAGGTGATAGACAAACTGTATCGGGAACTTACAGGACCATACTGGGATAAGGAACGGCGATACGTGGATGAATGTTACCAATCAATACCTTTTCCGTTTGATGAAATTGAGACCCCGTCATTCTGCATTGAACAACACATGACGTTGGCGCAACTTACCGGCTACCTACGTACATGGTCAGGGGTAAAACACTACGAACGGGCAACACAGGTTGACCCTGTTACTATTGTAGAAGAGGAGCTCGCTGCTGCATGGGACAATGCAGGTACCCGCCTCACTACGTGGCCGGTGTACATGCGGGCGGGCAGGGTATAACGATGATAGCAACGAGAGCAAATTCAGCTACTCTCAAAGAATGTACTACCGATGCCTTAGTAACATACAACCATCTCAAGGTTTATGGCTTTAATATCGTTTGGCTATCTTACGAAGTACATCTGGTTTTTCTGGTCATAAGTGTTGAGGTATTACATATTTCCGCCTGACTGCAGGCTCTTGTGGGGAACCAATGCTATGCGACCGCGTATTTCAGTTATGCCTATGGCAGTTGGCATGCTTCTAGTCAATATTATGGCTATAGCTGCCTCGTTGCTATTGAGATTATAAATTTATCACCTACTTAAGAAATCTGTACCTGACAGGTAATCTGATATTCCTTTTTACTTAATGCTGCGCTATCTGTCAAGAGTATTACTCTGCTGATGCAATAAATATATAATAACAATAACTGAAAATGTACAGACAACTCTGATTGCCACACTGATTCACATTAATATTTTTTTTGTCACGAACGAAAATATTCGCTATTTTAGCATTATATAAACATTTTTGCCTTATGCGATACCCCTATATACTCCGGCAGATACTGAAGCTTTTACTTATTACAATCCTTGTAACATTTTCAGGACGGGCTACCGCAAGCCATATTGTAGGTGCGGATATGTTTTATACACATGTAACAGGCAATACCTATAAAGTGACGGTAGTCCTGTATGGTGACTGCGGACCTGCCAGCGCAGGAGCATTTGCCACATTATCATCTCCTTCGGCAAGTCCTGTTATATGCCTTTATGATGGATCTACATACCACAGTACTTTGAACCTGTCTGCCGAGCCTCCGGTTACTGGTATAGAAATAACTCCAGTATGCCCCGACTCTTTACCATATACGCAATGCATACTCCCATCCAATCACATTCCTGGCATTAAAAAATTTACATATTCCAGAATTGTCGCCTTACCGTACCAATCCGGCACATGGCGGTTTATATTTAATGGTGCATATGGTCCATCAACAGCTGGCAGGGCAACCGCTATAACCAACATACTGTCTGGCACTACTATACAGCTTATAGATACGCTGAATAACCTGACTGCCCCCAACTCAAATCCTACAATGACCAATATACCGACACCATTCTTTTGCCTGAACCAACCCAACGGGTATAATCCCGGGGCTGTGGACGGTGACGGTGACAGGATTGTATTTTCACTTGTACCTGCTACTGATGGCACCATGGGCTGCTCGACAATAGGCGGAAATGTAACCTATACAGGTACCGCATGGCCGGGGCAACTGATTACCGCTACCACTCCCCTGCAATGCGTGGCCAGCTCCTACTTTTTTGATACCGGAACAGGGCAGATGATTTTCTTTCCGAATGTGGTACAAAGGTCAGTGGTAGTGTACAATATCAGAGAATATCGTGGTGGTGTGCTGGTAGGTACCTGCCAACGGGAAATGACGTTTCTGGTTCACCCCTGTATCAATCTGCCACCAGCAGGTATTTATGACAGTGCAACTGCAGGAACAATCACAGACAGTACTCACTTTGAAATATGCTCCGGTTCCGGCCCATTCTCCATTTTCATGAACCCTACTGACCCTGAAGGGCAGGTAGTGAATGTAACTGTAGCGGGGCTGCCTGCAGGTGCTACATTCACTACTGTGGGTAATGGCACCCCTACCCCACATTGTACATTTTCATGGAATACTACCGGTGTACCCCCAGGTGACTATGTTTTCTTTGTGACCTTTAAAGACAACAACTGCCCGGAATCAGGCACACACACCAGGGCCTTTACAGTGACGATAACACCACCACTACCGCCAATAACCGGCGTGTACACAGTATGCCCCGGCAGCACTACCACACTATCTATCGCATCAGCAGGAGGAACATGGTCTGCATCACCAGTATCTGTAGCAACGGTAAGCGCAACAGGTGTTGTAACCGGGATATCGCCGGGTACAGCAACTATATCATATGAAAGCAGTGCAGGCTGCCTTGCAAATGTAGTTGTCACAGTTGACCCAGGTGGTATTGGTTCTGTGTCAGGCCCCACTGATGTATGTGTGGGCAGTACCATTACACTCTCACATCCGTTTAGCGGTGGCACATGGAGTGTATCAGGCAGTGCGGCATCAGTGAGTACCGGTGGTGTAGTTACAGGTATATCGGCAGGGACGGTAACTGTGAGCTACACTACTACTACAGATTGTGGCACTCACTCATTTTCACATATAGTAACAGTAACAGCACCACCCACAGTAGCCCCCATTACCGGCCCATCTACACTGTGTACAGGTAGTACCATAGCCCTGTCTGACGCCACACCCGGAGGTGTATGGAGTACAGCCAGCGCAGGCGTATCGGTGAGTCCGGCAGGTATTGTAACGGGGTTATCGTCTGGCACAGCAACCATTAGCTATACGGTAACGAACATATGCGGCAGCGCAACTGCCACAAAAGAAGTCACAGTAGACATAACACCCGGCACTGTGCCGCTAAGCGGTGCCACATCTGTATGTATGGGTGGCACCATTCTACTGTCTTATCCGCTGAGCGGTGGCACATGGTCCAGTTCGTCACCTGCAGTTGCAACGGTATCGGCAGGAGGACTTGTTACCGGTATCAGTGCAGGTACAGCTACCATCAGTTATGATATTACCAACGCATGTGGCTCAGCAGTAGTAACAACGGTAATAACTGTAGATGCCATGCCTGTAGCAGGTCCTGTTACCGGCCCTTCCACGGTATGCGTAAGTATGCCTCCTATACTCCTGTCCAACAGTACCCCGGGCGGTACGTGGAGCAGCAGCAGTGCCAACGCTACCGTAAGCAGTACCGGACTGGTAACAGCAGTGAGCCCGGGAACGGCAACCATAAGTTATACGGTAACCAACTCATGTGGTACTGTAGTAGCCACCACTGTGATAACCATAAACCCGGCTCCCGGCGTGGCCGCACTCACCGGACCTACCTCTGTATGTGCAGGCAATACCATTGCGCTTACCTACCCCACGGCAGGTGGCACATGGGGCAGTTCAAACCCGGCTGTAGCAATAGTATCGCCAGGTGGCATTGTAACGGGTATTGCATCAGGCACGGCTACCGTCAGCTATACTGTAATAACCATATGTGGCAGTGTAACAGCATCGGCAGTAGTAACAGTAGAAGTAATGCCTGTGGTGACCCCTATTACAGGCCCCACTACATTATGCACAGGTGGTACTATAGCCCTGTCCAATGCTACACCGGGTGGCGTATGGAGCAGTGGCAGCAGTAATGCCAGCGTAACTACGGGCGGCATAGTATCGGGCGTGAGTGCTGGTACAGCAGTTATCAGCTACACTGTATCTAACTCATGCGGCAGTGCAGTAGCAGCCACTGTAATAACCATAAATCCTGTGCCGGGAACAAGCATACTGACCGGCCCCGCAGCCGTATGTATGGGCAGCACGATAGTACTCACTGCCAGTGTGCCGGGCGGTACATGGACAAGTACCGTACCTGCGGTAGCTACTGTATCGGGCAGTGACGTGGTCACAGGTATTGCCCCGGGCACAACAACCATAAGCTATGTAATTACTACCAGCTGCGGCACATCGGTAAGTACGATGACCATAACGGTAGATGACATGCCTGTAGCCGGGCCCATAAGCGGGCCTGCTTCATTGTGTGCAGGCGCAAGCATTGTGCTAACTACACCAACTCCAGGCGGTACGTGGAGCAGCGGTAGCAGTAACGCTACTGTAAGTGCAGGTGGTGTTGTTTCCGGCATTACGGCAGGAACAGCCACCATAAGCTATACCATAACCAATGCCTGCGGCACTGCTGTGGCAACAACTGTTGTGACTGTAGACCCCATAGCCGGGACCGGACCACTGACCGGCCCTACGGCTGTATGTGCAGGTAGTACTATTACGATACCGGCACCAGCACCTGGCGGCACATGGACGAGCACCGCACCGGCTGTTGCCACAATATCGGCAGGAGGTGTAGTGACCGGGATATCGGGAGGTACAGCAACAATAAGTTATGTAGTAACTACCACATGTGGCACGGCAACACTCACGGCATTAGTAACAGTAAACACAATACCCGTGGTGGACCCTATAACCGGCCCGACATCTCTGTGTACAGGAGGTACCATTACACTATCCAATGCCACCCCGGGCGGTGTATGGAGCAGTGGCAGCCCGGAGGCATCTGTAAGCAGCACGGGAGTGGTTACCGGTATTACCGCAGGAACAGCCACCATAAGCTATACCGTAACCAATGCATGTGGCAGCGTAACGGCATCAATAGTTGTAACCGTAAATCCCTCACCTGGTAGTGGCACGGTATCAGGTCCTACATCGGTATGTGTGGGCAGTACGGCGGCACTGTCATTCCCTGTGAGTGGCGGCACATGGAGTTGTACACCCTCATCTGTAGCAACGATATCATCGTCCGGTGTGGTGACGGGAGTAGCACCAGGCACAGCTACTATCACCTATATAGTAACTACAGCATGCGGCACGGCTACTGTAAACAGTGTTATTACTGTGGACGATATTCCTGTGGTGGCTCCGATAACAGGCGCTACCACCCCGTGCACCGGCACAACAGTGGTACTTTCCAATGCCACACCTGGTGGCGTGTGGAGCAGCAGCAGCAGTAATGCTACTGTGAGTGCAACAGGAGTAGTGACAGGAGTAACTGCGGGCATCGCCACTATAAGCTATACCGTAACCAATGCATGTGGCAGCGCTACCGCTTCTATTGTGGTTACTATTAACCCATCGCCGGGCACCGGCACACTTACAGGAGCTGGCAGCGTATGTATAGGAGACACTATATCTGCGGGCTTTGCTGTAAGTGGCGGCACATGGTCATGTACTCCGGCAACCGTGGCTACTATTACACCTACCGGTATTATAACAGGTATTTCCACAGGTACTGCCATCGTTAGCTATGTACTTACAACAAGCTGTGGCACGACTACCATTACGCGAACCATTACCGTAAATCCACTACCCACAATTACTCCTATCACAGGTCCTACATCGGTATGTGTGGGCTCAACCATAATGCTCAGTAATGCTACTCCCGGCGGCACGTGGAGTACCGGCAGCAGCAATGCAAGCGTAAGCGCTACCGGCATTGTGAGCGGTATAAGCGCAGGTACGGCTACTATAAGCTATTCTGTAGGCAACAGCTGTGACACAATATCGGTGACATATGTCATAACAATTGACACACTACCGGCAATAGCCGCCATTACCGGACCGGATACACTATGCGCCGGAGCAACCGTAACACTTGCCAATGCTACCCCGGGTGGTACATGGAGCAGTACCAATCCGGCTGTAGCCACTATCAGCTCTGCCGGAGTAGTAACAGGCATAGCCGGAGGCACTACAACCATCAGCTATGCCCTCACTAACAGCTGTGGAACTGTGGCTGCAACCGCTGTTATAACAGTAAATCCACTACCCACTGTATTACCCATTACCGGCCCTTCATCAGTATGTGTGGGCCTTACAATTACATTGGCCGATGCTACACCAGGTGGCACATGGAGCAGCTCCGGAACGGCTGCAACTGTAAGTGCGACAGGAGTGGTAACCGGGGTGTCAGGCGGTACCATTACTGTTTCCTACTCTGTATCCAACAGTTGTGGTACTGTGACCGTAACAAAAATTGTAACCGTCAACCTTTTTCCTGACGCAGGAGTCATTTCCGGTCCGGACTCTGTATGTACCGGCAGCGCCATCATACTCACCTCTACCATACCTGGCGGTACATGGTCCAGCCCCGACCCTGCAGTTTCAGTTTCATCTGGTGGTGTAGTAACAGGAATCGCGGCGGGAACAGCACTTATATCGTATACACTGGTGAACGGATGCGGCCCCGCCACTGCTACATATGTTGTAACAGTGAACCCACTACCTGACCCCGGCGTAGTAACCGGCGGAGGCGCTATATGTACCGGCAATACACTGGCACTATCTGCCACAGTAGCAGGCGGAATATGGAGCATCACCGGCAGCGCAGCATCCATCGGCAGTACAGGAATAGTAACAGGCTTAACCGTGGGAACTGCTGTAGTGTCATACACAGTAACAGATGGTATATGTGATGCACATGCTACATCGGTGGTAACTGTAAACACACTACCCGACCCGGGAATAATAACAGCAGATAGCGCTATTTGTGAGCATGAGACAATAACAGCAACCTGCTCTGTAACAGGTGGTGTATGGAGCTGTAGCAGCCCTGCTGTTTCTGTATCTCCCACAGGTGTGGTTACCGGACTCACCAGCGGGCTGGTAACACTCAGCTATACCGTTACCAATATGTGTGGCCCGGCTACTGCCACAAAACTCATTTCTGTGTATCCCGGGCCAGACCCAGGCACCATTACCGGAGATGCCACCCTGTGCATAGGTGCTACCACCACCATTACCACATCATCGCCGGCGGGTACCGGCACATGGAGCAGCAGTAACCCTGCTATAGCTACAATAGATGAATATGGAAACGTTACAAGCATTGCTACCGGCACCACTACCATTCAGTATATAATTACAAATACTATAGGTTGCACCGGTACTGCCACACACATACTTACAGTAGCCCCCCTGCCTGACCCGGGAATAGTGGGCGGCCCTCAACAGCCATGTACCGGCGCGGTAATAACCCTGACACAGACAGAGACCGGAGGCACATGGAGCAGCAGCAACCCTGCAATAGCATCTATAGATGCTGCTACCGGAGAAGTGCATGCTACCGGTACCGGCATTGTAGTTATTACCTATACTACAGCTCCTAACAGTGACGGCTGCACCAACAGTACTACCTATCCTCTGCATATACTCCCATCTGCCCCATTCCTGCTCAATGCAGACATTGAAGCGGTACATTGCTATGGTGGAAATGACGGGGCAATATCTGTATCTGTATCTGCTGGTGGCTCCGGCCAGTATGACTATGTGTGGAGTAACGGAAGCACTGCAGCCTCTGTAAGCGGACTGAAAGCCGGCAATTATGTTATAGAAGTAACAGATTTAATCACAAAATGTTATGGAGCGCGCACCATTACTGTACCGGAACCAGACTCCCTGGATATAAAAACCAGTGTAAAAAATGACCTCTGCTTTACCGGTAACGGGAAAGTGGCACTTACAGTAACCGGAGGTACACCTCCTTATACCTATCTATGGTCTGCAGGTGGTGGTGAAGACCATATCGATAATCTGAGCAAGGGTACCTATACTGCAGATGTATCAGATGCTCATCAATGCCGCAAAGAGGCCAGAGCAGATGTGCTGGACGGAGACTGTGACGAAATAGATGTGACTACCGGCATATCGCCTAACGGTGACGGTACCAATGACTACTGGCTGATACGTGGTGTGGAAAACTACCCGCATAATGTGGTACAGTTATATGACAAATGGGGAGATCTGATATTTGAGCAGCGGGGATATACCAATAACTGGGACGGACGTGGCAGAAATGGCTCATTGGTACCGGACGGCACTTATTTTTATGTAATAAAGCTCAATGCGACCAATGGCGCAGGTGGAAAAAATGTACTCACCGGCTCGCTGCTCGTAAAAAGATAAATAAACCCATGGCTGCAATAAAACAAATATTATTGTTTGCTACTGCCCTACTATTATCTCTTATTGTAAAGGCACAAAGCGACCAGCACTATACTATGTTTCTGTACAATAAGCTACAGTACAACCCTGCTTATACCGGCAGCAGAGATGTTACATCTGTAAATGCCTGTTACAGGAATCAGTGGTCGGGCATAAGTGGGGCGCCTAAAACATTCAATGTTTCGCTGGATGCTCCTGTAGGCAGCTATATGCGCCCTTTCAGAAAAGTAGCTGCGGGAGGCAGTATAGCCAGCGAAAGAATAGGTGTGGAGCGCAATACCAATGTAATGGGCTATTACGCTTATCGTATACAACAGGGCAATACGGTATTATCCTTCGGACTGAGAGCCGGAATAAAAATGTACAGTGCCGACTATGAGCAGCTGAACCTGGGGCAACAAAACGATATAACCTTTACACAAAATGTAAGGAATGCAATGCTACCCAACTCCGGCGCCGGCGTGTACTGGTATGGCAGCAACTTTTATGCAGGCATTTCTGTACCTAATCTGTTACAGAACTATTACGACAGAAAGCAAAGCATGGACTCTAAAGCCAAGGAAGTAAGAGGCTATTATGCATGTGGTGGGTATGTGATTACCGTAAACGATGTTATACAGATACAACCTCAGATGCTTACCAGATTTGCCGGTAACAGTCAATACCGGCTACCGCTGAACTGTGACATAAATGTATCAGGGATATTTTACAACAGGCTCATGGCTGGCGTTACCTTTCGTACCGACAAATCTTTTGAAGGTATAGTGCACATACAGGCCACACGCAATATAAACATAGGGTATGCATATGACTATCTGATGTCGGGACTACGTAACTATGACCATGGCACGCACGAGATAATGATTGGCTTTGACCTGATACGCGACAACTCTAAATACATTACCCCACGTATTATACGTGCCTTCTGACCTGCTATGAGAAAAACAACACTACTGATTCTGGTGGTATTACAAACCGCTTTTCATATCCCCAGCAGGGCAAAAGATGATATGGACCGTATTAAGGCCGACTACTACTATGAACATCTGGCCTTTTACAAAGCAATACCCTATTATGAAAAGCTGGCACTGGCAGGTGACAACCCACATGTATATGCCCGGCTGGCAGACTGCTACCGCCTTACAGGAGATTTGCTGAAAGCGGATGAATACTTCAGAAAACTGCTGGATATGCATCGGGGTTCGGATGCATCAAAGCTAAAATATGCGCGGGTACTGATGCAGCTGATGCGCTATGAAGAAGCAGACACCCTGCTGAAAGAATATCAGCTTACCAATCCCCGCGACAGGCGAATAGCCAATATGATAGAAGGATGCAGAACTGCTCCTGATAAGCTGAAAGCTTCATATAAAGGCAAGCCCGTATTTCTGGCACTGAATACTGACAGATCAGAATTTGCCCCCACATTATGGAACGGGAATCTGGTGTTTACTGCCGATACTGCCATAGCAATGAATAAGCGTACCAGTGGCTGGACGGGTAGTTCCTGCTACAATATATACACTGTACCCTGCTATGAGGCGGGTAATTGCGGCACTGACTATGCTACACTGGGTACGCCGGGAAAAGTAAATATAGAATGGCATAATGGCCCCGCCGCATTTAACCCCACAGGTGACACTATGTACTTTACCCGTACCCGTTATAACAACAAATTCTTCAGCCGGGGTGCAGTCCCGAACAAGGACTCTATTGTATTTCTGGAAATTATGATTGCTACTGACTATGATGATGCCACGATGAAGTTCAATAAAGTAAAACCTTTTGCATTTAACAGCTCCAGCCATTCTGTAGCATACCCTACAATAAGTAACAGCAATAACCTTATGGTATTCTGCTCAAACTCTCACGGAAGCGGTACAGACCTGTATATGTGCAGAAGGAATAAAGCAGGGAAATGGATGCGTCCCCAAAGCCTGGGACCAAACGTTAACACTGACGGAGAGGAAGTATTCCCGTTTCTGGCCAATGACAGTACTCTTTTCTTTGCATCGGACGGGCATCCCGGCCTGGGCGGACTTGACATATACCGGTCATCCTGGGATAAGGGAAAAGGCGTATTTCTACCACCTGTACACCTGGGCATACCTGTCAACTCCTCTTACGATGACATATCAATGGCTTTGACACCTGATGGCACAGGGTACTTCTCATCTAACAGGCCGGCAGAAGCTGGCGGTGATAACATTTACTACTATAAACCCTGATACGCAGGGAGAAAATGAGGTTAGTAGCTATGACCCTCAGCCTTCTAAGCTGAGGGTCTAATAGTTTAATTACTTCTGCTGGTAGTATATATGTGCGAATTCTCAACAGAATCAAATCTGTTTTCACATAAAAGCAGTTTCTTAATTTCTTTAACTTTAATAGAACTATCCAATTGCCGCATGAGAAAGCAGATAGCATATATTACATCCTTGTACCTTTTATGTTCATTCTCACCCCAAAAGAAAATTTTTATAGATAAAATTAAAATAGGGCAGTTCTACTACAACATTTACAGGGAGCATAAACACAGCTATAAGGAGGATATGGATACTGATTTTTTTGTGGTTTATAATGAACAGAATAGTCGGATGTGTAGTGGGTACATCTCAGCTAAACACATGAATAGGTTAGCCATCACAGGACGTTATATTTACAATAACAAGAAGCTTGTCAGTAAAACATATTATCAACCAGACCATGTAAAATCAATTGATTCTTCCATTTCAACATTTTATCCCAATAAGAAAGGAAAGTTGATACTAATAAATCATAGTGATTTCAAAGATGGTAAAGTAAAAGAGTATAAATATTAATGTTCAGCTAAAACCACAAAAAGAATCCCCTGTAACCGGAGAGCCAGATACAGGGGATGTATGATGTAAAGATGGTAGTAGTCTGACCTTAGTTCAGCTCACCCAGCTTTGCCAGTTCTTTGTCTATCTCACGGGCCTGCTGGCTGCGTGGATATTCATCACGTATGCGTTTGAAAGCATCCTTAGCTTCATTGGCTTTACCGGAAGCCTGATAAGCCATACCCATATGATACAGATAAGTAGGGGTAACAAGCGCATCATCCTTATCCGCAGTAGCTTTCTTAAAGCTTTCTATTGCCTCGTTGTTGTTCTTGTTTTCCATATATGCCAGACCGAGCAGACCTGCGGCCTGACGGTCGAGTGCAGTACCCTTGCCATTGAATTTCTTCAATGCGCTAATAGCATCGTTATACTTACCCATCTTCAGATAGCAAACACCCTCATAATAACGGGCAAGATTGGCAGCATTAGTACCCTCATACTTAGAAGCAATCTTGTTAAAGCCTATATTCTTACCATCGCCATTAAGGGCCAGGTTCAGAGAGTCGGCCTGAAAATAAAGCTGCGGCCAGTACATAGCTGCATTTGCCTTTTCTTCACCGGGCTCCTTGTACATTTTCATGTAGCCAAAATAGCCTACTACCAGCACCAGTACCAGTGTAGTAACGGTGCTTATTGTCTTCTTGTTTTTTTCGTAGGTAACCTGAAGGTTATCAAAAGGGTTTATCTCGGTATATTCGGTTTCTTTCTCCACACCAGGAACGTTCCTTGCTGAATTTGCCATAAAAGAATTTGAGAATAGTTAGTATTTATGTTAGTTGTGTTGTGAATTGTAATGTTTAATCGGTAATGAACGGATAATTGGCATCGGCGTAAATATCCTTGTATAGCTCACTATCATCGGGCCATGGGCTTTCTTCTGCAAACCGTACACATTCTTCTACTTCCATTTTCACCTTCTCATTTATCTGCTCTATCTGCTCTTCAGTAGCATAGCCATGCTCTCTGATTGTTTTCAGCACCTGATTGATAGGGTCTTTATCCTTATACTCTTCTACTTCTTCTTTAGAACGATACTTGGCAGGGTCGCTCATAGAGTGACCACGATAGCGGTACGTCTTTATTTCCAGGAAGGTAGGGCCACCGCCCTCACGGGTACGGCGTACAGCGCGATCTATAGCCTTGTGTACCTCTTCGCAGCTCATACCATCCACGCTATCGCCAGGCATGCCATAAGCATCGGCCATAGGATAGATGTCTGTTACCTTGGCAGTACGCTCTACCGATGTACCCATGGCATAGTAGTTGTTTTCACAAATGAAAACAACAGGAAGCTGCCACAGCACAGCCATATTAAAGGCTTCATGCAACAGACCCTGACGGGCGGCACCATCGCCAAACATACAAATAGTAGACCTGTCGGTACCCTGATACTGCTCGGCAAATGCGATACCAGCACCAAGACCTATCTGGCCACCTACTATACCATGACCTCCGAAGAAGCGTTTTTCCTTAGAAAAGAAGTGCATACTGCCACCTTTACCTTTGGTGCAGCCGGTAGCCTTACCATAAAGCTCGGCCATGCACTCATTGGCAGTCATACCCTTGGCTATTGCCAGGCCATGATCGCGATAAGCAGTAATAAGGTTATCATCAGGGCGAATGGCCGTCATCATACCGGCAGCAACAGCTTCCTGTCCGATATACAGATGGCAAAAACCTCTGATTTTCTGCATTCCGTAGAGCTGGCCGGCCTTCTCTTCGAAGCGGCGCAACAGCAACATGATCTCATACCAGTACAGGTATGTATCTTTCCCGAAAGTAGTCTGCACTATTTTTTAAATTTGTGCGAATTTATAAAACTTTTCTTTCCCCGACACCAGCTTTGACTTTCATTAAGAAAATATCTCTCATTCAATTCCGAAATTATCCGTCTGCAGCCTACGAATTTACATATCCTGTAATGTGTATTGCCGGACGGAACGGCAGTGGCAAGACCAATCTGCTGGATGCTATATATTATTTATGCTATACGAAAAGCTATTTTACCTCGCTGCAGCAGAATACTGCCATGGCGGGGACAGATGGGTTCAGGGTAACGGGCATTTTTGAAGGGAAGGAAAATGACGATACAGTAAGCTGTAAGTGGAGAGCAGGAAAAAAAGAGATACAGCGGAATAACATAGACTACGAAAAAGTGACAGACCATATAGGTACGTGGTCGGCGGTGATGATAGCACCTGATGATATAGAACTCATTAATGAGCATAGCGAGCTGCGCCGCAAATGGATAGACGGGATACTGGGGCAGGCAGACAGGAAGTATCTGGAGGAGCTGATAAGCTACCAGCGCATACTACAGCAGCGCAATGCATGGCTACGCGGAGAAGCACTGAAGCCGGGTGGCAACTTTACTGAGCTGGAATACTATAACGCCCGCATGGCTGCCGGAGGCACATACATCTATCAAAAACGGGCTGCTTTTCTGGAGAGTTTTCTACCTATGCTGGCCAACTTTTATCACCAGCTATCGGGCGGAAATGAGCCGGTAAGTGTACGGTATGTAAGTGACTTAACGAAAAAGCCAATGCTGGACTGGCTGCAGCAGGGGCTGGACCATGACCTGCGCTATCAACGCACACTGAAGGGAATACATAAAGATGACTGGGAACTGGGGCTGAACGGTATGGCACTGAAACAATTCGGCTCACAGGGGCAGAAAAAGAGTTTTCTCTTTGCGCTGAAGCTGGCTCAGTATACATGGCTTACGCAGACACTGGGACATAAACCCATACTGCTGCTGGACGACATATTTGAGAAACTGGACCAGACCCGTATGGAAGCCCTGCTGAAAATAATACGCGGTGACAGATTTGGGCAAGTAGTACTCACAGACACGCACCCCGATAGGATAAAGAGCACCTTCGGACCAGATGCACCTGTGGGGTACATATATCTGTAGTCTGTACCTGAATATCTGTACGTCAAACAAGAAACAAACAGAAACAATGTCCGTAACCGATGTATATGCAATAAATATCAGTCAATGCCTGACAGGCACAGACAATAAAATTGATATATCTGTCCGCTACAGCCAATGGAGTAAGGAATTGATTCAATTCGCAGGCATTACCAAAGGACTTTCTATTACTCCGGATGACATTACAATATCCACCAATGGCAAACCTTATCTGAAAAATCATGAGCGCCTTCACTTTAATGTTTCCCACTCCGGCGAGTGGATAGTGTGCGCTTTATCTGACATGCCGGTAGGTGTGGATATAGAGCAGGTAGTAGCGGTACCGCCACTCATGTACCGGGACCATCTGGCACACGAAGAATATGTAGCGCTGCGCAGTCTGCCGCCATACAAACAGAATGAGTACTTCTTCAGGCTATGGACATATAAAGAGAGCTATCTGAAAATGACAGGTGAAGGACTTTTAAATAATCTCACCACCATTGTACTGACACCTGACAGAGATACATTTACCTTACGGGCAGGAGGGCGAAGCACAGGTGTACACTTTAAAGAATATACTGTAGCCGAAAATTATATAATGACGGTATGTGCACAGCATAACACATTCGGCCCGCTAACAATACTACCATTAGAAGACCTACCAGACATAATACAGCACACCTAACGAAAATCATGCTGCGGCATGCCCCCCGTCATGTTACCCGCAGTTGGCACAAGGTAAGTTTGCCCTTATCTAAATCAACTGTCAATGCCATTTTATCACTCCCTGGGTATTGTTCCTGAAAAACGTCACACCGTAAGCAGGCAACCCAATGGCAAACTCTACCAGGAAGAACTGGTAGGAACACTCGGATTCGGAGGTTTGTCATCTCTTGTATATCATCTGCACCCACCTACACGGGTAAAACAGAAAGGAGCGCCGTGGTCGGCACGACCGGAAATAGCCATAGACAACAGTCTTAATGCCATGAGTTTTTCAGGTTTTGACATAAAACCTGAAAAGGATTACATGAAAAGCCGCAGGATACTGTTTGTAAACAATACCATGCAGATAGGGCTGGCAGCGCCACAGGAATCTACGCCATACTTTTATAAGAATGCCGATGCAGATGAACTGTTGTTCATACACAAAGGCAGCGGCATGCTGCATACTATGTTTGGCAGGTTACCATTTAAATATGGCGACTATGTACTGATACCAAGAGGTACTGTGTATCAGATAGAATTTGATGATGCAGACAACCGCCTGCTGATTGTAGAGTCATCTGACCCGATATTCACACCCAAGCGTTACCGGAACGAATTTGGCCAGCTGCTGGAACATTCACCATTCTGTGAGCGGGATATAAAACGCCCGGTACAGCTGGATACACACGATGAGCAGGGCGACTTTGATATATACATCAAAAAGAAGGGCATGATATTCCCTTATGTATACGCCAATCATCCTTTTGATGTTGCGGGCTGGGACGGGTACCTGTATCCTTACACCTTCTCTATATTCAACTTTGAGCCTATCACGGGACGCATACATATGCCACCACCGGTGCATCAGACATTTGAAAGCAGCGGCTTTGTGGTATGCTCATTTGTACCCCGTTTGTACGATTATCATCCACTGGCCATACCAGCGCCATACCACCACAGCAATATAGACAGTGATGAAATACTGTACTATGTAGATGGTGATTTTATGAGCCGGAACAACATAAAGGCAGGGCAGCTGACACTACACCCAGGCGGTATACCTCATGGTCCTCACCCAGGTGCTATAGAGCGCAGCGTAGGACAGAAAGAGACAAAAGAACTGGCTGTAATGATAGACCCTTTTGCGCCTATGATGATAACTAAGGAAGCGCTGGAAATAGAGGTAGATGGCTATTACAAATCATGGTTAACTGACTAAACATAACTAACAATGAATACTGCAGATCTTAAAGAAGTAAAGAACTACGACTATGGTATAGAGAAGATATTTGCGCAGGCGCAGGATTTTCTTCCTATCAATGGTACAGACTATGTGGAGCTGTATGTAGGCAATGCCAAACAGGCTGCACATTTTTACAAGACCGCATTTGGCTTTCAGTCGCTGGCATATGCAGGGCTGGAAACCGGGGTGAAAGACAGAGCATCATATGTGCTGGTACAGGGTAAAATAAGACTAGTACTCACTACACCGCTGCGCTCGGACGGGTTTATAGCAGACCATATACGCAGACATGGCGATGCAGTACGGGTTATAGCCATGTGGGTAGATGATGCACGCCGCTCATTTGAAGAGACGGTAAAGCGCGGGGCAAAAGTTTACTTTGAGCCTGTGGTGAGCAGTGATGAAAACGGCGAAGTAGTGACAGCCGGTATACATACCTATGGCGATACAGTACACATATTCGTAGAGCGCAAAAACTATAAGGGTATATTCCTGCCCGGGTATGAGGCATGGACATCTGAATACAATCCGGCACCTACGGGCCTTAAATACATAGACCACATGGTGGGCAATGTAGAGCTGGGGGCCATGAATAAATGGTCATCGTTCTATGCCGATGTGATGGGCTTTGCCAATCTGGTAACATTTGACGACAAAGACATTTCGACTCAATACACTGCTCTTATGAGCAAGGTAATGACCAATGGCAACGGACGTATAAAATTCCCGATAAACGAACCTGCACAGGGGCTGAAGAAATCGCAGATAGAAGAATACCTTGACTTCTACGAGGGACCGGGATGCCAGCATATAGCAGTAGCTACCGATGACATCGTATTCACGATATCAGAAATGCGCCGCCGTGGTGTAGAGTTCCTGCACGTACCCGGCACCTACTATGACACTGTACCTGACCGTGTGGGAGAGATAGCAGAAGACCTTGCAAAGCTGAAAGAACTGGGGATAATGGTGGACCGTGATGAGGAAGGATATCTGCTGCAGATATTTACCAGACCGGTAGAAGACCGCCCTACCCTCTTCTTTGAAATCATACAGCGCAAGGGTGCAAAATCATTTGGGAAAGGAAACTTCCAGGCACTGTTTGAGTCTATAGAGGCAGAGCAGGCACGCCGTGGCACACTCTGATTTTTCATCATTATAAAAGTAACCGATGACCACAACAGACATTCATACGGAGTTACTGAAAAACTTCGAAGAAAAAATAGAACGCGGAGATGCCATAGAGCCAAAGGACAGAATGCCTGACGCCTACAGGAAGCATCTTATAAGACAAATATCACAACATGCCCACTCTGAAGTGATAGGCATGCAGCCCGAAGGGAACTGGATAACACGCGCCCCTACGTTACGTGCGCGCCAGATATTACTGGCCAAGATACAGGATGAAGGGGGGCATGGCCTGTATCTATATAGTGCAGCCGAAACGCTGGGCATATCACGTGCCGAAATGATAGAGCAGCTACACAGCGGCAAGGCTAAATACTCCAACATATTTAACTACCCCGCGCTTACCTGGGCCGATATAGGCGCCATAGGCTGGCTGGTAGACGGAGCGGCTATTGTAAATCAGGTATCGCTGCAGCGTACATCTTATGGCCCATACAGCCGTGCTATGGTGCGTATATGCAAGGAAGAGAGCTTTCATCAGCGGCAGGGGTATGAGATTATGGCAAAGATGATGAAGGGCACAAAAGAGCAGCAGGAAATGGCACAGGACGCTATGAACCGCTGGTGGTGGCCATCGCTGATGATGTTTGGGCCACATGACTCTGAATCGCCACACTCAGGTGATGCGTTTCGCTGGAAGATAAAGCGTGCATCTAATGACGAGCTGCGTGCGAAGTTCATAGACAAAACCGTACAGCAGGCCGAAGTAATAGGGCTTACGATACCAGACAATGAGCTGAAATGGAATGAGGAGCGCGGACATTATGACCATGGCCCCATCAACTGGACGGAGTTTTATGAGGTGATAGGCGGTAACGGCCCCTGCAACCTGCAGCGTATGAACCATCACAAACGGGTGCATGATGAAGGGAAATGGGTACTGGAGGCTGCGGAAGCATGGACAAAGAAACGGGAACAAAAACTTTTTGACCTTAACTAAAATATTGACGGAAATGACACAGGATACACAACTCCGCTCATGGGAAGTATTTACCCAGACACGCTCAGGAGCTAACTATATACACGCAGGCAGCGTACATGCATCAGACAGGAATATGGCACTGCAGAATGCAAGAGATACCTATACCCGCCGCGGTGAAGGCACCAGCATATGGGTAGTACCTACAGATGCAATAACGGCTTCTGACCCAAATGAGAAAGAGATGTTCTTCGACCCGGCCAATGACAAGATATACAGACTACCCACATTCTATACTATGCCTGAGGGCGCAAAAGCAATCTGATATGAACAACCAGACACCACTGCTTACCTACTGCCTGCGCCTAGGCGACAATGCACTGATACAGTCCTACCGCCTGTCGGAATGGTGCAGTAACGGGCCGATACTGGAGGAAGACCTGGCGCTTACCAACTTTGCACTGGATATGACCGGACGTGCAGACCTGCTGCTGGCATATGCGGCCACACTGGAAGGTAAAGGGCAGACATCGGACAGCCTTGCATACAGAAGACCAGAAAAGGAATACCTTAACTGCCTGATACATGAGCTGCCGGATGAGGACTTTGCATTTACTATGGTGCGCCTCATGCTTACATCTGCATACGACATGCTGCTGTACAGTGCGCTGGAAAAAAGCCCGAATGAGAATCTTGCAGCAATAGCAGCCAAGGCAATAAAGGAAACCCGCTACCACCTGGCACATGCTGCCGGATGGGTAGAGCGGCTGGGTGACGGCACTGCTGAAAGTAACAGCCGTACGATGCAGGCATTGACTATGCTATGGCCATTTACCGGTGAGATGTTTGAAACAGACAGTGCAGAACAGCAACTGGCAGCAGATGGTATCATACCCAACATAACAGCGCTGAAAGAGCCCTGGATGGAAAAAGCAGCACAGGTATTAAAAAGTGCCACACTGGAAATACCGGCGCTAAAGACATGGCAGACAGGTGGCCGTACCGGTCGCCATACAGAAAACCTGGGGCATATACTGTGCGAAATGCAGTATCTGCAACGCGCATATCCCGATGCAACATGGTAACAGGAACATTTACAAAACAGGATAT
Source organism: Bacteroidia bacterium (assembly GCA_030427635.1). Classification (GTDB taxonomy): domain Bacteria; phylum Bacteroidota; class Bacteroidia; order Chitinophagales; family Chitinophagaceae; genus Nemorincola. The sequence goes on from JAUIBA010000006.1 coordinate 170,713, forward strand.
TTTCCGCATACTGTCAGCTATCCCCGACCCTGAGATACCGGTAGTGAGCATAGAAGAAATGGGGATGCTGCGGGATGTGGAGATAACAGAAGAAGGCTATAACATTCTGCTTACCCCCACCTATACGGGGTGCCCGGCTATGGGGCTTATAGAGGCTGAAATAAAAGCGGTGCTGCAGCAACACCATGTAGCACCTGCCAAAGTAACAACAGTATTGTCACCTGCATGGACTACCGACTGGATGAGTGCCCGTGCACGCGAAAAGCTGCGGGCGTATGGCATAGCGCCTCCGCTCCACAGCTCCTGCGATACACACCCCTTTGGTGAGGGTATTGTCCACTGTCCGCGCTGCGGCTCTGATGACACTGTTGTACTAAGCAGATTCGGAGCTACAGCATGTAAGGCTCTGTATACCTGTAATAGCTGCAGGGAGCCTTTCGAGTATTTTAAGTGCCACTGATATACATGACTAGCGGTACAGTGTAGTACCTGTGAGGTGTACTACATTATTGTCGGGCATATCATCCCATGCCGGAGGGCCTATTCTGGGCAGCTGACAATAGGAGTAATAACCTTCTGAGTCTCTGCACAACTTTGCCGGAGTGTAATAGCAGGTTGTGGTTTTTTCTTCCTCATTACGTGTACAGTAAGAGGCGGGCCTGTCTTTCTTCACTATTATGGTCTCGGTCTCAAACTTAGTACGTGCACCTGGCATAGGTCCGGTAGGCCCATAGTAGGTAATATGTCCGTTATATGGTGTATAATCTTCACCGTCATAGGTAATGTAACATGCTACATGCCGCCTGTCGCTGGTGATGCGGCATACCTGCCTTGGCACCATCATGCAGGACTTCAGTTTTACTCCTGTTTCATCTTCTTTTGTTACTGTTGTACAAGCTGTGGCTTTTGTCTTATTGCCGGTTTGGGCAGGCGCCCACACTGCTGCGCAAAGCGCTAATACCAGCATCCATAGTTTCGTCTTCATATCCTGTGTTTTTTTGAAAAGTGAGTAATGCTTTTAAACTGCTGTCTGTTACCAGTAGCTTTTCACGGTACCATCTGTACTTTCGTACATGCAGCAGGTGTAATAACCACCTTCATCGGTACATACCTGATAATGTTTTACCGGAGGTTTCCTATGTACTACAGTAGTGGCATGATGCTGTGTATGCTTCCTGAGTTTTACAACTTTCTTCTTTGCAGCCACAGGTTTACCATCCACTTTGTATGCGGGATTAAGTGTGGTTTTACAACACGTGATGTATTTATTATCGGCAGAAAGGTGGCAGCGCTCTATCTGCTTGGTTTTATGCTGGGCCTGAGCGGCTGTAGCTGTAAAAAGGCCCAGTATAAGGGCAATCATTAACTGTTTCATGGTGTTTCGGTTTTAATATATCTGTGAACAAATATGGTATCAACCAGAAATGGCACAAAGCCTGTACCCATGAGGGTTAACAGTGTGCAAAAACGGACAAAACAAACTGAATATCAGTCATTTACAGACATTTCAAAGGTTTGTTAATCCGGACATGGTTATCATATGCCCCATCAATAGTGTTGTAAAACAGCTGCATATGTGTGGAAATATTACCACACCATACTACAGGTATACAGCACATTACAACGGCAGCAGGTCACAAAACCAGAACTTATGTTCTGCATCTGCGGTATGGTAAGTACGGCATACCACATCACCCTTGCTGAATGACACAGGCTCTCTGTAAAAAGGAGCATCATAACAGAATGTATGGAACTCACCATGCTCGCCGCAAGGGTCTACCCCATCGGGCAAATCGGCCAGAAATGCGGCATCATATTCCCTGCCTGCAAATGACTCAGGTAGCTTTGACCCATCTACACATACAACCACTGCTTTATAGCCACCATCAGTAAAATGACGGGCCAGCTCACCTGTATCCTTCTTCCATAGAGGGAACACGCCTGTTACACCCACCTTACTCAACTGCGCTTCTCTGTAAGCCCGCAAATCTTCCAGAAAAATATCGCCAAACCCGGAATGGGTATATCCGCTGGCTTTCAACTCATTTACTGCAAGCGCCATGGCGTGCTCATAATCATTATTCTCCGGCTGTTGTGGTAGCTCCACCGTGCGCCATGGAAGCCCTATGGCATTGCACTGAGCATGCAGCAATGCTCTCCGCACTCCGTGCATGCTTACACGGTCATGATGGGCATTGACGGTAGTAAGTAACTGCTGTACATTATAGTTACTATGCTGCAACAGGGCATGTAATGCCATTGCAGAATCTTTTCCTGTACTCCAGTTAAACCATGTTTTATGCGCCATAAGGCAGCTAAGATACACAGGCAATGCTCATCCTGTAACAGATACCGGTATTACCTGCGCACAAAACGTGTAGTATAGATATGGCTGCCTGACATTATCTGTGCCACATATACCCCCTGCGGTAAATGGGCTGTGGATATGGCATGAACACTACCCGACCAGCTATCTGAAATCAACACCCTACCTGCCATATCTGACACCGTAACAGAAGCATCCTGAACGCGCCATGCTGCAACATCTATTGTCAGTCTGTCATCTGCCGGATTAGGATAAACAGACGGCACAGATATAACAGATGTATGTGCAACACCTGCCGGAGACGGGGCTGGAGGCATAGCGCACTTAGCTACATAATACCGCCCTGAAGCATTGGTAAAATTGCCCGCAGCATAAACCTGATTGTTCAGCGTATCGGCATATAGTGTAAAGATGCTGCTATTGGCATTGAGCAGTGCATCAGTACCCATTTGCCCCCATGTGGTTCCATCCCAATAATAAACCTGCTGCAAACCAGTATATGGAGTGAAGATACCTGCTGTAAATAACTGACCATTACGACCTGCAGCAATGGTCCAGATATTTCCTGACTGATACAACCCTGTACTTAGCTCAGACCAGAATGCACCATCCCATTTGCCTACATAATTGTATCCTGCAGAATTCTGAAATGCACCCGCAGCATATACATATCCATCGGCATCGGTACACATAGCGCTAACCGGACCGTTCAGATATGGGCTGATACGGGTCCATGCATTAGTTACCGGACTCCACATAGCTACATAATACTGACCTGCCTCAGTAAAATAACCTCCTGCATACACATTACCCGCAGCATCGGCACAAATGGCCTGTATTGTATTATTTCCATTGAGCGCACCACTGCCCGCTCCCAGCTCATTCCACGAAGCGCCCGACCAGCGAGCCACATATGTGTATCCTGCGGCATTGGTAAAATCGCCTGCGGCAAAAATGTTCCCTGCTGCATTGACCGCTGTCGTCCATATGATATCATTAGCATTCAATGCCCCTCCGCTTACACCCAGCTGAGACCATGCAGTACCATTCCACTTAGCAACATAGCGGTACCCAGAGGCATTAGAAAAGCTCCCCCCGGTATAGATATTGCCGGCAGCATCTTTGCTCATTGATGCATACCACAGGTCGGCATTCATAGCTCCTACCTGCTCCCAGTGAGTGGTACCCCATGCATATACATTACGTGCGCCTGATAAGACAAAGGCACCTGCTACATAAAGCTTTCCGGCATTGTCTCCCTGAAGCGACAGTATCTGACCATTGGCATTCAGCCCGGCAAGGCCTATCCCCATTTCTGACCATCCCTGTGCATATATACCCGTGCTCAGTAGTGTCATTCCAACAAAAGCAGCTATATTCTTCATGACAATTTCTTTATTGAGTTATAACGAGTTTTTCAGTAACCGGCACGCCATCCACATTAAGCATTACAAAATACATACCACCAGACAACGTATTCAGGTCTACTTCTTTCTGTGCCAGATTGCCAGGCGTTACTACAAGCTGCGTATGATAAACAACACGACCAGCTACATCGCGAATACTGCACGGCACTGAGGCCAGCGTACCCGGATGAAATACAAAACGGAAAACTCCTTGTCCCGGATTGGGCAGTATAGCAAATGCGTTGCGGGAAGCCAGCAACGCTTCCTGAGTACCGGCAGGTACACCAGACAGAGAAAAGTTGTCCAGATACACATTATTGCCGGAGTTGCCGGGCTTGTACCGGAAACGGAAATATGTGTTACGGGCACGGAATGCGGCGGGTACTGCGAATGACTTTGACAACCACGGAGCAGATGAGCCCGGTGTAAACTCAGTAGCAAATAAGCCATTATTCTGTAACTCATAACCATCCATCAGGCCAAGACGTGTCCATGATACACCACCGGTAACACTGGCATATAGCTCCAGTGTATCCAGCGTGAGCGGGTCAAAGGTTGATATACCTGACAGTGTAGAAGCACCTGTTGTATAAAAGTTGACATACAGGTCGCCGGTAACACCATTAAGATTAAATGCAGGAGTAAAAATATCATCATAGTCGCCAGTGGCCGTACCTATGATACGCGGAGGTGTAGCCAGTGCCGAAGGGTCATAAGACCGAAAGCGGATGCAGGTATTATCATCTTTACCGGCACCTGTAAAAAACTCCCAGCGGAAAGAATTGTTATAATAATTCAGCATAGGCCAGTTTGTAATATCTGCAGCCGAGGTAAAAGACTGCATATAGCCAACACCACCCACAGGCGTAGTATCTGCCACATATACTGACTGCTGCCGCTCCACTGTACCTGTTCCTGCATTAGACGTAGCAGTCAGTGTTACCGTTACCCAGCCGGGTACAGAAAACTGATTGCTTACAACGGACGCTGCCGAAGACGGTGTTGCTGCACCGCTTGAGAAAAGCCAGGTTATAGCATCTATTGTATCGCGCCAGCTGGTGTTTCTGAACATGAAGCTGTTTGGGTTGCCCAATGAGAGGAAATAATTGCGCTTATCGGTAGGTGTAGTGGGACCTGTAGACTGCTCCACAATAAAATCAGGTACAGGGGCCATATCCGGCACAGGGTCCAGCGCACCGGTAGCAGCAAGATTGGCAGGTGTATAAAGGTTATTTCTGCTGGCTATAGGACTGGTAAGTCCCATACGCATACGGTATGCCTGCCCTTTGGTAAACATTCTGGGACAAAAAGTATAGTCCATTATGTTCTGAGCATTAACCGTATCAGGATAATCTACCACTGAGTCCATACCCATCATGTCGGTATAATGTACCATATACCCTGTAGCACAGGCAGTATCATATAAAGCAGAGGGAACACAATAGGAGGTAGCATGGCCCATAGTAGGCGGAGTATCATCCACCGTATCAGATGCACTGCAGGTAGTACCTATGGGCACTGCCCCCCATACATGCGCCAATGAAAAATAATGTCCCAGTTCATGCGGAATAATCTTCACAGTATCTACAGCTGCTGCTATTGACAGTACCCCATCGTACCACGGAAATGATGCAGCACCATATGGATTATAAGCATAAGCGGTAGCCCAGGCCGACAGGTCAACAAACCATATGTTTATATACTTATCGGTGGGCCACTGACCAAATTTTGCCTGCTCATCGCCCAGCGTAGTAAGGTATGACTGGTGGCGGGTAATACCGGTTGTAGGATTACCAGCAGGGTCTTTTGTAGCCAGATGCAGCCTTATGCGGGAGTTACCCACATAAGATTTAAACGGGTCAATAACGTCTGCGGTATCAGCATTGGCCCCAAGCATTACGGTAGCCCAGTTTGCAAATGACTTCTTTATAGTATCATCACTGAGATATTCACTACCATAATCATGGATAACATGTACTACAACAGGCACATCATACCATGCAGTATCTGCCGATGAGGTCGTTTTTGCCGCTACAGACATTGGCTTTATATACATGCCAGGTGGGTATTTCCGGCTCATTAAGGCTGTCATTTCATCGGAAGCACAAGGCATTTTCTGTGCAAACACATGTCCGCAGCAAACAAGAAATACCAAAAAGAAAATCTGACGCATGGGTAATATTTTAATGGTAAAAGAAAAATATGGGTAGTTTTCTACAGCAAACGGGGGATATACATCAGCAACTTTCGCGCTACATACTATAAAGTAATAGCTACACATTTTGTATAGACAGACAAAAATTGCTTTTGGTTAGTTTTATTTTAGCAAGTGACATCTGATAAGACGAAAACGAACAGCAATATCCTGGGTATTTTCTGAAAAAAACATACAATATGATGAAATTTCATACATAAGTGTGCATTGTAAGCAACATCATATGCAAATAATATTTGCTTGCTACCGGCAATGAATATTTTTTCAGCAGTCAGTTTTGATTTCAATTTTATTTGCGGTACTTTTATCTTGCAATAAAGTCAAACATCAAACACTAAACAATTATTTATTAATCCAAATTTTGACAGTATGAAACTCAGGATCGTTATGCTGCTGATAGCTTTCTTATCAGTATTTACCACAATGAACGCAAGTGCACACGACGGCTGCAAAGGCAACACTTGCTGCGATAGCCGCGGCCACCACTACGGATGGTGGGGACATAACGGCTACATCTATGGCCCTGATGGCTGCTATGCACGTCACAAATCTGCATGCTGCGGTTCTGAAGCAAAGAAAAGCTGCTGCAAATCTGAGTGCAAGCACACATACTCACGTGCACGTTATTATGAAGATTGCTGCGGTCGTGGCCATCTGCATGTAGTTAAGTGCCACAAGAGCGATGACTAATATCTGAATGTCACTTTATATAAAAACGGCTTATCCTTCGGATAAGCCGTTTTTGTTAATACAAACAAGATGTATTACTGCATAAAAAATGAGGCAACTGATATCAGTTGCCTCATCTGGAAATGTGCATCACATCGTGCACAGAAAAATCAAACAGTCTTACTTACCTTTCTTTTTACCTTTCTTAGCCGGCGCATGCTGCATTTTCATATCGGCCTCTGTCACCTCATCCTTTGCATTGCCTTTTATGTACAAGGTATAACGCTTCTCGCCATGTGGTGTTATTGCATTGGACTGTATGTAAACTTCCTTATGAAACACACCATGCTGCTCCTCTGTCTTAAGGCCCAGCTGAATAAAGCCCTTCTCACCCGGCAAAACAGGATTCTTACTCCACTCCACATTCGTACACCCACATGATGGGGTTACATTCATTACAATAATAGGCTCAGTACCTACATTAGTAAACTCAAATTTGTGCATAGCTACAGGACCTCTTTTCACTACCCCAAAGTCATGTGTATCGCCACCTTCAAAATTGAATCGTGGCCCCTGCTTCTGCTCTGCCGATGTAGCAGTATTCTGTGCATAGGTACTGTGTACAAAAGTGCCTGAAAGCGCAACACACAGTACAGGAATCAGTAGTTTTTTCATATTTTCTCTTCGTTTGCTATTATAAACCACCCTATTTTACAAATAGTTGGCCGGGGCCAACTATTTGTAAAACTCTTAACTTTTGAAAATAAGTATCAATTATTTGTTCTGCGCAGGTGCAGCAGGTTCAGCCGGCTTAGGCTTCACATTACCGCGTATGTGTAGTACCATTGGGCTCTGCTCTGCATTAGAGTTGATGGTCACATCTTTATTAATAGGACCAGGACGCCCCTGAGAGCTGTAGGCTACATGTATTTTGCCCTTCTTACCTGGCAATATAGGCTCTGACGGCCATTTAGGCACAGTGCAACCGCATGAACCATGAGCTTCCTGTATAATGATAGGCTCTTTACCTACATTCTTAAATACGAAGTCATACTCAGCCAATGGTCCTTCAGGTACTTCACCGAAGTCATGAGTTTCTTCTTCGAATTTGAACTTTCCCACTTTGGTCTTTTTCTTTTTTTCCTTAGCGGGAGGAGGTGCCTGCTGTACACTGGAAGCAGGAGCCGGAGCTGCAGTCTTGTTATCCTGAGCAGTAGCAACTACTGCTGATACAGACAGGCAGAGAAGTGTTACAAATACCTTTTTCATTTTTCTGGCCTTATTGTTATGTAGTTAATCTGTATAAAATCTGATTAGTTGGTCTTCATCATAGAATTATTCTCTGGTACTGAACTAACCGGAGCCTTCTCTACAGTACCTCTGATGGTCAACACCTTAGTACCGGCATTAGATACCACTGTAATAGACTTTGTAAAAGCATTGGGACGTCCCTTGGTATGATAAGACACATCTATCTTACCGGAAGCTCCCGGAGGTACAGGCTCACTGGAAAACGACGGAACTGTACAGCCGCATGAAGGCTGAGCCTTCTGGATAATGATTGGCTCTTTACCCTTGTTGACAAATGTAAAAACAAAGTTTGCGTCAGGTCCTTCAGGAATAGTACCAAAATCATGTACCATATCTTTGAACTCAAGTGACTCAGCAGGTAAAGTTGCTGCCGGTGCCGCAGGAGCGGCTGGTGCAGCGGGAGCAGCCGGGGCAGCAGGTGCTGCAACTTCTGTTTTCGCTTTATCTTTCTTTTTTGCCCGTTTACTTTTTTTATCCTGAGCAAACATGATGCCACATGACATCATCAGAAAACCAGCTGATAGGAGTATCTTCCTCATGTTATAAGAAATTTTTTATTTGTTCGTAAAAAACAAATTTAACGGCAAAAATCTGAAAATCGCTGTTTTTATTGTTAAAACATCTAAAACAATGCCATCGTACCTTTGCGCTGTATGTTTCGTTTTCTGGTGATTCAGACAGCATTTACAGGCGATGTGGTACTGGCCACAGCGCTTATAGAAAAGCTGCACACACACTATCCCGATGCCCGTATAGACTTTCTGCTGAGAAAGGGAAATGAAGGACTGCTTCAGGCACACCCCTACCTTACCAGTGTGCTGGTGTGGGATAAAAAACAACATAAACAACGTAACCTGATGCGACTGGCAGGTACAATAAGGCGCACGGGATATACACACGTTATCAATGCACACCGCTTTGCGGCCTCAGGCATACTCACAATGCTATCCGGTGCCGGCTACAAGGCTGGGTTTGATAAAAATCCATTTGCATTTACCTATACACGCAAAGTGACGCACGAGATAGCTACTGCCGGTGCAGCCACTGTACATGAGCTGTGGCGCAACCAGCAACTTATAGCAGACATAACTGACAATGAGCCCGCCATGCCTTGTCTTTACCCGTCGGCAGATGACTATAATCGCATTGCCACATATAAAAGTAACAGGTACATATGCATTGCGCCATCATCAGTATGGTTTACCAAACAGTTTCCGGAACATAAGTGGAGTGAGCTGCTGAACGAACTACCGGCCAGCCATACCATATATCTGATAGGGGCGCCATCTGACAAGGACACTGCCACACGCATCATAGCCGCGGGCAGGCATAAAGATGCACATAACCTGTGCGGGCAGCTATCATTCCTGCAGTCGGCGGCATTAATGCAGGGAGCAGAAATGAATTATACCAATGACTCTGCACCGTTGCATTTTGCATCGGCTATGAATGCACCTGTAACTGCTGTATTCTGCTCTACAGTACCCTACTTTGGCTTTGGCCCGGTAAGAGCAAACGGATGTGTAGTAGCAACGAAAGAAACGCTCCCCTGCCGCCCATGCGGCCTCCATGGACATAAAGCCTGCCCTGAAGGTCACTTCAGGTGTGCAGAAACAATAACCAACGAACAATTACTATGGTGGACTTCGAACAGGATATAAAGAACTGTATTAAAACACTTGAGAACGGCAATACAATAGTATACCCTACCGAAACCGTATGGGGAATAGGCTGTGATGCTACAGACTATAATGCTGTAGACAAAGTTTTTGAATTGAAGCAGCGCCCCAGGGAAAAGAGTATGATTATTTTGCTGGCCGATGCCCGCGACATACTGCAATATGTAGCAGCACCACCACCAGATATTATAGCTATCGTAGAAGCATTTGACCGGCCCACAACCGTAATATATAACGATGCGCTGAACCTGGCAGATAATGCGGTAAATGCTGATGGCAGCATAGCCATACGGGTTACTACCGATCCTTTCTGCAAGGCACTGATAAAAAGGTTCAGGAAGCCAATAGTGTCCACTTCTGCCAATATAAGCGGGCAACCTGCACCCACACTGTTTGAGGAAATTGCGGCCAGTATAACTAAGGATGCCGGCTACTGTGTTTCCTATCGTCGCAATCAGCGTTCATCACTCCCCCCATCCCGGATTATACGTATTGACGATGAAGGCTCCATTCAGGTAATAAGACCATAAAAAAGCAGGCGCTCATTTACGCCCGCTTTACTTTAAAATGTGACATTATTCATTCCACTACTCCCGCAGCCAACGTAGCGCTACCGAAGTATGGTCGTTGGTAAGACGCACTATATACATGCCGGCAGAGAATCCTGTAGCATCCACACTCAACGCACGGCTACCTTTTGCCCATACCGCCGATTTTAATATACGGCCGGAAACATCATGTATGGTAACCTTTACATCGGCATCAAGCGGCTGGAAAGCATGTACCGGAATAGTAGCGCCACCCTGCTGTGCTACGTAAAACAAGCCCGCATCATTTGCTACCTGCCCTACAGAAAGTGAGCTGTAAACACCTACACCCTTACAGCCTGCCGAGTCTACCAGCACCCCATATATACCGGGAGTAGTAAAGGTATAAGACGAAGTTGTAGCGCCTGCTATAGGAGAGATACCCGAATACCACTGATAGGATGTGTATGTACCTGTAACAGAAAGCGTAGAGCCGGAAACTGTGATTACCGGCGATGGTGACTGATTAACAGTAATGGTAGTACTTGCTGAGTCTATGCGTACACCGCCTTCATGCAGATACAGTTTTACTACAAATGTGCCGGCATCATTGAAACAAAGCGTAAGCGGACTTGTGCTATGAGCCGCTGGGATAGGAATGCCCGCACTGCTCCATGTAAAACTATCTATAGAAGCAGTACCGGTACTGGTGTTAGTAAGTATCACACAGCTATCGGTACATACCGTGGTATGATTGGTGGTAAAAGCTGCTACTGGAGTGCTACTGCCACCGGCAGTACTGAGCGATACACTATCTACAGCAAATGAAGGGTCAGAGCCTGCCCCATCATCATTATTTACCCAGCGGAAACCAATCTTTACATTAGGATTGTTATCAGCACTGGCCGGGAGTGCAATAGAATAATGTGTCCATGTACCCTGTGGAGAGCATGTTAGTGGAGTCTTTGCCGTATTGACAAGCATGCTCCAGGCAGTACCATTATAATACCATACAGAGGCATCATCAAGCGTGCCACTTCCACCCTCTATGTAATAAAATGAAAGCGTTATGCCGGTTTTACCAGTACAATTAATAACAGGAGACTCAGCTCTTCTATCTGTTTGCGGACAAGATAATATACCGCAGAGGCCACCCGCATCATAGGTAGCCCCATTATCGCCAAACAAGGATGGGTCAGCGCCTACATGTAATGTTGCCCCCAACCCCATTGATGACGCACAGGTAGTGCCACAGACTCCATCTAAATGGCCGGCCTCCTGACAGCTGACATACCATCTGTTCGGCTCCGTACCCTCGGCACCGGTAACCGTCAATGTCCAGGCACCATTTGGCCCGGTATAACTCTGTACCTCAAGGCCGGTACTACCAGATGTAAAATTCTCTGTCCAAAAAGTTTGCGCCTGAACATTTAAGACTCCCGATAGCATAAGGGCTGAAATAAGTGTAGTAATTTTCCTCATATGGTTTTGGTTTGTATTTAAAACTACACCAATCCAATATGATTACCAAGAAAAATAAAAAACAATTTACATACTACTCAATTCTACTATCTGCATACTTCCGCAATAGCACCAGCAGCCTGTGGATGTCCCATTTTTCTGGCTATCCTGAGGTCGGCACAGGCACTGTCTTTTTTCCCGGCAGCGCCAAAATACCTGCCACGCAGGAAATACCCCTGCGGCCATGTAGGGTCTATGTTCAATACCGCATTCATATCATCAATCGCAGCACGAAAGTTCTTCAGGTTCACATATGCAGCAGCCCTGTTTACATAACCCATAGCATGTTTTGGTGCCAGTTCTATCTGCCTTGAAAAATCATCAACAGCACCTTCCATATCACCGGCTCTGAACTTACAGTTACCTCGTCCACTATATGCCAGGTAAAAGTCTGCACGCAACCCCAGCGCTGCATCAAAGTCGGCAATTGCCTCTTTGAACTTACCGGCGGCAGCCGCCTTCTGGGCACGGGACAAGCGTGCAATGAAGAAATCTTCTTTCAGCATAAGGGTTCTGTTGAGCGCAGTACCTGCCGACTTTTCGTTACCAATCATATCCTCAAGATTGGATTTATTAAAAAAACCAAGTACAAACTCCGGATTGAGCTCCACAGAGCGGTTTATGCACCTGACGGCATTAACAAAATCACCGGTGAGCTGATACAGGTTGCTCAGCTGATAATACACCTGATAATTGTTCGTATCCAGCTTTACGCACTCCATATATTCTGTTTCTGCACTATCAAACTTTGCAGCAAGCAGATAATTATTACCCGCATCATAATGCTGCTTTATTTTACTTTCCCTGTCAGAAGCATGACCCGCACCTTGCTTTCCACCACATGCCGCCAGCAGCACAGCTACTGCCAGTACCCCCATTTTATATTTCATGAAGTTCATTTTTCTGAAAAATAAATGGAAAATCGGTAACACCCAATTATAAGAGTGCTAATTCCCGTTTACATTGCCTGTGGTTAAAAAAACATAGCAGGGATATATAACCAGCAGCACATCCTGCCTGTGATAGATATATCCCTGCTGTTATTAAGGCTGCTATACAACCATAAGCGTTGCAATGCGCTCGTTGTGACGTTGCCGTACAGAATTGCCTATTGGCGTAGGTACACCATCATCATCTATCCTTACAAAGGTCATATTGGTAGTACATACTACAGTCTCTTCTCCACTATAAAGGTTGTATTTCCGTACTTCTACTTTAAGGTCTATACTGGTATTACCCAGCCCCAGCACCTCACCATATATACGTATATGGTTTCCTGTCTTTATCGGCTTTCTGAAAAACAGCTCCCCTACTTTCAGGGTTACCATATTAGGCGTGCAGCAATACTCAGTTGCAAATGCTGCTGCAGCCTCATCTATCCATTCCATCAGTATACCTCCGAAAAGGTTATTGTGCACACCTATATCTCTGGCCATGCATATTTTCTTACTTATCAGTCTCATTTTATGTTTGTTGTTATTCTGTTTTACGTTTGTTGTTGTGCGGCAGGGTCTGCCACATAGCGCAGCCAGCTACGCACTATATCCACACCTGCGGGAAATTGTTTCAGCGCATCCTCTGTGCTCAGCGATGGCGCTACTATTACATCACTGCCCGGCACCCAGTCGGCAGGGGTAGCCACACTATACTGAGACGTAAGCTGCAATGAATCCAGCACACGCAGCACCTCTGTAAAGTTGCGCCCGGTAGATGCGGGATAGGTAATAATGAGTCTTACCTTACGCGCAGGGTCAATGATAAACAGAGAGCGCACTGTAAGTGTTGCCGATGCATTAGGATGTATCATGTCATAAAGAGTAGCCACGGTACGCTCAGAGTCATCTATGATGGGAAATGATACTGAAACATTCTGTGTACTATTGATGTCTCCAATCCATTTCAGATGCTGCTCTACAGGGTCTACACTCAGCGCCAGCGCTTTGGTATTGCGCCGGGCAAACTCTGCAGACAACTGTGCAGTACGCCCCAGCTCTGTAGTACATACAGGTGTAAAGTCGGCAGGATGAGAAAACAGTATTCCCCAGCCATCTCCCAGATAGTCGTATAGGTTAATGGTTCCAATAGTTGTTTTTGCTGTAAAATCAGGAGCTGTGTCTCCAAGTCGTAATGCCATAAGAAATTGGTTTTGTTAGAAAATAAAAAGTATCAGAAGCAAAAAGCCCCCGGTCTTGGCGACTCAGGGGCTTTATTCAGTATCGGACTATGCTATACCTGTATTACACCCTGAGACAGACAATCTTGCAGCAACGCGTATGCTTTGCTGTGCAATGAGTGTTACAGATAGTTATATAAATGTTCATTTGTAGTTCACGTTATTTTTTTAAAATCAAACGCCCTCCGAAACGTTAGTTCCGGAGGGCGTCGTGGTATCCTGTCATGAAAACACACTGTTACCTGCTCCGGTGTGGGGCATGCTTACGGCAACATTTATGTTTACATGTAAAAATCATGGTATAATGATAATGCGTTTTTCTTTCGTTAGTATGCGTGTTCACAAAATTGTAACACTAGTCTTCAGCATTTGTATTCTTCCTTTCTGAGCGTTGTCCCCATTTTTCCCTTCTGGCTTTCCTGCGCATGTCCTTGCGTGACCCTCTTTCATCACGGCTGTTATCACCTCTGTCCATATTGGCACGGCCTTCAGCATGTTCGGCATGTGCTGCTTTATCCGGATAAGCCTGCTCTGCAGCTTCGCGCGCACCCATGCGACGCTCAGCCGCCCTGTCATCTGATGTTACAGGAGCAACATGTCTTGTTCCCGGCTCCATCTCTATGTGCAGCACTTCTTCCTGACGTGCAGGTGCAGTAGCCTGCTCTGACACGCGCTCCATCTTCCGTATCTCCCGTCTTCCAGGCTTCTCATCAGGCCACTGGGGATTCATAGTACGATACTTTTCGTCCCCTTTATAAAACTTCCTTTTGTAGGTTTTTACCTGTTTGTTATCTCTGTCCGTATGCTGGGCAAATGACTCCATGCTGCACACACTGAATGATGCAGCCAACAATACCACCGGAATATGCCTTAGAACCTTCATAATTGTAAAAATAGGAAAATTCAGGAAAGCCACCATATAATCACCAACTGCGGCACGAATACACCTGAACAACTGCGCAACAGAAAGAAGTTAAAGTATCATGCCCGCTGCCTTAGTCCATACCTTCTGTCACTGCCCACAAGAATAAAGTTAAAGCCAAGCCTGAAATAGTTAAGAAATGAACTGATACCCTGAGTGCCAAAAAGAGAAAGGTCTGGCGCATTAGCATTATTATCAAATACAAGATGGGGCATCTTACCCAGCTCTACACATGTAGACGTTGGGCCCCTGTCGGCCCTGAATAAAATGCGGTAGCCCAATGCAGATGTATGTGTTTTGGTAACAGGCCATACAGTACCGGCTACAGTCACATCGCCTGCCGATGCGTTCCCTGCCAGTATTTGCCCGCTCCATGTTACTGACTTAAAGTTACGATACCGGTACCCTCCCGATATGACAGCAGCTTTTTTTATCTTTCGGTATGACAATCCTGCATATACAGAACCTACCTGTATATTGGTATGCATTGCCTTGTCGGCTCCGGGTGTAAGCTTTATGCCTCCTGATTCAAAACAGCTACCCGAATCACTACCCAGATAATAGGCATAACGGAGCGATAGCACACCGGCATCTACCGTTACCACCTTTCTCATAGCACACTGTGCATAAAAGAAACGCTCACCGGCTATGCCGGTAGCAGTAGTTATTCTAAGCTTTCCTTTACCCACCATATCCATAATGGCCCAGCCTGCACCTGCTTCCATATAACGGCCTTTGGTTTCGGGCTGTGTAGTAAGCAATTCATCTTTTCCTGTAAATCCACGATTGGAGAAACCCCTTACCAGCCCTGCCCTGTATTCCATATGACAGAACAATGCAGGTAACGGACTGCCCTGTATTATGCCCCCTGCGCTTATCTGATTGCCGGACGCAAATGAAAGGCAGGCTCCCGCTTTCAGCGGAGCCATACTATGCACATGGTCCTCTACCCTGTAGCTAACAGTCTGTGCAGCTATTTGCTGCCCGTGTGCTATGAGGAGCAATATCCCTGCAGCCATCTTTTTCATACACATACATTTTGCAGAAACGAAAGTATAGCTGCATATAAGCGAGCGCAATACCACTTTTGTAGTATTTGCCAGTCCGGCACCCACAATAAAAGCATCAGATTATTTTCCGTTTACATTCACTCAGAACCCATTTGCTTGTTATTTTTACAGTAACTAATAACCGGAGGCTGAAGGTGCGTACAAGAAATATCTATATTCTGATTATCATGCTGACTTTTCTGACAACCCATGTCTATGCACAAAATGAGGTACCTGCAACCAGTGCCAGAGACTCCGGGCAGAGGGTATATACCGACCCTGACAAAAAAGATAAAAAAAACAATAAAGAAAAAGTTACAGCGCAGCCACAAAAGGAAAATATGCCCCCCGTCAATGAAAAAAAACGATGGGCAATACAGATAACTCAGGGTGAAAAGTGGTATCAGCTCTCTATTGATCTGGTAATGCAGTAGATAAAGACACCTGCTTACAAAGCGGAAATCAATCTGCAAAAACAAGAGTACAAAACACTGAATACTAAATCAATAAGTATTACTTTGCAGCATAATCAGAATTGTCATTACAACTGATTCTCACTACTGTTTTATGAAAAAATTACTCTTTCCCCTGCTGCTGGCCAGCACCACCACATTTGCACAAAAAGTAAGCCTCGGAGTAAGCCTCGGGGTTGCGCCGGCATCCAGCCTTCATACCGCACCTGAAATCAATGCAGACAATAAAGTGCTTACGTCATTTTACTCTGCTTTAGACCTCACTGTCAGCTTCAATAAAGATGTAGAAGCGGTACTTTCACTGGCCAATACCAGAGTTGAGACCCGATTTTCGCCCGGGAGCCAGTATATTCTGCAATATGCCGATGGGCTCAACCAAATCATCCTGAAAGTGAACAAAAGCTTTGTATCGGGCAAAAACAGGTTTCATATAGGGGCATCTACAGGTTTCTCCTATTATCAGAACCTTGACAGCACAACCCTTTGGAAAAATTCGCCGGAAAAATACCCTATTACCGATAAAGGGAAAGGAATACTTACCGGCATTCAGGCCGGTTACAGATATGCAATTTCATACAGACTGGACCTGGGCGCCGAAATATCAGTGATTTACAATATGATAAATGCTGAAAAAGGATATAATGGTGAGGTAATCCCGATAAGCTATTCATATGCCATGTACCCGGTAAGTATAGGCCTCAAATACAAATTCGGTGCAAAAAAAGACAGTAAAAGTACTGAGCGACAGGGTAACGGAGGTGGAATGAAGCATAACCAGCTACCTAAAGGCAGAAAAAGAAAAGTGATTATAGAAGACGAATGGCGTTAATCACCAGAACTCAGCAACCTGTTACGAATTGTCCACGCCAGTGTGCCGGAAACAATAACTCCCACTGCAAATAACTGATACCGGGTATCATTACTGAGGAAGATGAACAACCATATTATGATGCTCACTACTGCCGGTAATGGGAAAAGCGGCATGCGCCAGGGTCGGTCATCAGCAGGCTTTCTGTAATGCCAGGCTATGACACCTGCTGCCTGCGATACAAACTGAATAAGGATACGCATCATCAATATGGTAGTAATAACCTCTCCCAGCCTGAACAGCAGACTGAATAAAAAACCAGCCCCGCCTATAGCCAGCAGGGATATATGAGGGAAGTGGTACCGTGGATGTACCCTGCCGAATATACTGAAGAAATCACCATTACGTGCTGCAGCATATGGGATACGTGAGTAACCCAGAATAGCAGAAAACAGTGATGCCAGTGCTATGATAAGAATAAGAAATGTAGCTATCTGCCCCACCATATGACTACCGTAAATACGCTCAAAGTATATGCTGGCTACAAAATCTGACGCGGCGGCTTCGCGCCAGGGCAGCACACCTACCACCATCGTCTGCATACCCAGATACAGTATTGCTATGCCGGTAATGGAAAGCAGCATACTGCGGGGTATATTTCGTGCCGGGTTCTTAATCTCAGCCCCCAGATGGCATACATTATAATAGCCGAGGTAGGAGTAAACCGCACTCAGGGATGCATGCCCCAGCGCTGCAAACAGCAGCGACTTTGAACTAAACGACCCCAGATTCATATTAAAGGCATTATGAACATTGAAGTGTCCTACCCCTGACGCTATCATCCATATTATGGTGCCACCCGTGATAACCCATAGTACAACCGAAATACGGCCAATGCTCCGGATATTGCGGTACAGGAGCGCTACCAGAAAAATAACCAGTCCCCCACTCACCATTTTTTTCTGAATATCATCCAGCGGTATCAGAAAAGAAGCATATTTTGAAAACCCTATAGCCCCACTGGCTATAACCAGCGGTGCCTGTATAGTTGTCTGCCAAATGAACAGGAAAGCCATAAGCCGCCCCCACTTACGCTCGCCAAACAGTTTTTGAAGAAATACATAACTCCCCCCGGCCTCCGGCCACTTAGCTCCCATCTCAGCCCATACCATACCATCGGCATAAGCCAGCAGTGCTCCCAGCAGCCACGCCAGCACACTGGCAGGCCCCTGCATAGCACCTATGATAATAGACATGGTAACAAATGGCCCAATGCCCACCATATCTATCATATTGATAGCTGTAGCCTGCATCAGAGACAGGCCACGATCCAGTTTCTGTGTATCGGGAGATGAAGACAAGGGCGAAAAATATGACACAATGTACAACGACAATCTGTGACTTATATCTATTAACACAGAGGAAGTACCCACATATACAAAGCGCCGGAGTCTATACGATAGTATTCCGGGTCTGTTTTAAAATAACGACATATTTCATCCCTTACCTGTACTTACCAAACGTATATATCACAATTCACAATCAGCCATTCAATAATTCCGATAGTTTGCATACAGGTTCATCTTTAACTTTAGTATCTGTAAGAAAGAGAGGCGTATGGAAACATTAGTACAGATACCGGAGCATACAAGGACGAGAGAACTAAAAATAAGCGAGGCGGGAAAGGTGCATCAACTGGTAATAAATACACTTACCAGACTCAGATGGCCGGTATTACTACATGATGAGCAAAACATTATAAGCACTACACAAACTCACCCTCAGATGCCGGGGGAAATAATAACAGTAACCATTGATGCCAATATACTCTCTGTAAGCAGCCGGCCAGCCAACGAATATTACTATCATGAGTCGCTCAATGAGCGCAATACAGCACAGTTCATAACTACACTGGACCTCATAATAGAGGAAGATGCAAAGGCTGAGCGCAGTAAACACCCTATGCACAGGGAAAAGTATGGAGCCCTGCTCATATCCCCTACATATGTAGTGACACCGGTACTGGTGTATATTAATGCATTCATATTCCTGATAATGACCCTTAGTGGCATCTCACCTATAGAGCCTATGGCCCGTGAGCTTTTTGCATGGGGTGGCAACTTTCGCGCGGCTACTACCGGTGGTGAATGGTGGCGTCTGGGTTCCTATATGTTTATCCATGCAGGATTTATGCATTTTTTCATGAACTCATTCGCACTGCTGTATGTAGGTATGTATCTGGAGCCCTTGCTGGGTCACAAAAGGTTTGCCGCAGCATATCTGCTGTCAGGTATATGTGCAGGTCTGCTGAGTATGACCATGCATGAAAGTGTGGCAGTAGGTGCATCGGGAGCCATATTTGGCATGTATGGTGTTTTTCTGGCCATACTCACTACCGGCTATATACAGAAGAGCGCCCGCCGTACCATGCTACGTAGTATGCTTTTCTTTGTAGTCTATAATCTTATGGCAGGGCTGCAGGGCAATACAGATAATGCCGCCCACATAGGAGGATTGATAAGTGGCTTCGCAATAGGCTTTGCCTATTACCCTGATATAGCAGGAAAAGTAAGACACAGCAACAGGCTTACGGCACTACTTACGGCCAGTGTGCTGCTGTTATCTGTAACATGGATCTTTCTGCTTCGTTAATTAATTGTTTCCCCTTATGCTTTGTTTGTTTCTGTATGTAATTTAACAGCCTCAAGCGTTGCCTGATGAAGCAGAAGCGCATAAAGCTGGCTCTGGAAGAGATAACCAGCCATGTAGCAGAACATTGTGAAGCTGTCAGCGTTCACTTCTCTGAAGATACCATACACGATTTCAGGGTATCGGTAAAAATGCTGCGGGCAGTACTACGCCTGCACAGGGCTTATTCCGGCAATAAGAAGCTGCGTATCTCTACCCGCCTGAAAACACTATATGACCTGGCGGGCGTAATACGGGAATCTCAACTGGAACTGAAAGTACTGGCAGCATGTAATGCCGATGTACCCTCTTATACCACCTACCTGGAACAAACCATAGCCCGAAAGAAAGCCGAATGGCTTAAAGTGGCAGACCCGGACATATTCCGCAAACTGCGCAGGAAGCTGAATAATGCCGACTATGAGGCAATGCCAGCCGAATATATAGGTACTTTCCTGAAAAATAATGTTGCCGCCGCCGCCGATATACTGGGAGTAAAGAACCCATCAGACCACAGCATACACCGCTCAAGGCGGCTACTGAAAGATGTACTGCATCTGATAAAGTTCTGTAAACACCACTGGAAAGCAGCTGAAAGGCAAACAAAGCAGCTACCGGTACAGCAGCTCAGCAAACTGGCCGAAGCTACAGGAAAGTATAATGATGCCAGAATGAGACTGAAACATCTATCCTCATTTGTAATAAACCCCGCCCTGGCAGAGGAAGTAAAACAGATGGAAAAGCTACGCAGTGAAGAAGCAACAAAGCTTACAGTTGCCAAACGTAAGCTACTGGCCAGCGCACGCCTGAAAATGAAAAAGATATCCGCGACGCCATCGTCAGATAAGGAGAGTAACTAAATCTATAAAAAAGATATATAGGCCAAAAATGGTTGGTAAAATCTGCTGTAATCCTTTACTGCATTGATTTTGGAAGAAGTTTATTGAAATTAGTTTCAATAAACTTCTTTGCTTTATGGTTACTTCAAAAA
>JAUIBA010000007.1 GCA_030427635.1 Bacteroidia bacterium
GTTAATAGTATTCGGTTAGAGCACAGGATTCATATCCGCCGCGGCGGACCGGGTTCAAGTCCTGAGTTCGCTATTACAGCCACTTCTATATGGAGGGGCTTTTTTTATGTGTGCTGTTTTAGGTAGGGTGGCTGTATAGTAGTATTCGGTTAGAGCGCAGGATTCATATCCGCCGCGGCGGACTGGGTTCAACTCCCGATCTCGCTACTACGGCCCCTTCTATATGGAGGGGCTTTTTTTATGTGTGCTGTTTCAGGTAAGGTGGCTGTATGATAGTATTCGGTTAGAGCACAGGATTCATATCCGCCGCGGCGGACTGGGTTCAAGTCCTGTTTGTTGCAATGCGAAGGGGGGCTTCTGCGTTTGCTGATACAAACACAGAAGCCCCCTTTATCACATATCCTATCTGTTATTCTATCACCCTCTCTATCAGAAAAATCCGAGCTTGCTCTTGCTGTAAGATATCAGCATATTCTTGGTCTGGCGATAGTGGTTCAGCATCATCTTATGCGTTTCCCTGCCAAAACCTGACTTCTTATATCCACCGAATGGTGCATGTGCCGGATATGCATGATAACAGTTTACCCATACACGACCCGCCTGTATAGCACGCGGTACCTGATACAGCTCATGTGCATCACGGGTCCACACGCCTGCACCCAGTCCATAGAGGGTATCATTAGCTATCGCTATTGCCTCCTCTGTGGTTTTGAAGGTGGTAACACAGGTCACAGGGCCGAAAATCTCTTCCTGAAATACACGCATTTTGTTATGTCCCTTCAGTATGGTAGGCTGTATATAATAGCCGTGCTCCAGGCCACTGTTCTGATGGAAAGCTTCGCCACCGGTAAGTACCTGTGCTCCCTCCTGCTTACCTATATCCAGATAGCTGAGTATCTTGTTGTACTGGTCTTCTGAGGCCTGTGCACCCATCATTACTGTCTTATCCAGCGGGTTGCCCATCTTTATAGCACGTGTGCGCTGCACCACCTTTTCCATAAACCTGTCATAGATATTCTCATGTACCAGTATGCGGCTGGGGCAGGTACATACCTCACCCTGATTGAGTGCAAACATTACAGCGCCCTCTACCGCTTTATCAAAAAAGTCATCATCGGCATCGGCTACAGATTCAAAGAAGATGTTGGGGCTTTTGCCACCCAGCTCCATGGTTACCGGAATGAGATTTTCAGATGCATACTGCATAATGAGACGACCCGTTGTAGTTTCTCCGGTAAAGGCTACCTTCTGTACCCGTGGCGACTGTGCCAGCGGCTTACCTGCTTCTATACCAAAACCAGTAACCACATTCAGCACACCGGCAGGCAGTATGCCGCCTATAAGCTCCATGAGGCACATAATGCCGGTAGGTGTCTGCTCGGCAGGCTTTACTACCACACAGCAGCCGGCAGCCAGTGCCGGAGCTATCTTCCACGCTGCCATCAGCAGTGGAAAATTCCAGGGGATTATCTGTCCTACCACGCCTATAGGCTCATGCAGGTTTATGCTCACTGTAGTCTCGTCATGCTCACTGATGGTACCCTCCTCGCTACGGATAACCCCGGCAAAATAGCGGAAGTGGTCTACCGTAAGCGGGAGGTCGGCTGCCAGTGTTTCGCGCAGCGCCTTTCCGTTATCTATAGTTTCTACAGCGGCCAGATAATCAAGATTGTCTTCTATAGTCTGTGCTATCTTCAGCAGTATGTTGCTACGTGTGGCAGCTGCTGTTTTGCTCCATGTAGTGAAGGCCTGCTGTGCAGCATCAATAGCCTTTTCTATATCCTTTGCATTGCCGCGGGCCGCACGGGTAAATACTTTACCATCTACGGGAGATACATTGTCAAAGTATTCCCCGCTGTCCGGAGCTACCCATTCTCCCCCTATATAATGGTCATACTGTGCACGAAATGCGGGACGCGCTACCGTTGTGGCTGCCGCGCTTACTGTTGCTGTACTCATTGTGTGCAGTTTTTTAGTTAAATGATATATTGCAAGTTTCCAATCCTAAGGCACAAACCCGTTCAGAATCATACCTTTTTATAGCACAATCGTACCTGCATTTTCGTACCTTCATTACAGATGGTTAATTTGTAATGGTTTAAAAAATGAGGAAGGATGCCATCGGGAAAACAACTGGATAAAATAGCGCTTACGCAACCCCGCTATCTGCAGACACTGGTAGAGAACAGGCGTATATATAACCTCAGGAACTGCGAACTGAACATCTTTGAAAGCTATGAGCAGGCATGGCGCGTACCGCTTACCTTTCATGATATGGTTATTACCAGCATGGTGCAGGGCAAGAAGGTAATGCATCTGTTTAACGACCCCGCCTTTGACTACCTGCCCGGCGAAACAGTAATACTACCCGCCAGCGAAACGATGGTCATAGACTTTCCCGAGGCCAGCACTGCCACACCCACCCAATGCATAGCGCTCTCTGTAGATAAAACCTATGTAAACAATACTGTCAATTATCTGAACGAATACTATAACAGTGTACGCGATGAGCAGCAGGCATGGCGACTACAGTTTGATCAGTATCATTTTGCCAACGACTATGAGATATCAGACCTCATCAATAAGATAATACGTGTATGCAGCAGCCCTGACAGAGCCAAAAACATATTTGCAGACCTGAACATGAAGGAGCTGCTCATAAGGCTCATACAGTGCCAGCACCTGCGCCAGGTGGCTACTGAGACTGCTGATGATACCAATAAAACACGGCTGCATTATGTGCTTAGCTACATTAACGAGCATATATCAGAAAAGATATCGGTAGATGTGCTGTGTCGTAAGGCTTATCTGAGCCGCAATATGTTCTTCCGCTGGTTTAAGGAACAGTGCGGCGTAAGCCCGCTGGAATACATCAATACTGAGCGCGTAAAACTGGCCAAGCAGATACTGGCCGACCCGCGTAATAATATAAAGCTGGCCAGTATGCTGGCTGGTTTCAGCGATGTTAATTACTTCGTGCGGGTATTCCGTAAAATAGAG
The DNA here is from genome assembly GCA_030427635.1 of Bacteroidia bacterium. Lineage (GTDB taxonomy): Bacteria > Bacteroidota > Bacteroidia > Chitinophagales > Chitinophagaceae > Nemorincola. The sequence goes on from JAUIBA010000007.1 coordinate 3,001, forward strand.
GGCATCACCCCCGGTGCCTATCAGAGCTGCACTACCAGCCCGGCGCGTATCATCTGACGCAAGGCGGCACATATTTGTCTTTTTTCATTTACTTTAGCGGTAATATGAGGAAGGTATTTATCATCGTACTTATAGTGCTGAATGCAATGGTACTTGCTGGCCAGGTATGGCCGGAAGGCGCGCCACCATTTGCACATACTGTGAACATAATATTCCTGGTGCTGAGTATGCTGTATTTTATTACTGCACTGAGGCGGGGACGCTCATAAAGCAAATATGTATGGCTGTTTCATCCTCCGCACTGCAACAACATAAGCATCAATCAATAGAAACGATATGACTACACAGGAAATTCTGAGCCAACTGGAAAGTATGGGGCTGGACTCCTACAGAAAAACCATTATAAAACATGGTGTACAGGAGCCGGTGTATGGCGTGAAAATAGAGGAGCTGAAAAAGATAGCGAAGAAGGTAAAGGATGGCTATAAGCTATCTCTGGAACTGTATGACAGCGGCATATATGATGCTATGTATCTGGCGGGCCTTCTGGCACAGCCAGAGCTAATGACAAAAGCTGACCTGCAGCACTGGGCTGCAACTGCCAACTCGCAACCACTGCGGGAATATACTGTGCCGTGGGTAGCCTCAGAAAGTAAACATGGCATGGAGCTGGCACTGGAGTGGATAGAGTCGGCAGATGCGGGGATAGCATGCAGTGGCTGGGCCACGCTGGGCGACATGGTAGCTATTACTGACAATGCACTGCTGGATATGAAGCAACTGAAAAAGCTGATGCAGCGCGTACAGAAAACCATAGAAAAAAGCCCCAACAGAGTAAAGTATGTAATGAACGGCTTTATAATATGTGTAGGGAGCTATGTGCCGGAGCTGAGTGAACTGGCAAAGCAGACTGCACTGGAAATAGGAAAAGTGAAGGTAGATGTAGGCGACACCGCATGTAAGATACCATGGGCTCCGGAATACATAGAAAAAGTAGAAAAACGCAATGCTATAGGCAAGAAGCGCAAATCGGCAAGGTGCCTGTGATAGCTCTGCACGTTTTTGCAACACAACAGGGGCGATAATATTTTATGCTAATTATAATATGCATTATGTGTAAAAATCTTATTTTTGCATAAAATAGTATGCATGGAAGGTTTGCTTACAGTTGGGGGGGTGAAGCTGAAGTTTGGGGAGCTTATCAGGCTGCTACGTAAACGGCAGGGCCTGACCCAGGATGAACTGGGTAACAAACTTAACCTGTCCAGAATAACCATTCAGAATGTAGAAGCAGGGCGTAATGCTACCATGGATACGATGCTTTTACTCATGCAGCACTTTGAGGTGATGAGCAGTTACAATGAACTGCTGGAGACATGGATATCCGATAATAGTTATGACTCATTATACTGATTATGTCACAAAACAATCTTATCAGTGTCTTTTGCTTTGGGCAGGAAACGGGCCGGCTGGGATTTGATGAAGATCGTAATGTGTCCTATTTCCAATACAATCCCGCATTCCTGAAAAGTGGCCGCTATATGCAATTGTTTCCGGGAATCATCAAACGGGTATTACCCACCCAGGTGTTCAGAAGCTATACCGGAGCAACCTTCAGAGGACTGCCTCCTGCCATAGCAGACTCATTACCCGACAACTTTGGCAATACTATATTCAAAGCATGGCTGACGGGAAAAGGATTGTCCCGGCTTTCTATACCGGAACTACTTGCATACGTGGGGCTGCGTGGTATGGGGGCGCTGGAGTACCATCCTGCAAAAGAGATAAAGGGTCCGGCAACCATCAGCATTGATGATATAACAGATGTAGTAACGGCAGTACTGAAACAGAAAGGGGAAACAAGTGGTAAAACACTGGATACAGAAGCTCTGCTTAATATATTCAGGATAGGTACATCGGCTGGCGGCGTAAGACCTAAAATACTGGTAGCTGAGCATAAAGATACCGGGCAGATAATACCGGGAGACCTCGTATATACCGCCGACTATAACCACTATCTGGTGAAGCTGGGCATAGACGAACAACTTACATACCGAAGAGAAGTGATGGAGTATGCCTATTATAAAACAGCATTGGCAGCCGGTATAAACATGATGCCGGCTAAGCTGATAGATGGCAGACATTTTGCCACACTTCGCTTTGACCGTACTAACAGAGAAAAGGTACATGTGCTTACGGCATCAGGTATATCGGGCCTGGACTTTCGTGACCCATCTGTGTCTTCCTGGGAAAACCTGTTTGATATTGCGCTGCACCTGAAAGTACCCCACCGTGATGTGGAGGAACTGTTCAGAAGAATGGTATTCAATCTGGTATATGCCAATCATGACGATCATCTGAAAAACCACTCTTTCATATACAATAAAGAAGAAGATACATGGCAGCTGGCTCCGGCATATGACCTGACTTATTCGCTGAACCCCGAGCTGAATTTCCAGCGGATATCACGGGCATTATCGGTATGCGGGAAGAGAAGCAACATCACACCGGAAGATATAATAGCTACAGGAGAACGTTATACAGTAAAAGACATGCGTGGTATCATTCGTGAGGTGTGCCGTGCTGTAAACGTATGGGAGACTACCGTAAACGACCTGCATATACCAGCTGATGTAGCAGCAGGTATACAGCGCGACTTCAATATGCTGATGTAGCAGTGACGTAGTATAGCCATGCTACGCTAGCGCCTGCGGGGATAATTGAAAAGCAATGACGAAAGAATAGGCAGAATAAAGATACCGAGTGTAAGTATTGAGGTAAGAATATCGCCATTTGCTATTTCATGCATACCCTGAGGAATGGGGGAACCCTGTGCATGAAGACATTCATGATTGCCTTCCAGAAACAAAGTAAGAGGGGCACATGGGTAGTGATGGGTATAGAACGAAAGCAGCAGCTTAACACCCAGAATACCGATAACCAGAAATGCGCAGCTCTCCAGAAAAGGATAATGCTCCATGAGCCTCACAAACCCCTGCGCTACAAAACGCATAGCCAGTATGCCAATGAACACGCCTATCCATATAGCTATGATATTGGGCGTAAAGGCAACGGCTGCAAATACATTGTCTATAGAAAAGGCAAGGTCCATAAGCTCTACCAGGGCCACTGTAGCCCAGAAGGTGCCCAGCACGCCCACCGTATTGCGATACAGCCAGTTGGTCTTTTTGTCTATCAGGTCATCACCCTTGTTTTCTGTCTGCTTTCCCCGCCGCCACTGATATACCAGATACAGCAGATACAAACCACCCAGAGGCTTCAGCCACCAGATGGTGACAAGAAACCCCGCCAGTATAAGACAGATACCCCGGAACACATAAGCGCCTATAACCCCGAATTTGAGGGCCTTGTTGCGCTGCTCCTTTGGGAGGTCCATAACCATGGTAGCCAGTACAGCTGCATTGTCTACCGACAGCAGGCTTTCTATAACGATGAGTACACCTATTACCGGAATATACTGCGGGAAGTGATGGATAAAATCGCTCCACTGCGATGGGATACTATGGTAATAGTCTGATATCCGGTGTACGAAAGAAGTCGCAGGTAGCATGGTCAATGTCTGTAAGTCATCTGTAAGCGGATACCTATATACCCGTAAACAAATCCGACGCGAAGATAACTGTGATTTGTGGAACGGGAATCACCTGTGTGGTGCTGGGTGGCATGAATAAAAGGCCAGATAGTATCAGTATTATTTATAGAAATTAAGAGTACTGGTAAAATTGGTGTTTTGTTTGCTGTGTAACTGAAATAGCTGTACCCCTCTCCATGAATTAATAGATATGACATGGACACTATATAAAGGAATTAAACCGGCATTAAAACTATATATTGAATCGCAAAAATCATTATATGGAAAATGGATGATTCCGGACAATGTTATACTAACACCCGTTTTCGGGAGGGTTATCAGGTGTGCCAGTTTTTATAAGAAGAGGCATGAGCATGTATGAGCTACTGCTTCCACCATTTATTTTTCGGCTCCCACTTTTCAGCTCCAACTGATATAGTTTCTGAGCCGTCGCCGTAGGTTTTCCAGCCGTTGTTTATGTACTTGTCACAAACATGCATCTCGCCATCTCCACAGTCAAAATCAAAGGTAAAAGGGAGTCTGTAATCGCCCCAGATACACTTTTTTACTGTGCCTGTTTTATATTCTGTCCATGTGCCAACAAAAGTTCTGTTCCAATAGCCATCAGCTACAGACATTGATTCGTCGGTCATAATGTAATTACGAGTACTGTCGATAAGGAATAAGCATTCTGTTATCCCTTTAAAAAAAACACTATGATTTTGTAATGAGTCTTCATAAAACAGGTACTCAGCAAAAAGGTTCCCACATTTCTGATCAGTTGAATTATCGCAGGAGTTATTCAAATATGCTTGTATCAGTCTGATGGTTCCACTGAAGTGGCAGATGTGTCCAGCAACATTAGAGGCTCCTGTTACTAAGTAACTGTCGCGATTATCGGATACAACTACTTTATCAAAATGGATACGTATTCTACGATAATTTCTCCCAAGAACACCATTCTGCTCTGTGTTATCTGCAGGCCATATATGACTGAAGTCATAGTCTGACATTTGTGGAAGTATATTGTCAGCTTTTGAAAACTGTTTCGTTTCCAATTCCCAATACTCCCTGCTATAATCTATTTGCTCAGGATTGAAATTTTCGCAGAGGTGGCCGTTATAATATGGGTTGAAGTGCATGGGGTCATCTGAGCTCAGCGTACAGCCTGTCCCATTGCAATAGTTGTTCCTTTTCGTTCCACGAGAAGTTCTCCCTTCCTTATCCTGCCCTGAACTCAGTTTAGGTATGGTAAGTAACCATGCAAATAGCATTATCTGAGCGATATTCATGTTTAAGCTCAATCAGATATCTGGTTATTGACAAGCAATTAAGAGTGAACAAAGATATAAGAGTAGGATTGCCCCTTTTTTTATAAAACACATATGGAATAGAAAGCAATAGATGCTACTCGCCAATGCTTCAAAATTACTTAGCGTATTTGTTGATGAGTCTTACTAGGAGGTCGTTGAGCTGCTCTACCTGATACTGGCCTACTGTGGCTTCCAGATGGCTGTTGCCAATACCACTGTCGTCTGTGATGAATACATAGGTGCCATTGGTGCTAAGAGCCATTGCCCGCATCAGGTACTCAGTTTCCTTATCTATGCCACTGGCAGTAACCGGAATGATTTTAATTCCCTTTTCGGCTGCAGTTGTGATAGCGCGCTGCAGCTCTGATATAACACCTGTTTCATGATGTGGTGGTGCATCCAGTACCAGAAACAGCAGGCGGGTGCGGGCCCCGGCAGACCATGAGAGTTCATTGACTGAGCGGGTGAGCGCTGTATGCACAGCTTCGGGGAAGTCGCCACCGCCGCCTGCACTCTGCTCCCGTATAAAGGACATTGTGTTATTGATATCTTCTGAAAACGGGCTGATGCGGGTAATATACTGGTCGCCCTGATCGCGGTAGAAGACAGAGCCTGTGCGTATAGTGGTGCCGGAGTTTGCCGCTTTTGCGTGGGTTATCACATCCTGAAGTTCTGTTTTCAGATATTCCAGCTCATCGCCCATAGAGCCTGTGGCATCTACCATAAACGCTATTTCTATGTTTGCCGGTGGCGGTGTTACAGTGGCGATAATTTTGTTGATGCCGTCAGCATATGGTTTTGCCGGAACAGAAGCGACTAAAGTACCTGCACTATTTTTTACCATCAGCATAGCGTCGGTAAAGTTGGCAGCAGTGGAGGACTGATACAGGTTGGGCCAGAGTTCGGCCCGGCCACGGTTGTCAGTACGGGCAGTAAATACGACAAAGCCAGCCAGCTGGAGCGTTACTTCAGCATCGGCCTGCGGATTGCCGGCACTGTCTTCCACACTTACAGATACACGGTTGCTATTATACATGCTCCAGTAGGCAGGCATAGAGCGGAATACATCCTGCTGTACGGCATTGGTCCAGAAAGACCAGTTGTCAGCATCATTCCATTCGGCAGCCGTTATCATGCCGGGAGTTATGGTGCCATTGCCGGAGCCGCCACGGGTAGAGGATGACGGAGATGTAGTAGTGGAGGATACACTGGCCCGCTTGCTACAACCTGTGGCAATGATAAGGGCAAGAAAGAAAGAGGTAAATATCTGAAGGCGCATATGCTGTAGTATTGAGGGTGTTTATTAATAGTGCCGGATGGGCGGATAGTCAAAATTATGCCAATACGTAACTTAAAACGTAAAAGGTATAATATTATTATGTTGTGTTACAGATACAAAAATGCTGTCAAGGATGTGTGTATGCACATGCTATATTATTAGTTTATATGATTTAAAGTAGGTATATTGCACTACAATTCCTGCTTATGAAGAAATATCTATTTCTGTTTTTTAGCGTCGTTGCAGGCAACCTAGCCCTTGCCCAGTCTTTTAGCACTGCTCATGATACTGTAATCATGAGTGCATCCGGTTCTTTCTCTGCCGGTAATAATATTACCAATCATACCACATCAGACATTACCCTGCAGTGGCGGATATCTGAAACCAACTTTCCTGCCGACTGGATGGAAATGATAGGGATATGTGATGCATGGTCTTGCTGGGGATCGGGGGATGTGTGGCCTGTACGGGACCGGGAGTCGGTATATGCGCCGGGTGAGGGAGATTTTCACCTGCAGGGCAATATGATGTTTGTGAGCGGTACCGGCCCCTACTATCTGAAGGTGCAGCTTACCAATAAATTTACGCCTGCAGAAACACTCACACAGACATATATAGTAGATAAAGCATCGGCAGGAGTAATGCAGGCCGCACGTGGCACACAGGACGATGCTGTGGTACTATTCCCTAACCCTGCTACTACGAGCATTAATGTTTATTATGGCAGTATTCCCGGTGTGGCAGCCATAGGTATATATAGCATAATAGGCAGGGAGATGAAAAAATATATGACATCAGAGTCGTCGGCCAGCCTGGATATAGAACAGCTGCCATCAGGCATTTATTTTGTGAAACTGATAGATGCTCATGGCTATGCGGTAGCCGCACAGAAGTTTACCAAGCAGTAGGATTTATTCACTGAAAATATACCCGCTATGCGCTTCGTTACTGGGTTTTTCATGGTTATCTTTTTTTGCTGCACCAGCAGGGCTGTGCATGCACAGTCATTTACCGTGCTGCATGATACGTTATACATCACTTCATCAGCATCTTCACTGGTAGCAGATACCGTTTTCAATACTACAGGAGCGCCGGTAAATATAGAGTGGCGTGTGCAGGCTACTGATTTTCCGCCGTGCTGGCAGGAGCATACAGGTATATGTGACCCGCTGGCCTGCTATCAGATGCCGGTGTTATGGCCGGCTACAGGTGCCATATCTACCTCATACGGAACGGTGCCGGACATTATAACGTGCGCCACTGACCTGGCAACTTGTACTCCCGGCTGCTACTACCTGACCCTGCGGCTGAATAATGCAGCTATTCCTACCGATACAGCGTATATCACATTTAATGTATGCTATGCCACTACCGCAGTAAATGCTATGGGTGGGCAGGAGCAGATAAATGTATATCCTAATCCGGTGCAGGGGGTACTACATGTGGCGCATGCAGCCGGTATAGCAGGGGTGCAGCTGTATGACATGACGGGCAGACTGGTAAAAGAACAGATGGCAGGGGCCGCATCAACGGTTATAGCCACTGCCGGTATGCCTCAGGGTATGTATGTGCTGCGGCTTAGGGGAAGTGACGGCAGCATTGCCGCTGTGCGGAAGATAACCATACAATAGCCGCTACAGGTACCATGTGCAGGTACTGTATATATAAACTTTTCCCCATCTTCTTTTTGTTCGTGAGCGGCTCCGTACATTTGTCCCCATGCAGAAATATTTAGAGGGATTGAATGAACAGCAGATGGCTGCTGTATTGCATATCAATGGCCCGCTGATGATAGTAGCAGGTGCGGGCAGCGGAAAGACAAAAGTACTTACATCACGCATAGCCCACCTTATCAACAGTGGTATAGATGCGTTCAATATACTGGCGCTTACATTTACCAATAAGGCAGCGGCCGAAATGAAAGAGCGTGTGGAGAAAGCGCTGGGAAATACAGAAGCAAGAAATCTTTACATAGGTACGTTTCACTCAGTATTTGCCCGCCTGCTGCGTGCAGATGCCGACAAGCTGGGTTACCCCAACAACTTTACCATATATGATACCGATGATGCCAAGAGCGTTATAAAGGGAATTGTAAAAGACATGAACCTGGACGATAAGCACTACAAGGCATCGTATATATACAACCGTATATCTGCCGCCAAGAATGCACTGGTGGGCTATGGCGCTTACAAGCAGGATACACATATACAGCAGGAAGACTCCCGCAGCAACCGCCCGCGCATGGGCGATATCTATGAGGCGTATGCAAAGCGCTGTTTCCGCAACGGGGCAATGGACTTTGATGATCTGCTGTTCAATATGTATGTGCTGCTTACCCACTTCCCCGAGGCGCTGGCAAAGTATCAGGGGCGGTTTCAGTATGTACTCATAGATGAGTATCAGGATACGAATGTGGCGCAGTATGAAATCATTAAGATGCTGGGGGCGCGACATGAGAATATATGTGTGGTGGGTGATGATGCGCAGAGTATCTACTCCTTCCGCGGCGCTACGGTGCAGAACATACTCCAGTTTCAGACAGACTATGACGATGCCACAGTGATAAAGCTGGAACAGAACTACCGTAGTACCCGCACCATACTGGAAGTGGCCAATACCGTAATAGGGAACAATAAAAACCAGATACCCAAGAAGCTGTGGACCGGTAATAAGGATGGGGATAAAATAATACTGGCGCGCACAGCTACCGATAATGATGAGGGCCGCTTTGTGGCAGATGCCATCAAGGAGCAGATGATGCGCAACCATTATGCCAATGGTGACTTTGCCGTACTGTACCGTACCAATGCACAGAGCCGCTCATTTGAAGAAAGCCTGCGCAGGCTGAATATTCCTTACAAGCTGGTGGGGGGTACATCGTTCTACCAGCGTAAAGAGATAAAGGACTATCTGGCCTATCTGCGGATAGTGGTAAACCCACAGGATGAGGAGAATATTAAACGTATCATCAACTATCCTACAAGGGGTATAGGCAAGACAACCATAGACCGCATTACCATACGGGCCAATGAGCTGAATACCACCTTCTGGGAGGTGATAGCCAACCCCGAAATAGACGGACTGCGCAGTGGCGCTACAGATGCATTTGTACTGATGATAAACAGCTTTCGTACCATGCTGCAGAAGCAGAATGCATATGATGTGGCATTTGCCGTAGGCAAACAGACAGGGCTGGTGGCAGACCTTTATAACGACAAGAGTGTGGAAGGTGTAGCCCGCTATGAGAACGTGCAGGAGCTGCTGAACTCCATAAAGGAATTTACAGAAACACCCGATGAGGAAGGAGAGCTGCTGGAAAAAAGCCTGGGTAGCTATCTGCAACAGATAACCCTGCTTACCGATGCCGACCAGGAGAATGCAGAGGATGCCAATGCCGTGCGCCTGATGACGATACATGCTGCGAAGGGGCTGGAATTTCCCTGCGTATTTTCTGTAGGGCTGGAGGAAAACCTGTTTCCCAGCGCTATGAGTATGTATGACAGGAATGACCTGGAAGAGGAGCGGCGCCTGTTTTATGTAGCCGTAACGCGGGCCAAGGAAAGACTGTGGATTACGTATGCCAACAGTCGCTATCGTTTTGGTAGTCTGGTACAGAACGAGCCCAGCCGTTTTATACAGGAGATACCAGCGGCCTACCTGGATGCATCATATACAGGAGTAGCGGCACGCGGCCCTATAGGGGGCAATGTGCGCGGTGGCAGCATGTTTGCCAATGAGCCGGGCAAGTTTGATAAGATGCCATCATTGAAGAAGCTGGCCGATAAACTCTCGGCACCGGCACCTGCTGCACATACACCCTCTGCCGATTTTGCACCCGATGATATCTCCGGTATAGAGATAGGGATGCAGGTAGAGCATCAGAAGTTTGGCTTTGGTAAAGTGATGACACTGGAAGGCGGCACACAGAACCGTATAGCCAGTATAGACTTTGGCACACATGGGGTAAAGAAAATCATGCTCAACTTTGCTAAACTGAGAATAGTGAAATAATCGGGAGTTTTTACCGTATCATATCTGCTGCAATGCCTGGCAAAAGCCAGGCATTGTGCTGTCATATTGTTAAAATTTCTGGCCTGATTTTTGCTGATTGTTCTGAATTACAATCATTTAACCTGAAACCACACTTTTTATGATGAAAAATGTACTCCTGATTTTATTGGTGTGTGCCTGCACCCTGACAGCCCGCTCGCAGACGTGGACACAATACTTTGAAGGCCCGGTGACAGCTTATACTATTCCGGTTTATATAGACACTGCAGATACGGCCCATGTGAATACCTGGCAGATAGGGCCGCCGCAGAAAACTATATTCAACAGCGCAGCTACAAGCCCCAATGTTATTGTTACAGATACGCTCAATACCTATCCTATCGGCGATACCTCAGTTTTTACTATTGGTTTCAAGCCATCATTGTGGGCTTCATGGGGGGTACTGGCTATACGGTGGGCGCAAAAGCTGGATATGGACCATGCCCATGACTGGGGTGTTGTTGAATATTCAATAGACAGCGGCAATACGTGGGAGAATATTTTTGCCAATCCGTTTGTATACAACCTGTACGGGTTTCAGACGGCGAATGTGGACACCATTGATACAGGCTTCTGTGCATTTACCGGTACCGATACCACATGGCGGGATATATGGCTATGCTTCGGGCTGTCAAGTGTATCAGATATTGATACTATGCTGCTGCGCTTTACTATCATGACGGATACGGTAGACAGCATGAAAGAGGGCTGGATGATAGACAACTTCATGGCCCATATAACCTATGCACATACGGTGGCCAAAGACCCGTTTCATAACACGGAAATAAGGGTATACCCCAACCTGTCTGCAGGGATAGTGAATATTGAAGCACCCGCTGTAAAGCAGTTTCACATCACAGAGTATCTGGGGGTCATCAACATGGCAGGGAAAGTAGTAAAGGAATACAGGAACATACCTACGAAGTATTATATAGACCTGAGCGATCAGCCACCCGGGCTGTATTACCTCAAGGTGCGGACGAATCTGTATTCAGGCACTTACCCCGTTATGATAAGGCGGTAGTATCATGTATAAGTATGGAGTTGTAGCACTGCTTCTGGCAGTATCATTGCTGTATGGCTTTGGAAGGCACGGAGCAAAGAGACCATACAGGTTTCCCGTTCTTACATTCTTTCCCGCACTGCCCGGCGAGGCGGAAGGTACCACCAGGGGAGGTGTAGCGCTGGGCAGGATGCTTTTCTACGACACCATACTGAGCAGGGATAGTAGCATAGCGTGTGCTTCCTGTCATAAACAGTGGGCAGCGTTCAGTGATGCGCCGCTGGCTGTGAGCAGGGGTATAGATGCACATGTGCAGCGGCGCAATACACCACCATTGTTTAACATGATGTGGCAACCGGCGTTTTTCTGGGATGGCCGTGCGGCAAATATCACAGAGCAGGTGTTTCACCCGGTAAGGGATGCCGGGGAAATGGGGATGATGTGGACTGATGTAGCAGCACGGATAGCCGGGAATAAAACATACCGGCAGATGTTTCGCACTGTGTATGGCTCCCGCCCTATAGACAGTACGCTTATAGCAGATGCGATAGCACAGTTTGAAAGAACATTGATATCATATCGCTCAAAGTATGACCGTGTGCTGGAGGGGCTGGATACATTTACCCGTGATGAGGCGGAGGGGTTTCTGCTGGTGAATGATATGACCAAAGGTAACTGCCTGCATTGCCATACCTCCGACTCGGACCCATTGGGAACAACATTTGCATACAGCAACAATGGGCTGGACAAAGTGGCAACCGCGGGAGGGTTCAGGGATGCGGGACGGGGCGCAGTATCAGGGAATGAGCATGACAATGGAAAGTTCAGGATACCTTCCATTCGCAATCTGGCTTTTACTGCACCCTATATGCACGATGGCCGATATAGCACGCTGGAGCAGGTTGTTGATTTTTACAGTGACAGTGTGCAGTACTCACCTACTATAGATACAAAGATGGGATTGGTACACAGGGGAGGTGCCAGGCTTAATGCCGATGAGAAAAAGAAGATTGTCGCCTTCCTGCTCACTATGTCTGACACGGCTTTTGTACATGACCTGGAGTTTGGTAACCCGTTTGTGAGATGAGCACAGGTGACTGATAAGCATTGGGATGCAGCGTGAGATAGCGTACTACGCAAGTATATCTTTGTAGGTGTCATTTTCCTTCATAAACGCTGTAACCAGCGGGCAGTAGACACGTATCCTGAGGTTGTGTGTGCGGGCATGATTCAGTACATGTGTGATGAGTGCATCGGACAGTCCGGTATCTCTTGCTGCCGGTGGTATTGTGGTTTGCATCAGCAGCATATCTCCCTTTAGCCAGCGGTAGGTAAGTGTGGCTGTAGTGCCATCGGGCAGTGATGCTTCATACTGATATGCCCGCTTGTTGTTAGTAATGCTGATGTTTTCCATGCTGTAGTATTAATGCAAAGGTAGGGGTGCTGTGTAGAAGATAGAAATACTCTGTTGAACGTGTAGCGAGGGAAAGTTGCTGAACCTGAAATGACAAAAGTTATCTTCAACCATTTGTTTTCTCATACCGGACCATAAGGACACACAGAGCTTCTACAAGGATTGTGAAGACTATCGTATCTTTAAAAAAAGCAACTATGAAATACGTCCTATCCCTCTTTATTGTTATCTCATTATTTATGTGCTCCTGCCACAAACAGGGAAAGGGGAAAAATGAACCGGTACAGGATATATGCAACGGCTCATATATAGTTGATATTGGGAAGAATATGTACTACAGACTTATATACTGCCTTGATTCCAGCAACGGGAATACAATCGGACCATTTGTTAGCAATCTTCCCCGCAACTCAGGCAATGGAACTTATAATATTATTAATAACAGCTACTATGTATTAGGGAGCATTGGGGAAAGTGTATATCTCATCAGACATGATTTCGGAGCAAAGGAAACAAAATATATACAGTATTCAGGTTGGCTGGAAAGTTATGACGGCTTTTTTGTGCCCTTTACCTCTGTGCTATGCAATGCTGCAGCGGGAAAAGTCTATTATACTTCAAACAGTGTTTTATTTGAGTTGCAAATAAATAATGACAGATGTATAGACAGAGAAATTTTCAGGGCTGATTGCCGCCTTGACAGTACATCGCTTACTATTGATGAAAATACAGGCTTTATTTACTACATATGCGGTGCTTCACTGATGAAGGCAGACCCTGCCTCAGGAGTTGTGTCTACAGTGCGCACCTATACTGATGTGCGGCTCAACAACTTACAGTTTAATAAGAATGATGGCAGTATATATGCTATAGATACACTGTCCACTCCCTGCAATTATGTAAGAATAGCGCCTGCCGACGGCAGTATTTCAGTACTGGCCCGTCTTGATTATGTAACGGGAAATAAAAATCTGCATCACACTTTTGACGAATGTGGGAACCGTTACATGATATCTGGTAATGGTACTGTGGCTATTGAAGATTTATTTATTCACAACGCAAGTAATGGGGCGCTGATAAAACGTATGAAGGGATTGGCTGCGTATAATCTGATATATATAAAGCATCCGCAGATGCCGAGATATTAAGTAATACTGTAAACAAAGAATAGTAATATGAGAATAGAAAGTCTTCACTCAAATACAGATGGACATACAGAAAGCAGTATTAAAGTTGACGATATAAATAACGCACAGTACGCAGCTCACCAATTATCACCAGTGGTACCTGACAATACTATAAGGGAAAAAGCTACCTCTGCTATTGTAAAGTCATTCTATGCTGATGATGGTTTTAGTACCGGTACACATTACTCAGGTACCGGTAAGCTCATAAAAACACGACCAGGCAGCGCGGAAAAGCCAACCAGTAATTGCGGCTGGTAAGCCTGTATTCGCATGTTTTTTATCGGGCAGATATTATACGAATAATGCAATTTATGGTTGGATAGGTATAACATTGCTTAGTCAGATGCACCATTAGTACGTTTTCTGTATAAGTGTGCTGCTCACTGCCCTGAACGTACAAGAGTGTGACACAATGGAGGGGGATTAAAGATGGCAGTGCGTGTCCGGTTAATTTCTGTCATTCTGCTGACAGGTTATTAATCAACTGAAAACTTTATGTTTATTTGCACTACTTTCATTTATATACGCTTTAATGACTACGTTATGCCCACCAATTTTACCACTAAGCAGCTCTTCCTGTCTTTTGTAGTAATGCTTCTGAGTGTCAGCTTCCATACTACCGCTCAGGTAACCTATTATGTTGACTCTGCTCATGGCAATGATGCATTTGCCGGTACCAGCTGGGGAACAGCATTCAGGAATGTAACACGGGCCGTTACCGCTGCGGCTGCCAGTACTGCTCCAGAGGTTTCCATATGGATAGCACAGGGTACTTACACTCCCATAGAGGGTATAGCCACACTTCCTGCCGACCTGCGGGATACTGCTTTCAGCTTCTACAGGGGCGATGGCATCGGGCGTTCACTGAAGGTTTATGGTGGGTTTGCCGGGGTGGAGGTAAACGTAAATGACCGTGATGCTTTTCATTCTACCTATCTGGAAGGCAATATAGCTACCGGATTATTCAGCTACCATGTAGTTGTTATCGCAGGCCTGGCAGCTACTTCTGACAGTGTCATTATAGATGGCATTACTATCCGGCACGGCAATGCTGTAGGCTCATCTGTAGCTAAAACATATAATGGGGTGGCCACTGATTCCCGTGCTGGTAGTGGTATTTATCTGTCTTCTGCGGGGTCTTCAAAACTTGCTCTGCGCAACTGTAAATTTGTTACAAACTACAATGCACGCATGGGGGGAGGCGTCTACATGGCAAATTCCAATCCACTGGTGGCAGATTGCAGTTTCATATCCAACTCTGCCCTTGGTGCCGGCGCCGGTATGTACGTTTCATCATCCACGCCACGAATCATTCATTGCAGTTTTGTGCTAAATGACACAAAGCTTTACAGCATGCAGGGTTTTGGAGGCGCCATATACAATCTATCATCTTCCCCGAACATTATAGGGTGCACGTTTACCTCAAATCAGGTATATGGTCAGGGAGATGTTTACGGTGGTGTTATTTATAATTCTGCAGGCTCTGATCCGCTTATCGACAGTTGCATTTTTATTTCCAATCAGGCACGGGGACATTCTACAACAGCCAGGGCATATGGGGGGGTGATACACAATCGTCTCTGCTCTCCCACTATCACAAACTGTGTTTTTGAAAACAATGTGGCATATGGCATGGGGGCATCTCTGGCGGGTCCTGGTCCGGCATATGGAGGAGTAATTTACAACCGGGGTGGCGCAGCCATTATCAGCAACTGTAAGTTTACTGCCAATTCTGTTGTGAGCAGGGGCTATATGTCTACCTCGGCAGGAAATGGTTATGCATATGGTGGTGCCATATGTAATATGGGGGCGGCACCGGTGATTACCAACTGTACTTTTACGTCAGATACAGCCATTGGGCATATGGGTGTTCCGTCAATCGGTGGCTTTAATGGCTATGGCTACGGTGGTGCCATATATGATTCAGCATCTACCCCTGTTATCAGTAACTGTACATTCGATGCCAATCGTGCATTGGGTGGCTATGGTTATGATGCAGGTTATGGTTTTGGCTATGGAGGCGCCATATGCAATGCATCTCTTACTGTGCCTGTAAGTATATCTTCCTGCCGTTTTCAGAATAACAGGAGTAATAATGACGGAGGCGCTATTTACCAGACACTGAAGAAGCTGACGGTTACCAATAGCCTGTTCAGCAATAATATGGCAAAGACAGGTGGGGCTATTGCGCTCCGTTATATTTATCTGATGCACTTTACGGCCTATGATAATGTATTTACAGGAAACCAGTCTACCGCAAGTGGTGGCGGCGCTATCAATATTGATAATGGTGGTGGTGAGGATACAATGATCAACAATCTGTTTGTAAACAATACAGATGCCGGTGGTCTGGGTGGCGGCGCTATTCTTATAACCCGCGGTGTTCACTACATTTTCAATAATACTTTTTATGCCAACAATGCTCTGGCCGGTGGTACCGGAGGCGCCATACATGTAGTGTCGGTACCGGTATCCGGCACATTTGCCAACAATCTGTTTAACAGCAGCGTGGGTACAGGAGCCCATGCCGATACTGCACTGGCGGTCATTGGCAGCTATACATTTACTAACAATCTTTTCAGTACTACCGATCCGCTGTTCCGGGACCCATCTGCTGTTACCGGGCCGGATGGAATATGGCGTACTGCCGATGACGGACTTCAGTTAACAGCCTGTAGCCCGGCCCGCAATGCTGGGCTAAATGCCTATGTAGTGCCGGGGGAGCTATCTGATATAACGGGTACCGCCCGTATCAAGGGGCTATTCGTAGATATAGGTGCCTATGAAAGCAATGCTATAGGTGCTATTACCGGTGCCCATGATTTATGTGTGGGAGGCAGCGCAACACTAACTGATACAACTGCCGGTGGTGTATGGATCAGCACTAATCCTGCCATTGCTACCGTGAGCAGTGCAGGGCTGGTAACCGGGATAAGTCCCGGGCTGGATACCATCTTTTATACCGTGACCAGCCCTTGTGGCGTGGACACTGCAATGGTTACATTTTCTGTATATCCCGCATCCTATGCAGGTACGCTCACCGGCAGCAGCAGTGTATGTGTGGGCGACACAACTATACTGACCGGGAACCTGACCGGGGGTACATGGTCGGCCAGTAATACTAATGCAACGGTTATGGACGGCATAGTGACAGGCGTAGCTGCGGGCACAGTAATAATCAGCTACAGCAATAGCTGTGCCGGTGCATTTGCTACTATTGTTGTTACTGTAAACGATGTGCCTCCTGTGGCCACAGTTACCGGAGCTTCGGTAATATGTATCGGTACCTCTGTGACGCTGACGGCAAGTGTAGCAGGGGGAACGTGGTCAGTGGTCAATCCTGTTGCAATAGTGTCAGGTGGTGGCGTTGTTACCGGACTTACCATAGGCATAGACACAGTGATATATACCCTGACTAATACATGTGGCACGAGTACAGCTACAAAAGAGGTGTCCGTGTCTATTGTAGCGCCTTCGGCAGGTGTTATTTCTGGTGCGGCATCGGTATGTGTAGGTAGCAGTACTGTATTTTCTGACCCTGTTCCGGGAGGTGTGTGGAGCACAGCCGGCTCGTATGCAACAGTGAGTAGTACAGGTATAGTAACCGGCATAGCTGCAGGGGTAGATACTGTCATCTATACAGTAAGCAGCAGCTGTGGCAGTGCAAGTGCATACCGTACCATTACTGTAAATCCGCTGCCTTCGGCAGGCACTCTTTCAGGGCCTTCTGCAGTATGTGTAGGTGCAACTATTACGTTGTCGCCTTCTGTTCCGGCTGGACTGTGGACTGTTACCAATGCCACTGCAACAGTACTGGCAGGTGTAGTGACGGGTGTGAGTGTGGGCATTGATACCATAGCGTATACAGTAATCAATATGTGTGGGACTGCTACTGCAACATACGTTGTTACGATAGATGTGATGCCTGATGCGGGAACACTGTCGGGGCCGGATAGCGTTTGTATAGGAGATACCATCCTGCTTGCCAGCACAGTAGCCGGAGGTACATGGGGTAGTAGTAATATGCACAGCTCAGTAGTGGCCGGGATGGTTTCCGGCTTGTCGGAAGGCATGGATACCATTTACTATGCTGTTGCCGGTGTCTGTAGCACGGCTACGGTTTCCAGAATCATACGCATAGTAGATTGTGCTGCAGCTGTGCCACAGACGGGCCCGGCTGCATTTATACCTATACGGGTGTATCCTAATCCTGCCCATGACCAGCTTGTTATAGAAAACGCGGCAGGCCTTACCCTGTATGTTACAGACATATGTGGAAGGCGTATGAGCGCTCACACAGCGAAGGCGGATAATGAAGTGTTTCAGATAGCGGATCTGCTTCCCGGTGTTTACTTATTGGTCTTTGCAGACCATGAAGGTGCCAGACATACAGTGCGTTTCATAAAGCAGTAAACTGCTGTACCGTATCTGTTAAAGATGCCCATTGATATATGGACCTGGGAACTGCCATGTATATGGTAGCCTGTGCCATTACCCTGCTTTTTTTGTTGATAAAAACAATTGTACTACTTTTGCGCCGCACAGGTTTCTACCCGTCATGGGTGGAATTAAAAGGGAACCAGGTGAGAATCCCGGACATTTCCCGATGCTGTATGCTCCGCAAAAGCCTTTTTGCAACCTGCGAATATTGCCACTGCCATAAAACCGGATGATACCGGCGGCGGGAAGGCCGCAAAAAGGGGAGTAAGTCAGAAGACCTGCCTGAGCGCCTCACAGTTGTGAGGTTACTTATCGCTGCTTTCGGGACCAAAAGCACAGGTGAGACAAAGGCAGTACTTCTGTTTTTATCTACATTCTGAATTTTCCCCTTTGGCTGCATAAAAGAACGTTTTTTTAAAACCAGTTTCTATATGCGCACATTTACGCTCCTGCTTTCGGCCCTTGTACTGGGCTGCACCGCCCTCAGGGCTCAGACCGTGGCCACTTTTGAGGCCCTTACACTGGCACATGCCGACACTTTCTACACTAACTACACGGCCTCCGGTACCGATGTGGGTTTTGACAATGGTATGGCCCATTTCCCCTGTGTTTATGATACATCGTGGGGGGGCTTATGGTCGGAAGGGGTTGCCTACTCCAATATGACCGATAGTGTAACCAGCGGCTACATGAATCAGTATTCGGCAAAGACTGCCATAGGCTTTGGTGGCTCAGAAAAGTATGTGGTGGCATATGGCAGCCAGACAATGGTAAAGCTTACCGGCGCAGCTATGGGGCATCCGGTAAAGGGTTTCCGCATCACTAATAATACCTATGCTTATAACAGCATGAGAGACGGTGACATGTTTGCCCGTAAGTTTCATAACGGCGACTGGTACAAGATAATAGCCAGAGGTTACTACAACGGTGTGCTGAAAGATGACAGCGTGGGTTTTTACCTGGCTAACTTTCTCCACCCAGACTCTAACGATAACTATATAGTGCGTACATGGGAGTGGTTTAACCTGGAGCCACTGGGCAAGGTAGACAGTCTGGTGTTCTCACTGTCCAGCAGTGATAATGGCTCGTTTGGTATGAATACACCAGCCTACTTCTGTATGGACGACTTTACTACTTACGAGACGTTTGATACCACAACACCTACTACTGCTGTGAGCAATGTAGCGGTAATGCAGGTGAAGTTATATCCGGTACCTGCTACATCGGTACTGCATGTAGTACTGCCAGATGCCGGCGCTGCCGATATGGTGGTGACAGACATGGCCGGCCGTGTGGTGACAACCGTGCGCAGTGCTACGCAGCATACAGAGATAAATACCGCAGGTATGGCACCGGGTATGTATCAGCTGATGATAACGGGCGATGGCCGTAAAGCAACGACAAGATTTATAAAGCAATAATTACTGATGGCCGGAGGTTGTAACTTTACCTCCGGCCACTTTATTTTAAAACTAAGCACATGAAGAAATTACTGCTACTGATGGCACTTGCCGTGGGCAATACTGCCTGGGGCCAGTTTGCACCTCAGGCGGGGCTGCCGGGTAGTACTGCCATACCTGCAGCCAGCAGCTCATTTGTGGCATGGGCCAATGCCTGTACCGTATACCGTGGTTATATAGACATAGCCAACCCCGGTGCCGGAGTTACCACACAGGGCGATGAGTCGGTAGTGGTAGGTGTGCCCGATGGCTCTCTGCTGTCGCTGGGGGATAGCGGCGTGATTGTGCTTACCTTTCCCGGTACTATCTATAACGGGCCGGGGCCTGACTTTGCTGTGTTTGAAAACGGCTTTAAAAATCCCTCCAATGATGCTATGGCCTTTCTGGAGCTGGCATTTGCCGAGGTAAGCTCAGACGGGGTAAACTACTTCCGCTTCCCTGCTACCTGCAATGTACCCACTACTACGCAGATACCAGGCTCCGGTGTATATACCGATGCCTCACTTATCAATAATCTGGCGGGTAAATACATAGCCGGATATGGTACACCGTTTGACCTGGAAGAGCTGAAGGATGTGGCGGGGCTGGATGTGAATAACATAACCCATGTGCGTCTGGTAGATGTGATAGGCTCGGTATCGGGTCATGCATCAAAGGACCATGAGGGGCGTGTAATCAACGACCCGTATCCTACCAACTTCCCTACGGGCGGCTTTGACCTGGATGCCGTAGGCGCTATCAATATTCATACTACGGGAGTGCCGGATGTGGGCATGAGTGCTGTGCGCATCTTCCCTAATCCTGCCAGTGACAGAATCTCCTTTTCCCTGCCTGCACATACCATACAACAGCATGTAAGTATTATAGCTGCCACGGGTGTGGTGGTGAGCCGCTTTGATGCAGCCGGTGATACCGGTGCGGCAGACATTGCTCATCTTCCTGCAGGCGTATACAGCCTGTGTATAACTGATGATAACGGCAGCCGATGCATGGGCAGGTTCGTAAAATACTGATAGCAGCGCTGGTGTGCCTGCTGCAGGCATGCGTAAAGGACCGGCCTGGGCCGGTGGTGGCAACTACTGCACGCGGCAATGTGTATGTAGTATGTGAGGGTAGCCTTAGTAACGGTAATGCCACGCTTTATAACTACAACCCGGCTACAGACAGCGCCTATGGCGATGTGTATGCTGCGGTAAATCATCAGCCGCTGGGCGATGTGTTTCAGAGCATGACCCGCATGGGCGACAGCCTGTATCTCTGCATCAATAACTCTGATAAGATAATAGTACTGAATGCTGCCGATAAGACACTGGCAGGCACTATAAGCATACCCAAGCCCCGCTATATGCAGCAGGTAGCTGCAGACAGGGCTTATGTATCTACCCTCTTCAGCCACGATGTGTATGTGATAAACCCGCGCACGCTGCAGGTGATACAGACCATAACTATGCCGTATGAGAATGTGGAGCGCATGTGTGCCACACAGGGCAGCATTATTCTATGCCCGTGGGATACCCTGTGCAGCAAGGTGTATAAGCTGGATGCGCTTACGGGCGCACAGCAGCAGGCTATAAACATAGCGGGCAATGCACCCCACTCTGTACTGATGGACAGGGAGCAGATGCTGTGGGTGATGAGTGGGAATGTAACCCGGGGGCGCACGGCGGCCCTTACGCGTATAGACCCATCTACCGGCAATGTGCTGCGCAGCTATACCTTTCCCGCCACTGCCGACCCTATAAAGCCGGTATTCAATGCCAGCCGCGATACACTCTACTACATACAGGTAAAGTATGATGGCAGCAATGCCGATAATGGCATATACCGCATGGGCATACATGAGGCATCACTGCCTGCTGTACCATTAATAGCTGCTGCAAAATATCAGTACTTCTGGGCGCTGGGTACAGAACCTGCTACGGGCAACATATACGTAGGCGACCCGAAAGGCTTTGTGCAGAAGGGTAGTGTATCTGTGTACCGCCCCGATGGCAGCCAGGTGACCACCTTTGCGACAGGGCTGGGGCCGGGGGAGTTTTATTTTGAGGAGTGAGAGGAAACATTATTCTCCTTTGTGCTTGATAAGAGTTTTAATGTAGAAATTATACCCATCGTTGCTAAATCTAAAATCACGAAAACCATTAGAAATTACTCTTTCAAGAACTTTATAAAAATGTAGTTTTTTTAATACTGCTTCTTCATCTTTAGAATTGTATGAATAGGAGCGGGTGAGTTTCTCTCCGTTTGACAGTAGGTAATCAAAAAGGTTTAATGCATTATTGTCATATATGCAGCTTTGGCTTCTTAGTAAATCTTCAAGTTCATCGTAAGAAAGGCCATTATATAATGCAGTGTCGATTTTGCTATTTAGCTTCTCCCTTAGCTCTGCATTTTCTTTACTCAGTCTGGCAATTTCTTCAGCCAGTTGTGTAGAGTTAACAGCCTGATCGCCTTTCACCCATCCTGTCAAATCTTTCCTGAATGCGAACTCAGATAGCGTATCGTATATGGCCAATTTGATGTCTTTAGCGTCGTCCCAGAACTTAACCAGTTTTGTAAGTACGTTATCGCGAAAGCTATTCAATGCAAGGATGTTTTTCTCCTGTCCTGCAAGCCCGGCATCTCTTATGCGCACATCAAGAGTTGCGTCACTTATTACCACAGCAAATAGTGGTTTGTTTTGTGCTACTGCGTATTCATATTCCAGTTGTGTATAGCTCTTGCCTGTTTCAGGGTCTGTGCTGCCATAACGGCCTCCAAGGATAAGCATATATACATCCGACTCGTCTATCCATCTTTTGATGACGGTCATCTGGCTTTCATCGCCTGCGGAGAATAGCTCCATACCAGCCGGTATATGACCAGCAGACAGGATGGCTTCTACGGCGGCCTGCCGTTCTTCTTTAAGATCGGTATAGGTAGAGGATACAAACACCTGAAGTTTTCTGTCGCGCATAGAAATAGGTTTACTGCTAAAATAAATAAAGCACCCCAACAGGGATGCTTTATCAGTTATCATTTTTTGCTGCTTTACTTCTTTTTCATCACGGCTTCTATCTCTTCGGTAGTGATAGGTATGCCTTTGAAGAGGTCTGTATTGCCGTTTTTGGTAATCCAGATGTTGTTTTCAATACGTATGCCCATCTGCTCTTCTTCTATGTATATACCGGGCTCTATGGTAAAGAGCATGCCCTCTTTCACGGCATCGGTATAGGAGCCTACATCATGTACTACCAGCCCCAGGTGGTGCGATACGCCATGATAGAAGTACTTGCGGAAGGCAGGATTGTCAGGGTCCTGATTTTTGATGTCGGCTTTGGTGAGCAGGCCTATCTTCAGCAGTTGCTTTTCCATCTCGGCATTGATGCTCTTCACATAGTCGGGGAAGAGGATGCCGGGTTTCAGTATGCTCTTGCCATGGTTATGTACGGCTAGGCAGGCATCGTATACTTCCTTCTGTCGTTTGGTGTATTTACCGTTTACGGGTATGGTGCGGGAGAGGTCGGCATTATAGTTGCCATACTCAGCGCCAAAGTCCATAAGCAGCAGCTCGCCATCCTTACACTCCTGGTTGTTCTCCTCATAGTGCAGGGTACGTGCTCTGTCGCCCGATGCTATGATACAGCCATACGCATGACCGGTAGCACGGTTGCGCAGAAACTCATGTGTTATCTCTGCCTCTATCTCATGCTCCATTACGCCCGGCTGTACAAACTTCAGTACACGGTCAAATGTTTTGGCGGTGATGGCTATGGCCTGCTTTACTACATCTATCTCTTCTTTGGTCTTGATGGCGCGCAGCTCCCTCATGATGCGAGCGGCACGCTCATAGTTGTGTGCAGGATACTTCTTCCTCAGATCCTGTACAAAAAGCAGGTCGGTGCGGGGTAATTCTGTATCCAGCCGGTTGTGTTCGTTGGTATTTACATACACATAGTCGGCACTGTTCATCATTACCTGCAGCATGGCATCCAGGCCATCCAGATACTGTATGTTTTTTATGCCAGATATGGTGGTAGCCTCGTCTTTGCGCAGCTTGTGGCCCATCCATTTTTCCAGCAGTTCATTGGGGCGCAGCAGTACCAGCACCTCCCGCATATTCTTGTCGGGATTGTCGGGGTACAGCACTACTATGGTCTTTTCCTGTACTATGCCAGAGAGCCATACTACATCTGCATCCGGCTTATATCCGTATGTGCCGTCACCACCTTTGGAGAAGGTAGGGCTGGCCGGAAAAATAGCTACGGAGTTGGGCTTCATTTTTTTGATGAAGCGCTGCCGGTTCTGTTCGTACAGTTTTGACGGTATTGGTAAGTATTTCATTGCTCTTACTGATTTTTTGCTGACGGTGAAGTTATGAATGTATCGCGAGAGGGAAAAAGAAAGCGGGCTGCCTTATGCAAATCACCCGCTTTCTGCCACTCCGGCCTATTCTTTGTTCATACGCACAATGCGCGGATGGAATACGCCTTCTGTACGCACCAGTGTGGTCTGTGCCTGCATTACCCGTTCTATATCCTTATAGGCTGCGGGATGCTCTTCTATGCTTCCACCCAGGAGGGTAACGCCTGCACCGGACAGATGTTTTTTCATCTCTGATACGGTGAAGTGATCTCTGGCCCGGCTGCGGCTCATGGCACGCCCGGCGCCATGAGCTGCCGATGACAGTGCACGCGGCTCACCGGTACCCGTTACCAGCCAGGCGGGTGTGCTCATACTGCCGGGTATGATACCCGGCTGCCCTGCAGCGGCAGGCGTGGCCCCCTTGCGGTGTACAATGCCTGTAGTGCCATCGGGCAGGGGTTCCTGCCAGGCAAAGTTGTGATGGTTAGATACCTGCGCTACCGCTCTGAGGCCCGTGGCCTTCAGCAGGCTGTGGTGTATGCGGTTGTGGCATGCTGTGGCGTAGTCGCCGGCCAGCTGCATACCCAGCCAGTATTCCTGCCCCTCCTGGGTATCCATATCCAGCCATGCCAGCTGGCGCACCTCGCGTGGCAGGCGGCACACATCAGTAGCTATACGTGTGTAATGCTCTGCAATGCCTGCGCCTAGCCCCCTGCTGCCGGAGTGTGAGAGTATGGCTACATACTGCCGGGGAGGCAGGCCCAGATAGTTGTCTTCTGCCAGGCTAATGACACCGAAGTCCACAAAATGATTGCCGCTGCCGGAGCTGCCCAGCTGGCGTACCGCCTTGCCATGCAGCCTGCGCAGCAGCTCTGTACTGCGAAAACGGTCATCGTCCAGTATCTCATGCTCATGCCTGAAAGGGGGCAGGGTATCGGTACCGAAATGGGTATGCTCCCGCAGTATGGTTTTCATCATATAGCTGTGCCTGTGAAAAAAACTCTCTGTCTCATCGGTAATAGTGAGCGCCATACGGCAGCCTATATCCACGCCTACAGCGTAGGGTATGACCGCATTGCGGGTAGCCAGGACACCACCTACCGGCAGGCCATAGCCGGCATGTGCATCGGGCATGAGTGCCCCCTGCACGGCTACGGGCAGGTGCATGGCAGTATCCATCTGCCGGCGGGCAGTAGCCTCTATGCCTTTGCCTCCGTACACTGCCAGTGGCGCAGGTGTATCTGTAAGCTCATGCACTGTATAGCCGGTTTCTTTTTCTACCGTATAGAAGGCGCGTGCTATCTTCCCGTTTACAGGGTCGTCTATGTATTGCTGCGGTGTTTCCTTTATGTGCTGCAGCAGGGTAAGTATTGCATCTTTTGTATGATGCTTGTAGTGCCGGCTTATTACCTCCAGTGCCAGGCTCCTGGCCCGGTCGTCGGTATATCCGGCTTTACTCAGTTCTTTCAGTTTTATGGTACTCATTTGTAGTTTTTTGTTTTTAATAATCTTCATTGCATGCTATGAGTGCATGCAGGGGTACATTTTTTGTTGGGTCGTATTCCGGTTGCCTTATCCGGAATTTCCATTTGCCGTATCCTTCCGTTAGTCTTTGCATTACCGGCTCCAGCTTATTTTGTGTAAGATGCTGCTCCAGTTTCTGCTCCCGGCTTTCCAGGTCTGCATCCAGCATCTGTACTTCTGTTATCATATGGGGCCTTATGCGCAGTACGTAGCGCCATGGCTCTGCAAATTCATAAAGGATAGAGGGTACATATTTCCTGCCGCATAGCTCATAATGGAGCACGGTAGTGAATAGTTCCCGTTCCTTTTCCGTAAGCGGACAGCTGCGGTGTACCCATTCCCAATGCCTGAATGTTTTCAGATATTGTGGCACAGGCTCAGCTACCCATTTACGGTTGTGACGGTATTTCACCTTTTTTATAAAGCGCCCGTCCCGGTCGTACATCACGGTATTTATTTTTTCCAGCAGCCGGGCATAAAACTCATGCTGCTCTGACCGCTGCACCTCATCTTTTACCTCAAAGGTGCGTATCCAGCCACGCTGGTAAGGCTCCTCCAATGGTATCATAGGTAGTGCGCCTTTTGCAGCCCATATACTCCTGCGCTCATTATGCAGGGCTATCAGCTCCTGCTCCCTGTCCTGCATCAGGGCGCGGCGTCGTTGTCGTGCTGTTCTGAGTCCATACAGGTCTATCAGTTCTTCTGTGGCATTGTTTGCCATAAGAAAGGGTATTAATCATATTGTTCAATTGATTTTACAACAGAAATTCATCCTTGCCATAAGGATATACCCTTGCCCGTGCGGAATGGCTACGGCTACTGAACAACAGCTACGCCGTGGGCGTGCATGTGCAGTTCAGAAAATACTATCCGGAAAAAGGAAAAGTGATGCCGGTTCAGGCACGGAATGCAAGGGGCGATATGTGGAGACAGTACAGCAGGGTAAAAGTGTATTTAAGAGAGATACACAATGACTTGTCGGGCGCAAAGGTAGGAAACGCATTTGTAATAGTAAAACTTATTTTATGTGTCCTGTATGGGCGACAACTATGTACGTATATACCTGCAGGCTGCTCATATATTATACTATTACGGGGTATTTTCTTATTTTCACGCCCGTTCATTCTTTGTCAGAGGAAAATTTGCTTAGATTTGATACTTATTTTAAAAACCGTAGCTCAAAGTATGAAGTCATTCTTACTCACAGCAGCTGCCTGTATGGCGTTTGCGGCTGGTGTCTCTGCGCAGAATCTGCCCCCGGTATATCGCTGGGAGATAGGCGCAAATGGCGGCTATAGTACAATAACCCGGCCGTCGGGACCGCCTGCAGTATATAGCGGCAACAGTACCAGCGTAGTGAAGGACTATTCGCTGCGTGCCAGCTATTATTTCAACTGGCACTGGATGCTATCGCTGGATGTAGGAAACCGCCGTTGGGAAAGTTTCGGACAGTGGAAGCTGGACGACCGTTATGGCAGGCCGCTGAAGCCCTATGATGTGAAGTTTCTCATAGCTGACCATGCTATTACCACTGCTGCGCAGATGAACTATGTGATACCTTTCTACTCACAGTTCACTACGTTCAACAGGGCCAATCTGTACTTTGGTGTGCATGCCGGTCTGGTAAATACTATCAATGACGGCTCGCGCCAGTATGACCGTTACAATACCGGTACTGACTCCAGTACTACTTATGTAAAAGGCGTTCACTATAATTCCGGTATGGGTTATACGCTGGGTCTCCAGGCTGGCTTTATCTATTACATAGTACCCCGCTTTGGTGTAACTGCCGAGGTGGCACTGCGCTATGTGAATGTAAATACGATAGCCGATAACTGGGCTGCACCTATGTCCAACTATCAGTTGATGCACTTCCCGCAGACGATAGGCGTAAGATACAGGCTATACTAACAGCACTTTCATCACACACATATTCTCACATTCCCGGAGTAACACTCCGGGAATTATTTTTTATAATGCTTTCTGCATATACAGGTGGGGGATGCCTACCTCGGTAAACTCCTGACCCATAGCGGTGTATCCCAGTGTTTCATAAAAGCCGGTAGCATGCTTACGCGCATGAAGTACCATAGTGGTATAGCCATGCTCTGCAGCCCATGCTTCTGCGGCAGCTACCAGCTCACGCCCCAGCCCTTTACCCTGCCATGTATCACTTACGGCCATCTGGCGCAGTTTCAGGGTATCGGGGTTTACCTCGTGCAGTATCAGGCAGCAGGCAACGCTGCCGTTAATGCTGCCGGCCAGTATTACATCAGTATGGTCCTGAGACAGGTCTTCATTATGTAATGAAAGGCCCAGCGGGCGGCGTAGTATAGCCTCGCGCAGGTCAAATACTTCACGGTATGCAGGCGATGAAGTGGCTACAACCGATACGGATAGCTGTGACATATATTAGTTGAGTATTACCTCTGTCTGCTCGTTTGATTTGATGATAAAGGACACCACTTTTTCTGAGCCGAAGTTTCCACCCGGTCCTTTATGGTAGTGTGCCTGATATTCGCCCGGCTGTATCTGCAGGTTCTGTGCCACAGGGTCAGCCAGCTTCAGGGTAAAGAAGGAAAGGTATTTATTGCCCAGACGCTGGTAAAGGGTTACACTGGTCATGCCAGCCTCGCCCGTAAACTTAGCAAAGCCAGGCTGCAGGATGGTGATTACCTTTTCTGAGAAGTCGAGGTCTATGTTTCGGCGGTCCATAGGGAAGGTATTGATTTCCACA
Source organism: Bacteroidia bacterium (assembly GCA_030427635.1). Taxonomy (GTDB): domain Bacteria; phylum Bacteroidota; class Bacteroidia; order Chitinophagales; family Chitinophagaceae; genus Nemorincola. The sequence continues at coordinate 31,344 of JAUIBA010000007.1, forward strand.
TGGTAATTGCCTGGTTCATATTCCAGTCTTTCGGTACAGTTCTGGCGCACTACTGCACCCCCTTCTATCTTGTTGCGCTCTATTACTACCGCTTCAAACTCTTTTACAGGGCGCTTGTGGTTACCGGAATATTCAAAGCTGAGGCTGGCTTTTTTCACTACCACTACTATCTTGTTCTTCTTATCCTTTTCTATCACCACATCCTTTACTATGAGGCTGCGTGTTTCAGAAAGGGCCATTTTGTACTCGCCCGGCAGTATGTCTTTACGTGGGTCGGGGTTGCCATCGGCATCTACCGTACGGTAAAAGCGCTTGATGAGCTTATCTGTTTTAGGGTCCAGCAGATATACCTGTGGTGTTACCGCAAAGTACTTGCCATTGCCGTTAGTGAAATATACTTCTACTGTGGTCTCGTCAGCATCTTCAGTCTCTACTGTATATTCTGCCAGCTTATCGGCCTCAGGGTCGGGCGTAGTGGTTTTGGCCGGAGGTGTTTTTGCTACGGGTTTTGGCGGTGGTACCGGGTCAAACTTTAATGGCGGCAGGGACGGTATTCTGTTACGGCTTCTCATGGAAAGGCCATTGTCCAGTACCTGTATGGCAATGATACGCCTAGGTGGTGCCGGTATGAGCCTGGTTATTTTTTCAGGTGCCGGAAGCTCTGCCTGTATCACCGGGGTGTATGAGAGCTCTCTGGTACGTGCAGGCTGCGGCAGTGCAGCATAAGTCACGTTATATGGCTTCAGGTCGTTACGTGGTTGTAGTTTTGATATGGCTTCAGGTACCGGACGTTCTTCTATAATCACCGGTGCGGGTATTACCGCCCGTGTGGGGGTAGGCCGGGGCAGGCTGGGTGGAGGGAGCTTTATGGCTATTATGCTGCCGGGGGCCAGCATACTTACAGCCAGTTTTTCACGGGGTTCGGGTACCTGCTCCTCCTCTCTGAATACCGGCTGCCAGGGGTAGGGGTTTCTGGGGCGCACCAGAATGGGCGTTGAGGCTGGCTCTTTTGCCATATAGGTGGCTACCGGCAGGCTGCTGATAACTACAGGGGTATGTACTGATACTGTTTTTACTGTGTCTATGACCCTTACATCCGGTATTTTCACCCCCATTACGGTAGGTGTTTTTGCGGCTACTTCTTTTACCTGTGTATATTCAGTTTTGCTCACATTAATCACAGGCCTGAAAGCCTGTACTATTTTGCTTACTGCTACCGGCAGGTCGGCGCTTTTTGTTACTTCCAGGTAGTCGCCCATACAGGTATAAGATGCCTTTACGGTTGCTGAGCTTTCCAGATTTACAATGTAAGGGCGGAAAAACACTTTGCTTTGCGATAGTTTCTGCATTACAGCACATATATCGCCGCCGCAGCTTTCGCCCCCATCGGTAATGAGGATGATGCTGTAGGCATTCCTGCTTACGTCTACCAGGTCATTATCTGCGGCCTGCTCCAGTGCATAGGCTATTGATGTTACTCCCAGTGGCCTTATGTCAGAGAGGCGGTACTCCATCTGTAGTCTGTTATCTCTGGCAAAAGGAACCTCATTGCGTGTGTCGCGGCAGTCATTTTCCTGTACTGTAGACTGGTGCCCAAATACACGCAGGGAGAACTCCACATTGGGGTTTACCCGGTACACACTGTCCATGATGCGTAGAATAAGCTCGTCGGCTACTTTGGTTTTCGGCTTATTGCCATCCCACAGGTAGGTCATACTGCTGGAGCGGTCCAGGAGCAGCAATATTCTGGGCTGTGGGGCATCCCCTCCGCTCTGCGCAAAACAGGAAAATATGATCCCCGTCAGAAACAGGGATATAAAGAAACGCTTTAACATGATAACTATTAGCTACAAACCTACATTATTTGCGGGAAAACGTATCCATTTCCTGTATATGAGAGCCGGGCAGAAAGGGGGATTTTATCGCTGTGGTCAACTGAAAATACCCGCGGGCCCGGCCCTCTGTGCGCCATGCACAACTTATTCACACAGGCGCATTTCACCCTCTTTAGTACCTTATATATTGTTGCTCAGTACCTATATTAAAACTATCTTTGTAATACAGGATATTAGTTGATATCCTTATGGTTTCATGCACATAAAAACCGTGCCGTCTGCTTATTTATCAGGTGGCAGATATTAATAGTTACATTATTATAATGGAAGCAGAAAACGAAGTAGTTCGGGTCCCGGCCGAGTATGATGCCGGGAGTATTCAGGTATTGGAAGGTCTGGAAGCGGTGCGTAAGCGCCCTGCCATGTATATAGGCGATATAGGTGTAAAAGGCCTGCACCACCTTGTGTATGAAGTAGTAGATAACTCTATTGACGAAGCTCTGGCCGGGCACTGTAAAAACATTACAGTGACCATACACGAAGATAACTCCATAAGTGTACTGGATGATGGTCGTGGTATCCCTACAGGCATGCACCCTAAAGAGGGGCGCTCTGCACTGGAGGTGGTAATGACCGTGCTGCATGCCGGTGGTAAGTTTGATAAGGATAGCTATAAGGTATCAGGTGGTTTGCATGGTGTGGGTGTGAGTTGTGTGAATGCACTGAGCGCATTGATGCACACTACCGTATTCCGTGAGGGTAAGGTATTTGAGCAGGAATACCGCATGGGTATACCACAGTATGCGGTAAAGGAAACCGGAACTACCACACAGCGTGGTACGCTCCAGCATTTCTGGCCCGATGACTCCATATTCAAAGAAACGACTTACAACAGAGAGATACTGGCTGGCCGTATCAGAGAGCTTTCCTATCTTAACAAGGGAATACGCATAATACTCGTAGACCGTCGTGAGAGCGGTGAAGATGGCAATCCGCTGTCTGAAACTTTTTACAGCGAGGGCGGTATCATAGAGTTTGTGCAGATGCTGGACCGTACCGGCAAGCGCGACCCGCTGCTGTCTGAGCCCATCTTTGTAGAAAGCCATGATAAAGACTCTAACGTATCGGTAGATGTGGCGCTTAGCTATAATACTTCTTATAATGAGCACATATTCTCTTACGTAAACAACATTAATACCATAGAGGGCGGTACGCATGTGGCGGGTTTCCGTCGTGCCATAACCCGTGTATTCAAGGCTTATGGCGACAGGAACAAACTGTTTGAGAAAGCCAAGGTAGAGATTACAGGTGATGACTTCCGCGAAGGACTCAGTGCCATTATATCTGTAAAGGTGCCTGAACCTCAGTTTGAAGGCCAGACCAAGACCAAGCTGGGCAATAATGAGGTAATGGGTGTAGTGGATGTATGTGTGAGCCGCGTGCTGGATATATATCTGGAAGAGCATCCTAAGGAGGCCAGGATGATCATTGATAAGGTAATACTGGCAGCACAGGCCCGTGCCGCTGCCCGTAAAGCCCGTGAAATGGTACAGCGTAAAAGTGTACTGTCAGGTGGCGGTATGCCGGGCAAACTGGCCGACTGCTCTGAGCGCGACCCTGAAAAATGTGAGCTATACCTGGTGGAAGGTGACTCGGCCGGTGGTACTGCCAAGCAGGGCCGCGACCGTAGCTACCAGGCCATACTGCCGCTGAGAGGTAAGATACTGAACGTAGAAAAAGCGCAGGAATATAAAATCTATGAGAATGAGGAAATAAAAAACATGTTCACTGCACTGGGTGTAAGTGTGGGTACCCCCGACGACCCCAAGGCGCTGAACCTGACAAAACTCCGCTATCATAAGATTATTATCATGACCGATGCCGATGTGGATGGTTCCCACATTGCTACGCTTATCCTTACCTTCTTCTACCGCTATATGAAGGAGCTGGTACTGCAGGGATATGTATATCTGGCGCAGCCACCGCTCTATCTGGTGAAAAAAGGAAAAGAGCAGATGTATGCATGGAATGAGGATGACCGCAAAGCCGCAATAGACCAGCTGGCTGGTGGTAAAGAAGATTCGGTAAACATACAGCGATACAAAGGTCTGGGTGAGATGAACGCAGAGCAGCTATGGGATACTACAATGAATCCTGATACGCGCACGCTGAAGCAGGTAACCATTGAAAGCATGACCTATGCCGATGAGATATTCTCTATGCTTATGGGCGATGAGGTGCCACCGCGTCGTGCATTCATAGAAACGCACGCAAAGTATGCGAAGATTGACATCTAAATAATTGCTGTGCATATCACAGATATTTTTTACAGAGCGGCAGGGGCATCCCGGGCCGCTCTTTTTATACTATGACAGATATGCTTACAGATAAGGGATATATGGTTGCTGCTGGTATATACAACGGGCAGGAACTGGAGGCTATAGGCAGGGTAGTGGAAGGAATGCAGGAAAGCGGGCCTAATTACCTGCGCTCTGGTGCCCTGTTTGCCGTAAGGCAGTTTCTGAACGAAGTGCCACAGATAGGTCCACTCCTGTTTAACCCGGGACTGCTGCGGCTCATAGAGCGGGAGATAGGGCAGGCGCAGTTTGTTGTCAGGGCTGTGTATTTCGATAAGCCACCCGGCTCAGACTGGGCCGTACCATGGCATCAGGATATGACTATATCTGTCAGAGAGCGTAAAGAGATAGCCGGGTTTCATGGCTGGACACGTAAGGAAGGGCAATATTCAGTTTGTCCGCCTGCAGTATATATGGATGCTGTATCCACTATCCGCATTCACCTTGATGACACCGATGAAACCAACGGAGCCCTGAGAGTACTGCCAGCCTCGCACAGGAATGGCGTAGTACGCACTACTGAAATGCAGATTGTAGCCGATGATGTGGTAACCGTATGTGTGCCGCGTGGGGGAGTAATGCTCATGAAGCCACTGATATACCATGCTTCAGACAGAAGCCGGTCGCAGAAGGCACGCAGGGTTATCCATATAGAAGTATCGGCAATGGAGTTGCCTCATGGTATGGAATGGTCAGAGCGGCAGCAAATACCGGACATGCCGCCGCTGTAGCATGCCCGGTATAATGATAGCTACAGTATATAAAGCTATATCTGCTGTGTAGTGGTTTTCCCACAGGAATGGGCGATATTTGCCACATGAGATGGTTGCCTTTGTTATTATGTATGTTTATTGTCAGCGTCACTTCCCGGGCGCAGATGAAAGTAGATACTACCCGTACAAGCGTTACCGTACATTATACCGTAGCCGGAGTGCAGAAGACACTCAGTATATTCCGGTCTTATGTTCCTGATGAGGGTTTGCGTTATCAGGCTGTATATCAGCCATCGGCGGCAGAGGTAGGCAGGGAGTCTGAAATATCAAGGGCAAAGTTTACAGAAGAGGTAGTGCATCTTAAAAGTATGCTGGATGCTGCAATGCAGCGCAAGATGCTCAACTTTTCCCGCTTCTCTATCAATATGCTTCCTTATATAGATTTCTCTTCCCGCCTGGTTCAGGTTTACACTACATCTCCGGTATGGAAAGCTTACATACAGAAAGCCGGAGGACAGCTGTACCGCGATATAGACCTGATGGATGGCTCTACGGTAAAGGAATTATCCTACGATATAAAAGTGGCTGCGGCAGTTTTTGACAGCAGTGACCTGCTACGGGAAATGACTCAGTTATTTGCACCGTATGGCTACAAGGTCATTTCCGGAGGATTCCCTGAGGAGCATCAACAGATTATCAGTACCGACAAGCTCATGATGCTGGGCAAAGACCCTAATCTTTTTGTTCCTGTACCTAACATGTACTGTAAACTAGTACGTATAAAGAAATAGCTATGGGAAGTTATAGTATAGGAGAGGCACTGGACCATCTTTTTGAGCGCTCGCACTGGAAGCCAAAGATGATAGCACTGCGTATGAGCAATGAGTGGGAAGCTATTACCGGAAGGGCTATTGCTAAATATACGCGCTCTGTAGACCTGCGGGAGAAGACACTGATTATCTACACCGATGTGGCGCCACTGAAACAGGAGTTGCAGTATGGCCGGGAAGCACTTATTGAGCGGATTAATGAATACTTTGGAGAGCAGGTAATAGAGCAGATAATCATTAAATAATATCATCTGCGGCTGAAAGCTGCACCCATCCGGTACAGTACTACGCCCAGCAACCCGCCTATAGCATCAGCTACAGCATCCATTAATTCCATGCTGCGCCCCAGAGAGGTGAATGTACCCTGCATATACTCTATCAGGCAGCCGGTAAAGAGTGCTGTAAGTAATACAATGAGCTGCACTTTTACAGATGATGCACCGTTTACAGCCAGCAACCATAGAAAAGAAAACATGCCGAACATGACAAAATGGGTCCACTTATCTATAAGTGGCACATCTACATGCGGTATCTCCCGGGCAGGCATAAGACAGCCAATAAAAATGAGCAAGGTCCATGCTATTGCGATGGACCTTGCAGTTTTTTTATAAGGAGATTGTGCTGAAAAAAGCTTTTTCATGCTTAGCCTACCAGCTTTTCGTATGCTGCAGCGTCCAGCAGAGCAGCTACGTCTGCAGGGTTATCTACAGTCATTTTTATCATCCAGCCTTCGCCATATGCATCCTTGTTTACATTTTCAGGCGCGCCTTCCAGACCACCGTTTACTTCGGTGATGGTACCGCTTACCGGCAGATACAGGTCTGACACTGTTTTTACAGCTTCTACCGTGCCAAATATTTCATTGGCAGCAAGTGGTTTACCCACAGATGTAATGTCAACAAATACGATATCACCCAGCTCTTTCTGGGCAAAGTCTGTAATACCTACGGTGGCGGTGTTGCCTTCAAGGCTTATCCACTCGTGATCTTTGGTGTAGCGAAGTGTGGCCGGAAATTCCATGTGTTCTATTTTGCGATAAAAATACACTAAAAAAAACAATAGCGTATATGCTTCTGGTCAGTATATACTATACAGTGTTACAGTATGGTGCTTTGTGCTATGGTGTAGCAGTGGCGCTATGTAGCCTGTAGCCGGTGTGTGGCAATGCTATACTATGAGCAGATACATAGCTGTACCTGCCGCCAGTGCGGCAATGGTAGCTATTATCAGATGCCCCCAGTAGGCTTTGGGGCCAGCCACAATAGCCAGTGAAAGTCGTCCCAGTGCATTGGCAAAGAGCCCGGCAAGAACTGCTTTCCCTACCATGGTAATATCTAACGACACACCGGTGAGGCGTAGTGCGCTCAGCACTGCCACATCTACATCAAACGCACCCGAAAGGCCGGAAGTAACAATAACACTGGATGCCCCGAACTTAGGTATTACAATAGCACTGATAATAGACATAACTCCGAAGCCTGCGGCAAAAGCAAGTAAAGGCAGTAACCGGAAGGGGTTTTTATGTATGCCGGCCGGCTCAGGATTGCTGCCGCTGTGCGATGTGAGCTGGTAGCCATATATGCCAAATACTGCAGCGGCCGCCAGTGCCGGGCCCGCTATCACCTTCAGTACGGCAGGCTGCAGTATTAATACTATGCTCATTACTCTCAGTATGGATACCATGGCTGCGCCCGATGCGGCACCGGCCAGAGCCAGCCTGTCTTTACTGGTTCTGGCAATGTTGGCAAATGCTACAGTAACGGCAGTAGATGATACTACGGCCCCCACCAGACCACTTACCAGCAGCCCTCTGGCAGGACCGGCTATGCGTGTAGCTATATAACCAATGTAGGAGATAGTAGCAGTAATAACGGTAAACAGCCATATCTCCCAGGGGTTAAATCCATGCCAGGGATCTATTGTTTTATCGGGTAGTAATGGCAGTACGATGGTAGTCATTACCATCAGTATGAGTGCAGAGCGCAGCTCTTCCCAGGTAAGGCGTTTCAGCAGGCCATGCAGCAACTCCCTGCTGGCCAGGATAGATGCCAGTGCTACGCCGCCCCCACCGGCTATGCGGTAGTCGCCGGATACCGCCAGGCTGCCCAGGGCAAATACACACATCCCGGCTACCGTACCTGTGACACTGTAGGTTTTGTCCTGAATGGATTCCCGCATCTGAAACCAGCCGAATATGCCCGCATAACCCAGAAAACCGAAAGCTACCATTGCCGGAAAGTCCAGTGCCTGACCCAGGGCCGCAAAAACACCACCGGTCAGGGCCGAAATACCATAAGTACGTATGCCCGCAGTACGGCTGCCATCGGGTCGGTTTCTGTCTTTCCATCCCCGTTCCATCCCGACCAGCAGGCCTATGGCAAGCGATACGGTCAGTCTGAGTACAAGATTATCTGTCATTTTTCTACTCTACTACTACGCTATGTCTGTTAACATATACCGGTGCTTATGTAATGTTAGCGGAAAGTTACGCCCGATTTTATTAATCTCAGGGTCATAGGTAAAGTTTTAAAATTGCCATTAATATTCGTTGCGCGAAACGGCTGATGGTATATTTATGTTCAGTGAATTAGTGCCGGCATAACGCAATTTGTGTTTTCAATATAACAGGATGCTATATTTTTATAGTTTTACACAATATATCGGTGTGGAATTTTATTAATTCATGAGACTGATACCGGACTATGCGTAAGTTATATGTAAAGATTTTTGTCGCATCTCTCCCGTTGCTTATCATCGTTGCTGTCTATTTTATCAATGATCCTTTTCAGGTATTGAGAAAAAAAGAACGCTTCTTTCCTGTAGATGGCGTACAGTATGTATCCGTAAACAAGGATTACGCATCTACCGAGATGTTTCTGATGAATTATCCTCAGTATCATTATGACTCGTACATATTTGGCAGCTCCCGCTCCATGTATTACCATGTAGCTGAGTGGCAGCGGCATATACATTCAGACCGTATTTTTCATTTTGATGCATATGGCGAAAGTCTTTATGGAATAGAGCGAAAATTTCAGTTGTTGAAAAGGATGAAGGTGCCTGTGAAAAATGCCTTACTTATCCTCAGCGCAGATGATGGACTTGACATGGTAGAAGACAATGAATTTACCGCCAGAAAACATCCTGCCATTACCGGCCAGAGTGCGTTTATATTCCAGATAAAGTGCTTTTCTGATTATATGGACCCCGGTTTTCTGAAGCAATATTTTCGTTTGCTGCTTACTGGTACGGTTCAGGTACGCCCTTTTGATAATACACTCAACATTCTACCTACTCATTATGAAGCAAAATGGAATGAGGTTACTTTTCCGCTGGTAGATGAAGATATTGCGCGCAACAGAGATTCTTTCTATAGTGCCAGAAGTCACTTCTTTTATGACCGGGACACGGCCGAGACCTGGGAACCACAACACATTTTTGAGAAGCAGAAAAGACTATTTCAGAATATTCACGATATACTGAAGGAAAATAATACTGCATATAAAGTGGTGATAAGCCCCTTGTACTGTCAGCGAAGAATGCATAAAGAGGATCTGGCCTATCTGCAGCAGTTGTTTGGTGCCGCACATGTGTATGATTTTTCAGGTCGTAATAAATTTACTGCCAGCAAATACAATTATTACGAAGACTCTCATTACAAGCCCTTCATAGCTACGGCAATTATGGATAGTATATATCAGAATTGACGCGGTATTCATTGCCCGACCGGGAGTTTTCCGGTTGAGGTATGCTTTAGATAATGCTTGAAAAGTAAAACGGGAGTGTATACAAGCCGTATACAACTCCCGTTTTTTTTGCTTTGAGGTGCGGGTGGAGGGACTCGAACCCCCATGCCGCAAAGCACTAGATCCTAAGTCTAGCGTGTCTACCAATTTCACCACACCCGCTTTGGAGGACGGCAAAGGTAGGGAAATCATTCAATAAAAAAAGTGTTGCCGTTTAAATTCTGTTAGCGGGCAGTGAAAAAGAAAAACCGGAGCATTTCGGCTCCGGTTTTGTAGTATCATCAATATTTGTATCTGCCTCTGTGGCGGTATGGCCTGGGCCCGTAATGTTTACGGCCCCATACCTCTCTCCTGTTTTTATAATTGCGGCGGGCTCCATAGTGTCGCTTTGTTTTGCTGGGGTTGTCTTTGTATATCTTATACGACGTACCCTGCGGATACCGCATGCGGCAACTGGTCATTCCCAGCGCCATTGTGAGGCAGGCAAGCAACAGAAGTAGTAGTCTCTTCATCAGCAATTACTTTTTCGGAGTGGTGGCATTAAAGATATAAAAGTATTCCATTAAAAGAAAAGTCACAGATGCCTATGTTTATACTATTCCTCTGTCTTCTTCTTTTTTGCTGTCTTTTTAGCAGGTTTGTCTTCTCCTGTGCTGTCTGCGTCACCCTCTGCAGGTTCGGCTTTTTTCTTTTTGGCAGCCTTTTTAGCAGGTTTTGCCTCGGTAGTTTCTTCTGCAGCGGCTTCTGTTACCTCTTCTGCTACAGGAGCTTCGTCACCTTCAGCAGTTGGTTCCTCAAAGTTCAGCAGGTCATTATTCTTAAGAATCTCAAACCATTTCAGCATTTTCTTCATGTCGCTCACATACACACGCTCCTCGTCAAACTCAGGGAAAACACTCTTGAAATAGCCTTTAATAGCTGCATTGTCATTAACCTTAACAGCTGATGGCGGGAAGGCAGTTTCCTGCTCCAGCATTTTCTGAAATACCACCTGCAGGCGCACATTATCGCCCATAGTGTACACTTCTATACTCTCCAGCGGGGTCACGTTGTGCTGGCGCGCCGAGATGAATTTGGTCGTCTTGTCGGCCACACTTCTTACTATGGCGCCATCACTCTTGGTGGTGAGCAGTTGGTATAATCCACTGAGACCAGTTACCGCTACAATTTCTCTGTATTCCATGTTATGTATTGAAAATGTGTATTAAAAAGGGCAGCAAAAATATCATTTTTATATTTATCACCCCTGTTCAGGGGTAAAAAAGTTGCCAGACCCCGGTTGGCACGATACGGAATATTATATATTTGCGACATGATACTCTCAGACTCAAGGATACTGGAAGAAATTCAGAAGGGCACAATTGTCATAGAGCCATTCGACAGGGCTGATCTGGGGTCTAACTCCTATGATGTCCATCTGGGCAAATACCTTGCTATGTATAACGATACGCTGCTGGACGCGCGTAAACACAACCAGATTACTCATTTCGAAATTCCCGAAGAAGGCTATGTACTGCAGCCCAATGTACTGTACCTGGGGGTAACCCTGGAGTACACAGAAACACATGCACATGTACCATTTTTGGAAGGGAAGTCATCTACAGGTAGATTAGGGATAGACATCCATGCTACTGCCGGTAAGGGAGATGTAGGCTTCTGCAATACCTGGACACTGGAAATATCCTGTGTGCAGCCGGTACGCATATATGCAGGCATGCCTATAGGCCAGCTTATATACTTCCCGGTAGAAGGTGAAGTGATCAATAAGTACAACAATAAAGAAGGTGCAAAGTATAATGTGCGTAATATAAAACCGGTAGAAAGCATGATGTGGAAGAATAAATTCTGACACATAACCGGCTTACAACATTCTTTCACTCAGATTCAAATGCTACTGCTATGGCGCTGAACATGCCCACTTTTTATAAGCGTACGGGTAGCGCCATTGTATTTGGCGCTATTATGCTCACTGGTCTGCTTTGGGACAATGAGTGGGCTTTCCTTACACTTATAGCCGTAATTAATGTCCTGTGCCTGCACGACTATTTTCGCCTCATGCAGAAGATAGATAAGACGGCACATTGGCCTGCATGGCTGCCCTATAAGTTTTACTTTATTTCCCTGCTGCTGCTCATTACATTTTCATGGCAGAGTGGCGGTACTCCTGAGACGGTACTTTGGGGCATATTCAGGTTATTGCCTCTGGCCGTACCTGGCCTGCTGATGGCGGTAACACTCTTTAAGCGTACATCCCTGCTGGCCTTGTGGCAGGCTATAGGAGGTTTGTTTTACATTACCCTGCCTATGATATTTCTGGGCTATATGCACCGGCACGATGCGCTGCTGCCTATGTCGCTGGTAGCGCTTATATGGGTCAATGATACTATGGCCTACATAGTGGGTTCTTTTATAGGTAAAACTCCTTTTTCTCCTATATCGCCCAAGAAAACATGGGAAGGTACTGCCGGTGGTGGTATCCTTACTATACTGGCAGCCATCACATATGGCCGGTTATCCCATCAGTACAGGGTAGTGGACTGGATTGCTATAGCCACACTGGTGGCAGTATTTGGTACCCTGGGCGACCTGCTGGAGTCTAAACTGAAGCGTATGGCCGATGTAAAAGATAGCGGCAATATGATGCCCGGCCATGGTGGCGCAATGGACCGTTTCGATTCACTGCTGGTAGCGGCGCCGGTAGTATTTGTGTATGTGCTGTGGTTTATGTAGCGCCTATTCCATACCGGGCCTGCGTCTCATTTCCTTTTTCTGCGATTCCCGCTTTTTACTTTCCAGCCGTTTTTCCCGTGCGGCAGCGCTGGGCTTTGTAGCAGTACGTTTTTTAGGTACTATCAGGCTGCGGCGCACTAGCTCATGCATTTTGCGCACTGCTATTTCTTTATTCTCCAGTTGGGAGCGGGTATCGCTGGCTTTTACTGAGAGGTAGCCATCGGCATTGATACGGGCTGCCAGTTTATGCAGTATCCGCTCGCGCTCTTCGGCGGTAAAAAAGCGCGTAGCATTCACCGGCCACAGTGCTTCTACTGCAGTCTCTACCTTGTTCACATTCTGGCCGCCTTTGCCGCCGCTGCGTGAGGTCTTAAATGATATTTCCGATGAAAAGTCCATTAACGGTATGCATCTGTGCAATAATCATGCCTAAAACTGAGTGTCGCGCCGCGCCATATCCACACGCTTCCATTCATCCCCTTTCTGATAATACAGTGCATAGTCACTGGCAGCATGTGTTAGTATTACTTTATAATATCCATCGCGTATGTGTACATGGTAGTCGGCAGTCTCGTAATCATGCCCGCCAAAGCCGGCATACCACCACCATGTAGCCCACTGGTTCAGCGCTACGTGTACCGTGCTGTCATTAACAACAGTTACATTGGCCCCATCTTCCGGCGATGCCATGTTGTAAGACATCACATCATATACCTTACCACACAGTGGCAGCTCCGGTGTCAGCAGTCGGCGCATCAGTGCATATTCACTTTCCTGTGCCGAGCCTATCATAGCTGCGCCGTGCATAGAGTCTGGCAGGTTAAGGAGGAGTGTTGTTTTACACCCGTTATCGGGCAGGTGGTGCAGCAGTGCATCGGTAATGCGTTGTCCCTTGCCCCAGTATCGCGCCGCCTGCACAGCGTAGCGCAGGTTTATAAGTAGTAAGAATACTATCCATCCTTTACGCAGCCATGAACGCTTTATGCTGTATATAAGTGTAGCTGTAAGCATAAACAGGAATGGTGCGGCAAAATAGCTGTACCGGTCATATATTATCAGCAGCAGGTCGCCAAAGGGTAGGGGTGTTACCAGCAGCAGGCATAGCAGTGTCCATATAAGCAGGGTATATACTGCCCGGGCATGGCCAATTACATACCTGTACCGGAATCGGTACCACAACAGAACGAGCATATTGACACCATAAAACAGCACTATGCCCGTAGTACTATCACAGAACTGGTAGATGCTTTTCCGTATTGCTGCCATGGTAAGCGCTCCTGCATGCCACTCGCCGGGCAGGTATCTCAGTGGTATCAGCAGGTGGCACAGATATTTCATCGGTTTGCCCAGTCCGGTTTCCGGCGCCAGTAGTGCAGCATTGCTGCCAATGCGCGACACCCAGTCGCCATAATACAACCTGAATCCCACCATGCGGCCAGCAAAGAGCAGCAGCATGGGTATGAAAAAGAGCAGTATTGCTTTTCTGTATTGTACTTTACCCTCAGCATGCACATACTTATAAAACCCCGCCAGAGATAATACCAGCCATGGCGTGAGGTAAAATATCTCCAGAGAAAAAAGAGACAGGAAATAGAGGGCTGCAGCTATGCGGGCATAATGCGCTGCCGGGGTGTGAAAGTACTGCTGCAACTGGCGCAGTATCAGTAACACCAGCAGCATCCCCTGCAGGTAATGGAATGATGGCTCCCATACTACCACCTCGGCAATAGCCGGTGTGACGCAGAAGAGTAATGCCCCTGTGCGGGCAATGGCTTTGCCAGCTTTTACCCCGGCATCATTCAGCATGGTACCTACCACCCTGTATAGCAGAGTAGCATTAGCAGCATGCAGTGTTATGAACAGCAGATGCCACAGCCATGCATGTACACCAAACAGCTTATAGAATATCCATGTTACCAGTTGGGTAAACTGATAAAGGCTTACTACGCCAAAGTTTGTCCGGTTTATATACTCACTGAAGGAGTGATTCCGTATCTGGTCCAGCCATCCGGTAAAATCAGACACAAATCCTGCCTTTGCCGCCGGAAGGTATAGCAGGAACATCAGCACCCATAGCAATGCAAACATCCGCCATACGGGCAGCGGAGGAGCAGAGGTGGCAGGATGCGGGTCGGTAGTATTCATATGCCGGGACACAGAAAACAAATATAGTGAAACCCCTTTTGGTGTGTATTATATGCCCAGCAGTAAAGCCGCTAGTGAGAAGTAGATGATGAGTCCGGTAACATCTACCAGCGTAGCCACAAATGGCGCCGATGAGGTGGCAGGGTCCAGATTGAACCGTTTCAGCACCATGGGTATCATAGAGCCGGAGAGCGTACCCCATAGCACTACACCTATTACAGACAGAGATACGGTAAGGCCTACCAGTACCCAGTTAAACGTTTCGCCATAGTTATACCAGCCCAGATATTGCCATACTACTATACGCACAAATCCTATAAAGCCCAGTATGAGCCCCAGTGTAAGACCCGAAAATATCTCACGCTTCATTACATACCACCAGTCCTTATAGGAAAGCTCTTTCAGCGCCATGGCACGGATGATAAGCGTAGCGGCCTGTGAGCCGGTATTACCACCGCTGGATATAATGAGCGGAATGAATAACTGCAGTACAATGGCTTTTTTCAGCTCCAGCTCAAAGAACGCCATAGCTGTGGCGGTAAACAGCTCACCTATAAACAGGATGATAAGCCATACCGCACGCTTCTGTATCATGGTAAAGAACCCTGTCTTTACGTAGGGCAGGTCCAGAGACTCCACACCACCAAACTGCTGCATGTCCTTGGTGTCCTTTTCTTCAGCTTCATCTATCACATCGTCTATGGTCACCACTCCCATTACCACATTGTTACTGTTGGTAACCGGGATAGCTACGCGGTCATACTCCTTAAACTTCTGTATGGCATCTTCTATGCTATCCTGTATATCCAGTTTCACATAGTAGCCGTCCATGATATCCTCTATCTTTTTAGTAGGGTCGTTCAGCGCCAGCTTACGTATGTGCAGGTCATCTACCAGCCGGCCGTTATTATCCACCACAAAAACAACGTTGGCCGCAGGCGTATCTGTATAAAACCGGCGCAGGTGTTCTATAGCCTGTCCCAGAGTCCACTCTTTCCGCACTGTGGTAAACCGGGTGTTAATCATCCTGGCTACACTCTGTTCAGGATATCCCAGCAGGTCGTAGGTAGCCAGCCGGTTTTTATCGTTCAGCAGATTCAGGAATTCAGTAACCTCTATACCATCCAGATTTTCGAAGAAGGCAACCCTGTCATTCGATTCCAGATTATTAAGTATAGATGATATCTGTGTTTTGGGTAGCTCTTCCGAAATGATGTGCTGCTGCACATAATCCAGAAAAGGGAAAACTTTTGTCTGTATGTCTTCGGGGAATGAGAGAAATACGCTTGTGGCTTCGTCGTTATCGAGAGATTGGAGCAAACGGGCTACCTCAGCAGGATATTCATCATATCCGCTGTGTTGCAGCACCTCTGAAAAGTTGCCTTCCAGAATTTTCTCCCTCAGTTCCTGCGCCAGCATTATTGCTCATGTATTGGATTTTAGTCAGAAAACAGGTAATTGACGACAACTACCCATGCAGCTAAAAAGCACGCAAAGTTATGTTTATTCCGCCTAAATTGTGTTAAGTTTTCATCATGTACACTTATTCTTAAAGGCTTTCTGCACTACATATCGGGTCTCTGTTTTGTAATAACAGAGGGTTAATTACCTCAGTTTCAGTAGGTGGGCATGCTTTAAGTAAATTTTTGTGACGATATCTCATGTTAAGTTCTTTTTAACTAATGCCGGGGATGTATTGGAACAAATTTTTTTTATTTTTTAAAAAACAGTTGTAATGTTGCATCAGGGAAACATTAATTCTTCATTCCTTTTCAGCACATAGCTGACATTTTCCTTTTAAATCATAAGTTTTTTTTGAGATTAGACTTTTCAGGATTTTACCGACGTTTTTCAAACCATTACAGGAAAAAAAATTAGCATGCCTTACGATATTACGCAGCTAAATGATATGCTCATTCCTGAGCTCATGGATATAGCTGATTCATTGAAAATTCAGGGTGCAGCAGCACTGGAGAAACAGACACTTATATACCGGATTCTTGATCGCCAGGCCGAAGCAGCAGCTCCGGCAGCAACATCGGAACCTAAAAAGAAGCGCGGCAGAAAGCCACGCGCAGCTGCAGATACTGCTGAAGAAGCAGCACCTGCACAAGAGGAGCCTGCTGTATCCGCAGAAGCCCCGGTAGCAGAAGCTACACCTGCACCCGCACCGGAAGCGCCAGCTAACCCGGCTGCTGATGGTGAGCGCAAGCGCAAACCCCGCAGAAGGGAAGATGCACAGCGTGGTGCGCCGCAGAAAAATGCTGCGCCAGAGCCAGCCGCTACACCAGAGCCTACAGAAAAGGAAGAAACTCCTAAAACAGCCGCAGAAGAATCTGGCATAATAATGCCTGATACCGAGACACCTGAGGTGCAGGCGCCGCAGCAGGCACCTGAAGCAGAGCCGGTACGCCATGAGCGTCCGCACCACCAGCAGCATAACAACAGACACCGCCGCGAGCAGCAGAGCAACTTTAACCTGGAGTTTGAAGGTGTAGTTGCAAGTGAGGGTGTGCTGGAGATGATGCCTGATGGTTATGGCTTCCTGCGTAGCAGCGATTATAACTATCTCAGCTCACCCGATGATATTTATGTATCACCATCACAGATAAAACTCTTTGGTCTTAAAACCGGCGATACGGTAAAAGGCACGGTTCGTCCGCCTAAAGAAGGGGAGAAATATTTTGCGCTGCTGAAGGTAGAGACCATAAATGGTAAACTGCCCGATGAGATACGCGACCGTGTACCGTTCGATTATCTTACACCACTCTTTCCGTTCGAAAAGCTCAACCTTACATCGTCTTCGGCCAGCTATGGTACACGTATCATGGACCTCTTTACCCCTATAGGTAAAGGACAGCGTGGCCTGATAGTGGCACAGCCCAAGACAGGTAAAACCATGTTGCTGAAAGAGGTGGCCAATGCTATTGCTGCTAATCATCCTGAGTGCTATCTGATGATCGTGCTGGTAGATGAGCGCCCTGAGGAGGTTACAGATATGCAGCGCAGTGTGCGTGCCGAGGTGATAGCATCTACATTTGATGAGCCGGCCGATAAGCACGTAAAAGTATCTACTATAGCACTGCAGAAGGCTAAACGCCTGGTGGAAGTAGGCCATGATGTAGTAATCCTGCTGGATTCTATCACCCGCCTGGCACGTGCACACAACACCGTTGCGCCTGCCAGTGGCAAGGTGCTTAGTGGTGGTGTGGAAGCAAACGCTATGCAGAAGCCCAAACAGTTCTTTGGCGCTGCCCGTAAAATAGAAAATGGTGGTTCACTTACCATCCTTGCTACGGCGCTTATTGATACCGGCTCCAAGATGGATGAAGTAATCTTTGAAGAATTTAAGGGTACCGGTAACATGGAGCTGCAGCTGGATCGTAAACTGGCCAACAAGCGTATATTCCCTGCTATTGACATCACATCTTCATCTACCCGCCGTGACGACCTGCTGCTGGAAAAAGATGTACAAAACAAAATGTGGCTGCTGCGCAATCATATCTCTGATATGAATACAGACGAGGCTATGCACTTCCTCCTGCAGCAGATGAGAGGTACAAAGAGCAATGAGGAATTCCTTGCTACTATGAACAAATAAGCACTGAATTATCATGCATATTTCATACCGGGAGGGGCAGCAAACAGCTGCTCCTCTTTGTTTATATATAATCCCCCTTTTTATCACCCGTCCGGTTTCGTAAATTAGAGGGGCAAAACGGTAGCTATGACCCGCATAATTTTATTCTTTGTTATATCGTTGTTTCTGGGCAGTACTGGTGTATATGCCGGGGAAGACTATGAAATAAGTACATCACTTAACCTGGATGAGGTAGGTATCAATAAGGTATTGTGCATGCGCAATGGGTTTACAATGCTTTTTCATCTGGAAATTGGTAAACCCATCAGGGTCATGGTGTTCGATACAGGACATAAGCGTCTGGTGAGCAGGGAGCAGCAGTGCCGCGAGCTGGACCTTTTTGCTTTGCCTACTACTACTTTCAAGGGGTTGTTTGAGGTTAATGGAGAGGCTGTTATATTTTTTGAGCAGGCCAATACCGGCAGGCACTCTTTGCTCATGCTACGGTTCAGCGGCATTAATGGTAAGCTTATAGAGGAGCGCAGGGTGGGCCGCTCACGAAGCATGGCAAGGCCCAGCCGTTTTTATGTAATGCATCAGCCCGCAAAAGATGGCTACCAGATATTGTATGCACAGGATGCTATGCAGTATAAAGAAAGCCGCATTCATGTAGCTTACTATAATAAGAATCATGAAATGTATCAGGACATCCCCCTGGAGTTTGACCGCGGGCAGTATGATTATATGACTGTGGTAGGGGCAGAATCGCAGCCCGAGGGTGTTTGTGTAACCCTTGGCTTATCCAACATGCTGGTGAACGGGAGTCATGCAAATAATGTTTCTGTAGCGAATCCCATATATAATCACTACCTGCAGATATTTTATATCCCTGCAGATAGTACGAAGCCATTTATGCATAATGTGGATCTTTCTGAAAATGCTATACCCTACAATACTCACCTCAGCCACAACCCATTTGCCAATACTTTCAATCTGCTCTTGCTCAGCTATAGCGATGCACTCTATCGTTATGGTATAGAGATGCGCCCTACTTCGCTGCTGTCTGATATCTTCTTTTCGTTCAATCCGCTTACTATGGATAGCAGGTACAAGTGGGTGACTCATAAGAAGGCTAATGAGTACCTGATAAAGAAGACAGATACTACTGCGTGGTTTGCCGGTATTCCGCTCAGTTTTTTTACTAATCGTCAGGGACTTTCTACCATTGTATCAGAGTCTTATGAGCGCAACATAGCCAGTGAAACCCATAACAGGGCTTATGTACAGGAGACATTTCTGGGCAATCTTTGTGTCACTCAGCTCGATGATGAAGGTAATGAGATGTGGGGTACAGTGCTGCCACGGTCACAGTATTATAAGAGTTACCGGCACTACTATAGCCCGTCATATATAGGGAAGCGGTGGCAGCAGCACGCACTGTTCAATGATATGCCGCCTCAGGTATATGAGCGCCAGTTTCTGTCGGCCAATGTTTATAATAACAATACGGGCAATATTTATATTGTATATAATGATGGCAGCAATGTGATACCTGATTCATTCGTTGTCAATACCGATACGATGTATGTTTCTGCCCTCTCCAATGCCGTATACTATACCATAGACCGCGCACACAACATTACCAGGAAGTACCTCTTTGGTGAGCCCATGAAGCGGGAGTACAAGAGCAGCTTTATTGAAGGAGGTGACTTTGATGAGCAGCGCAGTACATACGCTTCTGTTATCCGCTATAAGCGCAGCGGTTATGTATCACTGCGTATGGCCTGGGCAAAGCTACAGTAAGCATACTTTTGATTTTCTTAGCATTTGCAGTACTTGTGGCTGGCGGTATTATGTGTAAATTGCTGCTTTCTTAATACTGTTTATGACCGCCTGGCTTCGCCTGATAAGATGGCAGAATCTATTGATAATCCTGTTTACGCAGTTACTGGCGTGGTGGTGTCTGGTGGCTCCTGTTTATCCCCTGGTACTGGATTTTCCGGCATTGCTTATGCTTTCTGTATCTACCGTACTCGTAGCAGCCGCCGGTTATATAATCAATGACTACTTTGATGTAAAGATTGACCAGATTAACCACCCCGACCGGGTGGTACTGGGCCGGCAGATACCGCGCAAGTCGGCCATTATAGCGCATACTGTAATTAATATAGTAGCAATAGCTCTGGCAGCTCTGGTAGCAGTTCCTGCCGGGCATCCTGAGTGGCTCTTACTGCAGCTGGGTTGTACCGGGCTTTTGTGGGTTTACTCTACTACCTACAAACGTAGGTATATGAGTGGCAATATTATTGTAGCAGCACTCACGGCGCTTACCGTGCTGGCACTGTATATATATGAGCCGCGGCTGCAGCAGGCAGCACTGGCCCGCCTGCTGCATCACGATAGTGCAGGTGAGGTATCATCTCTGCCTGTATGGATACTGGGCGTGTACACATTCTTTGCCTTTATGCTTACCTGGATACGGGAGATAGTAAAGGATATGGAGGATATGGAGGGCGATGCTGCCGATGGTTGTGTTACCATGCCCATCAGCCGTGGGCTGGGGTATGCCGCCCGCTTTGCCACTGTGCTGGGCGCATTGGCATTATTGCCATTACTGGCCTCGGGAGGTGTGCTGCTGCAGTATGGCTATCTGCTCTCTGGCTTGTATGTACTTTTGCTGCTGGCATTGCCACTGGTAGCATGGATGGTATATTTGTGGCGGGGAGAGGCAGGGCCGGCTCATTATCATACCGCCAGCACCACGCTAAAGGTGATAATGCTGTTGGGTATATGTCTCCTTATCGTTTATAAATTCAGTTAAAAAACAGGAATACGTGACAAAACTTGTATTGGCTTCACAGTCGCCGCGGCGGCGGCAGCTTATGGAAATGGCAGAGCTTCAGTTTGACGTAATTGTAGCAGATGTGGACGAAACCAATCCTCCCGGTATGCCCGGTGAGCAGGTGCCCGCACATCTGGCCCGTAAGAAGGCCGATGCAATTGCCCATCGTGTGCCGGATGCTATAGTGATAGCTGCCGATACTATTGTACTGCTGGATGGCGATATCCTGGGTAAGCCTGTAGATGCTGCCGATGCAGTATCTATTCTCAGCCGGTTGTCAGGCAGGGCGCACCGTGTTATTACAGGGGTTTGTATCCGCCATCAGGAGCAGGAAAAAGTGTTTTCTGTTACTACAGAGGTTTACTTCAGGCCGCTCAGTGAGCCGCAGATAGCACACTATGTAGCACAGTATAAGCCCTACGACAAGGCAGGTGCTTATGCCATACAGGAATGGATAGGAGTTTCCGGCATTGAGAAAATAAACGGCGACTACTACAATGTTATGGGGCTACCCATAGGCGATGTACTTCAGGTGCTGAAAGCCGGGTTTGGCTATCAGGCCTAGTTGTGGCTTATCAGCGTCAGCTTCAGGGCCGATGTACCAGTGCCCGACAGGGAGCCGGTAAGCATCAGCGTATATATCTTGCCTGCTGCCAGTGTTTTGTTGCCTGTGGTTACAACGGTATTAATATTGGTAGGGTCTCCGGCTTTCAGCTCATAGTTGCCTGCCGTTATGGGCAGAAACCCTGATACCTCCATTGCAGTAACAGCCGTATCTATAGATGTGTTTGCCACAGTAGCGGTAACACTCATGCCGTCCGGAGACAGATTGGCAAAACGTATTTTGGCATTCGTAGAGCCAGGGGAGCCCATGTCATCAGTAACAAATACAAAAGAGGGCGCAGTTACCAGCCCGCCGGCAAATGCAGTATAGTGCGCATTGCTCGTTATGTCCAGAGACCTGTTTGTAACCGGAGTGCCTACATTGGTAAGGTACCATGCTATGTTTACGCCATTACCCGATTTTATGAATCTGTAACCCGATGTGCCGGTAAAGGGGATATTAAGTGCGCCCGATACATTTACATCATCCACTTTTACATCCACTGCAGGCAGGGTACCGGCACAGCCGTTTACAAATAGTACACTGGCACTGTTGGCAGGTGCATTGTCTTTCTTCTTGCACGAGCTACCATATACAACTACAAGCAGGGATAATAAAGGAATGATGATTTTATGCATATTGACGATTTTGATATTCTATCAAAAATAAGCAAAAAACGCATCGCCTACGCTGTGTTCATTGCATTGGTCTATCTTGCAGCAGATAGCAGCAGCAATGGTATTCAGCAGCATAGCATTCATATTTTATTTCCTGCCGTTGTTCTTCCTGCTCTATTATCTGGCTGGCCCCAGGTATAAGAGCTGGGTGATAGTAGCGGGTAGTATGCTGTTTTATGCATGGAGTGCCCCTCGTTTTTTATTTGTCATACTGGCTACAACCCTGGTAGACTTTTATGCAGTAAGGGCTATGGCCGGTACACAGGTAGCAGCCAGGCGCCGGGCATGGTTATTACTGTCCGTATCTGTAAATCTGGGACTGCTCTGTTACTTTAAGTATGCAGGCTTCTTTGTCAGCAATGTAAATGCGGTGTTGGAAAAAGCAGGCATGCAGCCATTACAGTGGCTGCAGGTAGCGCTGCCTGTAGGTATCTCCTTCTATACTTTTGAGACGATTACCTATGTGGTAGATGTATACAGAGGCACACATCAGCCCCTGCGCCGCTTCCGCGATTATCTGCTGTACATCATTTTCTTTCCCAAGCTTATAGCAGGCCCCATTGTGCAGTTTCATGATTTTGCCACACAGATACCGGAGCATACCCGGCGGGATACATACGATGCGCGCCTGCGGGGGCTGTACCGGTTTATCATGGGGCTGGCTAAAAAAGTACTTATTGCCAATGCACTGGCAGCCGTGGCAGATGATATATTCTCTACCAATGGTTATCACCGCTTGGATACGCTGTCGGCATGGGCAGGTGCGCTCAGCTACACCTTTCAGATATATTTCGACTTCTCAGGCTATTCTGACATGGCGCTGGGCCTGGCACAGATGATGGGTTTTCGCCTGCCGGAAAATTTTAATAATCCTTATACCGCTGTTTCTGTTACCGACTTTTGGCGCAGGTGGCATATAACGCTGGGTGCCTGGATGCGCAACTATCTGTATATACCCCTGGGGGGTAATCGTACAGGCTCCAGGGTGCGTACGCTTTTCAATCTGTGGATTGTGTTTGTAGCTTCCGGTCTGTGGCATGGGGCCGCATGGGCTTTTGTGCTGTGGGGTATTTATCACGGCTGTTTTATGGTAGCAGAGCGTCTCTTTCTGGGGCGCTGGCTGCAGCGGGCAGGCCGGTGGAGTGTGCTGTACACTTTTCTCATTGTGTCTGTAGGCTGGGTGCTGTTTCGTATAGAATATGTGCGGCCATCTGTGGAATATATGAAGGCTATGTTTTCCCTGCGCTCATGGAACAATGTCTGGATGATGGATGGTGAGTTTCTGCCGGTAATATTTACCGCTGCATTCTTTTCATTCATTACACTCACAGGTGTGGGGCGTGTATGGCAGCAGAAGGTATTCTTTGATGCTTACACCAGAAAGATGCATCTGGTTATGTGTGGTTTATCTGTAGTGCTGCTGGTGTTATGTGCTGCCCGCATTACTTCAGGTGGGTTTAATCCGTTTATTTATTTCCGCTTCTGATAAGGTATGGGAAAGGAACGATATAAAATGGGGCTTTTTGCTGCACTGATGATGGTGCTGCTGCTACCTGCTATACAGCAGCTGTTGCAGTTGCATACCTCAGCCCCACTGGCTGGCGATGTGCGCATGGCTGGTCGTCCCTCTTTCTCATTACAGGCATGGTGGGATGGTAACTATCAGGCGGCACAGAATGAGTATCTGAATGATAACATGGGTTTCAGGCCGGAGCTGGTGCGTATGAACAATGAACTGGATATGCGCCTGTTTCGCAAGGTGCACGCACGGGGTGTGGTAATAGGGAGGAATGGTTGCCTGTATGAGCAGGGCTATATAGATGAGTACACAGGGCTGGAGTATATACAGGATAGCCTGCTGCGGAAGGAACTTATAATGCTGCGGATGGTGCAGGACACACTGGAGCGTATGGGGAAAACATTCGTGTTTGTTGAGGCGGCATCCAAGGCATATTACTATCCTGAATTATTCCCGGACAATGTACGTAACCGCAGAGCCCGGGAAGTGACTACGCTTACAAAGCACACCCACCTGTGCGACTCACTGGGCATTCATCATATCAATATGAATGCATGGTTTACAGCTATGCGCCATCAGACAGATAAAGAGCCATTGTTTTCCTATACAGGTACACACTGGTCGGTATATGGAGCACTCAAAGCAGCAGATAGTCTTTCGGTCTATCTGAGCAGTGTGCGTCACATATCCATACCAGCTCCGCGCATAACATCATTGCATTATACCGATACACCACGGTTTACAGATGATGATATAGCGCGTGGGCTCAATGTATTTACACCATTGCATCACCAGCAGTTATGCTATCCACAGTATGACTATCCCGGGGATACTTCTTCCCGGCGCCCGCATATCATTTTTGTAGGAGACAGCTTTCTCTGGACATGGGTTAACAATGGCTATATGCAGGCAGTATCAGACAGCCCGCAGTTCTGGTACTACTTTAACGAGGTATGGAAGCCCGGACAGGATGCCGGGCCTGTGAGGATGGCAGATTACAACTGGCAGCAGGCGCTCATGCATACAGATTGCCTTGTAGCGCTATATGGTACTATCAATCTTAAATCCCTTATAATTGGCGACTCATTTATAGCACAGATGTATGCATGGTTTTACCCGGGTCGGCCGCTTTAGGCAGCTTTGAATGCTACAGAGAATGTAGCACCCTCGCCCTCCTTACTTTCTACCCATATTTCGCCGCCATTCATTTCGGCAAATTCACGGCACAGTACCAGCCCTATGCCTGTACCTTTTTCATCGGCAGTGCCTGGGGTGCTGCGTATAGGGTTAAAGATGCGCGGCAGCATATCAGGCGCTATACCCACTCCGGTATCTTTTACTGATATTACTACATAACCCGGTTTGCCTGTGCTGTCAGAGCCTACCGTTATCGTACCTCCGTTGTGCGAATATTTGATGGCATTGGTAAGCAGGTTGCGAACTATGAAGTCAAAGTGTGTAGGGTCGCACATTACTTCCTGTCCATCTGCGGTATTGTCAATGACATTGATATTCTTTTCAGCCAGTGCCAGCTTTTTCAGGTTCATATCCTGCTGTACAGATGGCTTTACGGCTACCCGTTGCTGCTGGATGATAGTGCCTTTCATGAGCGACTGTCCCCACAGCAGCAGCTTCTCCAGCATCTCTATCAGGTCCTGTGTATGGGTACGCAGGTTCTCCAGCAGAAATGTCCGCTCATCTTCGCCCGTATCTTCATCTTCAAATATGTCCAGTAAAGCCGGTATGCGTGCCACAGGGCCGCGCATATCATGTGCAATGATAGAGAACAACTTGTCCTTCATATCATTCAGCTCCTGCAGTGATGCTTCATGTGCTTTCAGCCGCGAATTCAGCACTACCATGCGCCTGGTAAAGAATACAAGTACTACGCATAATATAGCCACACCTATCACTATACCTATCAGCATATTGCGCTGCGCGGTACGCTTGCTGTTATTCAGTTCCAGGTCTTTGATGCGGGAGTGTGAGCGTTCCAGCTCATATTCAGCCATCAGCCCCGATACCTCCGCCAGTTTGTTACTGCGGAAAAGGCTGTCGGTAAGTTTCTGTTTCAGCTCAGTGATGGCAAGTGCTTCTTTATAGTCTTTTATCTGTTTGTACACATCTGCCAGTTGCACATATACCGTTACCATGAAGCTCTTATTGCCCATTTCAGAGGCTATCTGCAATGCCTCCTTAAGGTAAGCAATAGCTGCCTTCGGGTCCTGCTCCTGTACCCCTGCTGCCAGCGCTTCCAGTATATTGGACCGCATTTCTGTGAGCTGGTAGCGGGTAGCCAGCTCCAGCCCCTGCTTCAGGTAGCTCTCTGCCTTGGATACATCGCCGGCCTCCAGATAAAACTGACCCAGATAAGAGAGACATTCCACATGACCGGCTCTCAGGCCCTTGTCATCACTCATCTCCAGATTGTTGAGGAATATCTCCAGTGCTTTTTCGGGTTGTCCTTTCAGCGCATGCAGTACCCCTACCATGTTGTACAGCCCTATTATTTTTTCATTGAGTACATCACCCTTTACTGCAGCAGTAGCTTTATTCAGATATGTGGTAGCGTTCAGGGTGTCATTCATCTGCATGTATATAGCAGCTATATTCATATAGCCAGCTATCAGTATTTCAGAGTCTTCATCACCGCCCAGTCGTAATGACTCTATCAGGTATTTCAGCGCCTCGTCATATTCTCCCCTGCTGGCCAGTACGGCGCCCATATCCCCGGTAAGCCGTGCCATACCTGGGGTGTCATTTAGCTCTCTGTATATGTTTAGTGCATGCTCTGTTCTCTTTTTTGCCATCAGCGTCCGGCCAAAACTCTGGTCGGTAATACTCATCTGCTCTACAATACGTGCCTCTCCCGGCTTGTAGTTATTGTTGCCAAAGTAAGTCAGGCCCAGGTCTGCGTAATGAAGATATGAGTCATTGTTGCTGCGTACAAAGTGTCGCATTGCATCTATATAAGTCACTAAGCGCTGGGAGTCGTTTGCGGCATGCAGCAACCTATGTGCATAGTTCGTATCCACTCTTCCCGCACGGGCACATAACATGCCGGCAAGGCCAGTAAGTAATAAAAGAATTTTTTTCATGCAAGGGGGATTGGCGCAAGCTATAGTTGTCACAATATAGCCTATTGACAAAAAATTACCAAACCATAGCATGTGTAGTGCCGGTTACAGCTCTGTATCCACCAGCGCTAATATTGCTTCATACAGATAATTCAGCTCCCCTTCTGTAATACTGTAAGGGGGGAGTATATAGATGATATTCCCTAACGGGCGCATAATGATACCCCGCTGCAGGAAGAAGCGGTACACCTTATCGCGCAGCCCTGAGTGGTAGCTGGCAGTATCATCTTTCAGCTCTATAGCCAGTATTGTACCTGTCTGTCTTACATCAGCCACATGTTTATGAGCGGCTATTCTTTCTGCAAATTTGCTATGGCTTGCTGCAATGAGCTGCCGCGATGCAGTACACGTTTCTGTAAGCAGCAGGTCCAGGCTGGCCAGGCATGCAGCACAGGTTGTGGCATTGGCAGTGAAGGAGTGACCATGATACAGCATCCGGCTTTTGTCATCATCCAGAAACGCATCAAATATTGCCTGTGTGGTAGCCGTAATGCCCATAGGCATAGAGCCGCCCGTAAGCCCTTTGGACAGGCATACTATATCAGGTCCGGTAGTTATCTGCTCCCCGGCAAAGAGGGTGCCGGTTCTGCCAAATCCCGTCATTACTTCATCATCTATTATCAGGGCATTGTACTCCCTGCATAGTGCAAAGTATGTTTCCAGTACTTCAGGTGCATACATCCTCATTCCTGCCGAGCCCTGTACCAGCGGCTCAGCTATAAAGGCTGCCACATCTCCTGTAGCCAGTACTTCTTTCAGGGCATCAGTACTTTCCTGCACATTATCTGTTCCCGGAAAGGGAATGAACGTTACATCAAACAGAAGGTCGGCAAAAGCCTCAGTAAATATACTTCGTGCGCTTACAGACATGGCCCCGAAGGTATCGCCATGGTATGCACCCTCTATGGCTACTATACGCGTTTTGGGAGTGCCGGTATTGCGCCAGTACTGCAGGCTCATTTTTATGGCTACTTCCACAGCAGTGGAGCCATTGTCAGAGTAAAATATGCGGCGCATATCGCCGGGCAGCAATGGCAGCAGCCGCTCTGCAAGGGTCACAGCAGGCTCATGGGTAAACCCTGCAAACATGCAGTGCTCCATAGTCTGCATCTGTTCTGCTACTTTCTCTGCTATATAGGGATGTCCGTGTCCGTGCAGGTTCACCCACCACGATGATACGGCATCTATATACTGTTTACCATGCTCATCTATCAGGTAGCTACCCTTGCCCCGCACTATAGCCACAGCCTCAGGCCATGCCTTCATGGGAGTATAAGGGTGCCACATCACTTTACTGTCGCGGGCAGATATTGTTTGCATCCGGCAAATGTAAAGAGAAATGGCCGCTGCTATGGCTTGTTACGGCGCTTTGTGGCCAAATGCGGTATCCATCATCACCTGTGTGAATGTGTCCCATGAGTACCGCGCTTTCTCTGTCAGTATGTTGGCATGCAGGTCTGGTATCGGAGGCTGTGTGTAAAAGCGTAGTATAGCTTCTGCTATTGCTGCCGGTTCAGGTGCTGCTACATAGCCGGTTTTACCATCAGGTACTACCTCCGGCAGGCCACCTACATTGGTCACTACCATCGGCTTTTCAAAGTGGTAGGCTATCTGTGTAATACCGCTCTGTGTAGCATGCTTGTAGGGTTGCACTACAAGGTCTGCGGCCGAGAAGTAGTAGCGCACCTCACTGTTAGGTATGAAGTCTGTATGCATGTGCACGATGTCACTCAGGTGGTGCCGGGCTATGATGGCTTCATTAGCAGCGGCGGCATCTTTGCTGTAATATTCGCCTGCAGCTATCAGGTGTATGCCTGCGGCTCTTATGCGGCTGTCAGCCATGGCTTCCAGCAGCCAGTCCAGCCCCTTATAGTCTCTTATGAAGCCAAAGAAAAGTATGTATTTCTTCTCCTTATCCAGCTTCAGGTGAGCGCATGCTTCATCCTTGCTTACAGCCTCTTTATAGCTGTCATATATTGGGTGTGGCGAGTATTGTGCAGGTTTTGAGGTAAAGGTTTTTACATCCTTCAGCACATCGCGACTCATGGTTACAAATGCATCTACACTGCCTATGAAGTAGTTGGTAAACTGCTTGTCTCCGGGGCGGCTTTCATGGGGTATGATGTTGTCTACTATACACAGCACACGGGTGCCTCCGTTTTTCTTTGCCCGCCGCAGTATGGTGCCAAATGCAGGCCCCATAAACGGTAGCCAGTATTTTACTATAATCAGGTCATAACGCTCCTGGTTCATGCGGCTACCCACGGCCAGCCAGTTCAGCGGATTTACAGAGTTTACCTCTGTGCGTATATGTATGCCTTCCGGTGCAGGCTCATCAGTGTACTGCGTCTTGCCGGGAAACAGAAAGCCCGGATATTGCAGTGAGAATGACCATATTGTTACCTCATGCCCCTGCTGCTGCAGTTGCTGTGCCAGCCGCTCATTAAAGGCCGCCAGCCCGCCCCGCAGCGGGTGCGCCGTTCCCAGTATGGCTATCTTCATACAAACATTGTTTTAAAATCCTGCTGTGCCTGCTCATAGTCGGCAGGTATTCCTATGTCTATGAAATAGCCGGTACCGGTAAACCCGTAAAACCGGCCCTCTTGTGTATATCTTTCCAGATAGTCCTTTTCAAAAGAGTGCTTTTCCGGCAGATGTTTGCTGTGGTATAGCCGGGTGTCTATGATATACACCCCGGCATTAATAAGCCCTTCATTCCGGTGCTGCTTTTCTTCAAACGATGTTATTCTTCCGCCATCATTGGTGTTGACCACACCATACCGGTCAAAGTCATACATCTTTTTCAGTCCCAGTGTCACTGCGGCATGCATACCCCGGTGGTAGCTCATCTGCTCTTTCAGGTCGGCCATGAACATTGTATCTCCGTTCAGTACCACTACATGGTCAGCCACAGCTTCTTTCATAGCCAGCTGCATGCCACCGCCTGTGCCCAGTGGCTCATGCTCCACCACATAGTCCACTACAAATGGTAGTTCCTGCTGTTTCAGCCATTCTGTGATAATCTCATGCTTAAAACCCAGCGATAGTATCACCCTTGTACACCCTTGTGTGGCCAGATATTCAAACAGGTAAGAAAGGAATGGCCTGCCATTCACGGCAGCCATGCACTTAGGGTATTGGCCTATTACTCCCTGTAGTCTTGTACCAAGGCCACCGGCCAGTACTATTACTTCCATTGTTTCTTTTTAAAAGGTATCTGGTACAAATGTAAGCCTGCTGCCCCATGTGTGGCATCTACGGCTATAATATTGTCTGGTATGTAAGATTAACAATCTCTTGTGTAACTCATCAACCACTTTAACGATTCATATTACAGTTATCAACAAATATTTGCATCCACATCTAAAACACTCCCGTATGAAGTCTTCATTTATTACGTTTATTACATTGATTGCAGCCCTGTCAGCATCGGCACAGCCACACAGGCATAAACAGCACTGCCCCCACAGCACGCAGGCCCGGCAGCTGCTATCCCGCATTATGACAAAGCAGGTAGCCCATACTGCCCCGGCAGCCCGTACCACAGCTACCAGCCAGCGGGTCATAGCACAGGCTCAGTATTCAGAACCATTTACTGATATCTCTGATTCTTTCAGCTTCAGGTACAACAGCAGTAGCAGAGGTTCTACGTTTCTGCCTGAGTATATGACATTTACACCGCAGTACACAGGCGCGTCATTCGACCATTTTTATGATGTCTTTGGTTATGATGCAACTTATGGTACGCCACTATTGCACAACGAAGACCTGCTGGTAAAAAGCGATACCACTTATATGTACACTACATCATGGTCATCAGGTTCAGCTGTTTTTGGCTTGATGGCTACAGAAACACACCAGTTTGATGCTGCCGGAAATCTGCTAGATAATACATTCTTAGGCGATGCCAGCTATTACAGCAAACGTGATTCCATGACATATAACAGCGATGGTAACATAGCTACTGTCTATCAGTATCAGTGGGTAGACTGGGCATCTCCTGCTTACTGGCAGATAGAATATGCTTCTCATTTTTCTTACGATGCTTCAGGCCGTATGGTTGCAGATAGTCAGAGTATATATTCGGCAGGATGGATACCCCAGTGGAAATACACCTACGACTATGATGCTTCCGGTAATATGGTACTTGCTCAGAAGTGGGACTGGGATTTTCCCGGCTATATACTTACAGGGTCTTATGTTATGAGCTACGATGCTTCCGACAGGCTGGTAAGGTATAAGTATTACAATCATGATGCAGCTACGGCAGAGCTGGAAGTTGATGATTCCATAGCATATACACCAGGTGTCTCTTATCCTACATATTTTCATGTAAAAGAATACTATGAAGGTGCGTTGCTGTGGTTAGATATTCTTACTAAGAACACCAGCGCAAATGGCAAGCCCGATACGATGCGTTACACTTCTTATGACGAAGATTCTGCAACGGTATTGGGTAGCGCACTTATTGCGTATGTGTACAACTCATTTGCAAACCCTGAAAGGATGACCGTTTATTATGACGATAATACCACTACTCCTGTCACAGAGTCGGAGCGCATATTCTATTATTACGAAACATACGATCCCGCAGCTGTTACTGATGTTCATTCATACAGTGCTCCCAGTATCAGCCTGCAGCCCAATCCTGCAGGTGCATCTGTTACCGCCGTCTTGTCTGGCACGATGTCACCGGGCTTGGTAACGGTACATATTGCCGATATGGCTGGCCGTGTACTATCTGTAGCCAATGTTGTACCTGTTGGCAACAGGGTACAGTTGTCAGTAGCTGATTTACCCGCAGGCTGCTATCTGCTCTCTGCTACACAGAATGGTCATGTACTGGGTAGGGAGAAGTTTATAAAGCAATAATCGCACATCATCTTCATTGTTACCGGCGGCAGGGAATCCCATTCCCTGCCGCCGGCTTTATAGCACATATTCAGCACATTTTCTGAATGTCATTTTCAGGATTTGCGCTCAATGTTAACTTTCTGTGTGAAAACCAGGGTAATGCAGTCTGGCTTACGTCTTTATTGGTAGAGTCTTACTTACATCTAAAACACTCAGACAATGAAAAGCAATATCCTCACTCTTCTTGCCCTTGTTACATTCAGCATTGCTCACGCACAGTTACATGACGTTAATGAGCCGGTTAGTAATAATAAACACACCTTGTTGCATCGGGTACTGAACGTACAGGCCCTGCGCTATGCACCCATAATGCGTACCACTGCCGTCACCCAGCGGCTTGTGGCACAGGCAAATTATTTTTCTCCGCCGTTTGCAGCACGCACAGATTCTGTCGTTTTTCGCTATTCCGGTGGCCGTGGTTCTGTATTCCTTCCCGCCTTTATGTCTTACCTGCCTTTGGTTTCTCACCGCGCAGTAGATCCTTTTGACGGTGGTATATCTGGTTATGATGTGTTTTCGGGTACACCACTATTACATAATGAGGCTCCCGTTGTAAAAAGCGACAGTAGCATTTACTATAAGCCATCAGGGGCAGGCACCTCTGTTTATGATGCCAGGGGGGGTGAGGTGCATACATTCGATGCTGCCGGAAATCTGCTGGAGAGCTACAATTATAGCACTTCAGGTGGTCTGATACCATATCGCGATTCTATGACTTATGCCGCTGATGGAAATATCAGTACAATATTCGAATACACAGCAGAATCCACTACTACCGTATCCGATATGGTGCCTGAGTTTTTCGCGACTTTTACCTATGGTGCAGCCGGGCGTTTGCTCGCAGATGAGCAGTATAGGTATTATTCCGGTGTCTGGTACCCTTACAGTACGTTTACATACAGCTATGATGCTGCAGGCAATTTGGTTCTGGCACATCAGCTTGATTGGAATGGAACTGTATTTGCACCAGCATATGATTATGTACTGGAATACGGTACGGCAAACCGTCTGGTACGATACAGCATTTATGATATCCGCGACACAACCACCTGGCTTATTATCGATGATTCCATGAGCTATGCCCCAGGCACATCTTATCCTACCTTTTTATGTGAGAAAGATTATGCATTCGGTAGTTTACGTTTTATGGACATTACTATTAAGAACATCACTACATTGGGTAAGCCTGATACTGTCAGACACATTGCATTGGGAAGAGATTCTTTAACTGTTAATGGTAGTTCACTGACCACTCTTATCTATAATTCATGGGCAAACCCTGTAGAAGAGCATATCTATGCAGATAGTTATACGGCCACACCGGTTACAGAAACAGGTCGCACATTTTATTACTACGAAACATACGATCCTGCAGCTGTTACTGATGTTCATTCATACAGTGTTCCGGGTATCAGCCTGCAGCCCAATCCTGCTGGCTCATCTGTCACAGCAGTCTTGTCTGGCACGGTATCTCCGGGTGCGGTAACGGTACACATTGCTGATATGACAGGCCGTGTACTATCTGCTACCAATGTTGTACCTGTAGGCAACAGGGTACAGTTGTCAGTAGCTGATTTACCCGCAGGCTGCTATCTGCTCTCTGCTACACAGAATGGTCATGTACTGGGTAGGGAGAAGTTGATAAAACAGTAGTAGTTACTAATAGCGTAAGAGGCTGTCTCTACTTGTATGAGACAACCTCTTACGCTATAATCAGGCAAACAGCGATGTGCTATAGTTCTCTTTTATTACAAAATGTACCATTTAGATACGCCGTCAGAAACAAACATAAATGATGATGAATTCGCAAATAAAGTGGAGCTGCTTGTAATAGTGCCACCTGTAATATAGATAGTGCCTGATGGTACTGACAGGCTTATGGGAGGCGAGCTTGAGCCTCCTTTTCTTATTGAGGCAAAGTAAAATATCGACCCGGCAGTTATTGATGATGGTGGTGGAAATGTAATGCTGATAGGTGTGGAGGATGCCGGAGATGGAGAGCACCCGTTGAAGTCCAGAAAGAAGTATCGGTCAGAGGTGCCGCTGGATATGCTAAAGCTGTTAGATGTTCCGCATGTTACTGAAAACGACCTGAATCCACCAGCGCTGCTACCACCGCCCGATGGCGTAGCCCAGGTGCCATCGCCACGCAGATAGGTGGATGAAGATGCAGACCCTGTAGCGCTCAGGTCAGCTATTGCTACACTTCCTGTAAGGTTCAGTTTGCTGTATGCTATGGCAGCGCTGTTGCTTACATCAGCATTTATAATCGTACCATTCTGTATTTCTGAGGTTGATATGGCATTACTGGCTATTGCAGGGTTGGGGTAGCTACCCGTTAGGTCGCCACCGGCAGCGCCTGTGGGAGTGCCACCACCACCGCCTACTATAGTCCATGTACTGCCGTTGTAATAGTAAAATCCAGTGGTTCCGTCTGTCTGGTATACCAGTAGTCCCGTAGCGGGGGCACTAATTGCGGCTACCTGCGCAGCAGTCATTCTGGGTACCAGTACACCCTTACTGGTGCTGCTCACATCCAGCATTGCAGAGTTGTCTGCTGTAGAGCCGGAGGTATTTATTGCCATCCCCTGGCCTTGCACCTTATTCACCGATAACGCAAGTGCCGATAACAGTAAAGTTTGAATAATTTTCATTTGATATAAGATTTTACCCCATCTGGCTAAATAGCGGGGACAATGAAAGTATATAAAGAATCAGGGCATTATCAGATATGTTATCCGGCGTGTTGTGTTTGTACATAACTGTGTTTTTCTGTCACATATGTGCTTCCTATACTTATGCACAATTACATATGATATGCGTATAGCTGTTGCGTTATAGTTCTGTTTTTTGGCTGCTTTCCTTCATTGTGCCAATTTGCATTTATGAATACTTCATCGCACCTGTTACTCTATTTCGTATCCCTGCTGTTTTGCTTCTGCCTGCCATATATTATAAATATCACGCGAGCAATTTTTGTAACCTTTTTGCGCACTTTTTCACATGAAAACAATGCGTAAATGTTTGATTTATTTGTTGTTATGTTGAAACTTCACACCCAAAAAAGTTACTGCGCAATTGCGCACTTTTTGCCGCTGCGTACCACCGCATTTTGGTTTGCATCAGCAGGCATATATTGATAAATAAATGTTAAATAGCATGTGCGGACCCCGCTTTATAGATGCCGGAAGTAGTCATAGTGGGTCCGCTTTCGTTTTTTTGCTCATATTTTCATCCCAGCTACAGTTATTATGAAACGTAGTTACCTCCTGCTTCTTTTTTTTCTGGTTATTCATACCGCTTCCTTTGCGCAGCCTTATGTCATAAAAGGCTCCGTGCGGGACACGCTCAATGATAATATGCTGTCTATGGCATCAGTAGTGCTTATCCGTACTGCCGATTCTGTTATTGAAACCCATGCCCGCACCCGAAGCGATGGTCAGTTTGAGGCGCAGGTACGCACTCAGGGTAAATATTTTATGCGCATCACATTCCCCGGCTTTGCCGACTATGTGGATGTACTGAATGTAAAGAAAGCTACTACCAGTCTTGGTCAGCTGCCCATGGTATCAAAAGAGCATCTGCTGAAGGAGTTTGTGCTCACACAGCAGATAGCCGCCATCAAGATAAAAGGCGATACTACCGAGTATATGGCCGATAGCTTCAAGGTAAGGGAGGGGGCCACTGTTGAGGACT
Source organism: Bacteroidia bacterium (assembly GCA_030427635.1). GTDB lineage: Bacteria > Bacteroidota > Bacteroidia > Chitinophagales > Chitinophagaceae > Nemorincola. The sequence goes on from JAUIBA010000007.1 coordinate 66,669, forward strand.
TATTGAAAAAGCTACCCGGTATCCAGGTAGATAAGAATGGGCAGATAGTGGCACAGGGTGAAACAGTACAAAAGGTACTTGTAGATGGTGAAGAGTTTTTCTCTGACGACCCCAAGGTAGTAACCCGTGGACTGCAGGCCGATGCGGTTAAAAAAGTACAGGTGTATGATAAGAAAAGCGACCAGGCCGACTTTACAGGTATAGACGATGGAGAAAAAACAAGAACCATCAATCTGGAGCTGAAGGAAGACAGGAAGAAGGGCTACTTTGGTAAGCTGGATGCAGGTGCCGGTACTGACGGCTATTTTCAGGAGCAGGCTATGGTAAACTCTTTCCGTGCCAAAAGGCAGTTATCGGTCTTTGGTGTTGCGTCTAATACGGATAAGGCTGGCCTGGGCTGGCAGGATAGTGATAAGTTTGGCAGGGGTAATGGTACTACCGAAATCACCGAGGATGGCGCATTTATCAGAAACCAGGTAAGTGACGATTTCTCTGGCTGGAATGGGAAGTATACAGGCGAGGGCCTGCCTGAGACATGGACCGGTGGCGCACACTATGCCAATAAATGGAAGGATGGCAAACATCATTTCACTGCCAATTACCGCTATGGTATGCAGAATGTGAATATTGATGGCAATACCGATGTGCAGTATGCACTGCCCGGCGATTCGCTGCGCGTTACAGAAACACAGAAAAAGCAGTCCAGCAGCAATGACAGGCATGGGGTAGATGTGATGTATGAATGGAAGATAGATTCTGCTACATCTCTGAAGATAACATCAGAGGCTGGTGCCAAAACAACAGAAACACAGTCTGACTATAATACCGACAACTATTTTACCGTAAAGGATGCACCCGGCGATATAGCTACTAACATTCGTAATATTACCAGCAACGGAACTTCGCAGTTTATCAACACAGACCTGTTGTTACGTCATCGGTTCAAAAAGAAGGGTAGGACCATTTCATTGGACGCAAAAGAGAATTATAGTGAAAGCTCCAATAATGGAGGCTTTTATTCCCGCATTACCGATGCATTGCCCACCACGCCCGATGTTATTACCAATCAGAAGAAAGACAACTTCTCAGGTTCGCTGGCATTTTCAGGAAGGGCAACATATACAGAACCACTGTCAAAGACACTGTTTACAGAAGTAAGCTACGGACTCACTGTTAATAACAGCACGGCTAAAAATCTATCGTATGATGCAGATGCCACAGGTGGTTTCCGCGATGCGCCTAATGATACTTTTAGTAGCCACTTCAGGTACGATGTACTTACCAATTCCGGTGGGCTTAATTTTAAGTTTGTCTTTAAAAACTACAATTTCTCAGTAGGCACAGATGTTTCAAAAGCCGATTATCTGCAGACGGATATGCTGCATGGCGATACTACCGATGAGTACCACTTCATTAACCTGTTCCCCAAGGCAAACTTTACCTATCGTTTCGGAAAGCAGACCAGCTTCAATATAAATTATTCAGGGCGCACCCGCCAGCCGTCTATTACGCAGATGCAGCCCTTCCAGCTCAATACAGACCCGCTCAATATTACGGTAGGTAATCCTGCACTCAGGCAGGAGTTTGCCAACACAGTGGCCATGCGGTTCAATGACTTTAAGATATTGCAGAGTCGCTTCCTCTGGGCCAATATATCATTTACCACCGTTTCCAATGCTATCAGTACAGAGCAGAATACTGTAGGGCCAACCAATGTTACCCGGTATATCAATGTAGATGGTAACTATTCCGGCTATGGCTTTATAGGTTATGGTTTCAAGGTAGGAAAAACAGACCTCTCACTCGGTGCACGTCTCAATGGCTCAGTGTTTCACAACAATAATATTATCAATGGTCGGGATAATAGTAGTAATACAAACAGTATATCTGTAGGCCCTACTCTTGACTATGACAAGGACAATAAGTTCGAATTCCGCTGGCAGCCGCAGATATCCTATAACACTAACAAGTCTACGAATAACCCCGGCTCCGATGTGGACTACTATATCTTCAACAATGAGATGAATGGCACTGTGCAGCTGCCTGCCTCATTCTCTATAGGCAGCAGTGTAGATATGATGTTCCGGCAGAAGACAGCTGTATTCACTGCCAACAATAATGTGATTCGCTGGAATGCTTGGGCCGAGCGTAAGTTTCTCAAAAAAGGTCAGCTGGCAGTACGTCTGTCGGTCTTTGATATCCTGAATCAGAATCTTGGCTTTAGTCGTAATGGTCAGGGTAATATCGTAACACAGAACAGTTATAACACTATCCGCCGTTATGGTATGCTCAATGTCATCTGGAATTTCACGCACACACCTGTAGGAGCGCCACCACCATCGGGCGGCGGTATGATAATAACCCATTAATAAAAAGCCAGACAATGAAAAAACTGATTATCCTTTTAATATTGGTTGCGGCTGGGGTTCCTGCCACGTATGCACAGCATACATACATGGGGCGCATAGAGTACGAGCGCAAGGTAAATATGTATGCGCAGATGGAAGAAATGGAGCAGATGGGCAATGGCTCATGGGCAGAAAAGATAAAGTCACAGATGCCTAAATTCAACATCAGCTACTTCGACCTCATCTTTGATACTGTTCGCAGCATTTACCGTCCGGGAAGGGAGGCTCCCGGCAATAGTATTTTTAAGATGTTTGGCGGTGGACCTGCTACAGACAATACTGTTTTTACCAACTTTCATACTGATAGTGTAAAGGCAAGTAAAAATGTCTTTGACCAGAAGTTTTTTGTAGAAGACAGTATACGCGTGCTTGAGTGGAAGGAGCGGGAGGATATCCGTACCATAGCAGGTTATAAGTGTCATAAAGCGGTGGGTATCATCTGCGATAGTGTATATGTAGTTGCATTCTATACCGAAGACATTCCACTGGCTGGAGGCCCTGAAATGTTTGGTGGCCTGCCGGGTATGATAATGGAGCTGGCTATACCCCGCCTGCACACTACATGGGTGGCATCAAAAGTAGAGGTCATTCCGCCAAAGGAGGATGATTTTACCATTCAGGAGAAAGGTAAAAAGGTGACAGAAAAGGAGTTGGGAGATACGGTATATGACAACTTTAAAAAGTGGGGGTCAATGGCCGCACGCAATGTATGGTGGGTAGTATTGTAGCCTACTGAGGCTACTCCACTTTTGCCAGCCAGTCGCCTCCGTTTTTAATGTCAGATACTGAGTTGACGACCGTTTTTTTATCTCCTTTTATTCGGTATATGGCGTATCCGTAACTCTTTAGTTTTTCGTAGAGCTTAGGCAGGTCATTATACTTGGGAGATGCTTCTGTAAATATGATGGGGTGAAATCTGCTCAGCGTTTCGTGTGCACCATCCAGCAGATCCATTTCACCGCCCTGAATATCCATTTTCAGAAAGTTCACTTTTGTAAGGTTGTTTTCCTGTACAAATGTGTCAATGGTAGTCTGGTTTACAGTTGTCTTAATTATTTCATCAGAGCGCACTACTTTCCCGTTTCGTCCGGGATTGCAATGCCATGGTGGCAGCAGGCAGAAGCCTACGGCACCATTCTTTTCTCCCAGCGCCAGCTCATAAGTACTGATGTTGGTAAGCCCGTTCAGCTTTATGTTCTCATTAAGCGAGTGGAAAGATGTGGTAGTAGGTTCAAATCCGTACACATGTCCGGTATCACCCACCAGGCGCGACAGTATGAGGGTTTCTGTGCCTATATGGCTACCGCCTTCTATTACTACATCGCCGGGGCGTACATACTTTTTTAGTACGGTATTGGTATGTGGTTCATAGGCGCCGAAGAAGAATATTTCCCAGCCTATGAGGTCTTTTGTATTTACAATCATTCTGAGCCCATCCTTTTCCAGAGGGGTCTCAATATTTACACCATTTATGTATGGCCACTTATAACTATAAAACACTAATCCCATGCGGTGCCGCATTATATAGGGCATCAGCGATAGTATTTTTTTTGCTCGCAGGAGCATCTTCAACTCTTGTTTCTGGGTCAGAAGCACGCCGTAAAATACGCAGAAATCCGATTGTAAGAAAAAAACAGTGTCACTCAGATAAATTTATTGTCTCTCGCAGCTTTTATTGCGTCTGCTTTTGAGTGCACATCCAGCTTGTGATATATGTTTTTTATATGTGACTTTACGGTTTCAAGGTCTATAAACAGCTCTTCGGCAATACGTTTGCGGCTTTTACCGGTAGATATCTGCTCCAGTATCTCTGTTTCGCGGCGGGTAAGTGGTGTTGCTTCATTTCTTTTGAAGGAGGATATGACCATCCGGGCTATATGAGCACTCATGGGGCCCCCGCCATCCATTACCTCATGTATGGCAGCTACTATCTTCTCAGGTGGGGTATTCTTGGTAAGATATCCCGCAGCGCCATTACCCAGCGCACGGAATATGAGCATTTCCTGCTCGTATACAGTGAGTATGAGTATATGCGTATCAGGGAGCAGTTTCTTAAGTTTAGGCAATGCATCAATGCCGGAGATGCCGGGTAGCTCCACATCCAGCAGTATCACATCCGGATTGTCATTGGTTATCTTTCTGGCTGCATCCTCGTAAGATGCATAAGTACCCGCTATCTTGTAGCCATTGGTATTACCTATAAGGAATGCATACCCTTCCCGTATGGTTTCATCATCTTCTATGATGGCAACATGTATGTCCAGATCACGCTTCATACTACATCAGTTTCCGTAAAGTTCGGCAAATGATAGGTTTAGCCCATCACCTGTTTGGCGGTATTTTAAATGTGAGGCTTATGATGGTACCCTTTCCCGGGCGGGAATCAATGTATAGTTTACCTCCCAGTCTGCCGGCACGGGTATGCATATTGGCCAGTCCATTGCCTTTGTGTGCCACATTGGTATCAAATCCCTTTCCATTGTCTTTTAAGAGTATCTGCAGCACATGTCGTTGTTTCCAGCTTATATCCATACTCACATGGTTAGGTTCAGCATACTTCAGGCAGTTGTTGAGTGCCTCCTTGAATATCATGATAAGGTTGCGGCTCATCTCCATATCCAGCCGGTAGTTATGCCAGCTTTCGCTATGTCCGGTGAAGGTAAATGTGATATCAGTATCCTGAAACAGCTCTGAGCCAAAGTCCTGGATGCGTAGCAGTATTTCATGCAGTACATCATTCGATGGCTTTAATGACCACAGTATATCGCGGGTGCCGCTATAGAGTTGTGATGTATTATCAGCTATCTGATTCAGTATTCTGGAAGATTCAGGGTTCAGCTCTATTTTATTGCGCAGCACATTAGTGAGTACGTTGATTCGGGTGAGCTTGTTGCCTATTTCATCATGGAAGTCTTCCGCAGTTCTGAGCCTCACTTTGCCCTGCTCTTCGGCGCGCAGGCGTGCCAGCAGCGCCATTCTGTCCTGCTTCCTGCGGTTTATGGAATATTGCAGCAGTATCCCTGATAGCAGACATACCCCGAGTATAGAAAGACGAAACCATACTGTCTGATGAAACGGAGTTATGATTTCAAAATGATAAACAAGGTCTGGTGTGCCGGTGCCTGCGCTGCTGCGGCACTGTACTCTGAATGTGTATCTGCCGGGTGGTAGTGCCGAGTAGGTAACAGAATTACCTGCTGCCCAGTCAGACCATGGGGCATCCAGCCCCTCCATACGATATCTGTAGAGTGCCTGCTGTGCCCCCCCCAGCGTAATAGCCTGAAATGTAAATGCAATATTGTTTTTCTTGTAAGGTAGTCTCAGGTCGAATGGAATGTTATACCATGCATCGCTGGAGTCGTACCACTTAGGGTCAATAACAGACTCCCCGGCTATTTTTACTGATTGCAATATTATGTTGGCAGGGGAAGAGTATACTACCGGTGTATGGGGGCTATAGTGCAGGGCTCCGTTGGTAGTGCCAAACCATATACTGCCATCGGGTAGTTTCAGAACAGAGTTGATATTGCTCTCCATACCTGTTATGCCCTGCGCTCTGCCATAAAAGGTTACAACAGGTTCGTCATCAGCTCTTATCTCTACACGATGGATGCCAAACCCTGTTCCTACCCATACATTGTTATCATTGTCGGTAACAATATTGTAGATAAAGTCAGACCGTAATCCCTGGCTTTTACTGATGGTTGTGGCTTTACCGGTACGCATGTTGTAGCGTATGAGGCCATTGTCACTGCTGCCCAGCCACAGTTCTCTGTCCCGCATGATGAAGCACTGAATGGCAGCACTGTCTGCAATAGTTCCTGTTATGAAAGGGCGTGCTACACCGGCATGAAACAGCCTCAGACCTCCGTCTGTAGCAATAAGGGTACTATCATAGCCAATGTTGAGAAACGAGAAAACGGCGCTGGTGTTGGTATCTGCCAGCTTCAGCATATAGTCTTCCAGCACCATTACGCCATTGGTGAGGCCTATCCATACTCTGCCATATTTATCGGCATAGAGGCTGTTTACATAGTTTGAAGGAAGTGGAAACTCCGGCGCTGCATACTGTCTGAATATGCCATGGTCATATGACCAGAGGCCACGTCCCCTGGTTCCCATCCATAGCCTGCCATCCTTATCATACGCCAGGCTCATAATGGCGGGTACCGGCTGCGACGGAAAAGAAAGCCCACGTACCTTACCGTCAGAGAAAATGTATATACCAGCGTCATAGGTACCTATTATCAGAGAGTCGCCACCTTTATATGCCAGGGCCATCACCTGTGCGCTGGGTAGTCCTACGTCCTCGTCAAGTCCTGTAAACTGTGTGCCGGAGAAACGGAATATTCCCTGACCGTCAGATGCTATCCATATGTTTCCTTCATTATCTCTCAGTACATCGTTTATGCTGTTGTCAGTAAGACCATTTTGCCGGTTATAGTAAACTATGCCTTTCCCGGTGATGCAGATAGCGCCACTGGGTGTACCCAGCCACAGATTACCCCTGTTGTCCGTACTGGCCGATGAGAGACCGGGCAGATAATCCGGTACACGCCCGCGTATAGTACCTGGAACAAGTGCACCCTGTTTTTCTCTGTAGAGACCAAAGCTGCCACACATCCATACGGTACTGTCAGTGCCTCTGAATATACGGTGAATGCGGGGGGCTGTTTCTCCTTCGGGTATTACGAACGGGACAGCCTGCCATACAGTGTCGCTGAGGTGAAATACTTCCCTGTTGCGACATAGCCATAATCCGCTTTCATCGGCCATGATAGCAGATACATAGCCACTGCCGGGCATAGAAAGTGTATATAGCTTGTCGCCTGTTACGTAACATACTTCTCCCTGTACCCGCCACCATACTGTATCGCGGTGTATGTATATCTGTTGTGTATTGTTCAGGTCGCGGGTTACCTGTACATGCCTGCGAAAGTGGCGAAACTTTTTGCCATCGAAACAGGAGAGCCCCTCCGGCCCACCTATCCATATGCCTCCCTTATTATCGCTGGCTACCGCACGTACTGTATTATGCAGTAATCCGTCGGCCACAGAATAATTAGTAAAGTTGCGACCATCAAACCGGGAAAGCCCACCATAGGTACCTATCCACAGGTGCCCCGTGTGGTCTTGTGTGAGGCAGGTAGCCTGAGACTGTATGAGACCATCTTCTACCGTAAGATTGTGGAAATGATACTTCTGTGCAAAAGCATGTACCGACATGAATAGGGCGACTGCTGAAACTATTGCCAGACGGGAGATATACATGTATGTACGTACAATGTGCATTGACTATGTGATATTATTTTCAGGGTAATAAAGGCATTCCTGTTTATGGCTGTGCCATATCCTGAATATAATGCAATTTAAGATGAGTTATCTTTTATTTACGGGGGAATATGGGGGGATTGTATATAAAAGAAAAAGCTGCCGGAAACGACAGCTTTTTATTGATAACACTCACACAGACATAGTGAAACCGGTTTATTTTCTAGTATTATAGTGCACTGCATCAAACAATGGTGCAGCAGTTTCGGGCACTTATTTTTCTTTTTCTGTAACCAGATCCATGTGTTCTGCACTCACCATTTGCAGTGCAAGACTCTTGATGGATGGATAAACAAGGTCATAAACACCTCTCTTGCTGGCTGGTACATCCGACTCCTGCATTGCTACAATGTAGATAATGGACTCTGGTATATCCAACACTGAACAAACCTTAGTAATGGTACGCTGGCTGGGTCGCTTCAATCCTGTTTCAATCTGAGACAGGGAAGTCTGTGAAAGGTCACATTTCTCAGCAAGCTCATACTGAGTAATGCCCATTTTTTTTCTGATCGATTTAATTGCCGCTCCGATGTTCATGATCTTTACGTTTTTTAATTTTTTTAATAAAAAAGTTTAATAGGTTTTAAACTGATGGACAAACTCTACCTGAGCGCCATCCACTACTATAAGACGTATAAACATGCTCAGATGTTGGGTTTTGCTCGAATTTTCATTTTAATCAAATGTTTAGTTTACAGTTGCGTGAGCATTTGTTTTTACATTTGCGCCCGTGCCTGCTGCATTTACTACACATATAATATATGACCGGAAACAACTACTTGCGGTCATACTTCCTCACCTGCGACAGGATGGGATGCATTATGAAGTGAATATTAATGGCTTCCCCCGGTTTCATATGGCATGGTCGCCACTTGGGCGTTATGATGTAGTGAATAGCATCGTGGCAGCCTCACTCCCATGGGAGCTTATACTGGCTGTGAGTGATGCTATAGAAACGCAGGTGTGACGTAACCTACTGTATATTAGTTTGTTGTGGTTACTCTTCGTCCATATCCGTTTCGTTTTCATCTCTTATGAGTTCATAACGTTTGGCAAAGTTGCACCAGTGGCACTTCTCATCGCCACAGCCACGGTCAAATTCATGGTTCATTATGCGGGCATAACTGTCTTTGAGCTGTTCCAGTACTTTTTCTTCATCCTGTTTGAATACCGGGACCACATACTGTTTAAAGACTCCTGCTGAAGTTGCCTCTACATAATCAAATTTTCCTTCTTTTACGAGCCATGCGCGCTCCGCCCAGTTTTCGAGCAGCAGTTTATAAAAAACCATCTGCCGCCAGTAGTCGCCTCCATTGGGACTTTTTTCATTGGGTGGGGCAAGATTTGCAGTAGCTGACTTTTCGGCATTGCCGGTTTTGTAATCTATAACGGTACAGCCGTCGGGGTATAACTCTATCTTATCTATCTTGCCCGTTACCGGTACGCCTGCCAGGTAATAGCGGGGTACACTCAGCTCTACTTCTGCATCGTGATGCAGCTGGTTTATATAGTGGTCATAGTAGGAGCTTAATACCTGTAGCCCTTGCTCTGTACGCCGCTCATATTGCTGATGACTGAATGCCGATGCCTGCCGTGCCAGTTCTTTTCTGAAGTTGGCAAGCACCTCATCTTTTGACGGGAAAGTACTGTTGTTGCGCTTCATGTCTATGTACATACGTTCCAGTGCATAGTGTACAGCGGTACCAAATGCCATTGCATCATTTTTTTGTGTTGGTACCCTGAGTATGGTTTCGTAGTAGAAGCTGAGCGGGCAACGCAGAAACTTAGCCAGTTGTGTAGCGCTCATAGTAAACTGCTGCAGCATTCTGTCTATCCATTCGGCATTAGCTATACGTATACGCACTTCCTGTACCGGCGTCAGTAGCTTTTCTATATGCTTCAGTGCAGCGTCCTGTGACAGATATCGTCTTTCCCTTTCTTCCTTTTTGCTGATTTCTTCAATGAATACAGAAGCCGACTGGCTTTTTCCTGCATTATCATTAAGTGAGTAAGAGATGTAAAGGTGTTTTCTGGCACGGGTAAGCGCTACATAAAACAGGCGTCTTGCTACTTCCTGTTTATAAGTGTTGTCTTTGTCCTCTTCTGTTGCAGTAACGGTATGGGGTAGTGAATAGTTGTTGTTTGAGCCTGCTTTTTTCTCCCAGAAGTTATCAGTGCAGCCAATGAGGAAAACATACTCAAACTCGTTTCCCTTAGAGCTGTGTGCCGTGTAGAAATACACACCATTGTCATTCTGTATTACCCGCTCCATGCTTACAGCTATCTTCTCCCGCTGCATACGATCTGTCATATCCAGAAAGGAGCGTATGTTCATGGACGGGTTTTTCTGCCAGCTGTCTTTTACAAACGTAAAAAAGCTATTGAGGGCCTGCATGCCGGTAATATGGTCGGCTGTTGTCAGCAACCAGTTTACCATGCCGCTTTCATGCAGTATTTTTTCAGTGAGCAGCGGTAATGGTAGTGCCAGCTGTTGCTGCTCCCATTCGTCAAGGTTTCTGCCCAGCCGGTGCAGTGCTTTGGCTGATTTCAGGTTTAGTGCTTCTGTAAGCAGTGGGTTTGATAGCAGGAGCCGCCATTTTACATGCCCGGTTTCTTTTCTGTGCTGCTGGAGATAGAGGGCCAGCACAGCTATATCATCTACAGCTATGCCAAAGCATGGGGTATGCATCAGCTCAAACAGAATATCTTCTGCTTCGAACTTCTTTTTACGCTCAGTATCCAGGTAGCGTAGTGTTTCTATGATTGTGTGTATTACCGGTAGCTCCAGTACGTTCACACTCTTCTTAATATTGAATGGTATTCCTTTACGCTCCAGTACTGCAATCATATTGTCGGACTGCTTGTGCTGTGCATAGAGTACGGCCACATCGCGCAGGGGCACGCCTCTCTGCTGCAGTTGTTCTATCTGCATGATTACATCTGCCTCTTCCTGTAGCAGGTTAGTATATTCTCTTACCTGGGGCTGTACCGTATCAGTGCCGTTTCTGAAACGCTCGTGAGCTGCTATGATATTTTTATCCAGTTTCAGGTCGCTGAGCTGATTGACAAGGCGCTGCTTATTGTACTGAATGGTAGCCATAGCCCTGTCTATTACTGCCTGAGAGGAGCGATAGTTATGTGGCAGTACTATTACTTTGATATCTTCCCGGTGGCGCTCATAAAAGTCTGTAATGTTGCGTATGCGGGCACCCTGAAATTCGTATATGCTCTGGTCGTCGTCTCCTACCACAAATACGTTGGGGTTGTCCCAGTAGGAGGTAAGGTATTTAAGCAGCTCATTCTGTGCACCATTTGTATCCTGAAACTCATCTACCAGAATGAACTGATAACGCTCCTGATAGCTCTGCAGCAGCCAGTTATTAGTGCGGAATGCCTCCAGTACCCATAGTATCATATCACTGAAGTCATAGCGGCCCATGTCCTTCATCATTTGTGTGTACTTGTGCAGCAGCTGTGCTGCCGCACGGGTCTTTTCCATTTTGTCTGTTTCCTTATCTATCTCTGCCTGTTTCAGATCGCCTTTCTTATACCCTTTACCGTTGCGCTTATAGGTATAGCCTTCGCGTTCGGGCAAACTAGTGAGATAGTCGTCAATGGACGACGATATGTTTTCAGGGCTCAGCGCTTCGCGCTTCATGGTTTCAAAGAGACGTCCCAGCTTTGCCGTATCATAGTAGATGTCTCCGCTCAGCCTGCGCAGCAGGTGCCCCTGAGGTAGCTCGTCCAGCAGGCGGTGCATCAGTTCTGCTTTTTCCAGGTCGCTGAGGGGCATTAACTCCCTCTTGCTGAAGTATTCACTATTACTCTGTATTACAGCATTACAGAAACCATGAAAGGTATGAATGCTTACTTTATGTGCAGCAGCACCTATTATCTGTGACAGCCTGCGGCGCATAGATGCTGTAGCCTCATCGGTATAGGTGAGGCACAGTATCTCCTGTGGCTGCACCTGAGCATCGCTGCGCAGCAGTGAGGCTATGCGCATAGAGAGGACTTCTGTTTTGCCGGTGCCGGGACCTGCTATTACCATTACTGCACCATATATGGTGTCTACGGCTTCTTTTTGCCGCTCATTCAGTTTTTCATAGCGCTCCAGATACAGCGCCTCATTAACCAGATTTTCAGAACTCATTGCAAATGTGGATATATGCCAGCAAATACAGCAATGTCATATGCTATTCCCCCAAAGGATAGCAGACATGCAGTTGTTACTACAAATATCGGTGCATTAGAATTGTATTCCCGTTTGTATATTCAGCTCTATGATAGAACCGGGACCTGTGGCATAGAAAAGCCTGTAGTATTGCCTTGCTTCAGGCTCTATAGGGTCCAGAGAAAAAGTGGTGGCCCTGAGACCAGCTTTTACTGTTATAAAAAAGATACTGCTGGTGTATCTGCGGCCGTAACCCAAAGCCTGCCCGGTGTACAGTTTTTCATACCAGTAAACACCCTCACGATAACCCATAAAACCCAGCTTATCACTATCGAACCCGGCAATACCTACAAAACTGCGGGTGTATAAGAAGTTCTGATAATACCACTTCCGGGTCACATGCTTCATCACCTTTCTTAAATATAACCGCAGGTCAATGTCGGTCATAAGGCCGGGATAAGCACCACGGTATGCATAGTATGAAACCATATAGGCAATATTGCCCATGCGATACTCTACACCGCCTCCAGACTTACTGGCAGAACTGAGCGGATTAGAGATGGTAATAGCCCGGCTGTAATATGGATATGAGTATGAGCGCTCCCACTTTGAGAATTGTGCTGCTGCATCAGCACCGCTAAAAAGCAGGAGAACCAGTAAGAAGGGTATGTATATTTTATTCACTATGGTGCTATTTCAGATATGAAAGCGCAAATGTAGATAATATACAGGCAAGTAAAAATTAAATTGTATTATTCTTAATTTACGGATATGCTCACACAGTGTATCCTGCTCTATGCGGATGCTGGTTATGGAAAACAAGTTCCTGCTGCATCTTGTATATATAGATTATTTTCGCGCACACAAATCTGAAAAAATGAATCTGGACGAACGAATGGAGCAAAGTGGTACGTACAGTGCATTCCGCACCAGTCTTGATATGGCTATGGGGGCTGTATATATCATTATTGGTGTGGTTGTTTTTACAATGCGCTATTTTGGTACGGTAGAGTTGCCCACGGGTACTTCCTGGGCGCTGGGTGGATTACTGTTATTATATGGATCGTTCCGTATTTATCGTGGTCTCACAGCCATATGGCGCAAGCGTTCATCGGGCAGGCCAGGCAGGAGATAGTACCATTTTAACAAAATAGTATGGCAATACAGCCCTTTGTTCAATGTTTTCGGTTTGTTATTTGTATATAGTTAATTATCAGTGCAAATGGGGATTGATGTACAGATTCTGCAGGTATTGAGTGCTGTTAAATTATTGTTACAGTGCATATGTTGAATCCGCTCCTTAAAATTAATTATTTAAAATTGCGTTTCCCTATGTGGTTCTTTAGAAAAAATATGTGGTTTCTGGCACTTTGTCTGGCACTGGTTTCGTGTGATGACAAGCCAAAGCATCCCGATACGCTGGGGAAGGGAGAAATTGATATTTCTGTCGATGAGACATTCCGCCCGGTAATGGAAGAGCAGGGGCTTGTGTTTGACAGTAGCTTTCCGGAGGCGAAGGTGCATATTCACTATAAGTCAGAGAATGAGTGCTTTAAGGATTACTTTGACAAAAAAGCGCGCATTATTCTTGTTACCAGAGAGCTATCTGAAAAAGAAAAAGAAATATGTGCACAGTCAAAGATATTTCCTACCTCCCTGGGCCTGGCGCGTGATGGCATTGCTGTTATTATGAATAATGCTGCTACAGATACCATGCTGGACATACCTGTACTAAAAGGCATTCTTACCGGTGAGAGCAGTAAAAAGTACACCGTAGTATTTGACGATCCTAACTCCAGTACGGTAAGGTTTATAACAGATTCTGTACTGAGTGGCGATAAGCTGGGGGCTAACGTATTTGCAGCTAAGAGTAATGCAGAGGTAGTAGAGTATGTATCAAAAAATCCGGATGCCATTGGTTTTGTAGGGTTGGGATATGTGAGTGATACTGTAGACCCGAATAATACGGGGGCTTTTACATCGCGTGTGCGGGTAGCACATATTAAAAACGAGACTACCGGAGAGTTTCTGCAGCCATATCAGGCATATGTGGCACTACGCTCATATCCGCTTACGCGCAGTCTTTATTATATAAGTGCAGAAAGCTACCATGGCCTGGGTACGGGTTTTGCCAACTTTCTGGCCGGACAGCGCGGTCAGCTTATATTTTTCCATGCACACATGTTCCCGGTTCGCTCACAGATGGTGATAAGGGATGCACAAATAAATAACTGATAACACAAACAAGTATTTAATAAACTAAAAAAGCAGGATGAAGTACAACATGAAAAAAGTAGTGATGATGCTGGCCTTTGCAGGTATGGGCTTCGGTGTATTTGCACAGGACGCCACTGTAATGAACGGTGTTAAAATGTACAATTACAAAAAATACAAAACAGCCGAATCTATTCTGGCACCTCTGGCCGATAAGGACCCTATAGCTAACTATTATCTGGGTCTGTCTCAACTGGAGTCGGGTGATCTGAAGAAAGCTCAGGCTACATTTGCAAAATTTCCTGAAGATCTTGCTAATATATCAGGTACCGCCCGTGTGGCTTATATGTCAAATGACATAGCTACAGGTAATAAAATAACAAAAGAACTGGCAGCAAAAGCCAAAAGAAAAGACTGGAAACCACAGAAGTATGCTGCCGATGCGATAGCATATACCGAAGGTGGCGACTATACTCAGGCTGTAGCATGGTATAAAGACGCTCTTTCCAAAAATCCGGATGATATTACCAGCATACGTATAGGACTGGGAGATGTAATGCGTAAAGTGCCCGGTGGTGGTGGTGAAGCCATGAACAATTATGAGGCTGTAGTGGAAAAGGATAAGGCAAACTCTCTGGGTTACTCCCGTATAGGTGACCTGTGGTATGATGCCCGCAATTACCAGAGCGCTCTGGAAAACTATAAGCGTGCTAAAGAAGCAGATGCGGAAAACCCGCTTCCTTATAAAGCGCTGGCAGATGCATACAGCCGCTCAGGACAATACCAGAATGCGCTGACTAACATCAAGGAATATCTGTCTCACTCAGACAATACGATGGACGACCAGCAGGATTATGTACGCGCATTGTATCAGGCGCAGAGTTTCTGCGATGCGGCAACCCTCTCCCAGAAGCTGCTGAACAGCAAGCCAGAACCTGCTAAAGTAATTGAGCTTACCGGTATACTGGGATTCTCTCAGGCTCGTTGTGGCGACTCTACAGTAGCCCTGGCCAACCTGCGCAGATATTTTGCTATGCAGGATGCAAAGAAGATTACTCCGGGTGCTTACATAGAGTTTGGTAAGCTGTTTATGAAGCTGGACATGCTGGACTCTGCAGGTGCATACTACACTAAAGGCATAGAAGGGGATACCAGCGGCGATAAGGCCGATGCATACCGTGATGTAGCAGAGGCTTTCAAGTCAAAGAAAGACTATTGCAAATCGGCAGTATGGTATACCAACCTGGTAAAATCGGGCTCAAAAGCTACTGCCAATGATTATGCATGGCGTGTGATAGCATACTACTACTGTAATGATATGGCCGGCGCTACTACTGCTGCTGCTGAGTTTGCTGAAGCTTATCCTACTATTCCTCAGCCGTTGTACTGGCAGGGACGTGTAGCTGCAGCTATTGACTCTGAAGCTACTACAGGTGGGGCTGTACCTTACTACACAAAATGGCTTGATACGGTAGGCTGGTCTTCATACGACCGCAAGAGCGACCTGAAGCAGGTATATTCGTATCTTATGTACTACTATCTGAATGCAAAGGATTCTGAAAACCTGAAAATCATCAAAGAGAAAGCGCTGGAAGCAGATCCGGAAAACAAGACAGTAAAAGACATAGAGGCTCTGGAAAAGCAGATGGGACTGGCTCCTAAAAAGCCTTCGGGGTCTAAATAGGGATAGTTAATTATTACCTTTTATAAAGCAGGCACATGTGCATAGGTACATGTGCCTGCTGTTTTTATGGCCACAAATGTAATGCTGTTATAAAAACATAATTGTCCGTAATTTTTAAGATACCGGTATGCTTGCTAATTTTATGATGTGGTACGGCATAAAATCATCCATACGCAGAGGGGCTTTCTTATCCGTAAGTCATTGCAGCTATCGTTGGCGCTGATGGTACTGGCAGGCTGTGCCGGTAACGGGCAGAGTGCAAAGGAGAACCTGAATGATCTTACCAATAAGATAGGGCGAACATCAATAGCTGAGGAGTACCCTAAGGTGCCTCATGATGAGTTGCTGAGTGATATGTCTGCCGGAAACAGGGTGTACCTGGAGCTACAGGAGCGTTATGCAAAAGGGCTGCGGGAACTGAAAGCAGCCACTGACAGGGACAGTGTGAAGCTGGTAGTGGTAATCATGACTCCAGAGGTAGGAAAATATGCTACTGTAGAGAATCTGTATGGGATACCATATATAAACCAGATATGTACCAATGAAAAAGTGGACGTAGTGGATATAACGCCTGCCGTCTCTGAATGGTCTGCAACGGCTGAGCCTTCTTATGCGCCACAGTATGGCAACTGGTCTGTGAGAGGAGCAGCATTTGCTGCTACGCAGATAGCGCCCGTAATTGTTCGTTACAGAGATGCCCGTAGCCCCCGTGACTGGCATATAACAGAAAGACCAGCAACTTTTGGTGATGCCACAAAGGAGAATAATGGTATGGATAACCAGAATGATCTGGCTCATGGTGGACATAAACGAAACTACTTTCTGCACCTCAATACCCAGGGACTGCGTATGGACTGGGATGTTCTTTTTCCACGCACGCGGCAGCGCATACTATTTATGGGAGACTCCCGCATATTTAATCCGTTTATAGATGATGAGCGTACGGTTACCGGTCTGCTGCAGCGTCGTTTCCCTGACAGGGAGCTACTTAATGCCGGTAATATGAGCTGCAGTATGGACGATTATGTATCGCTCTATGAAGAAAAAGCCCGGTATACAGAGCCGGATTTACTGATACTCTGTACCAATGGAGGTGACATACTGGATGAATACTTTTCTCACCGGAACCGGTATTCAAGAAATAAAAAGTGTTACAGACCTACAGACGCTGAGAAGGAATTTTACCGTAAAACATTTGCAGGAGAAAGTAAAAAAACATTCAGTTATGGAAAATGATGCATTACTGGAGTCTCTGAGGTATCCTATAGGGCGCTACCAGCGTCCCGATACATTTGATGCGGCAGAGCTGCCGGAATGGCTGGCTGTACTGCGTGCATTGCCATCATGGATGGATGCCTGTATAGAGAATCTGGATGCGGCGCAGCTGGATGTTCCTTATCGCCCCGGCGGATGGACTATCATGCAGGTAGTGCATCATGTGGCAGATAGTCATATGAATGCTTATGTACGGCTGAAGCTGGCGCTTACAGAGGAGCAGCCAGTCATTTGCCCCTATAATGAGCAGGCATGGGCAGTACTGCCTGATGTGGCTGCGGTGCCGGTCAATGTATCTGTCACCATGCTGCATACCATTCACAGGCGTATGGTGGCTGTAATGGAGCAAATGTCTCCTGCCGACTGGGAGCGCTGCTATTTTCATCCCCAGCATGAGCGCCTTTTTCCATTATGGGAGATGGCGGCATTGTATGTGTGGCATAGCAGACACCATACTGCACACATTACACAACTCAGAGACCGTATGGGGTGGTGGTAATTCTTAACGATATTGTATCGATGTGCTGTACTGATGTTAATAATATATCAGTCTCTTTATTTTGTCTCTTTTAGTGCTATCTTAGCACATAAACCTTTTTGGGAATGCAAGCTTATCTCGCCAATTTCATCTATCTGCACAGTATACTGCGGTATTTTATACTGCTATTCGCACTTATTGTGGCATTTCAAAGCATTTTCGGATTGCTGGGAAAGCGGAAGTTTCATAAACTGAATAAGCAGGTAGCACTTGTTCTGCTTATTTTCTGTGATTTACAGTTGCTCATAGGAGGGCTGCTGTACTACTACAAGGTCCTCGGGGCAGGTTATTTTTCACAGGGTGGGGTAATGTCCGATACCTACCGCCGTTTTTATGCGGTAGAGCATGGCGTTGGTATGGTAATAGCTATTCTGCTGGTACACATTGGTTATAGTGTCACTAAAAAGAACTGGGATGCAGACCGGAAATTCAAGAGACTATTCTGGTGTTCGTTCCTGGCGCTGGTTCTCTTCACAGTAATGACCCCATGGCAGAGCCGGCAGCTGGTAGGGCGTCCCAATGTTCCGCATCTGTCTCACTAGCGTATGGTCAGGCGACTACTGCAGCCGCTATTTGCGGTTTACGTGATTATTACTTTTGTTGCAGGTTTTTTTCTACTATTTCCTTTATTTCTTATTCATAGCGCCCGTCGTAGTGCTGCAGGAAGGGAGCGTATTTACCGCATCATTCGGCATTGGGCGCAGATATGGTTATGGGTAATAGGTATGCCATTGCGCATATCGGGGCCACGGCCAGCCAATCAGCGGTACATAATCGTCTGCAACCACATCTCATATATGGATACTGTAGTGCTTTTCCCGGCATTGCCTGGCTATTTCAGACCATTAGGGAAAAAGGAGTTTTCAAAAGTACCCATGCTGGGATTTTTATACCGGCAGATAGTAATAATGGTAAACCGTAGCAGCCCCGACAGCAGGGCAAAGAGTATGCGCATCATGTGGCGGGCACTACGTAAGGAAAGCAGTATTATTATATTTCCTGAAGGTACTTTTAACGAAACCGGTGAAGTGCTGAAATCATTTTTTGATGGAGCGTTCCGGCTGGCTATTACCTCTCAGACATCCATTCTACCAATAGTTTTCCCTGATACGGTACACCGATGGCACTATAGTGGCTGGTGGAAACTGTGGCCCGGACGTAACAGGGCCATATATCTGCCACCTGTATCTGTAGCCGGTATGACTATGGACGACCTGCCTGCTCTTAAAGAAAAAGTGTGGCATATCATGGCCGAAGAGTTGTCCCGGCATGATTACCCCTGACAGGACGTAGCGTTACCACACTTATTGGTTAGTGTAGCATCTTATAGCTAAGGTATATGATACTGGCACAGGATAGCAGTAGTATTCCAATCACGGTTATCAGGTAGGTTAGCTTCTCACTGTTCATGTCTCTCGTTTTCATCTTAATTTCAGGGATGCATTATGTGCATTCACTGTAATAATAGATTACAATAATCGCACCGTAAATGATAACGGTCAATAGAAATACTGTTAAAAGTCAATCTGTATGACCCTGTTTTAACAAACTTCTGCAAAGGGGGAAGGCATTTTATACGTCTGTTACGGTGTTTTGAACCGTACATCGGCAGAATACGGCATAACCGTTACCTGATACCTTCTGCTGTTAAGTGGTTCCAGCGTATTAAGACTGTATACGGAATACCATCCCGCCCGGCCGCCACATGCTGTAGCATGGTGAGGTGCAGGGCCGTCAGGGTTAGAGTTGGTACTGGCAATGTATATCTTACCATAACGGTCGTCGACGGTAATACCATGAGGTTGATAAAAATCTCCTTTCAGTACTTTCTCCACTACATGTGTGTTATAGTTGATTACATATACTGAGCCTTTACGGCCGGCCGGTACGCCATCCACATCTTCCATGCAGGTAACGAACATAAGTGGCTTTGTATAGGACATCGCTATTTCCTGTGGTACGGCACCTACCGGTATGGCATCCATTACCTCATCGGTATGTGCATTCATGACACGTACCTCATTAGTGCCTTCACAGGTAAGGAAATACTTGCTTCGGTCAGGTGTCATCATTATTTCGTGCGGGTTGGGTGAGGTTTTATCTGTATTGTTTGTGGCTACCGGTGGCTTACCGTCAATACTTATTTTTCTGTAACTGGGGAATGGAGATGCTTTGGGTGCCCAGCGGAATACGACATTCCCATACTGGCCGGTAATGAAGCAGGTGTCAAAAGCTGCATCGCTGGCTATACCATGTGGCCATACAAATAGCCCCGCCCCGCTGCCGGTAAGCTCAGGTACGGTATTCATTGTATTTGTATTGGCATAGAGTACACGCCCGTTATCGGCCCAGTCGCTGGTTACCAGCATCGTATCATTAGGAGCTACAAATACAATATTCCATGAGCCTGTGCCCAGTGTGCCGGTATTCACAATATTATCCAGGCTGGCATCCATTTTTTGTATCCCTGTTCCATTCAGGAAGCTTACATAGGCATATTTGCCTGCATTATCAAAACGTACACAGTGGGGGCTCTCTGTCGTGCCAGCCAGTGTGCCTACCTTTATATACCGCATTACCAGGTTACTCTCTGCATCTATCACGGCTATCAGGTCACACCCCTGCTGGCTCAGGTATATCTTTTGCCTTGTGTCGGCATTGGCAGTAAAGGCTATGTTACCGTTTACATCCGGTGCACCTTCAGCAATCCACTGCTTCAGTGTATTATATTCTTCGTCGCTCAATGGTGTAGGATTGCTGCCTGTTGCGTCAAATGGCATGGTGGGTGATGCTGTTGTGCCACGGTTAGGGTCAGTATTTACAAAATACAGCAGCGGGCTGAACTCGGGACTGTAAGGAATTACCTCTGCACCATTGGCCCCACCCTCAAACAGGTGTGTCCATGTATCCAGCCGCAGGCCGGCTGCATTTACTGAGCTGGCATCATTATGACAACCCGACGTAGCACACTTTGTTACAAGTATTTTAGCAATGTCAGTAGGAAATCCGCCTGTTTCCAGTGGCGGTTCAGGGTTAACACCAGGGTCTTTTTTGCACGAGCAGCCCCACATTTGCATGTAGAACAGAACCATGCACAGTATTACAATGATATTGCGCATATATATTATGTGTCGATAATTATAAAGTTACGTAATAATTGCCGTCAGATTGTGACCATCATCAGGAATGAGGTAACATTGTCTTATGAAAATGCTCGTAGTGGCCGCTACACAGGCCGAGATTGGTCCGTTTTTAAGCGCAGGTACTGATGCCGATGTATTGATTACAGGCGTAGGTCCCGTAGCTACCACTTATGCACTTACCCGTCATCTGGCCCGTGCGCCCCACTATGATCTTGTGATACAGGCGGGTGTGGCAGGTAGCTTTGATGCCAGTATAGGGCTGGGCGAGGTCGTACTCATCACCAGCGATACGTGGGGCGACGTGGGTGCAGAAGACCATGCCGATTATCTATCCATCTTTGACCTGGGATTGCTGGGGCAGGATGAGCCGCCATATGTAGCAGGTGTACTGCCGTTAACACCTCATGCAGTGCATGATACGATTACATTGCGCAGGGCCAGCGGCATTACGGTAAGTACCGTAAGCGGCAGTGAGGCTACTATAGCCCGCCGCAGGCTTATAGGGGCTGGTACTGAGAGTATGGAGGGGGCAGCATTTCATTATGTATGTCTCAGAGAGCAGGTGCCATTTGTACAGATACGGGCAATATCAAACTATGTGATACCGCGCGATAAGAGCCAGTGGCGTATGAAGGATGCTATTATCAATCTCAATGATTGGCTCATAAACTTCACCAGAGCACATGCCGGCTAAGGGTGCTTACCTTTGCGCCGGATAAAAAGGACTTACAGATGAAACTTACGCTAGGATTCAGCCCGTGCCCCAACGATACTTTCATTTTTGATGCCATGGTCAATGGACTGGTAGATACCAGAGGGCTTTCATTTGACTATGTGATGGAGGATGTGGAAACCCTCAATCAGTGGGCTGCAGAAGGGAAGCTGGATATTACCAAGCTTAGTTTTAATACATTTCTCCATGAGGTAAAACGTTATGCGCTGCTGCACAGCGGCAGTGCACTGGGGGTAGGTGTGGGGCCTTTACTGGTAGCCCGCCAGCCGCTGGACCTGTCGCAGATTGATAAGTACCGCATTGCAATTCCCGGTGTTCGCACCACTGCCAATCTGCTGCTGACACTTGCCTGGCCACAGGCTAAGAACAAAACAGAGCTGGTGTTCAGTGAGATAGAAAATGCTGTACTGAATGGAGAGTATGATGCTGGTCTTATCATTCACGAGAGCCGCTTTACCTATGCACAGAAAGGCCTTGTGAAGCTGGCCGATATGGGCGACTGGTGGGAGCAAACCACACAGGCTGCTATCCCTCTGGGTGGCATAGTGATAAGGCGCAGCATGGGCCCCGATATTGCAGCTACTGTAGATGCTGTTATAAAAGATAGTCTTGCATACTCATGGCAGCGCTATCCGACCCTCTCTGACTTTATACGCTGCAATGCTCAGGAAATGGAAGAAGATGTTATGCGCAAGCATATAGAGCTGTATGTGAATGACTATACCACCGACCTGGGTACAACAGGACGTGCAGCGATAAACACACTATTCAGCAAGGCACAGGATGCAGGACTTATAGCCCCTGTAGATAACCTGGCTGTTTTTTATTAACTGGCTAACTGTACTACCATCGTACCAGTTTCAGATGTTGTTTGCTGGTGCCACTTATTGTGAGCATGTATGTGCCGGAAGGGAGGTAACTGCCGGGTATTGTAATGCTTGTGTTATGACTTTTCTGCTGCCAGATTATTTTTCCTGTTACGTCAGATAGTGTGAGGCTTACCGGCTCTGTAATGGAAGCTATTTCCCAATCGCCATGTGTGGGGTTAGGAAATACAATTGCATATGGGGTAGTAACATCAGCTACGGAAACGCTGGTTAATCCCGGGTCTTTTACCGGAGGTGTATTCATTTTCATCAATGTTTGAGCCCACCAGTTCACATTAATTCCGGTTACGGTTTTATCCCAGTCAAAGGAGAAGACCTGTGTGTCGAAGGTATTAAGGAACCTGATAACGGTATCAGTGCCGGATGCGGTAAATCTTACCTCAACAGGTACTGAAAAATGATTGGTATATGAGGGGCAGGACTGAGTCTGAACCAACTTAAGGAAAACTGTATTGCCAACCTGATTCCAGGATGTTGAGAAAATAGGGTAGCCCCTGCCATATACCCATTGATTGAAAAACTCGTCGAGACTAAATCCATAAGTAGCAGCCATGACAGATTTAAATTCTTCTGTGCCGGCTGTACCACCGGCATATGTTGTCTGATACGTACGCAGTCCTTTGAAAAAAAGGCTGTCTTCTGGTGCCATGAGTCTGAGCATTCCGATTACCAGACATGCTTTCTGATACTGAGCAGAGTTGAAAATACTATCCATAACAGTAGTGTCAGAAACATACACTCTGCTACATGATTCTGCACTTCCGGTTGACATAATGATATAATCCAGTCGCAGGCTTTTTCCAGCGGCAGCGCCATCCCTGTATTCTGAATAAAGCAAATCGCCATAGGTTGCAAACCCTTCTGTAATCCATATATCTGCCCAGCTTTTCTGGGTCACATTATCTCCAAACCATTGGTGGGCAAGCTCATGAACCAGCAGGCTTACCCAGTCATAAACTACGGTACTCATTGTCTGATGTTCAAGGCCACCATTGATTCCGGCAAAACAATTGCCATACTTCTCTTTCCAGAACGGGTACCGGCCCCATAGGCCGGAAAAGAAATTAATGGCATCGGGCATAGTGGCAAGATTTGCAGCGGCAGTGGGCATAAAGGTAGCGCTGTCCATAATATAGTTTTGTACCAGCATACTGTCACTGCTGCCAGTGAAATGCATATAGCTGCTTACATCACTGTAACGTGCCACTGCTACAGACAGGAGATAGTAGTCAGTAGGATAATTAGTTTTCCAGTGAAACGTTCTGAACCCGGGTGCCGCAGGTATGATACTTTGTAATAGCCCGTTACTGCCGACACTCACACCGTCAGGCACTGTTATGTACATGTCGGCAGAGTCAGTTTTGTCAGTGAGTGACTGTTTACATGGCCACCAGTTACAGGCGCCTCTTGCTTCGCCGGTGCTGAAAACATTGTGTGTGCCGGACGTTGATGTGGCGTGAATGAGCCCCGCTTCATTGCTCAATGATGGTGCCGGAGCCCCTCTGTAGTAGACCTGTGCTGTAAATACAGTGCCTGCTGTCATTGGGGAGGCCAGCGTAACGCGTCTTACAGTTCCGGAAGAAGTTACCGGACGCAGTGCTCCGTTTATCTTCACAGAATCAATGGTGAACAGCGGACTCAGTTCAAATACATAACGGGACATGTCTGGTGCTGTTACAGATGCTGTTGTTCGCACGCTTCCATTGATATAAGTAGAGGTGTCTGTCATGTTTAGCTGAAACATAACATGGCTAACATCATAGCTGTTTTCTTCTGCATCAGCTACGGTAGGTTTCTGCTGCAGATGTCCGCTTTTGCGGAGCTTCATACAACTTTTTTCACTGCGCTCTGTAGTTTGCGCTGCCGCATGCAGGCATGATAATGCTATAATAAGGGTAGCTGTCAGTTTATGCATAAGGGGTAGTCTTTTTATTATAGACGTAAAAAGCAGCAGGTACCTTTGGTGTATACAGTTTTTACTGCCGCACCAGCTTTACATGTTCTGTTTCAGAACCTGATACACGGAGCATATAGGTGCCGGAGGGAAGGTTTCTTCCCGGTACCGATGTTGTGCTGCCATTGCTTTTGCTCTCCCATAGTATTCTGCCACTCATATCCAGCAGGGCTATATCTGTTCCTGCAGGCAGTGGGGTTATATTCCAGCTGTCATCAGTAGGGTTGGGGTGTATCTGTACTTTATTGCGTTCTATCATTCCGGTACTTACCAGAGACGGATCTTTGCTTATGCTCAGATTGCGCAATACTACATTAGCATTCGGATTGATAACCACACTTGTAATAGCAGGTGTCCATTCCAGCTCATAAAACTGAGTGTCAACACTGTTATACACCTGTATTATGGTGTCCAGTGTGCCCGCCTTCAGCTGCAACTCTATCGGGGTGCTGAAGTGGTTGGTATATGATGGGCATGACTGTGACTGCATCAGCTTTATATACACTTTATTGCCTGTCTGGTTCCATGATGTTCTGTACATGGGGTATCCTCTGCCATATATCCATTGGTTGAAAAATGTGTCCAGATTACGGCCGTATACTGTCTCCGCTATTGCCTTGAAGTCCTGTGTGGATGCATTGCTGTGTGCATATGTCTGCTGGTAGGTGCGCAGCGTTTTGAAGAAAATGCTGTCATGCGGGGCCATACCGCGTAGTGTATGCAGTATAATGCTGGCTTTATAGTATTGGTTTACGGTAAAGAGGCTGTCGCTGGTGGTAGTGTCAGTAAGGTAGGTGCGTCCGCAAGCCTGGCCTGTAGCCAGCGTTACATGATGTATCCTTTTCTGCCGTGCTGCCGCTGCACCATGAAAACGCTCACGGTACAGATGTTCTGCATAGGATGCAAAGCCCTCACTGAGCCACATGTCCCGCCATGATTTATAGGTAACATTATCGCCAAACCACTGGTGCATCAGTTCATGTGCTATTGTCTCCACATCGGTTACACCTATCGTCACCATTGTCTGATGCTCCATACCACCGCTGAGGGTAGTAAAGCACATGCCAAACTTTTCCTGCCAGAAGGGGTAGCGGCCTATAAGTGATGAGAAGTAGTCTATCATATAGGTTACACTATCAAATTTTGCTTTGTGGGCAGGATTAAAAGTAGCAGTATCCATCAGGAAGTTCTGCACCAGCACAGAGTCATCACTGCCAGAGAAATGAGCATAGCTTTTATACTCACTGTAGCGTGCTATGGCCAGTGATATAAGGTAGTAGTCAATAGGATAGTTGGTTTTCCAGTGGTAGGTCCAGTAGCCGGGGGTAGAAGTCATGTCTGTACTTACCAGCTTTCCTGTACTACCATCCACTACACCTTCCGGTACGGTGATGAACATATCTACAGAGTCGGCCTGGTCCAGTACCGACTGTTTGCAGGGCCACCAGTTCAGCGCTACCCAGGGGTCGCTTACGGTGTATACCATATGTGTGCCCCCGCCCGATACCGTATGTGTGATGCCATTAAAGAATCCACCGGCACCGGCAGGTGGCATACCCTGATACCATATGCGTGCTGTGAATACAGAGCCTGTGGTCAGTGTCAGTGGCAGGGTTATACGGCGTATATTGCCAGCTGTGGTTACCGGCAGCATTATGCCATTCACCTTTGCTGAATCAATGGTAAGTGCATCGCTCAGTTCAAAGACATATTCACTCATGGCAGGCACAACCACGTGCGCTGTTGTGGCTACGTTTCCTTTTACATATATAGAGGTGTCAGACATCTGCAGCTCAAACCGCAGATGCTTTATGTCATACATATCTTCGGCAAGGTCTCCCAGTGCTGTTGGTTTTGCCGCAGCTTTTCTGCCTTTTTTTCCGGCTGCACAATAGCTGCCACCATGGGCATGAACATGGGTAATAGCTGTAAGGGATATCGCTGCCATCAGCAGCACACTGAACATACGCTTCATATACATAGGTATTGAATGTTATGGCAATTTAGGTATTTTATGGAGTATAATGTAACCTAGCCATCCTACACCATGAGGTGAGTGAGCATTTGCAGGCTTTATGATTGGGCTAAGAAACAGTTGGTTATTCTTTGCCCTTTTCGTTTCTGGCTTTTCTTTTGAAATACCTACGGAGCAGAAAATTGTGCTGTAATGCCTCCATGCTTTCACTGAACCGGTCTGTGCCTTTTTCTATATGCTGCAGACTCCTTTTCAGGCTATTTGCGGCTGCAGTATCTCCTATAACAGTATGTGCCATGCTGCCACCGGTAGTCATGCCCGTGCGTAGCTGCTGTACCGTACTGTCCAGTGTGCGTATAGCTACTTCAGCGCTCACGGCTACTCTGTCTATATCCTGTACTGCCTGCTGTATGTCATTGGCTATATCATCATCCGTAAGCAGGGTGCCTATTGTCCCCTTACCCTGATGTATGTCTTTAAGTATCAGGTCCAGTGTGGTTGTCATCTCATTGATGCGTGCTGTAGAGGCTCTCAGGTTTGCTACAGATGCTATGAGGTCTTTAGCTACCATAGTGTCGTCCAGTATGGTCCACAGTGTGTTGTCATTGTTTATACGGGTGGTCGTTTCTTTCAGCTCACTGGTTATAGCCATGGCATTCTCATTGGTATAGGAGAGCGTCTGCATCATCTGGTCCATGTTAGAGCCGCTTTGGGTCATCAGCAGTCCGTTATCTTCTATGTGGGATGCAGGTGTGCTGTTGGGCGTTATGTTGATTATTTTATTGCCCATGAGCCCGTCATTACCTATAGATACAAGTGAGTTGCTGTATATGTATGGCTTTATTTTTTTGTTCAGCAGCAGGGTTACTTCTATAGTCGTGTCGTCTATGATTTCTATGTCGCTTACTGTACCTGCCTGAATGCCGGAATAAAGTACATTGTTGCCGGGTACTAGTCCTCCTGCATTGGCAAATCTGGCCCGTACATAAAAGTTAGACCCGAAGAAGTTTTGCTTACTGCCTATTACGTACAGCGATATGATGAGTACCAGCAGCCCTGCCGATATAAATATGCCCAGTTTAATATCGTTATTGGTATTCTTTTTCATTCAAAGAATTGTTTTATGTTGTCATCATTGGAGCGTGCCAGTTCTGCCCATGTGCCCATTGCATAACACTTACCACCCAGCAGCACCATTATTCTGTCGGCGGTTCTTTTCACACAGCTCATATCGTGCGATATGATGATGGAGGAAGTATTGTATTGCTCCTGTATTCCCGTCATCAGGGAGCTTATTTCTTTACTGGTTATAGGGTCAAGGCCAGAAGTGGGCTCGTCATACAGAATGATTTCCGGGTTCAGTACCAGCGCCCGTGCAAGGGCTATCCTTTTTTGCATACCACCGGATAGTTCTGCCGGCATCATATCTGCAGTGTGTGCCAGCCCTACATTGGTGAGTGTTTTTATGATATGCTCGTCCAGCTGCTCACGCACCAGTGTATTCCTGTGGCGCCTCATAGGAAATTCCAGATTCTCTCTGATGGTCATAGAGTCATATAGTGCATTGCTCTGAAACAGAAAGCCTATGTGTGAACGTAGCTGGTCAGTCTGGTCATGATCCAGTGCCGCAAGGTCCTGCCCCAGTACATGGATACTTCCGGCATCGGGCTTCAGCAGACCTATGATGCACTTTATGAACACCGATTTGCCACTACCCGACCTGCCCAATACTACCATGCTTTCGCCTCTGCTCAGTTCTACAGACAGGTCGTCCAGCACCACTCTGGTACCAAACCCCTTTTTCAGGTTAGAAACCTTTATTACCGGCCCATCAGTATGAACCATTTGTGCGAGACGATATCGTTCTGTAATGCTCATCAGTTTAGTCCCAGCAGGTCTGTTATCTGCACTGCCAGCAGATCAATGATGAATATGGCAAGTGATGAGGCAACAACTGCTGAGTTGGCAGCCAGCCCTACACCTGCAGTGCCTTTTGAAGAGTTGTAGCCTTTATAGCAACCTATGAGACCCACTGCCGCACCAAAGAAAAAGGTCTTTATCAATGCTGGCATCACGTCTCCATAGTGCAGGGCATCAAAAACATCAGAGAAGAAAAGTTGCAGGCTTGTATGCCCTTTTATGTTTACACCCAGGTAAGAGCCATACAGCGCTATGGCATCAGACAGTATAGTAAGCAGCGGGAGCATAAGGGTAGCTGCCAGCACACGGGATACCACCAGAAACTTGAAAGGATTGGTGCCGGATACTTCCATAGCATCTATCTGTTCTGTTACCCTCATAGAGCCCAGCTCAGCGCCTATACTGGAACTTATCTTGCCGGCAAAAATCAATGCTGAGATAACCGGGCCTATTTCCCTTACTATAGCCAGACTCACCATTACCGGTAATTGTGATACCACACCATATGCTATGAGAGACGGGCGTAGCTGCATGGTAAGTACAAGACCCATGATAAAACCTGTAGTACCTATCAGTGCCAGTGAGCTGTACCCGATAGTATAGCACTGGTGTATGAAGGCCCGCACCTCATATCTTGGATTGACAAGCTCTCTCAGATACCGCCCTATGAACCGGGTCATAGCGGCAGCTCCTTTAAAGAAAGTAATCAGGGAGGGTGGTAAGGTCATGTCCTGTTGTATTGCGGTAAAGTTGTTCATTTATTCCCGTCTCAGCATGAGACAGAACAGTTATTATGCTGACGTTTGTCAGGTTCCCCATAGCATGGCGGCATATTTCATATACAACACCTGCAGCCAACTCAAATAGCATATTCCCGGTGAGGAATCTCCAAGTGTATCAAATATAAGCGAATATTTGCAGGGGTGGTAATGTACACTACACATAGTGGCTCTGGTTATGTAGCAGAGAGTCAACAGGGCTGCATATTATTTTAACGCCATACAATCTGGCTATTATTTACCTTTGGCGTATGAATATGACAGAGAAGAGACTGAGAGACCTGCTGCAGCAGCGCATCCTCATTATAGATGGTGCAATGGGTACTATGATACAGCGCTATAAGCTGGAAGAGGCAGACTATCGTGGCGAGCGTTTCAGGGATTGGCATATGGATATTAAGGGCAATAATGACCTTCTCTGTCTTACCCGGCCCGATGTTATCAGGGCTATTCATAAAGAGTACCTCGCTGCGGGTGCCAATATACTGGAAACCAATACTTTTAATGCGCAGCAGGTATCAATGGCCGATTATGACATGCAGTCGCTGTCTTATGAGATAAACGTTGCAGCGGCAAAGCTGGCCCGTGAGGCAATAGAAGAATATTGTGCAGAGACAGGAGCAGATATCACAGAGCGTTTTGTAGCAGGAGCTATAGGCCCTATGAACAAAACGTTGTCACTGTCTCCCGATGTTAATAATCCTGGCTACAGGGCCATTACTTTCGATGAGGTAGCAGATGCGTATTATGAGCAGATAAAAGGCCTTGTGGATGGCGGTGCAGATATACTGCTTATTGAAACCATTTTTGATACTCTCAATGCCAAGGCCGCTATATATGCGGTGAATAAATACTTCCGCGACACTAAAAAGGAAAAGCTGCCGGTTATGATTTCCGGAACCATTACAGATGCTTCTGGCCGTACCCTCAGCGGGCAGACACTGGAGGCGTTTGTCATTTCTGTGATGCATGCCAATCCTGTAAGTATAGGTCTTAACTGTGCGCTGGGTGCCTCTGAAATGAGGCCGCACGTAGAAGAGCTGGCGCAGATAGCTCCATGTTTTGTAAGTGCTTACCCGAATGCCGGCCTGCCAAATGCTATGGGCGAATATGACGAGACACCGGAGCAGACAGCTGCCATCGTAGCAGAATGGGCCCGGGAAGGTTGGGTGAATGTACTGGGCGGCTGCTGTGGTACTACACCCCCTCATATAGCGGCTATTGCAGCTGCGGTAAAGAATTGTACACCCCGTCAGCTTCCTGAAATGGCCATGGCCTGATAGCTGCAAAGTAACAGACTGCTACCCATGACCCCTGCTGCACGTTTTCTGTCTATAATCGCGCTCCTGTTTTTATACACAGGCAGCTATGACGCTGCTGCCTCTCTGAAAATATCAGGACATGTAACACACCCTGCTGGTGATACCGTTTCTGTCATGTATAATGACAACAGGCTGGCATGGTATCCCGAAGAGCATCGTGCTGTGCTGGATGCCAAAGGCAACTTCTCTATGGAGATCCCATTTCCCGGTGGTACGTTTATACTTACAGAGTTCCGCCATGGCGATCATGTGGCAGAGTTTTTTCCGGTAGATGGCGACAGCCTTTACATCTCTGTGGATGTGGCACATTTTGACAGCTCCATACGTTACAGCGGGAGAGGTGCTGCCACCCAGAATTTCGTGGCAAGACATACTGTAGAGCGCGGTCGGTTTAACAATTATACTGTGAGGTTACGCAATCATATTGCCGCCACGCCTGACGATTATCTGAAGGCCATTAATCAGGAGCTGGCTGTAGAAAAGGTGTTTACCTCTGAGCATGGTAAGGGCGTTCCTGCATCTTTCATCCGGCTATGGAATGCCGGATATATGTTTTACAACTACTTTTTTATAGAGCAGTATCCGCAGATGCATGAGATGCAGCGTGTGCGCCGCTATACAGATACTATTCCTCAGGAGTTGTACACAGTTGTAAAATCGCTGCCAGACTCGCTTAATGATGACTATATACAGTTACCCTCATATCTGCTCTATCTCTCTGGGCTGTATGAGACCCGGCTGCGTGCCGCAGGTTATGGTGTTCCTGTTTCTGACAGTGGTAATGCCCGCCGGCTGCTGGATAGTGTCAATGCGCTTGCATTCAGGCGTATGCCCTCGCGCAGTGGCGAGTACTTTATAGCGCAGAGCTTGTATGCCCGTGCCCGTGTGCAGCAGTTGGAGCGTACACGCTCTGTTTTTGCATCATTCAGTACCCGCTGGCCACTCAGTGAGTATATGCCGCTGCTCTTAAAACAGATAGAGCTGGCAGAGCGCCTTTCCAAAGACATGCCTGCACCAGACTTCAATGTTACTATGGCCGATGGCAGCATGGTGCGTCTTTCGGAGCTCAGAGGCAAGGTCGTTCACATTACTTTCTGGGCAGCATGGTGCCGTCAGTGTGTGGCCGAGATGCGGGTTATGGAGCGCAAGGTGAAGGATATGCTGACTAGCAAACCGGTGGAGTTTGTATATGTATCACTGGATGATGATACCGCCGCTGCGGGCCAGCTGTTGCAGCAGCTTAATCTCACAGGTAACTTTACCTATACCACCGGTAACTGGTATTCAGAACCGGCACAACTATATGGTGTGCAGAGTCTGCCCGCTTACTTTCTGGTGGACCGTACCGGTCATTTTGCCGTTACTCATCCGCCCTCACCACAGCAATCCATAGAGCTTATGGTGGCTATATCCAGGCTTTACTGATGTGTCAGGATAGCCCGTGCAGTGCCAGGGTAAATGCATCTATATCTTCAGGTCTGGTATCCCAAGCGCACATGAGGCGTACCTCGTGTGTAGCTTCATTCCACACATAGAAGGGGAAGTGCTCCTGCAGCGGCGTGTACCAGTGGCGTGGTATCTCAGCAAAAACAGCATTGGCCTGTACCGGCTTGGTAACACGCACCTGCGGATGTTGTGACAGTACACGATGCAGCTGCCGCGCCATCTCATTGGCATGACTGGCGGTATTGCGCCACAGCTCGTTGTGCAGCATAGCTTCAAACTGAGCTGCAATGAAACGTGTTTTTGATGCCAGCTGCATTACCTGCTTCTGTTTAAAGGCAATGTGTTTTGCCAGCTCTTTGTTAAACACTACTACGGCTTCGCCAAACATCATTCCGGCTTTTGTGCCACCCAGTGAGAGTATATCTACTCCGGCACCGCTGCTAAGGTCGGCAAGGCTGCAACCCAGCGATGCTACTGCATTAAAGTAGCGGGAGCCATCCATGTGCAGGTACAGCCCATGCTCTTTACAGAGTGCCGAAATGGCCTGCAGCTCCGGTATACTATATAGCGTACCATATTCTGTAGCCTGAGTTACAGATAGCAGGGATGCCTGTGCATAGTGTACATCTCCTTTACGTATCAGTCGTTCTTTGATAATGGCCGGGGTCAGCTTTCCGTGTTCATTGGATGGCAGCGGGAAGAAGCGGCAGCCGGTAAATGTTTCAGGCGCTGATGATTCATCACAGTATATGTGAGATGTTTCGGCACATAATACGGCATTGAATGATTGTGTTGCACTGCTGATGCTCAGTACATTGGCACCTGTGCCGTTGAATACGAAAAACACTTCGGCAGCCTCGCCAAATACTTCTTTAAAAAGACCGATGGTGCGGGCTGTGATATCATCAGCTCCGTAAGATCGTGCATGTGCGGTATTGGCCGCGTTTAAAGCTTCCATTACTTCAGGTAATACTCCTGCATAGTTGTCACTGGCAAAACTCTTCATTGTTCCTGTTTGAGCATAAAAGTAGTAATGTTCTCATTGCCTGCACTTTTTGTATTTTAGAGCCTGGTATCAGACAATGAAGATGAAATATTTCCTATCATTTGGCGTTGCACTGTTGCTATGTTTTTCTGCATCCGGTCAGCGTACTATTCAGCTACGGAATCTGTGGGCAGTGCCCGAGGTACATGTTGTTTTCAATGGATATAAGCTATCCTTTACTATAAAGGATATCAACAAGACCCTGCTACTGCTGGCCGGTACCGGAGATACTACCTGGGGACTTACATCGGGCCTGGATACTGCACTTACCTATAATGTAGAAGTGTATGAGAAACGGCAGATGTACAATAAAGACCTACAGGAGATGATGCAGAATGCGGTAGGGCCTTTCCTGCTTATGTCGGGGCATGCACAGGTAAGACGGAAGGGACGCAGAAAACTAAAATCCATAATAGCTGACATAGAGCCTGTAAACCGGGATGACCATGAAGCCTACATTCGCTTTTATGACCCCCGTAAGCACAAAATGATTTTCTGTGGCTATATGGCTGTAGATATGTACAGAAAAGATCTGGGCATCTGGTAGCGGCTATTTTTTCAGCGTGAATATTATAGGCAGGCTTACCGGCGCCTGTACATTTTTCTTTCCTTTTTTGGCAGGCGTCCAGCGGGGCATGGCTCTGGCTACCCTTACTGCTTCACTGTCCAGTATGGCGTGTACATGCTGCAGTACAACGATGTTACCCACCTTTCCCTTTTGGTCTACCATAAAACCCAGTATTACTTTACCCTGTAATTTCTGCTTGCGGGCCTCTTCCGGGTATTTCAGCTTTTGCATAAGGAATTGCTGTAAAGCGGTGTTGCCTCCCGGAAAAACCGGCGCTACATCGTATTGTTTCGATTGTGCTGTTGCAGCTATTCCAGCGCACATTGCAAATACCGTGAGCAGATGCTTCATGCTGTCTAAGATACATCAATAGCGGGTACTTCATATCGCTTGTTTAGTTGGTTTGTAAAAAATAATTATTTAGTTGTGCCTAATTTTATATTTTTGCCTCACTTTTTAAAATATAGATGAAACACCTTTTTACAGCTTTGCTGTTTCTTACATTCGGGTATATCACTTTTATATCCTGTACCAAACTGGAGCCTGCTGCACCGGCTGACGATGCTATACTGGATGGCCCGGTAGAGGGACTGACGCCAGACCAGAAAGCACGATTCCTGCGCGGGGATGTAGCTTTCAATGATGAAATTTTCACCGCGGAGACAGGTCTGGGACCATTGTTTGTAGCCGCTTCCT
This sequence comes from Bacteroidia bacterium, assembly GCA_030427635.1. Lineage (GTDB taxonomy): Bacteria > Bacteroidota > Bacteroidia > Chitinophagales > Chitinophagaceae > Nemorincola. The sequence goes on from JAUIBA010000007.1 coordinate 100,761, forward strand.
GCGGCAGCTGTCATGCTGGCGACGGTAAAGGGCATCCATTTATCACCCTTACCCGCTTTGGGCAGTCAGACACATCGGGTAATATGTATCTGGCTCATGGTGGGCCTCAGTTGCAAAACAGGGCATTACCGGGTTATACACCAGAATCTGTACCAGCAGGGGCACCATCTTCCCGTTTTCTGCCCCCGGCCAATACGGGTATGGGTTTTCTGGAGGCGGTAACGGATGCAGATATTGCTGCTATGGCCGACCCAAAAGATGCTGACGGCGACGGTATAAGCGGGGTATGTAACTGGATAGCGCTTGCCAGTTATGAAACGCCATCGCCCGATGCCATTGTATGGAAGGGGAAATACATAGGCCGTTTTGGACGGAAGGCCGCAGCCCTGAACCTGCTGCAACAGACGGCAAGTGCTTACAATCAGGATATGGGTATCACCTCTGAGTATGAACCATATGATACTTACTCTGGTCATAGCATAGAGCCTGAGGTCTCTAACCAGACGGTGCAGGATGTGGTCTTTTACCTGCAGACACTAAAGGCTCCCATACAGCGTACCCCCGATGCACCGGATGTGCTGCGCGGCAAAGAACTGTTTGTACAGGTGGAGTGTGCAAAATGCCATAAGCCGGAACTGAAAACAGGTTATTCTCCTATTGCGGCACTTTCCTACAAGACCTTCCACCCTTATACCGACCTGCTGCTGCATGACATGGGGCCTGGACTGGATGATGGCTATACGGAAGGTCATGCCCAGACCTATGAGTGGCGTACGCCTGCACTATGGGGGCTGGGACTGTCCCGAAACTCGCAGGGGGGGCAGTACTTTCTGCTGCATGATGGTCGCGCCCACTCTATAGAAGAGGCTATCCTGCTGCATGGCGGAGAGGCACAGAAAAGCAGTAGCCTTTTTGCGGCACTGCCTGAAGGCGACAAAAACAAATTACTCACCTTTCTTGAAAGCCTCTGATATATGCAACGCAGAGAATTTATACGCAGTAGCTGCATAGCCTGCCTGGGCCTGTCGGTAGGGGCTTCTGTACTGGCTGGATGTACCGGCACCCGGTATGCACATGGTACGCTGAATAACAATGGAATGCTGATAGATATTGCCGAGTTTGAGACCCGGAACAAGGGCAAACGACCCTATGTAGTGGTACGGCATGACGACCTCAGCTATCCCATATGCATATACAGGCATGAGGATGATACCTATACCGCATTACTGATGCGCTGTACCCACCAGGGTGTGGAGCTGCAGGTATCGGGCGACCAGCTTACATGCCCGGCACATGGCAGCGAGTTTGATAACAGGGGGCAGGTAATGCAGGCCCCGGCACCAGAGCCGCTACGCACTTTCCCGGTATCGGTTACCGGTACACAGTTATTCATTGACCTTAGAAAACAAGCATAATGCGTCTTCTTCTCAGTATACTTTCCTGCTTTATATACACGGCTGCCAGCGCCCAGATAGATAGTACCCTGCTGCGCCGCAAGCCCCGCGACACATCTGCACTGCTGATGAATATGGATGCGGTGTATAACCGTCCGTTTCTTACCGTAGGTAAAATGCCGGTGGCGCTAGGGGGCTATGCCGAGGCCAACTGGCAGCATATGGGTACTGATGGTGTAACGGAGGGGCATCAGTTTCAGATGCGGCGGCTTACGCTCTTTGTAGCATCGGGCATCACGCGCAGGCTCAGGTTTCTGTCTGAGATAGAGTTTGAGGATGGCACTAAAGAGATAAACATAGAGTTTGCAGCAGTGGATATGGAGCTGCACCCTTTGTTTAACCTCCGCGGAGGTATCGTGATGAATCCCATTGGCTCTTTCAATCAGAATCATGACGGCCCTAAATGGGAGTTTGTGGACAGACCTGTATCTGCCACACAGATGCTGCCTGCTACGTGGAGCAATGTGGGTTTTGGCGCATATGGCAAGCAGTATAAAAAGAGCTGGGTGGTAGCCTGGGAAGGATATGTAACCAACGGGTTTAATGATGCTATCATCAACAATGCGCTGGGCAGAACATCGCTGCCTGCTGCCAAACAATGGCCCGACAGATTTGAGGAAAGCTTTAATGGTGTGCCTATGGTAACCCTGAAGGGGGCTGTAAAACACAGGAAGGTAGCAGAAGTGGGTGTCTCTTATATGGCTGGTATCTATAACAGGTTTCAGGATGAGGGGATGACACTGGATGTGAAACGACCAGTGAAGGTATGGGCGGTAGATGCCAATACAACCATAGGCGCTACGAATACTTTCCTTACGGGAGAATGGGCGTGGGTGCATGTGGACGTACCAGCTACTTACAGCCAGCAGTATGGAAACAGGCAACAGGGAGGTTTTCTGGATATAGTGCAGCCTGTATACAAAGGACGGGTAGCGGGTTTTGACCGCAGCGTAATCAATGTGGCATGCCGGCTGGAGTACACCGACTGGAATGTGGGCCGTTTTGAGCAGACCGGGGGCAATATTGCTGATGAGTTTATGAGCATAGTGCCGGCCATCAGCTGGCGGCCCGGTCCGCTGAGTGTTATAAGGCTCAACTACCGCTACAATCTGCAGCGGGATTTGCTGGGTAACCCTGCCAGCCGTACCGCAGGATTTCAGGCAGGATTCTCCAGTTATTTCTGATAGAGGTGTTAAGGAAATGAGCACAGCCCCCCTGAAATTTGTTCGGGGAGTCAATTCAAAGTACTTTCGCGCCCCAAAAGCTGCAAAAGTTATCTTTGCATTATTTTTCAGATGAAAAACGCATATGTATTCCCCGGACAGGGCGCTCAGTTCCCAGGAATGGGCAAAAGCCTTTATGAACAGAACACTACTGCCCGTGATCTGTTTGAACGCGCAAATGATATTCTTGATTTCAGAATCACAGATATCATGTTCAACGGAACAGAGTCTGAGCTGAAGCAGACGAAAGTCACTCAGCCGGCTGTATTCCTGCATTCTGTAGCGCTGTTTCTTACCAATCCCGAGCTGAAGCCGGATATGGTGGCAGGACACTCTCTGGGAGAGTTTTCGGCACTGGTGGCAAACAGAGTACTTTCCTTTGAAGATGCACTGAGACTGGTAGCAAGGCGTGCTGCCGCTATGCAGCATGCATGCGAAATCAACCCATCTACCATGGCCGCTGTACTGGGACTGGAAGACAGTAAAGTGGAGGAAATATGCGCCGGTATTACCCAGGAGGTAGTGGTAGCGGCTAACTATAACTGCCCTGGCCAGCTGGTGATAAGCGGTAGCATAGAGGGTGTAAACATTGCCTGTGAGCAGCTGAAAGCTGCGGGTGCCAAACGTGCGCTGGTGCTGCAGGTAGGTGGCGCATTTCACTCGCCGCTTATGGAGCCTGCCCGCCAGGAGCTGGAAGAGGCAATAGCAACAACACAGTTCAATGAGCCGGTATGCCCGGTGTATCAGAATGTGAATGCACAGGCGTACACCAATCCTCCGATGATAAAGCAGAACCTCATTAACCAGCTTACTGCGCCTGTGCGCTGGACGCAGACCATACAGAATATGGTGGCTGATGGTGCTGCTGCATTTACTGAGGTAGGACCGGGTAATGTACTGCAGGGACTTGTAAAGAAAATACATCGTGAGGCCACCACAAGTGGCATCAGCTAATGGCAGCAAACCATTTAGGCTGCAATCATTAACTTTGTTGCATATACCGGTGGGCAGCTTGCTGCCTTGCCCGTACACAAAACTATCCATGTAATGGCAATACTCCGTTTCAGAGTTTACTGGGAAGATGATGACCAGACCTATCGTGACATTGAGTTGCAAACGGGACAGACGTTCCTTGATTTTCATCAATGCATAGTAAAGGCGTTTGAATTTGATGGGAAGCATGCTGCATCGTTTTACGAGAGCAATGAGAAATGGGACTATGGTCGCCGTTTCAGCAGCGAGGTGACAGTAAATAAGAAAGATGCTCCGGCCCTGTCTATGGTAAAGACTCCGGTATCTGCCCTGATAACCATTCCCAACCAGAAGTTCATATACGTATATGACCCGGCTAAAAAGTGGACCTTTCTCGTAGAGCTTATCGGCATCAGCAAGGATGAGACATTCCGCAGGGTGTATCCGTTTGTACTGCGTAAGGAAGGGCTGGCACCGGCACAGTATGGTATAAAGGGTGTGAGTGCCGACAAGATAATGGAGATAGAAGAGAAGTATGATCTGGGCTCTGAAGAGATGGCAGAAGGCTTCGGCAGTGAGGGCGAGGGCGGCAGCGAGAGTGAGAGCGAAAGTGAAAGCTATGCCGATGACAGTGGCAGTGATTACTGATAGTTTCATAGAAAAAGTATTATGTGCCTCACACCTTCATTGGCTGTGAGGTATATTTTTGATATACAGTGAGCAAAACCAGCAAAACAGTTTATGTAGTGGCAGGACCTACTGCCAGTGGCAAAACTGCCATTGCCATTGCATTGGCAACGCGGCTGGGTACCTGCATTGTGTCGGCAGACAGCAGGCAGTGCTATCAGGGGATGGCTATAGGTACGGCACAACCTGATGCTGCAGAGCTGGCTGCTGTAAAACATTACTTCATCAACGAGTTTCCTGTAACGAAGCAACTGACGGCCGCAGACTATGAGCAGCTGGCACTGGGATACCTGAACGATATACTGGCAACCCATGACACTGCCATAGTGTGTGGCGGCACCGGCCTTTATATAAAGGCACTGTGTGAAGGCCTGGATGTTATGCCTGAAACAGATGCCGAAATAACACAGCAGGTAGAACAGGGCTATGCCGAACATGGTGTAACCTGGCTGCAGCAGGCACTGGCCGTTGAGGACCCTGAATTCTACCGCAGGGGAGAGATACAGAACCCGGCACGCATGATGCGTGCCCTGTCATTTGTGCGCAGTACAGGAACGAGTATACTGCAATACCGCACTGGTGACCGTAAAGAGAGACCGTTTAACATCATAAAGGTGGCTCCCGATATGGAGCGTGCCGTACTCTATGACCGCATCAACATGCGGGTAGCTATAATGATGCAGCAGGGACTGGAGGCAGAGGTGCTGAGCCTGCTGCCGTACCGTCACCTGAAAAACCTGCAGACAGTAGGCTATGCAGAGCTGTTTGAATACCTGGATGGCAACTGTACCCTGAGTGAGGCTGTAGAAAAGATAAAGCAACACACCCGCAACTATGCCAAACGCCAGCTTACATGGTTTCGCCGGGATAGTGATGTACACTGGCTGAAAGCAGATGACCCTGCTATTGTGGACAGGATACTGAGCCTGCCCGTCAGTCGATAATGCGCATCTTCTTCATAATGAAGGTAGCGCTCTTGTTACGGCATACACCATTGCGCAGTTTGTAGTCAAACACGAGTTCGTTGTCATGTATTTCTACCTCAAAACATTTGTTGACAAGTACCTGAGGGTATTTGTCGGTAGTAAGGCATACTTCAAGGTCGTGCGTGGCAATGGCGCCTATGGCCTGTGTACCTACTATCTTTTCTATTACACCTACTGTGCCGCTACGCTTATCGTCTGAATTGGTGCCGCGTAGTATCTCATCCAGCAATACAAATGCTGGTCCTGCATTCAACCGTTCTATTATCTGGTGCAGCCGTTTCACCTCGGCAAAGAAGTAAGATTCATTATCGGCAAGAGAGTCGGATTGGCGCATAGATACAAACATATCCATAGGCTGCAGGGTGGCTGCGGTGGCACATACAGGAGCGCCTGCGCCTGCCAGTGCCATGTTTACCCCCAGGGTGCGCAGGAAGGTGCTTTTGCCCGACATATTGGAGCCGGTGAGCACTACGAATCTGTTTTGAGCAAATGAGATATCGTTACATACCCGCTTTGCTGTAGGTATTACCGGGTGGCCCAGCTCTGTGAACTGAATAATGGCATTATCATTGAGCGTAGGGAAACAGTATCCTGCATTGTTGTACCGGAAACCTGCCAGGCTGTAAATGGCTTCTGCATCGCCTATGCACTGCAGCCATGTGCTGATGCAGGCCGCATTCTGCTGCTTCCATATCACCAGCCGCTGGAGTATATGTATATGGTGCAGATACAGCCCGTTCATACCTACGAGTGCAAACGGATTGTGCACCTGCTCCATACTATTATAAATACCTGCCAGCGTGTGTATATGCCTGCTGGCGGCAGCGCCATTGTGCTGCAGGCGCTGCTGCAGCGAATTGAACCAGGGAGTGTCTGAGTCTGTATCTTCAATGAGCCTGAGCAGAGCAGCGTAGGAAAGGAGTAGTTTCTGTACTTTTTCCGTACCAGCTATTGCATCTTTTATCCTTTTGAAGGCTATAGAAAATATGGCCAGCTGTAGCGGTACTATAGTAGTGATAGCCGACCACCACTCAGGGTCATGGGTGAATATATACATGAGTATACATACTGCCAGTACCGATGGCATGGCAAAAGAAACAACACGCAGCCATGAAGGTACAGGGGCTAAAGGTGCAACTGCCCATGCCTGCAGGCGGAGTACTTCTACTCTGGCATCGGGAGAAAGGCGGGCAGTAGCCTGAAAGTACTGCCGGGCATCCAGCCGCTCTGCCGCTTCTGTGATGACTGCCTGCCGCTGTAGTATCTCTTCTGTACTACCGGGGGTGAGTAGTGATGCTGCGAGGCTATCCTGCCCCATGGTGGTGGCTGTGCGGTTAAGGTGCTGGTAGAGCGAGCGGGGCCCGAAAAGGTCCAGGTCGGCTGCATAGGGATGTGCGGGGTCGGTATATGAGCTACCATCGGCAAAGGGGAGCGCACCGTTAGTAAAAAATGAAAGTTCATTCCTATTGATATGAAGCAGCTCCTGTACCAGCAGTCGGCGCTTCTCTACCCGCTGCTGCCACTTTACCAGCCAAAGGAATATGGCGATACCCGCTATGCCGGTACCCGTCCACAGATGATAGCCGCTACTGTATGCTGCATAAAAACAAGCCAGTGCGCCCAGCATTACCAGCAGGCGAATGATACCCAGCCTTCTGTGGGTACTGCTCAACTGCTCAAACTCCTGCTCATAGCGTTCTGCCAGCTGGCGATATTGTCCGGTTCTGTCGGTGTGGTGCATATAGGTTGCAAAGGTGCGTAACTTATAGAGATATGACTAAGGAAAAAGGCAGAGATATATGGTGTGCCAGGTACTGCACATGACATGCTGCCAGTGAGAAAACTGCGCAGTGCGCAATTATTTTTTTTCAGAGAGGTGTAGCGACTGGTGTTTAATTCTTATTTGGTTTAAAATCAACTGGTTGTGCGCTTTTTGGGTCATGTCTGGCATGTGATTTTCCGGGTGAAACTTCCCGAAAAGGTTACAAAAATTGCTCGCGTAATATTTGTTATATGAGAGTAGCACAAGGCAGATAGGTAGTGACAAAATATGTGTGTGGGAGGAGGAGGAGCTTCATATGTGCAAGATGGCGTAAGAGAAGGGGGCTGCAAAAAATGATATCTATGCTACAACAGCAGTAGGCATATCATGTAAAATTGTGCATGAGTTTTCAAGGGTAGTAACAAAGGTTTGTTATACCATTACTATGGTGATTGTAATAGTAACTAGGATATATGGTTTACTTTTTTTTCTGTACGCTAATGCAATGTGTTAAATACAGCTTTTATAATGTTCATTTAACTGCTTTTACCTCTGGTATTTCTTTGTATTTACCTCCCTGTATAGTAAATACCATCGGTATTCTTTTATATTCAGTCAGTTTTTTTTAATTTATTATCTTTGTGTCTTAGACACAAAGATAATAAAAGTTTCAATAATTAACAATTTGGCTTATAGCCAAAATAATTTATGTAAAATTTTGTTTTTGTATCTATGTAGTGCTTAATTTTGTCAAAAATAGAGCACGATGTCAATAGGAATTACAGAAGCAGAAAAGGTAGTATTGCGCGATTTCTATATGAAAAAGATTGATCGTCTGCAAGAAGAGATAAAGCAGAAAGAAGAGGAAATTAGTGATGTTGTTTTCCGTCTGTCGGTATTAGGTTTTAATGATTTATTCACTACGATTGAGGGTATAAAAGAAATGTATTCTACTGGATGGACAATGGCTAGAAAAGCAGAATATGCACTAGAACAAGCCGGAAAGTATATGGCGATTCGGGAGATTGTACACGATATCTGTAAATATGAAGCTATCCTATATAGTGATGGAGAAGGTAAAGAAATGGCTGACAAGCTGGCCTCTACATTGAAGCAAAAAGTAGATAAGGGGGAGGTGTTTGTAAGAATATTGGATGGTAATCTATTTAAATATGGATTGAAGAAGTGGGTAGATAACAAATAAACTAAGGAATAATACCAAATAGGTAAAACTGCATACGTTTTCTAAAATGCTGTGTCCAAGTAGCTAAAGCAATAGGTGTGGCAATATATTCACTCCATAACTTTCTTCTCAATTGGGCGTCTCGTTTGTGCAAATTAATGTACTTGTTTATCTGTTCATTTGAAATAATGAATATCTAAATATAGCAAATGTAACAAAACATGAGAAATATAATAAATATTTACTGTGATGAGAGTTGCCATCTTCAAAACGACCATGAGTCATGTATGGTACTTGGTGCAATTTATTGCCAAGCAGCAAAAAAAGTAGAAATTTTTAGACGTATAGAAGAGATCAAACGGAAACACAAGCTTTTTCCCAAGTATATTAATGAAAAGCAAAACAGGGCTATGTATGAGATAAAGTGGCATAAAGTATCGAAGAGTAAGGTTGCTTTTTACAAGGAGATAATAGATTACTTTTTTGATGATGACGATTTAGGGTTTAGAGTATTGGTGATACCCAACAAGAATAATTTGGACCATGAAAGATACAATCAGACACACGATACATTTTATTATAAAATGTACTTCAATATGTTGAAAGTAATTCTGAGCCCATCACATGCGCATCATATATATATAGACATAAAGGATACTAAAAGTAGGCAAAAGGTTCATAGGCTAGAAGCGGTTTTGCGAAATGATAAATATGATTATCAAAAAGAAATAATAAAAAAAGTTCAACAAGTTCGATCTCATGACGTTGAACTAGTGCAGTTGGCCGATTTACTTATCGGAGCTTTTTCCTATGTCCATAGAGGGTTAACAACGGGGCCAGCGAAAATTGAGGTAATTGAGCATATTAAGCACCGATCAGGGTATTCTTTATTGAAATCAACATTGCCTAGTGAGAAAAAATTTAATATATTCATTTGCAATCTGTAACGGTCAAATAATGTCGAATAACTCAATAAACACTAACCTTGTTTTCCCGGATTTGTTGCTACTTAACGATTATGGTGGGAATTTTGAAAACTATTTTTCAGCAGTATATAAGTGCTTCGAAAATGACTTTATTAGAAGTGAAATTAGTTTTATGGGGATTGTAGTTACTGCGCAAAAACATCCCGAAGTAGATGGTCTCCACAGAACTTTTTATCATATAACACATGAAGGGGATACTGAAGATGAAAGGACTCCGGACATAAGGCGTATGGAAAGGGTTAGATATCCTAAATTCTGTATTGAAAATGCATCGATCCAAAGTGAATTTAGGGTTTGGAAAAATAGCCGAGGAAGAGATACTAGGATTTGCATCTATAGCACAACCGAAAAGTATTTGGTTGTGTTAACGGAAAGACCTAGATACAATTTGTTATGGACAGCATATTGTGTAGATTCTGCTCACCGGGAAAAGAAACTAATGAAGGAATGGAGTGATTATATAGCTTCTTTAAATGCCAAAACCGCTTAGTGTTACTAAACGGTTTCTATACTCCTTTAACACTTACAACCCGAGGTATGGTCACTGAGCTAGCACAAAGGTAGCACATTTTTCGTAATTACAAGAACTTAAGTTGTTAATAACAAAATATGATAACAATGGCTATATTATCACATTGGAAATTAGGTTATTGTTGAGATGTAGGATTCTCTTACTCAAAATTGTATCAGTTTACGTAATTATTTATGAGGGTGGCTATAAGATGTTACGTTTATGCAAAGGCGACAAATAATAGGTAAGGGATCATGAATGAAAGATGATATAAGTGCCTGATGTAGCCCTCAAAGACCTTTGTGATGCACCCCAAGCCTTCATATGGTATAAAATTCATGAATTCTCGGGTAGTTATAATAGTGTACGTATCAATATAAAACACTGGCGTGGAAATACACAGTTGTGATTATCAATTTCTTATTGAATATCAGAACAATGAGCCTGCCTGCGGGCCTCTGGGGCGGCCCAGGTGGTGGTAGGCTTTTTCGGTGGCTTCGCGGCCACGGGGGGTGCGTATGATGTAGCCTTCCTGTATAAGGAAGGGTTCATATACCTCCTCAATGGTGCCCGCTTCCTCGCCTACGGCAGTGGCAATATTGCTGATGCCTGCCGGGCCACCTTTAAACTTATCAATGAGGGTGCTGAGGATACGGTTGTCCATATCGTCCAGGCCGCTCTCATCTACATTAAGGGCGCGCAGGCCATGATCTACAATGGCAAGGTCTATGACGCCATTGCCCAGTACCTGAGCAAAATCGCGCATGCGGCGCAGCAGGCCATTGGCAATACGTGGAGTACCCCGGCTGCGGCGGGCTATTTCCATAGCGGCATCGGAAGTGATGCGCACATTAAGTACACCAGCAGAGCGGAGCAGGATGCGCTGCAGCACATCGGCAGTATAATAATCGAGCCGGGACTTGATGCCAAAGCGGGACAGCAGTGGGGCCGTAAGCAGGCCACTGCGGGTGGTAGCGCCTACGAGTGTGAAGGGGTTGACAGACAGCTGAATAGAGCGGGCCGAGGGGCCGCTGTCTATCATGATGTCTATCTTAAAATCTTCCATGGCAGCGTAGAGATATTCCTCTACTACGGTACTGAGGCGGTGTATTTCATCAATAAACAATACATCGCGCGGCTCCAGGCTGGTGAGCAGACCGGCGAGGTCGGCAGGCTTTTCTATAACGGGGCCGCTGGTTTCCTTAATGCTGGTGCCCAGTTCATTTGCCACGATGCGGGAAAGGGTGGTTTTACCCAGACCGGGAGGGCCATGAAACAACACATGGTCGAGCGCTTCGCCACGGAGGTTGGCGGCTTTGATGAACACACGGAGGTTGTCTATGAGGCCCGGCTGGCCCGCAAATTCCTCAATGGACTGGGGCCTTATGGTATTCTCATATTCCCGCTCCTGCCTGCTCAGATCGCCCGAAGGCCTCACATGTGAGTTTGCCATGCGATAAAAGTAGCTAAAAAAAGCGCACAGCCGTCAAGGCGATGCACATAAAAAGCTCAGGCTGTACGATATGTACAGCCTGAGTAATTTGCCCTTTCGATAGGATTTATTATTGCTTTGTTACTCTCAGAGTTTGGGTATATCCTGCATCGCTGTACCGCACGAGATATATTCCCTGCGGCAGTGAGCCCATATCTATATCAGAATTGACATTGGTAATGTTTATGTGACGGATAATATGCCCGGTAACATCGGCAAGGGTAACGGTAGCTGATGAGCTGATGATACCACTTACCTGAATGTGAAGTGTGCTATTCACAGGATTTGGGTGAACGGCTATGCTGAATGGAGCATTGCCGGTGTTAAGCTCTGCAATACCGGCGGTGCCGCTAAGTGTGGTAAACGGAATGGTAACCCATGCCGAAAGGGATGTGGGGCCACATGTATCGCGCACGTGTGCATAATAGAGCGTGGAAGCGGTGAGGCCTGAGACTGCGGCTGTGGAGGTAGTAGACAGTGTGCCAGACACAGTAGGGTCGGCAGGGTTGTTATCTACTACCCACTTAGCGGCTACAGCGCCGGAAGCCATTGTCCAGCTGAGGCTTGCTGCTGCACTGGTGATACCTGATACAGAAAGTCCTGTAACGGCATTACAGCCACCGGCTGCTGCCAGGGTAGTGAAAGGAATGGTGCTCCATGGGGAGAAGTCACCTACACCACAACTATCCCTTACATGTGCATAATAGGTGGTGGCTGCAGTGAGTCCGGACGGGCTGGTGCTGGTAGCAGTGGTATTAGTACCGGATGTAAGCGGGTCGGTAACGGTATTGTCTATCACATACTGATAGCCGAGTGAGCCGGAGGTAATGGCGGTCCAGCTGACAGTAGCGCCGGAAGTAGTAATAGCAGAAGCTGTGAGGCCACTGATGGGCGGACAGGTAGAAGCCGGTAATGTGGTAAACGGAGTAGTAGTCCAGGTAGAAAAGAGGGTAGCACTGCATTTGGTGCGCACATGTGCATAATATACGGTAGCAGCAGAAAGGCCGGAGGCCACAGCTGATGTAAGTGTAGTAAGGGTGCCTGAGGCCGGAGGAGTACCTGAGGTGGTTACGGCCCACTCATAGCCTATGGCACCGGAAACTGCAGCCCAGCTGAGATTAGCACCGCCGGAAGTGATGCTGCTCATGGTGATGCTGGTAACGGGGTCGCAGGTGGTGGATGATGTGGGAAGGGTAGTGAATATAGCTGAAGTGACCCACGTGGAATAATCAGTGCCACACTGTGTGCGTACATGGGCGTAGTAGGTAGTAGCGGGAGCGAGTGGAGATGCTGTAACAGCAGTAAGCGCTGTATAGGTACCTGATGCCGGAGGGGTAGGAGATGTAGTAACCGCCCACTGATAACCGGTAGCGCCTGATACGGCGGTCCAGCTGACACCGGCACTGCTGCTGGTGATAGCGCTTACGGTAAGACCCGTAACGGGAGCACAGGATGAGGTAATGATATTGACAGTGTAATCATGAACCTCTCCAATGGTAGCTGTAGCGAATGTAGGACACGGGCTGATACCGGGATAGGTGGCATCGCCGGAACTAACCACTCTCATACGGTGGGGGCCGGCAGCTGCGCCTGTAGGTATAGCAACAGGGATATTAGTGGCTGCCCCCAATGGCAGAAATGTACCGCCGCCCACTGATTCGCCGGCGTCAAGAAAGCTATTGTTATTGTTGAAATCAATAAATATCTGCACGTCAGTAGAGGTAATACTGATAAGAGATGTAGATGTAACTACTGTGTAGGACGTAGCAGGAGCCAGCGATACTGACATGCTGGTATGATCCAGATAGGCTACTACAGGTATACCACTGCCACCAGAGCAGCCGGTACCTATATCAGAAATAGATGTACTGGCAGCGCCGGTAATAGAGAAATCATTTATTTGTCCGGCTATGGCACAACCCTGAAAATAAGCAGGAGTACAGTACTGTGCATAAATGCTGCCGGGGAGCATACCCAAAACAATGGCGACTACCAGAGTACGTAAAGGGGTAGGGATCAGTTTCATATAATATGTGTTTTTGTGTGATTTTCTGAAAACTAGAGAAAATTAACGCAAAAATCAAATGTAAGTGACGAAAATCTGAATGATATTTCATTGAAATTCATTCAGATACATCTGACAAAGGTGTTTTATTACCAATTGTTAATAATATGGCGATTTTTAAAACGCACCCCATGGCGGGAATACAAGGGTAACGGTGGTTCCCTCATTCTGAGTGGACGAAACACGAATCTCGCCCTTGTGAATACGCATGATATTGCGGGTGAGCGGAAGACCTATACCGTAGCCGGCAAAGTCGCCTGTATTGGATGCCCGGAAGAAGGGGTCGTATATATACCGTAGTTCATTTTCGGGGATGCCTATGCCGTGGTCTGTAACACTGATGAAGACATTTTCTTCACCGGCCCATACCCGCATGATAACAGGTTTATTGCGGGAGTATTTACAGGCATTGGTAATAATATTGGAAAGGGCAAGGTCCAGCAGTTGCCGGTTTGCTTTTATTTTTAGCTTCAGCGGATTATCAGGTATCCCACTGAGGTCTATCTGTACATTATTGTTAGGGTTAATCTTATCTATCATTTCGCGGGCATCATAGAGCAGTTGGTCGGCACGCAGCTTTTCGAACTTTTGTGTACCACCGTTGAAGCCTGTCTGAGCAAGGAAAAGTAGTGATTTTGTGATATCGTCCAGCCGTTCGGCCTCTTTCAGTATTACTTCCAGCGCAGCTATATATTCCTCTGGTGTGCGTACACGTATAAGTGTGAGGTCTGCCTCGCCTATGATGGTAGTGAGTGGCGTGCTGAGCTCGTGAGATGCATTACTGATAAAGTTGTTCTGTGTTTCAAAAGCTGTTTCCAGCCGGTCCAGCATGTTGTTGAACGTTTCTGCCAGCTCACCTACTTCATCTTTTTCTCTGGGTACATCCAGCCGTACATGCAGGTTTTGTGAGCCTATCTGCTGCACCCGGCGGGTCATTTTCTTAACCGGATTAAATACCTGCCGGGAGAAGAGTACGGAGAGGGTAAGGGCAAATATAGATGTGACGATAATGGCTATCAGTATCACATTGCGTATATATGCAAGGTGGTGGGTGTTATAGTAGTTCTCGGCCGATACGACAACAAGATAGATACCATCTACCGCCTGATAGCGTATACCAGAGTAAAAAATATTGCCCTGCTGCCATGAAGCGGCACCTGTTTTCTTTATCTGCTCAAAGAATGATACGGGCACATTGAGCCTGTCGGCTTCTTCTCTGAAAGTTTTTCCTGTTTCTATTCTGAATATATATTCTTTCTCCTCAGGTAGTTTCTGCAGATGCTGTGCCCTGATTTCCCGCATTACAGATGCCTTGTCGGCTTCTGTCTCCAGTGAGGAGCGGGCAGCCACAACCGCACGTATCTCCAGACGCTTGTAGAAGTCGGTAAAGGCATACTTATTGACAAAGTAATATACCGATACACCGAACAGCACCATTATGAACAGTGAAAAGAAAAAGAAGAGTGCAGCTATTTTGGTTTGTGTCTTCATAGCACAATACCTGTCAAATATAGGAAGAAGTGCGATTAGCCCTGTTTATCCACGCATTGCATCATACAGTTCCACAGCCTGTCGGCAGCTCCCTGCCATGTAAATTTCTGCACCTGCTCCGGCGCTTTGGCTATAAGCCGGGCACGGAGTACCTCATCTTTATACATGAGGTGCATTTTGGCAGCTATATCGTCGGGGTCGGCAGGGTCTACGAGTAGGGCTGCATCGCCGGCTACCTCAGGCATAGAGGAGGTATTGGCAACTATGGCAGGTACATTGCACTGCAAGGCTTCCAGTATAGGTATGCCAAATCCTTCGAACAGGGACGCATATACCAGAGCATAGGCGGCACCCATTACTTTGCTGAGCTCGTCTACATTCATATAACCCACCCACTTCACCTCATCTTTGAAAGGCATTGTGAGACGCATTTCCTCCACCTCTTCATATTTCCAGGCCGGGCGACCTACGATAACCAGTTTCATATTGGTTTTCTGTCGCTTTTTGAAGATAACGAAAGCTTTGAGCAGATTCAGGATATTCTTACGGGGATGAATGGCTCCGGCAAATACAAAGTACTCACAGCCATCGGTGTATTTATCTTTTACTGCCTGCCGTTCGTCTATGGACAGGGGTACATACTCGCTATGGGCACCATTATATACCACATCTATACCTGACGGGTCTATACCGTACCGCTTGCTGATATCGTTTTTAGAAAAAGTAGAAACTGTAGCGATGCGGGTGGCCTTGCGGGCAAAAAGCGGAGAGTAATGCCTCCAGTAAAGGCGATGGGTGAATACATAATGCTCAGGGTAGTGCTCAAAAGCCAGATCGTGTATTACCAGACATGTAGGCACCTTAGTACTGAGCGAGAGATAGCCATCTGTGGACAGGAAGAGGTCTATTTTATACTTGCGCAGCATGACGGGCATACTCCATTCAAACCATAGCCAGAAGAGAATAGGATGCCTGGCCTGAGGGTGCACGACCACAGGCTTTACATTGGGGGCAAAGATGAACTGCTCATCATAAGCACGGTCGAAAAAGAAATAGAACTCATGTTCAGGGTGCTGCCTGACAATGTGTTCCAGTGTCTGATATGTAAACCAACCGATACCCTCCAGCTTCCCTTTCAGCAGCAGGCGTGTATTTACCGCAATACGCATAGCTTATGGCGACAAAAATATACTTTTACTCACTTTTACACCGTTATTTATACGAATGCAGCGTTTTTTCGTTAAGAACATCCTTTTTACCATAGCTGTAAACCTACTTGTAAAGCCGGTATGGGTGCTTTTTATAGACAGGTCTGTACAGAATACGGTATCGGCAGCATCGTATGGAACCTATCAGGCGCTTTTCAGTCTTGGTATCATATTCCAGACGGTGCTGGATTTTGGTATCAGTAATTATAACAGCCGTACTATAGCTCAGGACCCGTCCCGGCTGCCGGTATTATTTCCTGCCATGCTATCGGCCCGGCTGGTGCTGATGGCCATATATATAGCTATAGCATGGACATGGGGATATATACTTGGCTACAGAGGGTGGGAGCTGGGATTACTGGCCGGTATTCTCTTTATCCATTCGCTGAATGCACTCCTGTCATTTATACGCAGTAATGTATCGGCCCTGCACCGGTTTAAAACAGATGCGCTACTATCTATTACAGACAGAACGCTGATGATACTGATATGTGGTTTTCTGCTGGTGTATCCGCCTACGGCACGGGTATTCCGCATACAGTGGTTTGTAATCACCCAGGTGGTGTGCTACTTTATAGCAGCAGCTGCGGGCTATATAGTGCTGCGCAGGATAGGGAAGGTAAAGCTTAGTTTCAGCTTCAGCGTGCCGGAAATAATGAAGGTAGTGCGCAGTAGCTTTCCATATGCGCTGCTCATATTTCTCATGTCTATATACAACAGGGCTGATGCCATTATGATAGAGCGTATGACGGCTGATGGTAAGCATCAGGCGGGGATATGGGCGGCGGCCTTCCGCCTGCTGGACATGGCCAATATACTGGGGCTGATGTTTGCCACGATGCTGCTGCCGGTTTTCGGGCGAATGCTGGCCCGGAAGGAAGATGTGCAGCCTATAGTAAAGCTGTGTGTGAATATGATGGTACCCTTTGCCGTGATGGTAGCGGTGGCTGCGCTTTACTTTGGCGGCGATATCATGTACCTGCTGTATCACAGCGGAGAGCTGTATAACTCTGAGGCGCGCAGTTACCAGCTGGTGTTTTCCTGCCTCATGCTGTCGTTTCCCGGGTGGTGCCTTATGTATGTATATTCTACCCTGCTTACCGCAAACGGCAGCCTGAAGGCTCTGAACATCATTGCTTTTTGCGGTGTGGCATTTAACCTGACGCTGAACTATATACTGGTGCCGGAGTATAAGGCCTTTGGTGGCGCTATCACCTCACTGGCCACGCAGACTGGGCTGGCATTTGTATTTATGCTGTTTGCCATACGTATACTGAAGCTGCCAGTAAATATAAAGTGGACAATGGCGCACATAGGTTATGCCCTGCTGATAGCCGGTATAGGCTATGCAATAGCGGAGATGTGGCAGGGCCCCTCCCGCCCGGTGCAGTTTGTACTGTTTTCGGTAGTGAGTCTGGCGCTGATGTTTGTATTCCGTTTTGTATCGGTACAGAATCTGAAAAAGCTGGCAGTGCGGGATATGGGAGATAATGCCTAAGCCCGGCCCGGCGCCAGCGGCAGCTGAAGCTCAAATACGGTACCCTGTGGCTCATTGTCCTTAACAACGAGCCGGCCCTTATGCTGGCGTACTATGCGGCTGCTGAGGTAGAGACCCAGACCTGTGCCCTTGGTTTTACGACTCTCCTCGTTTCCTACCCGGTAAAACTTGTCAAATATTCTTTTCTTCTCATCGTCAGGTATGCCAGGGCCTTCATCCGCTATCTGTACTACAGCAGCAGCGCCTGCTGTGTTTACTGATATTCTGATAGTGCCGTGTGCCGGGGTGTACTTCACGGCATTCTCTACCAGATTGGTGATAGCGATACGGAGCATAGCCTGGTCGCCAATGATGCGGCAGCCATCATCTATATCCTGTTCGAAACGACGCTGATAGCGGGCGGCAAACTCTGCTGAGACATCCATTGCCATATCAGAAAGGCTGAAAGCCTCCATCGCCTGCTTGTACTGGCGGCCCTCTATCTGGGAGGTAAAGAGCATATTATTACACAGGTCATTGAGCCGGTTAGACTCATTAATGCAGCGTTCTATGAGTTTGCGGCGCTTTTCTTCATCCAGTTGGTGTTTATCCAGCGTCTGCAGATTGAGTTTGATGGAAGCAAGCGGGGATTTGAGCTCGTGGGTAACGGCCAGCATAAAATTGTTTTGCTGCCGGGACAGGTTCATACGGCGTATAAATGAACCGTACACCACCGCTGCACCTATAAGTATAACTATAAGAAAAGTAGTGCCCTCTGCTACATACTGGGTAGTGCGGCTATCCAGCTTTTTATTGAGCTGCTGCATTTCGTACCGGTATACATTGGGGTAGCGGGTACTGTCCAGCTGGGAGCGCAGGGTTATGACCTCCTGGGCATAGATACGGCCGTTCTGCTGCTGCAGGCGCATCTCCCAGAATACCAGAGCGGCAATTATATAGCCAAGTATGAGCAGGTACAGGGATGAGACTACACGCATGATATCTGTTTTTTAGCAGGTTGGGGGGACATTATACCGTAGTGCGGTTCAATGCTCTTTTATATAGTTGTATTGTATTTTCCAGCCCATAATAGAGTGCATCGGCAATAAGTGCATGACCAATGGACACCTCCAGCAGGCCGGGAATATGGTGGGCAAAGAAGCCGAGATTGTCACGGTCCAGGTCATGACCTGCATTTATGCCCAGCCCTTTTTGTGTAGCAATGGCTGCTGCCTGTGCATATGCGGCAATAGCTGTTTCCCTGTTGTGATGGTAATGCCGGGCATAATCTTCTGTATATAGTTCTATACGGTCGGTGCCGGTATCGGCTGCGGCTGCTACTATATCAGTGACGGGGTCGGTAAATATAGATACCCTGATGCCTGCATTGTGGAATACTTCTGTTATTTCCCTCAGATAGCTGCGTTCTTTTATGGTATCCCAACCATGATTGGAGGTAAGCTGGCCGGGGTCGTCCGGTACGAGTGTTACCTGATGCGGTTTTACCTCCAGCACCAGCGCTACAAACTTATCTTCTTTCGGGTTGCCCTCTATATTAAACTCTGTGGTGATAATGGGCGCTATATCTCTTACATCGGCATAGCGTATGTGGCGCTCATCGGGGCGTGGGTGAACAGTGATGCCGTCTGCACCAAACTTCTGGCAGTCAATAGCTGATTTCAGCACATCGGGATTATTGCCGCCACGGCTGTTGCGGAGGGTGGCTATCTTATTAATATTGACCGAGAGTTTTGTAAGCGCGCTCATAAATGCAAAAGTAAACCCATTTCCGTAGGAAAGGGCCAATACCGGATGCCGGGTATTGCCTGGCATTTCACATGCAAATTATTACCTTCGCATATCTTTTATATCCGGTAAAAAGCCGGCCCATTTGCGGTATGCTGTTCAATTCTCAGGAATTTATTGTCTTTTTTATCGTAGTTACGGGGCTATTTTTTCTGCTGCCGCATAAGTACAGATGGGCAATGCTGCTGGCAGCATCATGTTTTTTTTACATGTTCTTCAAGCCTGTCTACATCCTGATACTGGGATTTACGATAGTGATAGACTACTATGCAGGTATACTGCTGGAGAATGAACCGGATAAAAAACGCAAAAAGAAGTTTCTGGTAATGAGCCTGATAGCCAATATAGGTGTGCTGGCAGTGTTCAAATACTATAATTTTCTCAATGATAATATAACAGGTATTGCTACGTATCTGGGATATACCAACCGCATACCATATCTGAATATATTGTTGCCTATAGGCCTCTCTTTTCATACGTTTCAGGCTATGAGCTATACCATAGAGGTGTACCGTGGGCATCAGAAAGCAGAGCGCCACTTTGGTATATACTCGTTGTATGTGATGTTTTATCCACAGCTGGTAGCAGGCCCCATAGAGCGGCCGCAGAACGTGCTGCACCAGTTTCATGAGAAAATGTCATTCAGCTACCCACGGGCGGTATCGGGCCTGCAACTGATGCTGTGGGGTATGTTTAAGAAGGTAGTGATAGCCGACAGGCTGGCGGTAGTGACAGATATGGTGTTTGATGACCCATATCATCACGGAGGTATGGCTACCCTGATAGCGGCTGTACTTTTCAGTTTTCAGATATTCTGCGATTTTTCCGGCTATTCTGATATAGCCATAGGCGCTGCGAGGGTGATGGGTTTCCGGCTCATGAAAAACTTTGACCGTCCGTATAGTTCCCGTACCATAGGAGAGTTCTGGCGCAGGTGGCATATATCGCTCTCTACATGGTTCAGAGATTATCTTTATATACCACTGGGCGGAAACAGAGTAAAGCCGGCAAGAAGGCAGTTCAATCTGTTTTTCGTGTTTCTGGTGAGTGGTTTGTGGCATGGTGCCGACTGGAAATTTATCATATGGGGGGCACTGCATGGCGTATATCTGGTGATAGGTAATCTTACAGAACACCGGAGGCTACAGATAAGAAATGCAATAGGGCTGACGCGTATACCTGCAGCAGACAGGCTGGTGCAGCAGCTGATAACATTTATACTGGTAATGGTGGCATGGATATTTTTCAGGGCTCCGGATACGAATCATGCCATGTATATGATAAAAAAACTGCCATCGGCATTCAGTGAGCTGGGGCAGATGGTAAGTACACATTCTTTTACATCCGGCATCAGTATAGCCCCTATGCGTCTTTTATTGTGCTTTGCTGTGATGGGAGTACTGGAGGTGGTACATATGTTGCAGCGCAGACAAAGTGTAGTATTATTATTTCAGAAGCAGCCTCTGCTGGTACGCTGGGGAGCCTATTATCTGCTGCTGTTTTCTATATTATATCTTGGTGTTTTCAGCAACCGGGAGTTTATCTATTTTCAGTTTTAGCAGCAGATGAGGAAGTTTGCTTTAAGAATCATATTATTCTGTCTGGTGCCGCTGCTGCTGCTTATACCGCTATCTATGATAGTGGATAAGGGGCTGCAAAAATCACATCATTTCTTTTTTGCAGAGTGGAACGACCTGTTTGCAGGCCATATACAGGCCGATATGCTTTTTATGGGGTCATCGAGAGCGTGGGTGCATTTTTCTCCAGAGATATTTGACAGTGCCTACCAGCTCAATTCCTATAATCTGGGACTGGACGGAACTACGCTGGATATGCAGCTGGAGCGACTACATATTTATATGCGTTATAACAGGAAGCCACGCTATATCATACAGGAGGTGGGGTTAAATACTGTGATTGCCCGCCAGCGGGAATTACCACAGTATGCGCAGCTACTACCGTACCTGAGCGATACTGCTATATGGCGTATATATAAGCAGCAATATGAGAATGCATCTCTGGCAGAGCGTTATTTTCCACTGTTTAAGTACAATAATCAGTTCCCGCTTATAAAGGAAGGATTGCTGAGCTTTGCAGGCCATGGGGTGGCTGCCACAAAATATAAAGGCTACAGGGGGCAGTTGCTGAGCTGGGATAACAGTTTCAGTAATTTTGTAAGGGACAACCCGAAGGGCTATGCATTAAAAATTGACAGCCAGGCAATTGATATTTTCAAGGATTATCTGAAATGGTGCCGGGAGCAGGACATAACGATAATGCTTGTATATGCGCCATACTACTACGAAGCAGACCACTATATCACCAACATTTCTGAATTAAAGAAACTGATATCAGGTATAGCTGCTGAAAATAATGTACCCTATCTGGATTACACGCACAACTATCTGGACTCCAGTAAAAGGTACTTCTATAACAGTCAGCACCTGAATAAGGAGGGCTCAGAGATACTCTCCCGTATGGTGGTACGTGATATAACGCCGTATATATCGCCTGCTGAGCAGTAGGATTATGACTTTTTGCGTTTAAAGAGGCCTTTAACTTTTGACAGTATAGGGGCTTTTTCTTCTTCTACCCTTACGCTAAGCATTTTAATATCCTTGTTGGGGCGGTCATTGGCATCGCGGGGTTCGTTGGCTATTTTATCAACAACTTCCATCCCCTCCAGTACCTCGCCAAAGACTGTATAGTTACCATCCAGATGGGGAGTGCCTCCAGTGTTTTTATACATCTCGCGCTGTTCGGTAGAGTAGGTGCGGCCGGTGCGCTTGCTCATATTGTCCAGATCGGCATCGGTAAAGGTCTTACCTACAACAATGTAGAACTGGCATGCTGAGCCCGACTTGTCAGGTGTCTGGTCGCGGGCTACACCCAGCGCGCCGCGCTTGTGGTAGTAATTATCGTTTATCTCAGCTGGTATGGTAGTACCCAGGCCCCCATTGCCCAGTGTCTGGCCCGGGCGTGCATTTTTAGAATCAGGGTCACCTCCCTGTATTACAAACTGAGGTATGCAGCGATGGAAAAGAGTACTATCATAGAAGTGCTCATTGGCCAGTTTTACCATATTGGCCGTATTGAGCGGGGTGTTGTCATACAGCATCACGAGTATGCTTCCATACTCGGTTTCTATCCTCACTTTATGCTTCTGCGCAAATGCGCTGCCTGCCAGCATGGTACAGGTTGCAGCAAGTAATAATACTTGTTTCATAAGTAACTAAAGGTATGTAATTATAACAAAAGTTGTACCTCGTAATAAGGCACCACAAAAAAATAAAATCTGCCGGAACTGTAAACTATTTTTTCTCCTGGCACAGCTCTACCAGCACCCCATTGGTACTACGTGGGTGCAGAAAACATACCAGCTTGTTATCAGCGCCATTTTTAGGCGTTTCATTAAGCAGCTCGAAGCCCAATGCAGCCAGTCTTTTCATTTCTGCCTCAATGTTTTCTACCTCAAATGCCACATGATGTATGCCTTCCCCCTTCTTAGCAAGGAATTTTGCAATAGGGCTGTTCTCGTTTGTAGCTTCCAGTAATTCTATTTTCGATTCGCCGGTTTTGAAAAAGGCAGTATTAACGCCTTCTGTATCTACCCGCTCCTGTTTGTAGCATGGAGTGCTAAGCAGTTGCTCATATAATGTAATAGCTGCATTCATGTCTTTTACAGCAATGCCCAGATGTTCTATTCTTATCATGTGGTTATAGTTTTTAATAATGGGTTCATAGGGTGTGCGACTAATGAGTATAAAGGGTAAAGTTATCATTTTGCCGTAATTTTGCTCAGAATCACTCTGTTTGTCAGAGATAAAATATTTATATGGAACTTAAATTACCGATATACCTCGACAATAATGCCACAACGCCTATGGATCCGCGTGTGCTGGAGGCGATGATACCTTATTTTACTGAAAAATTTGGTAACGCTGCCAGCCGCAACCATTCATTTGGCTGGGTAGCCGAGGAAGCTGTAGACTATGCACGTGAGCAGGTGGCGCGTCTTATAGGTGCTAATGAAAAAGAAATAATATTTACATCGGGTGCTACCGAGGCAGATAACCTGGCGATAAAGGGTGTTTTTGAAATGTATGCCTCAAAAGGTAACCACATTATTACCTGCACTACTGAGCATAAGGCTGTGCTGGATACCTGCAAGCATGTAGAAAAACTGGGAGGACAGGTAACGTATCTGAATGTACAGCCCGATGGCCTGATAGACCTGGCAGAGCTGGAAGCTGCTATTACAGATAAGACTATACTTATATCTATCATGTATGGCAATAATGAGATAGGTGTAGTGCAGCCAATACGTGAGATAAGTAAGATAGCACGCAGGCATGGCGTACTTTTCTTCACAGATGCTACACAGGCTGTAGGAAAAATTCCGGTGGATGTACAGGCAGATGGTATAGATCTGATGGCCTTCAGCGGGCATAAAATGTATGGCCCTAAAGGGGTGGGAGCACTGTATGTGCGCCGCAAAAATCCAAGGGTGAAGGTAACCGCACAGATGGATGGCGGCGGCCATGAGCGTGGAATGCGTAGCGGTACGCTGAATGTACCAGGCATAGTAGGGCTGGGTAAGGCATGTGAACTGTGCATGAATGAAATGGCTGAAGAAGCTGACCGCCTTTCTAAAATGCGCGATAAGCTGGAAAAGGCACTGATGCAGATAGAGGAGTCATATGTAAATGGTAATACTGAGCACAGACTGCCACATACCTGCAATATATCATTTAAATATGTAGAGGGTGAAGGCCTGATGATGGGCTTTAATAAGAATATTGCCCTGTCCAGTGGTTCGGCCTGCACATCGGCATCGCTGGAGCCATCTTATGTACTGAAGGCTCTTGGGCTGGGTGATGATCTGGCGCACAGCTCGCTGCGTTTTGGTCTTGGAAGGTTCACAACAGAGGACCAGATAGACTACACTATCAATGCTGTGACCAGTACGGTAAATAAGCTGCGTGAGATGAGCCCGCTGTGGGAAATGTTTAAAGAAGGTGTGGACCTGAACGCAATAGAGTGGGCACACCACTAACGTGAGGAGTACGGGGTGAAAACATACCGGATAAACAAGAAACAATAATTAAATAATAAGTACCGGCAGCTACTGCAGCGGCCGGAAAACACAAAAGAAAATGGCATACTCAGAAAAAGTAATAGATCATTATTCCAACCCTAAAAATGTAGGGACACTGGATAAAGCAAAAACAAACGTTGGTACAGGACTGGTGGGTGCACCAGAGTGTGGCGACGTGATGCGCCTGCAGATAGAAGTAGATGAGCAGACCGGTGTAATAAGTGATGCCAAGTTTAAAACGTTTGGCTGTGGCTCTGCGATAGCATCATCTTCTCTGGCTACAGAGTGGCTAAAAGGAAAAACAGTTGACCAGGCCCTGTCTATAGACAATATGGATATAGTAGAAGAGCTGAACCTGCCTCCGGTGAAAATTCACTGCTCGGTACTGGCTGAAGATGCCATTAAAGCAGCTATCAATGACTACCGTGTAAAAAACGGTTTGCCAGAGCTGGAAGCTGAGAAGAAAGCACACTAATAACATTAATACACGGGTAAGAAAACGGTTGGGAAGTAGGGAGAATATGTGTTCTGCACAATCTTCTGCTTCCTGACCCATAAGCCCGACTGATGTTGCAGATAAGTAAACAGAAGCCCCCCGCATTTGTAAATAAAATAATTATCTACCTGCACAATGATTTATGTAAGTGACAGAGCGAAAGAGAAGGTAATGAAGCTGAAGCAGGATGCTGCTTTGGGTGATGACTACTTTCTGCGTGTGAGTGTGGTAGGCGGTGGCTGCTCCGGCTTATCTTACAAGCTCGATTTTGATAACGAGACACAGCCTAAAGACCAGGTATTTGAGGACCAGGGTGTGAAGATTGTCACTGACCTGAAAAGTTTCCTGTATCTGTGCGACACAACACTGGACTTTTCAGACGGGCTGAATGGTAAAGGATTTCATTTCAGTAACCCCAATGCCAGCCGCAGTTGTGGATGTGGTGATAGTTTTGCCGTATAAATATATAGCGTATGAAACCGGGAATATGGCAGCAGGTGCTTACTTACTTTTATATACGCAAGCGTGATTCATCTGAACCGCGCAATCTGAACATAAAGTTTATGCATGGCATGAACCGCATATCGCTGTTTATGTTCCTTATTGCTATCATAGTAATGATAGTGCGTCTGATACGCCACTAGTAATATTTCTCTTTATTGTTGCTTCAGCAGGCGGATGAGTTTCTTTATCTCTGCCTGATTGTACGGATGATCTACAGACTGGTAGATGTCTTCCTTTTCTCTTTTGGTAAGATGAAAGTTGAGCGCAGCCGTGCGTGAGAACTCCTGTGGTATATACTGGAGTGTAATGAACTTCATTCGGTTATCTACATATGCGGGAGCAAAGTCTTTAACATAGTTATACCCGTATGACTGAAATGCCTCCCATTTATTCTGAATAACAAAAAGTGGGTCGGCCACCATGTTTATAAGGGATGACTGGTCGGTATTGGCAGTGACATCGTTTTCGCGGGTGTCGCGTATCTCCAGAAAAATTGCTTCTGATGTGTTTTCTCTTATCCAGTCGCGCATTACGTGCAGATAGCGGCTGGCTACCTGTATGCCGAAGTTGTCTCTGAGTCCGGCATCCATAACATTCATGCGGGGCTGCGATGGCAGGCGCACTACCGGTAGTATATAGGGGAAGGTAGCATTCATACGCAGCGCCGATGTAAGTAAGAGGTCATGTGCATTCTGCTCAGGAAAAAATGCACAGTAGTCTACAGCGTCAATAGGTGGTGCTGGCTGGTCTATAGAGTACTCGGGCTGGGTAAGGTAGGTAATGCCCTGGTTACATATCATCAGCTTACGGCCATCGTTTACGATGGTACCATTAATAATGAGCTGTGGTATCTGTCCCGTTTCCTCCCTCTGTCTGAAATAACCGATGGGCTGGTCCAGCAGGCCGGAGCTGATGCGTGCCAGCTCCCGCTCAAAAGCATAACCTCTGTCGGTAGTATAATGCTGACCGGCAAGGGTAATTTTGTTGAACGGTGAAATCATGTCTATACTGGCAAAAGAGAAAACAATAGGGTTGAGCAGGTCTTTGCCAATGTTTTCCTGGAAGGTGTGCGAGTAAGGGAACTGCAACTGACCCATACAGGCAGCATCGTGTACATTGCGCCAGTAGGCGGCACCTATCATACCTCCTGATGCTCCCGTAATCATGACGGTGTTACTGAACAGGCGGCCGCCCGATATACTGTCTACATACTGCAGTGTGCGGAAGGTCCAGTATGCCGAGCGCAGGCCGCCACCACTTACGGTAATAACTACGAGCGGTGGTTTCCTGCCGGTGCCGGGTGCTACCCGCTGTTTCCATTGCTGCAGCCGCTTTGCTTCACGGCGTTGATCGGCCTGATAGCGAAACTTTGTAAAGAGACTGCGTAGTGTGCGGTAATGATACACCTGCTCCAGGCTGCGGTGGTAGTCCAGCCCATAGGCAATGCTGCGAAGGTCAAATACCTTATAGCGCACCATGATGGAGAGGATAACGGTAAACATTATCCAGCCAAGTGCTTCCCAGCTGCGCAGAAAGTACTTAACGGCACCTACCAGACCCAGAATAATAGCAAACAGGAGCAGAAAGCTGCCACCGGCGGGTATTCTGAGGAAAGGATTATTGATATATACTCCCAGTATCAGCAGTATCATATAGGCCACGAATGTGGCAAACACTACATTGCGGTGGTGGCGCTGCAGGATAGCCGCCATGACACGAGGGTGATACTTTCCCAGGTCTTTTACCCATGCCAGCCTCAGCTTGCTGTTTATGAAGCTGCGGGCAGGCAGTATTTCCGGGTCTTTGTCCAGGTGGTCCTGCGGGATAATGGTAGTGATGCTCTGCACTGGAGCTGTGAGCCGGGCAAAGGTGTTTTTGAAAAAATCTCTGCTGACTCTGAAAAAGTAGGTAAATGATAAAGTGAGTACAAAGAAAAAACCCAGATAAAACCCCGACTGCTGGAAAACTATCTGGCTGGCAGAAAGCTGCTCCTCATATATCTGATAGCCTACTGACTTTACAGAGTAGAATATGAGGAAGGCAAGCGGAACGATGGAGTTATTAAGACAATAAACCAGAAAAGCATGGCGGGTGGCTGCCATATCGGGGATGCGCCTGCTGTGAATGATGAAGGTAGTTATGTGCCACATCATCATAAAAACGCAGAAACAACCGCCCAGCAGCAGCATGCTGAGATAATTTATCTCTCCCAGGTATTCCGGAGCAAGGAAAAGTGAGCGTGCACCAAAGTGTGCGGCAAAGTTGCCGGTGAGTATGAGTGTAAGTACTATCCAGAAAACGAGGAGTAGCTGATATCTCCTGAAATGCAGCAGCAATAACTGAACCGGAAGAAAGTAGTATATGGTCCTGAGAATTCTGCGCATTGCGTTTTTAGAAATACACTTTAGGTGTTCAAGCTACGCAAAAATCCGTATTTAACCACTGAAGCGGGTATATGTACCCTGCCAGAAGATAGGGTTACGGTTTTCAGGCAACCTGTTTCTCGTTTACCTTAGTATATGTGTAGGTCACATTGTCACCTTCTACCTTGAAAGTAACTTCTACTTCTTCGGGTTTAAAAAGGTCACTGATATTACGTCTTAACCACCGGGCCGCGTCTGTAAGCCAAAAGCTGCCGGGAGGATTTTTTTTACCGGTACCTGATACAGATTTCATCACAGAAAATTAAAGATTGTTGATAGAATATAGCAGTAAGACAGCTGCCTGCACTGCTTATTATAAAGATAATTAAGAAGCATGTTATAAAAATGTAAAAGCTTACTTTTGATTTCCACAGGATATTCCACTACGGATAAGAGTTTACATTTTTTTTGGATAGAAATAATTCTTACCCTACCTTTGCACTCCCAAATTCCCGGCTGTTCTGAGCAATCAGAATAACCAGTGTTCCTGCCGGGAGTGGGGTTAACAATTTAAATTATTTTATGGCAACAGAAAACAAGCTTCAGGACTATGAGCTGATGGTCATCTTTACTCCTGTTCTCGCCGAGGATGACTTCAAAGGCGCTCAGAAGAAGTACACAGACTTCATTAAAGAAAACGGTGGCAATATTGCCCACGAAGATGCATGGGGACTGCGCTCTCTGGCTTACCCAATAGCCAAGAAGACGACAGGTCTTTACTATGTACTGGAATTTCAGGCACCTGCTGACCTGAATGCAAAGCTGGAGATTCAGATGAATCGTGATGAGAATATTATGCGTCACATGGTTACACGCCTGGACAAATATGCCCTGGCTTATAACAACCGCAAGCGCAATAAATCTTTAACCGCTGAAAACGCATAATCTTACACGCAATGGCTAAACAGAACGAAATTAAATTCCTTACCACACAGCGTGTGGAAAAGCGTCAGAAGAAATACTGTCGTTTCAAGAAAATGGGTATCCGTTATGTAGATTACAAAGACGGAGAATTCCTGAAGAAGTTCCTGAACGAGCAGGGTAAAATGCTGCCCCGCCGTATATCGGGCAACTCGCTGAAATTCCAGCGCAAGGTAGCTCAGGCTATCAAAAAAGCGCGTCAGATGGCTATCTTACCTTATGTTACTGACCTCTTAAAGTAAAAACATCATGCAAGTAATTCTTATAAAAGACGTTGACAATCTGGGCTCGGCCCATGAAATGGTAGAAGTAAGACCGGGTTATGCCCGCAACTACCTGATACCTCAGAAGTATGCTATAGAAGCAAGCGGCACCAACGTGAAGATAATGGAGGAGCGTCGTAAGCAGATGCAGAAGAAAGAGGAGAAACTGATGGCAGAAATAGCAAACGTAACAGAAGTACTGAAAGCAGCACCTGTAAAGGTAGGCGCCAAGATAGGCGTGAGCGGCAAGATATTCGGTTCTGTTACCGCTATACAGCTGGCACGTGCTATTCGTGAGCAGAAAGGTTATGAAATAGACCGTCGTCGTATATCTGTTGTTGACGAGGTTAAAGAAGCTGGTTTGCACAAAGCTTCTATCGACTTCGGCAAGGAGAATGTGATAGAAATTGAATTTGAAGTAGTAGGCGAATAAGTCGGCTGCATAAGATACAGAGGCTGTCCTGCATGGGGCAGCCTCTTATTTTTTATAGGTGCCTGTATTGCACTTACACATGCAGGTTTTTCACTAACTTTGCACACTTTTTTACATAATAGTATCTTTCCAATATAGTTACCAATGAGTTCCACGCTTGAAAAACTCGAAGCTATCAATGCCCGGTTCAATGACCTGGGCGTAGCGCTTACCAATCCTGAGATAGTAAGTGATAATAAACGCTTTTCTCAGGTGAGCCGTGAGTACCGCAAGCTGGAGAAGATAGTGAGTGTGTACAAAACATACAGGGGGTGCCTGGATAGTCTGGCATTTGCCCGTGAAGTACTGGCTACAGAGAGTGATGAGGACCTGAGGGAAATGGCCAAAGAGGATATAGAGAAGGAAGAAGAACGCAAGGAAGGACTGGAGAGTGAGATACGTACCCTGCTGATACCCAAAGACCCACAGGACGAGAAAAATGCGATACTGGAAATACGTGCCGGAACCGGAGGTGATGAGGCAAGCATCTTTGCCGGAGACCTGCTGCGTATGTATGTAAGGTATTGTGAGCGTCGCGGATGGAAGGTAGCAGTATTGTCAGAGACGGAGGGTACTGTAGGTGGCTATAAGGAAGTGCAGCTGGAAGTAACAGGCGAGGAGGTGTATGGTGTGCTGAAATTTGAAAGCGGGGTGCATCGCGTGCAGCGTGTGCCGGCTACCGAGGCCAGCGGCAGGGTACACACATCGGCAGCTACAGTAGCCGTGATGCCGGAGGCAGAGGAGATAGACTTTGAACTGAAGGAGAGTGATGTGAAGATGGAGACGGCACGAAGCGGTGGCGCCGGTGGCCAGAACGTGAACAAGGTAGAAACGAAAGTAATACTTACCCACCTGCCCACAGGTACCGTAGTAATGTGCCAGACAGAGCGCTCACAGCTGGGTAATAGGGAAAAGGCAATGAATATGCTGCGCTCGCGCCTGTATGAAGAGCAGGTGCGCAAGCAGGAAGACGAAATAGCCCGCAGGCGTAAGAGTCTGGTAAGTACGGGTGACAGGTCGGCCAAAATAAGAACGTACAACTATCCTCAGGGGCGCATTACCGACCACCGTATCAATATGACCATCTATGCCCTGGATGATTTTATGAACGGTAACATACAGGAAATGCTGGATGCGCTCCAGTTTGCCGAGAATGCAGAGAAGATGCAGGCAGGGGAAACAGTGATTTAATACCAGGACAGCTACCGGAAGTGGTTTTAACTTTTCGGCGCTGTCTTTTTAATATCTTTGAGGGTCTTTTAAAAAACCGGTGCATGAAGCGTTTAGCGATATTGGGTTCTACAGGTTCCATCGGCACTCAGGCTCTTGAGGTGGTAGCAGCAAATCCATCACTTTTTGAAGTAGAGATACTGAGTGCGCACAGCAACAGCGCCCTGCTTATAGAGCAGGCGCGCAGGTTTAAGCCCAATGCTGTAGTGGTTACTGATGAGTCCCGTTACAATGAGGTGAAGGAGGCGCTGGTAATGCAGCAGATAAAGGTGTTTACCGGTGAGGCTGCCCTTACCGATGTGGTAACATGGGATAGTGTGGATGTGGTACTGGGAGCTATAGTAGGTTTTGCAGGTCTTAGTTCTACCCTTGCTGCGGTAGCGGCAGGAAAGCGTGTAGCCCTGGCCAATAAAGAGACACTGGTAGTAGCCGGAGAACTGGTAATGAAGCTGGCTGCTGAAAAAGGAGCTACCATTATACCGGTAGACAGTGAGCACTCTGCCATTTTTCAATGCCTTGTAGGTGAGGATATGAGCCGTATAGAGAAAGTAATACTCACGGCATCGGGCGGGCCCTTCCTGGGCCGTAAGCCTAACTACCTGGTGAATGTAAAAGCATCGCATGCTTTGCAGCATCCTAACTGGTCAATGGGGGCTAAAATTACCATTGACAGTGCCACCCTGATGAATAAAGGGCTGGAGATGATAGAGGCCAAATGGCTTTTTGGCCTTAGAGATGACCAGATAGATGTAATTGTACATCCACAGTCGGTCATCCACAGCATGGTACAGTTCATAGATGGTTCTATAAAGGCACAGATGGGCCTGCCCGATATGAAGCTGCCCATACAGTATGCACTGGCATGGCCATACCGTATAGAAAATGACTGGAAGCGTGTAGACTTCAGGGACTATGCAAAGCTCACATTTGAACCGGCTGATTATAAGACTTTCCGCAATCTGGCAATAGCCCGTGAGGCAATGGAGCGTGGCGGCAATGCACCATGTGTGCTGAATGCTGCCAATGAGGTGCTTGTAAATGCATTCCTTCAGAACAAGGTGGGTTTTCTGGAAATGAGCGATATGATAGAGAAGACACTGGAAAGCGTTCCTTTCATAGAGCATCCTGCCAGCTTGGAAGATTATCACAACAGTGATGCTGAAGCCCGCCGCTATGCACTGGAGTATGCCAAAAAAAGTCAATTATCCATGTATTAAACCATAGTAGTGTTCCTGCCTTTGTGAACATTCAATACAATAGAAAGTATCTACTACCAACAGAAAGAAAATGCTCTTAACAACAATACTGCTGATGTCTGGCACTGCAATGAAAGTATTGCAGCTGTTCATAGCCCTTTCACTGCTCATAGTACTTCACGAATTTGGTCACTTTTTCTTTGCACGGCTGTTTAAGACAAGGGTAGAAAAGTTCTACCTCTTCTTTGACTTTCTGTTTCCGTTTTCGGGTCTGCTTAATTTCTCCCTGTTTAAAAAAACAAAGGGTGATACAGAGTATGGTATAGGCTGGTTTCCGCTGGGGGGCTATGTGAAAATAGCCGGTATGGTAGATGAGAGCATGGATAAGGACCAGATGGCCCTGCCGCCACAGCCATGGGAGTACCGCAGCAAGAAAGCCTATCAGCGCCTGTTCATCATGCTGGGAGGTATCATAGTAAATGTGCTGGTGGCAATACTTATCTACATGGCAGTGTTCAGCATTTATGGTGAGGAATATCTGCCTGTGGCCAATGCCCGCTATGGCGTGATGGTAGATAGTACGGCAAAATCAATGGGGTTGCATAATGGTGATAAAATCATATCGGTAGATGGAAAGCCGGTACAGCGTTTTGAGCGTATCGTATCCAGCCTGATACTGGATGAAGGCAAGTCTATACAGGTGGAGCGCGACGGACAGCGTATAGACCTGCCTGTGAAAGAAGGTATAGTACATTCTATAATCACGGGGCCCAAAGGCACTTTCATTACTCCCCGCATGCCGGTAGTGGTAGACGAGGTAGTAAAAGGAAACACAGCAGATGCCATGGGTATGAAGGCTGGTGATAGTATCATAGCTATCAATGGTATGCCTGCAGGATTTATAGACCAGTATGACAGTGTGGTAAAAGCACTGGCAGGCCAGCCAATAACTATCAGTCTGATACGTGAGGGAAAACTGACACAGATAAACGGCACCCTGCCGGAAACATCAAAGCTGGGCTTTATGCGTAATGTAGACCCTTCCCGCTATTTCAGCTTTGAGATGATAAAGTACAGCCCGGCACAGGCTATAGGCAAAGGGTTTACTTATACATTTGAGAAGTTTGGTGACTATATGCAGAACTTCAAGTTGCTGTTTACCTCAAAGGAAATAAAGGTAAATGAGAGCATGGGGGGCATTATCAGTTTTGGTAAGATATTCCCTGCTGAGTTTGATATGCAGAAGTTCCTGATGCTTACTGCATTCGTTTCTATCATACTGGCATTTATGAATCTGCTGCCTATACCCGGCCTCGATGGAGGTTATGTAATATTCCTGCTGTGGGAAATGATTACCGGCCGTCAGGTAAGTGAGAAGGTAATGGAGCGCGCTACCTCTATAGGGCTGGTGCTGCTGCTGTCACTGATGGTATATGCCAACGGGCTTGATATCTTCAGGTTGTTCCGCCACTAGAGAATAAGGAAAACAATTTCAGTACCGTTACAGAGTGATAACTATCACTCTGTAACGGTACTGCTACTATAGCCGGCATGTGCTGCCTGTGCCATATCGCGTATGAGCATAGGGTCGCGCTCAATGGCATTGCCGACAACTACTATATTGGCACCGGCAGCGCAGTTAGCAAATACTTTTTCGGGAGTGCATATACCGCCACCTACTATGAGTGGGATTTCTATGTTTTCTGCTACTCTGCTTATCATTTGCTCAGATACCGGCCTGCGTGCGCCACTGCCCGCATCCAGATAAATAACGTGTTTGCCCTGCAGCTCCCCGGCCCATGCCGTGCATAGCGCTATTTCAGGCTTATCGGCAGGTATAGGCTGTGTGTTGCTGATGTAGGAAACTGTGGTAGCTGCACCACCATCTACCAGTATATAGCCCGTCGATATTACTTCCAGTCCGCTGGCCTTTACCTGTGGGGCTGATGCTACATGCTGGCCTATGAGCAAATCGGGATTGCGGCCCGATATGAGTGAGAGGTATAAAAGGGCATCGGCATAGGGTGTAACCTGAGCCGGACTACCCGGGAAAAGTACTACCGGTATATCGCTCTCTGTTTTGAAGCGCTGTATGCATAGCTCCATCTGGTGGGCCATAAGCAGGCTGCCACCCATGAAAAGGAAGTCAACAGAGGCATTGTTACAGAGCCGGCCCAGATGTTGCATATCGGCTGGTGATATTTTGTCGGGGTCGGCCAGAACGGCGAACCCACTTTTGTTCTGCGCCTTCAATGCCTGAAACTGTGGTAGTACCATAATTACGTCAAAGATACCAATTCATTTGTGACAGCCTTATGCAGCCTGCCCGTGGTAACATTTTTTGTGGTTTATGTTACAACTGAGTCAGCAGTTCATTCCAGTTATATTCTGCTGGTTGCCAGTTCTTTTTCAGCAGTTTGTCTGTAATATCTCTGTTGGCAAGAAAGTTTGTCTTTTCCTGTATCAGTACATGCATCTGCACCATGTTGCTATAGCGCACCATATCTTCCCAGCTACGGCTTCTGAACTGTGTAAAGAAGCTGGCCAGCAGGGTACGTACCTCTTTCAGATTCCAGTAGTGTAGTATATAGGGTGCAGCAGCCTTTATCTTGTCGGCCTGACGGAAAAATACGGAAAAGGCGAATTGCTCAATGATGTGCTTGGGAAACTTAGGGTATTCAGAGTCGGTAAATGAGAGTACATCGTCCAGTATAAGGCGGTGAGTGGTATGAAAACCCAGTACACCGGCATTCCACATAGCCAGGTCCCACAGGGGCTTGCCATGTACCTGCATAGGCACATTGTCGCGCAGGTAGGTGTCCAGCTTGGTGAGTATAGGATTGCTGCGGGAGCTCACGGTACTCTCCATCACATGCATGTATAGCTTATGAGCACTGATAGCCTGCAGCATAGGCTCTATGGGACTGAGGAATACCACATCGGTGTCGCAATACAGTATATTGCCAGGATGGGTGGCAGTGAAGTCTTTCAGTACTTCTATTTTTACCCGGTGTACGAAGTCTATAGCTCCGCGCCAGCGGGTTATTTCTGCACTGTCTGTTTTTCTGAACCTTATATCCAGTCCGGGATTGCGCAGGAAGGCAAACCACTCAGGATTGTCGGTATATATCCATATCTGTGTATTGGCAGGGCCACCACCATTATATACTCTGGATAGTGAAAGGAGGGCATATGCGCATTCGTGAAAAACGCCCTCGTTTCCGTAGCATTGAAAAACAATGTAGTTCATGTATGTAGTTGTGCAGGTGATTTTGCCATACTGTTATCCACGGGCTATCTGGTGCGGGTCCTGATTCAGGAGCTTCTCGGCAGCAGTGAGCCTGTAATGCAGTACTTCATCGGCCGGCATGAAAGGAGCCGTAGTACGCAGCGCATCAAAGATTTTCTCGAGAGCAGGCGATGTTTTCTGTGGTCTTCTCAGCTCCAGCGCCTGTGCAGCGGTAAGAAGCTCTATAGCCAGCACACGCTGCACATTCAGTATTACCTTTCTTAGTTTGGTAGCGGCATTGGCACCCATGCTTACATGGTCTTCCTGGCCGTTACTGCTCACAATGCTGTCTACCGATGCCGGGGTACAGTATTGTTTTGTCTGGCTCACTATAGCGGCTGCACTGTACTGGGCTATCATAAAGCCACTGTTGAGGCCTGCATTGGGCGTAAGGAAAGGAGGCAGATTGCGCTGTCCGCTGATGAGGAGATAGGTGCGCCTTTCTGAAATGCTGGCCAGTTCTGACATAGCTATTGCCAGAAAATCGGCATGCAGCGCCAGTGGCTGCCCATGGAAGTTACCCCCACTCATTATAGCATCCTCGTCATGAAACACGATAGGATTATCTGTTACAGAATTTATCTCTGTTTCTGTTACTCCCAGCACGGTATCTATCACATCTTTTGTAGCGCCATGTACCTGAGGCATACAGCGGAAGGAGTAGGGGTCCTGTACCTGCTCTTTGGGCATTTGCTGCAGGGGGCTGCCAGCCAGCCATTCCAGTATGGCTGCTGCCGTGTTTATCTGCCCTTTGTGTGGGCGCACACGATGTATGGGATGGCGGAAGGGCTCATCTTTGGCCATAAATGCATCGGCCGACATAGCCCCGATGGCATCGGCCCAGGCCGCAAGGCGTTTTGCTGCAATGAGCGACCATACAATATGTGAGCTCATGAACTGAGTGCCATTGAGCAGTGCCAGACCCTCTTTTGCTGCCAGCGGTATTGGCTCCAGGCCGGTAAGCTGTAGTGCCTCTGCAGCCGTCATTTTCTTGCCTGAATAGTACACATCTCCCTTGCCGAAGAGGGGCAGGCACATGTGTGCCAGGGGGGCAAGGTCGCCGGATGCACCCAGTGAACCCAGCTCATATACTACCGGGGTAATGCCCAGGGTGTAAAAGTCGGCAAGACGTTGTACCACTTCTTTACGTATGCCGCTGTATCCCCTGCCCAGACCGTGCACCTTTAGCAGGAGCATGAGCCGCACTATATCCGGGGCTACCTCATCGCCCATGCCACAGGCATGGGAGCATACCAGATTTTCCTGAAGAGCGGCAAGTTCTGAATCATTGATACGAACATTGCACAGTGAGCCAAAGCCGGTATTGATACCGTAGTAGGTGCCGCCGCCTTTCAGTATCTGCTCCAGGTAGGAGCGGTTGTGGTTAATGCGGGCAGCAGCATCGGCCGACAGGCTGATGGCGGGCGTACTCTGAGAGAGCAGCTCAATGGAAAGATGGTCTGGTAGTTCCATAACAGAAAAAAGTTGGTGCAAAAGTAAGAAAAGCCTGGTGAGGTTTCCGGGCTGGGTTTTGCATTATTTAACTATCCGCCAGGAGCAGTACCTAGGGGCTATGTACTAATTTTTGTTACCTTGCCTTATGTTTTCCCGACTATTCGGAAAGAAGAAAAAGACAGAATCGGAATACGCTCATCTTCCATTGCCTGAGAAGGCCGACTGGAGTGTGCTAAAAGCCGATATGCATTCTCATTTTCTGCCAGGTATAGATGACGGAGCACAAACTCCCGAAGATACGGTAGTGCTGCTACAGGGTATGGCAGATATGGGATATACTGATATCATTACTACACCGCATGTAATGATAGACCACCACCCCAATACTACGGCAACTATTACAGCTGCCCTGGAAACTGCACGGGAACTCGTAACCCGGCATAACATAAATATAAAGTTGCGTGCAGCAGCAGAGTATTACATGGATGATCATTTTGATCACTTACTGAAAACTGAGAAGCTGCTGACGATAAAAGATAACCTGGTTCTGGTAGAATACTCCATGATGTATGAACCCCCCAGGCTGGCACAGACACTTTTTGAGATGCGTACATCGGGCTATCACCCCATCATAGCACATCCGGAAAGGTATACATTTATGCACCGTACGCCCGATAAATATCAGGAATTGAAAGATCGTGGCTGTCTGCTGCAGCTAAACCTGCTATCACTAACAGGCTATTATGGCCAGCACATAAAAGCCGTGGCAGATATGCTGCTGGAGAAGGGTTTATATGATTACTGTGGCAGTGATGCCCATCACGAAAGGCATATTGCCGCACTAAATAAGCTGGCTATATCTCCCGATTATCATAGGGTAGCTAACTATCCGTTCCGTAATCCGGCATTGGTATCGTGATTAATTTCCCTGGTAATTAAAGTAAAGTATATTTTTGCGCCTGCATATACAGGCCGCATAGTGTGGTCTGTGCTCAATTGCTGCCACAATCATGAAATCGTACAAAATAGCCGTAATAGGACTTGGGTATGTGGGACTACCACTTGCAGCCGAATTTGCAAAGAAGCATTCAGTAGTTGGTTTTGACATCAACAAAAAGCGTGTAGCAGAGTTGCAGGTCGGTGATGACTTTACCCGTGAGGTGGAGTCTGAAGATCTGAAGAAGGTAACAAAGACTGCCGCTGATGATACCATAGGATTGTTTTGCTCTGCTGAGCCTGAAGATATCAAAAGCTGTAATGTATATATAGTAACTGTACCTACACCGGTAGATAAAAATAACCGCCCTGACCTTACACCCTTATATAAGGCAAGCGAAACAGTAGGTAAAGTACTGAAGAAGGGAGATATTGTAGTTTATGAATCCACAGTGTATCCGGGTGTTACAGAGGAGGAATGTGTACCGGTACTGGAGCGTTTTTCCGGAATGAAGTTCAATGTGGACTTTTACTGCGGCTACTCACCTGAACGCATAAACCCGGGCGATAAGCTGCATACCGTATCTAAAATAAAAAAGATAACATCGGGTTCTACTGATGAGATAGCAGATATAGTAGATGCGCTTTACCAGACCGTGATTGTGGCTGGCACACATAAGGCCACAAGTATAAAGGTGGCGGAGGCAGCAAAGGTCATAGAGAATTCGCAGAGAGATATCAACATTGCATTTGTGAATGAGCTGGCTATGATATTTAACCGGCTGGGTATAGATACACAGCATGTGCTGGAGGCATCTGCCACCAAATGGAACTTTCTGCCGTTCAAGCCAGGTCTTGTAGGTGGTCATTGCATAGGTGTAGACCCCTATTATCTGGCACAAAAGGCACAGGAAGCGGGCTATCATCCGGAAATAATATTGGCTGGCCGCAGGCTGAATGATGGTATGGGACGCTACATAGCGGGTGAGTTTGTAAAGCAGATGATACGTAACAGTCTTACTGTAAAAGGTGCTAATGTGCTGGTGCTGGGTATTACATTTAAGGAAAACTGCCCGGATGTGAGAAATACCAGAGTTGTGGATATCATCAGTGAATTAAAATCATATGATTTGAATGTTCATATTTATGACCCTCAGGCTCAGCCGGAAGATGTGCGTCATGAGTATGGACTGGAGATAATGACCAGGCTGGGAGCGGAGCAAAAGTTTGATTCACTGATTCTGGCTGTAGCACACAGAGAGTTTATAGAAGTGAACTGGCGGGATTATGTAGTGCCGGGTGCTGTGATATATGATGTGAAAGGCTGTCTGGACAGAGCTATGGTAGATGCGCGCCTTTAGTGCTTTTGTCATATTAATGCCAGCTGTTATAGATTTCTGTTATTAAGGTATTTAATTTACTTTTGATAAAATTTCGGGAAATGCTCCATTATCCAGGGCGTGGCGCTAGCGCTTTATGCCTTATTATTTTTTTATCTTTTGTTTTTTCCTTAACGTCCTGCGTTGCCCCTAAAAACTATGTATACTTCAATGACCTGAAGAAACATCCGGATTATCCCGGTAAAATAGTATTGGATAGTCTGATTCCGTATTCTGACCCGAAAATTGAAGCAAACGATATATTATCAGTTACAATTGAGGTATATAATCCACTATCTGAGCGGGGTAGCTCTGTAGATGTTTCAGGTAGTGCAGGTAGTTCCGGTGTACAGGATGCTGAGTATGCAGCAAACAGTTATCAGGTAGATAAGGATGGATACATAGAGCTGGGGCAAGTAGGGTTTGTAAAATTATTAGGACTCACGACTACAGAAGCCAGGGAGCTGATAAAGCAAAAGGCAAAGAGTTTTTACAAAGACCCTATCGTAAATGTACATATTGTAAATTTTGAAGTGACAGTGTTGGGTGAGGTGGGTAAAGTGGGCGCAATCAAAATAAAAGGAGAAAAAGCGTCAATATTGGATGTACTGGCTTTGGCAGGGGACCTAAGGCCAACAGCAAAGCGAAAAGAAATACTGATAGCCAGAACCGAAAATAACACGGTTACATTTGCAAGAATTGATATTACTACTGCAGATATATATAAGTCCCCATATTTTTATGTGAAACAGCGCGACCTCATATATATAGAGCCAACAACATATGCACGACAGAATACCGATAATTCAATCTTACGCGCAGTAAGCTATTTTACAGCTGCAACGTCGATTGTATCTTTCTTACTTTTTTCAAGGATTATCAAATAGTTTTTTTGTGAATAAAGCTTCCAGTGAGCATGGATAAACAAACCAAAATGCAGTCTGATGTTGGGCGTATAGTACCTGAGCCGGTAGTTCCTAAACCGGTGGAAGGTGCTGGCGGTAGCTTCAATCTGAAGTGGTTACTTACTACTATTCTAACAATATGGCCATGGTTACTTGGAAGTATCCTTGTTGCTTTGATTATAGGTAATGTATATCTAAGGTATTATACTCCAATCTTTAAAGCTTCTGCAGAGTTGCTGCTGAATGATTCAAAAAAAGGAGGAAACGGTACTGAAGATGTAGTAAAGGCATTAAAAGCGCCATCAGATAAGATAAATCTTGACAATGAAATTGAACTGCTGAAAAGCAGGGCTACAATGACAAAAGTAGCTGAGCGGCTGGGATTGAATATGTCTTATGCAGTAGAAGGCAGGTTTAAACGTACTGAGTTATATAAGGATTACAGGCCATTTGAGCTGATTAAGCTTGATTCATTTGACGGATGGTTTGCTTACAAAATCAATATACTGTCAGACCAGGAGCTTCAGATATCGTATAACGATAAAGATAAAGTGAAAGCCGGATGGGGCGATACGGTTCAGCTACCGGGTGCATGCAGGGCAATATTCAGAAAAACAGGAAGCTTTGAGGTTAATTCCGGTGACTATTATGTATATCATTCTCCATTGCTGGATGCAGCATTAGGGTTGCAGGGGGCTGTGTCATTCAGTATTCCCAGTAAGAGCTCTACATGTATTACAATAACAATGGTAAATACAATTCCAGACAGGGCCATTGATGTAATAGATGAGTTGATGGAGGTGTACCAGCAGAAGAATGTGGAAGACCGTACCCGAATCACGGAAAGTACAATGAAGTTCATCGATGAGAGGATGGAGATACTGGGTAAAGAACTAAGTGATGTAGAGAAAGATATAGAAACATTTAAACAGGCAAATAATATAGCAGATATGAGTGCACAGGCAAGTAGCCTGATAAGTGCACGTGCATCTACATCAGAGCGTCTTGAAGAAGCTGAGCTGGAACTGGATATGACAGGTGCCATCAGCGACTACATGCAGAAAGTGGATGACCGATCTGTAACGCTTCCTGCATCTCTCCTGGACAATCAGGGGTTGCTGGATTTGTGGAATCAATACAAACAGCTGGGCGAAAAGCTGGAATATCAGTCAATGACACTTACGGCAAGTCATCCGTTTATCAAAGCTACTCAGAAGCAGCGTGAGGAAGTGAAGCGTAATATCGTAGCCGCGCTTGCATCTTCAAAGAAAGAGATGGAGCTGAAGGTGGACAAGATAAAAGATGCCCTTGCAAAAAACATAGGACTTATACATAACATACCCTCAGTAGAACGGGAATATCTGGAGCATTCAAGAAAGCAGGCTATCAAGCAGGACCTTTTCATTTTCCTTTTGAAAAAGAGGGAAGAAACAGCAATCGAAAAAGCCTCTACT
This sequence comes from Bacteroidia bacterium, assembly GCA_030427635.1. Taxonomy (GTDB): domain Bacteria; phylum Bacteroidota; class Bacteroidia; order Chitinophagales; family Chitinophagaceae; genus Nemorincola. Next base: position 142,085 of record JAUIBA010000007.1, read on the forward strand.
GTTGCAGATGCTATTGTTGTAGACTCTGCAATTCTAAATGGTCAGATAGCACCTAACAAGCAGAGGATATTGATGCTTTCTTTCCTTTTTGGTGCTATGGTGCCATTTGGGGTGATACTCATTAGGCGTGCACTGAACATACGTGTAATAAGTAAATCGGATATTTCTGCCACCACAACAATTCCTATCATTGGAGAGATAGGCAATAACCCTTCTGTAGAAACAGTAAGCGTATCGAGAAACAGCAGAACAATACTTTCAGAGCAGTTCAGGGCTTTACGTACAAATCTTCAGTATTTGTTGCCAAATGAAAATCAGAAGTGTATTCTCGTTACTTCCAGTATGAGTGGTGAGGGTAAATCTTTTATTGCCATCAATCTGTCAGTAACGCTTGCATTGTCAGGAAAAAAGGTGGTGATAATGGAGATGGATCTTCGTAAGCCAAAAGTTTCAAAACTGCTGGGTATCAATAATGATGTAGGCTTCTCCAATTATTCTATAGGGAAAGCAACCATTGATGATATACTTGTGCCATCGGGTGTGGATGATAATCTGTTGGTGCTGCCCTCAGGCCCCATCCCTCCCAACCCTGCGGAGTTGATACTGATGCAGAGTACCAGTGATTTGTTTGAGGAGCTGAACAGGCGATTTGATTTTATTATTATTGACACATCGCCTATCGGCCTTGTAACGGATGCTCAGCTACTATATCAGTATGTAAGTACGGCACTGTATGTGGTGCGTCAGGGATATACTTACAAACAGCAGCTGGGTATTCCCAATGAATTGTACTTCAGTGGCAGGATGCCAAAGCTGAATTTCATTCTGAATGATGTGGTTGCAAACAGAGGCTTTGCCTATGGCTATGGCTATGAAGAAGGCTATGGTTACGGCTATGGCTATGGTTACGGCTATGGTTATGGCTACGGTTACGGCTACGGTTCGGCCTATGGCTCATCTTATGGTAGTGGTTATTATCTTGAAGATGAGAAGCAAAAGAAAAAAGGAATATTTAGCTTCCTGAAACGAAAAAAGTAAAATCATTGATTATTAGTTCTATAAAGAAAACACGAAACGAGTATGTCAAGTCCGTCAGCGGAAAATGATCAATGGGATATTAATATCAAATCAACCAGAGGCCTGCTGGAAATTGATATTGCTGAAATATGGCGTTATCGCGATTTGCTGGTAATGTTCATTGTAAAGGATATTGTTACCAGATACAAGCAGACAATACTGGGGCCACTCTGGTTTATGTTACAACCCATTTTTACAGCGGTTGTATATACGCTCATATTCAGTCGTGTAGCTAAAATACCTACTAACGGAGCACCACCCATACTGTTCTATCTGGGGAGTCTCACTTTATGGAGTTACTTTTCTGAAACATTTGGTATTATATCCAAAACATTTTCTGAGAATGCAGCAGTGCTGGGCAAAGTTTATTTCCCCCGTCTGGTGCTGCCACTGGCAAAAGCGATATCGGGTATTATAAAGATGTTTATGCAGTTTGCCATCTTTTTTGTGGTGCTGGGTTATCATATGACAGTAACGCATATGGCCTCGCCCAACTGGTATGCTCTTTCATTACCATTCCTGTTACTATTACTGGCTGCATTCAGTATGGGAGCTGGTCTCATGGTAACATCGCTTACCAGCAAGTATCGCGATCTTAATTTTCTTATAGTATTTGGCATTCAGCTGTATATGTATGTGACGCCGGTAATTTATCCTCTTTCTATTACCAGTCCCAGTAAGCAGTTTATTTTATGGCTGAATCCACTGACATCTATATTTGAGGCATTCAAATATGCATTTCTGGGAGAAAACAGCGGCATATGGAGCAATTACTGGTTGGGATATACCACATTGTTTACCATTGTGATGTTTATGATAGGGTTGATTATGTTCAACAGAGTGGAAAAGAAATTCATTGATACCATCTAGCGGATAGTTATGAGTAATAACGTTGTCATTAAAGTAGAGAATATCTCCAAGCAGTATCAGATTGGCCAGATTGGTACCGGTATGATAAGCCATGACATAAAGCGATGGTGGGCACTGATGAGGGGACAGGAAGACCCGTTTCTGAAAGTAGGTACTGAAAATGACAGGACCAAAAAAGCTACAAGCGATTATGCCTGGGCTCTGCGTGATGTAAACTTTGAGGTGAAGCAGGGAGAAGCGCTTGGCGTAATAGGTAAAAATGGTGCTGGCAAGTCTACCCTGCTGAAGCTGATGTCGCGGGTGACGAGTCCTACCACCGGACAAATAAAAATTAAGGGCAGGGTAGCATCCCTGCTGGAAGTAGGTACTGGTTTTCATCCGGAAATGACCGGCAGGGAAAACATATACATGAACGGTACCATACTGGGTATGACCCGCAAAGAAATTAACAGGAAGTTTGATGAAATTGTTGATTTTTCAGGGGTGGAGATGTACATAGATACTCCTGTAAAAAGGTATTCATCCGGTATGTACGTACGTCTGGCCTTTGGTGTTGCCGCACATCTGGAACCTGAGATACTGATAGTAGATGAGGTGCTGGCTGTGGGCGATGCAGAGTTTCAGAAGAAGTGCATAGGTAAGATGAGTGATGTGGCAAGTCATGGGCGTACTATCATATTTGTAAGCCATAACCTGCTGGCTGTGCAGAGCCTTTGTAAAAGTGCTATATACATGAAGTCTGGTACTGTAGCAGATTATGGGCCTACTGAAAAGGTAATCAATAATTATCTGAGCCGTGAGATACAGAACTGTGTAGAAAGAAAATGGACAGAAGATGAAGCATTTGGGAATGATAAAATAACAATGCTGTCTGCCCGCATTATTTCTGATAAGAATGAGGACGGTGCAGAGGTAATAGATGTTCACACGTCGTTTGATGTGGCTTTTGAGTTTATCAATCATGTAGATGATCAGGCCATTAATCTTAGTCTGGTATTGTATACAACATCGGGTGTGTGTGTATTCAATGTATCAACAGATTCATTAAAACTAAGCACTGGCCGGCATAGAAGTATACTGCGCGTGCCCGGAAAGCTGCTTAATGATGATATTTACACCATAACACTACACTTTATTAAAGACACGTCTGTTATGATTCTCAGTCTGGAAGACCTACTTACGTTTGAGGTACTGGACGTGAAACGTGGCGATGTGGGATGGTTTGGCAAATGGATAGGAGCAGTGCGGCCATCGCTTGACTTTTCTCTGGACCGGATATAATATCCATGGCACGATAATTGAGCTATATATAATATGAGAATTAACCTCATGGTATCGGTGTTGTGCATGTGCGCATCAGTGCTTCATGCGCAGAACTATAATAAGTGTACCTATCATTATTTCTCTGGTAGCAGAAAGATATCTACCTCTGAATGTTTTGACGATGCCGGCCGATGGGGGAAAGCCATAGCCTATGACAGAAACAGCAAGGTGATATATGAACAGGAGTTGCGCAGGGTAGCCGGACATAGTTATGTTGTCTTCAAATATTACCCGGATGGGGCCGTGCAGAGCGCTCACTGGAGTAGTGCGCCTGATGGCGGCATTCAATGGTACAAAGCCAATATTGCCTTTTCTCCGGATGGCGCAGTGATAAGCGAAACGGAAGATAGCTACGACCGCATGGTTACTATGCCTGCTATACTGAAGGAGATGCCTGAAAAGCAAAAAAAGGATACTTTGAGGCAACAAAAGCAGGAAACTGCCGAATGTGCGGTAATATACAGCTCCGAATTCTGGGTTAAGAACTTTGCGCCATATCCTGTGGTGGTGACAGCAAGGCGTAAGAGTAGTGTCAAAGAGACCTATATCCTGTCCCTGCATGAGGGCGAAACGCAGAAAGGCGGACATATGATACTGGCTCAATACTTTGATGACCCATCAAAATACTATGATTTTGAAGTGGTGCCTGCACAGCCGGGCAAAAAGCAAAGACTGATAGTGCTGCCATCGGATGAGCGTAAGCCAGAGCAGTACAATAAGGAAACCCGGCGTTACTTTTATGAAGTGAGGCGGGTTATATAATAGCAGTTTTACCTGTTAATGCATACGATCGCCACGTGGGGTGAAGGTGAGCAATATCTGCTCTTCTACATTAAGCCAGAAACGCCAGGCCTCTCTTACCTGAGGTACGGGAAAATACTTTTCTGCAAGGTCTATGAACAGGCGGTAATGACCCGCTTCTGATACCATGAATTTATGATAAAACCTGCGCAGGGCTTCCTCTTCCAGCCCCTCTGACAGCAGGCGGAAACGCTCACAGCTACGTGCCTCTATGAGGGCGCATATCATCAGTTTGTGGAGGAGCTTTTCCTCTGCAGGTATGTGTTTAGGCTCGTGCTGCAGCAGGGCATTCACATACTCGTCCTTTCGCTGGCGGCCCAAAACGTAGCCGCGCTTTTTCATCTCTGACAGCACCATGCGGAAGTGCCCCCACTCTTCTGTAACAATAGGTGAGAGTGCCTCTACGAGTTCCTGCCTGTCAGAGTAGCGCTGAATGAGCGATATGCATTGAGTAGCCGCCTTCTGCTCGCAGAAAGCATGGTCTGTAAGCACCTCCTGCAGGGATATGGATGCAAGGTGTGTCCATCGTGGGTCTGTGGGCATTCTGAGGCCCAGTATGGAGTTTTCTGCAGTACTCATCGGGTTGATCTTTGGGTGAAAACACCATTTATCTGCCGGGCCAGGCGTTGTGCCCATATGCCATATTCCTTACCTGAGGGGTGCAGGCCATCTGCAGCCAGAAAGTCAGGATTGGTACCATTGTTACGGGTACTTTCTGTTATCTCCAGCCAGTTGGCCCCGGCCTCAGTGGTTATCTCCATACAGGCATTATTATAGGCATCTATATCATGAGCTATCTGTGCACGGTCGCGGCCATCGGCAAATGGGGTAACGCCCCAGTCGGGGATGGAGAGTACAAATACATGTCGTGGATTGCCTCCGGCAAAGTGTATGGCCTGCAGCAATAGCTGAGCATACTCCTCGCGGTAGTTTTCTATGCTACGGCCCCGGTACTGATTATTAACCCCTATGAGAAGGGATACAAAGGAGAAAGTATCGGTAATGTTGTGCTCACGTATAGAGGTAGCCAGCTCATCTGTGGTCCAGCCGGTAGTGGCTATGATAACCGGGTCGGTAACGTTCATGTTCATACCACGTAGCCGGGCTACTGTCTGGTGGGGGAAGTTATCCCGGGCAGGTACCTGCTCGCCTATGGTATAAGAGTCGCCGAGGGCCAGATATGTGTACATGTGTGTATTTTCTTTATTGGTAGCGTTAATAATGAACAGAGATATGGACAGCAGTAGTTTCAGCATAGGTTACAGCATACGATGTCGTTTGAACTCTTTAGAGCGGTCGAAAAGGTAACGGTAGGTGATGAGGTTCCGGCTACGGGTGGTGCCGAGGTTTTCGGCAATGTTAATCATTTTGGGGTTGAAGTCGCCTATCCACTGCATCTCATAATCTTCGTATTTAGCCATTGATTGTATGACCTTAGCGCCTTCCAGTATCATATAGCCATCTACTCCCTTGCCCTGGTATTCTGGTATAACACCGAAAATGATACCTACAAAGCGGTTGCACTTACCAAATGTTTTAAGCCATAGGAAGTATAGCTTTTGCATAAGGCCGAATTTGCCATTCATGTGCCGGAAGTATTGGTTAAGATCAGGGAGGTTTACCCACATAGCTATAGGCTGCTCTTTGTGGTATACAAACCATATAATGTCTTCGTCCATAACCGGCTTCATGGTCTTAAACATTTTTGCTACGGTCTTTTCCTCCAGCGACTTGCCGCCGCCATGCCCGGCCCATGCCTTATTGTATATATAAGTGAAGTCTTTTACATACTTATCCAGCTTGCTCTTTTCTATATGGCGGGCGCTATACTCGGGATTGGCAGCAAAAATTGCATGGCGCTCATAAAATTTTTCATCCAGCCGGTTCTTTACTTTAAGTGCAAAACATACCTGATTAAAATATGTCTGAAAGCCATAGCGCTCAAACAGAGTAACGTAATAGGGTGGATTGTAGTTCATGCCATATAGGGGGGCGTAGAACCCATCGGAGAGGAGTCCCCACCATTTATCGCGCTCGCCAAAGTTGATGGGGCCATCCATGGCTTCCATGCCCCGCGCCTGTAGCCACTCACGGCAGTGGTCGAACATGAATGCGGCATGCTCATAATTATCATCGCACTCAAAAAAGCCAATGCCACCGGTGGGCTGCTCGTTTTTATACTGCTTATTGACAAATGCTGCTATGCGGCCCACATTGCGACCTGCTTCGTCCTGCAGCAGCCAGCGTATGTACTCACCACCGCGCTTGATAAATTTATTTTTAGCAGGGTCAAATACTTCTTCTATATCCTTATCCAACGGACGAATCCAGTTAGGGTCGCCGGCATAGATGGCTACCGCCACTTCCAGAAAAGCACGCTTATCGGCTTCGGTCTTCACTTCATGCATTCGCATCATGAAACTAACAGTTGGTTTTTTATAACAGCTAAGGTAAAATTAATGTACCGATGTGGGGAATACCGGAAGTGTGAAAGTATGCTATTGTAAGAAATGATGGTGCACAGGAGGCTGGATACGCCTCAAAGCGTATATACTAAATTACCTGTGCCTGTAAAACTGCGCAGTGGGCAATTATTTATTTTATGGGTAGTGCATATTATGGCTTTTGGCTTTAAGTTGTTGATAATTAATTGTTTATATGATGGTTTAATGTGGTTTTGAGTGATAAAAATGCTCAAAAAGGTTACAAAAATTGCTCGCGGAAAATTTTATATATAAGGTGTGGGAATGGAAAATAACAGTTGTATAATAAGGGTGTAACCGGTGGTGGCTGAATGAGATGATACATATACTGCAAGGTGCTGCAAATAAGTGATGTGCGGAAAAATATGCTATATGCCGCAACTGAAATGTGCATATCATGTAATATTTAACACTGGAGACGGGCGGGTGTAGTGGGGTAAGCAGGTGGATGAAATACCGTAAAACTACGCTTGTATAAAAGAACACCAATCCCTAAATTGGGAAATATGATATAAATAAAGAAGGCGAGTTGCCCCGCCTTAAATGTTTTCACAACGGAATAATCCTTATTGTGATTTGCTTCAACAATGTAAAGATAAAAGAAAATAAATCTTGGAACAATTTATGCTTCCTAAAAGATTCATCATCTCTTCGATGTTGGCATCAAGAGTTTTGTAGATGAATTTCTAGGTTTCTTCTTGTGCAAAACGACTAAAGAGCAAATCACAACTCAACACCGTACAATGAAAAAAATCATAACAATAAAGGCAAGAAATGACATTCCAAGTTTGGATTTTGGACACCCTCACTAATCAGAGTAGTTGCGCAGTTACTTTGATTTAACCCTTATGTTTGCAAAGCTACATAAAAAACATGTACGGTGTTGATAAAATGAATATTTTTGAACAAAGATTAAATATGAAAAAAACAAAGACGATTTTAGGCCTTGATTTGGGAACAAACTCAATTGGGTGGGCGCTTATAAATCAGGATTTTGAGCAGAAGTATGGAGAAATTGTAGGTATAGGTAGCCGTATCATACCTATGTCGCAGGATATACTGGGTGATTTTGAAAAAGGTAATAAAATATCCCAGACCGCTGAGCGAACCAGACTGAGAGGCATGAGAAGACTCAAGGAGCGGCACCTGCTGAGGCGGGAGCGACTGCACCGTGTGCTACATGTACTGGGCTTTTTGCCCAGCCACTATGCTGCCAGTATTGACTTTGATATACGGGTGGGAAAGTTCCTGCCAGAAACAGAAGCAAAGCTGCCTTATGACGGTAATGGCAATTTTATATTCAGGGATTCTTTTGAAGAAATGCTGGCAGATTTTAGCCAGCATCAGCCGGCACTTGTAGCTGACGGGAAAAAGGTGCCTTATGACTGGACAATATATTATCTGCGTAAAAAAGCGCTGAGTGAACTGATTACCGATGAGGAGCTGGCATGGCTGTTACTGCACTTTAATCAGAAGCGGGGTTATTATCAGCTGAGAGGGGAGGAGGCTGAAGACAAGCCGAATAAAACAGAAGCATACTATTCATTAAGAATAGATGATGTAACTGCTGATGAGCCGCAGAAAGGCAAAAGTGAAATATGGTATAACATAATGCTGGAGAATGGATGGGTGTACCGTAGAGCGAGCAAAACACCACTATATGACTGGAAGGGGAATGTAAAGGACTTTGTGGTGACGACTGAGCTGAATGAGGATGGAAGTATAAAGATGGATAAGGAGGGGAAAGAGAAGAGGAGTTTCAGAGCGCCGAAGGATGATGACTGGCAGTTAATGAAAAAGAAAACAGAAAACGAAATAACGCAAAGCAATAGCACGGTGGGTGTGTATATCTATGATACTTTGCTGCGTAACCCGGGTCAGAAAATAAAAGGGAAGCTGGTAAAAACAATAGAGCGTAAATACTATAAAGAAGAGCTGGTACAGATACTGCAAAAGCAGGTGGCATTAAACCCGGCATTGCGCGATACTGCAAAGTATAAAGAGTGTGTAGCAGAACTTTATCCGCATAATCATAACCATCAGGCGACTCTTTTTCAGAAAGATTTTGTGCATCTGTTTACAGAAGATATTCTTTACTACCAGCGGCCACTGCGTAGTCAGAAAAGTGCAATAGGTAACTGCCCGCTGGAGTCGCGCATATATGTATTGGACGGCGTAAAGAAAGTGGCGCCGTTAAAGTGTATTCCGAAGTCACATCCTTTGTATCAGGAGTTCCGGTTGTGGCAATGGATAAGGAACCTGCATATATACCGAAAGGATGAAGAGCAGGTGCCGGTAACCAAAGAACTGCTGCCGGATATAGCCGGTTATGAAAAACTGTTTGCCTTTCTGAATACGCAAAAAGAGATTACTAATAAGGCGCTGTTGAAACATCTGCTGGCACCATTAAAACTAAAGGGCAAAGCACTGGATGCAGCAGTAAACAAATACCGCTGGAACTATGCATATGATGAGACTGCGAAAACGGAAAAAAGCTACCCGTGCAATGAAACCCGTGCTGCTATAATGAGCCGCCTGGCACAGGTGGCATACCTGCCCGAAGATTTTCTTACCCGAACGCGGGAGGAAACGTTATGGCACATAATATATTCTGTTACGGATAAAAAGGAATATGAAAAGGCACTCAGGTCTTTTGCCGAAAAAAACAGCATAAATGTGGATAGCTTTTATGAGGCTTTCAGGCGGTTTCCCCCTTTCCCGGCAGACTATGGTGCATACTCGGCAAAAGCGATAAAGAAGTTATTGCCGCTAATGCGTATGGGGCACTATCAGGACCGTACTGCAATAGATGACAGAACAAGGGACAGGATAGAAAAAATAATAAATGCTGAGTATGATGATAGTATAAAAGAGCAGGTAAGGGTGAAGGCGATACACCTGACAACTGAAGCGCATTTTCAGGGACTGCCGGAATGGCTGGCAAAGTATATAGTATATGACCGCCATGCAGAAGGGAAAGATACCGGAAGGTGGAAGTGTGTAGCAGAAATGGAAGAATACCTGAAAGGATTCAGGCAGCATTCATTAAGAAACCCGATAGTAGAGCAGGTGATAACAGAGGCGCTGCGGCTGGTGAAAGATATATGGCAGCATTATGGGCATGGCGCCGAAAACTACTTTGATGAAATACACATAGAGCTGGGGCGGGAGATGAAGAACCCGCTGAGTGTGAGGCAGGAAATGGCTGCAAAGCAGAGCATCAATGAAAATACAAACCTGAGGATAAAAGCACTGCTGGCGGAGCTGCTAAATGACAACGCAGTGGAAAACGTACGTCCTTACTCGCCCATGCAGCAGGAAATACTGAAAATATATGAAGACACGGTGCTGCATCAAGATATAGACATACCGGATGATATAGTGAAGATAAGCAAAATGGCACAGCCATCGGGAGCCGAGCTACAACGCTATAAACTATGGCTGGAACAAAAATACAGGTCGCCCTATACGGGTGATATAATACCGCTCAATAAGCTCTTTACCCCGGCTTATGAGATAGAACACATTATACCTCAAAGCAGATATTTTGATGACAGTGCCAGCAATAAGGTGATATGCGAAGCCGCAGTGAATAAGCTAAAGGATAACATGACAGGGCTGGAATTTATCAGAAATCATCATGGCCAGGTGGTGGAAACAGGGATGGGGAAAAGTGTGAAGATTTTTACAGAGGAAGCATATACCCAATTTGCAACACAGCATTATGCCGGAAACAGGGCAAAGAAAATGAAACTCCTTTCTGCCGATGTGCCGGAAAAAATGATAGCACGACAACTCAATGATACAAGATACATAAGCCGGTATGTGATGCAGGTACTTTCTAACCTGGTAAGGGAGCAGAAAAATGATGATGGTGTAAACTCAAAAAACATACTGGCAGCTAATGGACAGATAACGCAAAAACTAAGGCAGGACTGGGGCCTTGATGCTATATGGAATGAACTGATACTGCCCAGATTTGAAAGGCTGAACCAGCTTACCGGTACCACAGATTATACTGTGTATAATGAGCGCTACCGGAAGTACCTGCCTGCAGTACCTTATGACCAGCAAAAAGGATTTCAGAAAAAACGTATTGACCACCGGCACCATGCTATGGATGCGCTGGTAATGGCCTGCGCTACCCGTAGCCATATAAACTACCTGAACAACCAGCATGCACTGAACAAAACGAAAACAAAGGATGAGCGGCAGCGCGACCGACATGACCTGAAAGTGCTACTATGTGACAAGAAATTTAATAGCGGGAACACAGGCGATTATGCATGGATATTTAAAAAGCCCTGGAGCAACTTTATTGCAGATGCCAGGGCACAACTGGAAAAAGTAATAGTGAGCTTCAGGCAAAACCTGCGCATTATCAATAAAACAGCTAACTACTACGAGCGGCTGAGAGATGGGAAAAAGGAGCTGGTGAAGCAGATGAAAGGGGAGAACTGGGCCATAAGGAAATCACTGCATAAGGACACAGTATCGGGCGTGGTGTCATTGAGAAAAACAAGGCAGGTGAAGCTGGCTGTGGCGCTGGATGAGCCGGGAAGTATAGTGAACAAGGATGTGCGCAGCTATATACAGAAAATGATAGCCAATGGCTATGATAAAAAAAGACTACAAAAGCATCTTAAAGACAATGGCAACAGGATAAACGGGGTGGATATCTCTGTGGTAGACATTTATTATTGGGACAATGGCAATGTAGCATCGCGCACGAGTCTGGATACCTCGTTTGACAAAAAGAAAATAGCTGCCGTAACAGATACCGGCATACAGAAAATACTACTGAGGCAACTGGAACTACATGCGGGAAAACCTGAGCTGGCATTTTCGCCGGAAGGTATAGAGGAGATGAACAGGAATATGACAGCGCTTAATGAGGGGAGGCCGCATAAGCCTGTATATAAGGTGCGTACCTATGAGGTTATGGGTAACAAATTTCCTGTAGGGCAAACGGGTAATAAGAGATACAAATATGTGGAAGCGGACAAAGGGACGAATCTGTTCTTTGCCATTTATGAGGATGAAGAAGGCAAAAGAAGCTATGAAACCATACCGCTGAATATTGCAATAGAGCGACAAAAGCAGGGCCTGTATGTAGTGCCTGAGGAAAATGAAAAAGGTAACAGGCTGGCATTTTATCTGTCGCCAAACGATCTGGTATATGTGGGTGATATGGATATCTCTGACCGCACTAATTTATCCCTTGCAGATTGCAGCAATGTTTATAAGATGGTGAGCTCGTCAGGTAGTCAATGCTTTTTTATACGACATGATGTGTCGACTCCTATCATTAATAAACTTGAGTACTCTCCATTAAATAAAATGGAGCGCTCGGTTGAAGGTGTTATGATAAAAGAAAACTGTATTAAACTATCTGTGAACCGGCTTGGATTTGTATCAAAAATATTGCCATGATAAAACGTACCCTATACTTTGGCAATCCTGCTTACCTGCATACTGCCAATGAGCAGCTGGTGGTGGAGTTTCCATACCCTGCCGGTACTGAGGATGTAGTAAAGCCCCGGCCCCATACGGCTCCTATAGAGGATATAGGTGTGCTGCTGCTGGACCACCCGCAGATAACCATAAGCCAGGCCCTGCTCACAAAGCTGCTGGCCAACAACACGGCTGTGATAACGTGCGATAGTACGCACCACCCTACGGGCATGCTGCTGAACCTGGACGGACATACACTGCAGAGCAGAATATTTGCCGCACAGACAGATGCCAGCGAGCCGCTGAAGAAACAACTGTGGCAGCAGACCATAGCGGCCAAGATACACAACCAGGCAGCGCTGCTGGGGGCTGTGAGTGCAGAAGGGAGCCTGTGGGGAGAGCCGGATAAACTACTGCTGAATATGGCACGCGATGTAAAGAGCGGCGATAGCGGCAATGTGGAGGCGCAGGCTGCCAGCTATTACTGGAAGCGGCTGCTGGTGCGGTGGCAACCCGGTTTTAGCCGGGACAGATATGGCATGCCGCCCAATAATATGCTGAACTATGGCTATGCCCTGCTGCGCGCAGTGGTGGCCCGCTGCCTTACCGGTAGTGGCCTGCTGCCTACACTGGGCATACACCACCGCAACCAGTATAATGCCTACTGCCTGGCTGATGATATAATGGAGCCTTACAGACCCTTTGCCGACAAGGTAATATGTGATATAGTGGCGGCACATGATGGCCCGCTGCCGGTAACGCTGACCAAAGAGATAAAGGCGCAGATACTGGCTATACCTGCTATGGATGTGCGCATAGCACGCAGCCCTGCGGCAAAGGATACAGAGCGTAGCCCGCTGATGGTGGCTGTGGAAAAGACCACAGCCAGCCTGGCAAAGTGCTATGAGGGCAGCGGCAGAAAGCTGCTGTACCCGGTAATGGAGTAGGGCTGCTGCAGATAGTATGCGGGGTACATTATGAAACGGAATGTTTGAACGAATCAATGCATATCGTGTAATGTGGGTACTTGTATTTTTTGACCTGCCTACAGAAACAAAGAAAGACCGTAAAAACTATGCAGCATTCAGGAAAAAGATGTTGCAGGACGGGTTTCAGATGTTTCAGTTCAGCATATACATGCGGCACTGTAGCAGCCGCGAAAATGCCGATGTGCATATAAAGCGCACTAAGGCCTGCCTGCCGCCCAGGGGTAATGTGGGTATCATCTGCATTACGGACAAGCAGTTTGGTATGATGGAAATTTTTCACGGTCATGATCCCGCCCCGCTGCAACCACCTACCCAGCAATTGGAATTATTCTGAAACAGGATTAAAAAAACGGACTCAGGCCCGTTTTTTTAATCCTGAAAAATCGCTACAATTCGCTATGGTAGCCACTTTGGGGGCGAGCAGTTGTAACTGACCTCTAAGTTAGAGAATGTTGAAAGCAAATCACAACAACAGCCGGAAAGTACACACTAAAGCCCCGTTGTAACTGACCTCTAAGTTAGAGAATGTTGAAAGCAAATCACAACGCGCTCCAGTTGGTGTGTCTCATCTTGGCTGTTGTAACTGACCTCTAAGTTAGAGAATGTTGAAAGCAAATCACAACGATAGGTAAACAATTTTCAAAAAAATGACAGTTGTAACTGACCTCTAAGTTAGAGAATGTTGAAAGCAAATCACAACTACAACAGATTAGGGCGTACGGGCCGTTGAGTTGTAACTGACCTCTAAGTTAGAGAATGTTGAAAGCAAATCACAACAAAACCTGTATGCTCGATAACAAGGCGCAGTTGTAACTGACCTCTAAGTTAGAGAATGTTGAAAGCAAATCACAACTTGATAGTGTCCAGAGCGGTGAAAAGCACAGTTGTAACTGACCTCTAAGTTAGAGAATGTTGAAAGCAAATCACAACACCTGCGTAGGTTTGTCGTTGTAAACAGGGGTTGTAACTGACCTCTAAGTTAGAGAATGTTGAAAGCAAATCACAACGTATGCAAGGTAACTTTCATTTCCTTTTGAGTTGTAACTGACCTCTAAGTTAGAGAATGTTGAAAGCAAATCACAACAGCAGTATATGTCGCAACTTTCAATGTTTGTTGTAACTGACCTCTAAGTTAGAGAATGTTGAAAGCAAATCACAACGCGCACCTTATCATTGCGCAGCACTTTGTTGTTGTAACTGACCTCTAAGTTAGAGAATGTTGAAAGCAAATCACAACTGATAACAGCAATGGAAAATCTTTTTAAAGGTTGTAACTGACCTCTAAGTTAGAGAATGTTGAAAGCAAATCACAACTATGGCAGGCAGCAAGTGCGCATCGTTGAGTTGTAACTGACCTCTAAGTTAGAGAATGTTGAAAGCAAATCACAACCTGTATTCTATCCAGCAGCAATAAAGAAGGTTGTAACTGACCTCTAAGTTAGAGAATGTTGAAAGCAAATCACAACAAACATGCAGCAACTACCGTCAGGCATACGTTGTAACTGACCTCTAAGTTAGAGAATGTTGAAAGCAAATCACAACGTTTTCTTTCCGATGTGTGGAAAAAGTTTGGTTGTAACTGACCTCTAAGTTAGAGAATGTTGAAAGCAAATCACAACTAGACCGGGAACCTTTCGGTTACTTTTTCTGTTGTAACTGACCTCTAAGTTAGAGAATGTTGAAAGCAAATCACAACATACATTTGTTGATAGCAAAATAAAAACAAGTTGTAACTGACCTCTAAGTTAGAGAATGTTGAAAGCAAATCACAACTAAACCAAAGTATTATTACTTAATACTCACGTTGTAACTGACCTCTAAGTTAGAGAATGTTGAAAGCAAATCACAACAACGACCATTGCAAGGGCCTATGAATTGGAGTTGTAACTGACCTCTAAGTTAGAGAATGTTGAAAGCAAATCACAACCAAAGAAAGATGTATCTGATACCCTTTATGGTTGTAACTGACCTCTAAGTTAGAGAATGTTGAAAGCAAATCACAACGAAGTGGCTTAATACTCGCGGCAATCAATTGTTGTAACTGACCTCTAAGTTAGAGAATGTTGAAAGCAAATCACAACTGACCTCGACAGGGCATGGGCCGTGTGGGTGTTGTAACTGACCTCTAAGTTAGAGAATGTTGAAAGCAAATCACAACGCATATCAGACAGGCCGCGACGCTTCGCTGTTGTAACTGACCTCTAAGTTAGAGAATGTTGAAAGCAAATCACAACTAACGAACTCCCTTTCTAGCACTATGAAGTTGTAACTGACCTCTAAGTTAGAGAATGTTGAAAGCAAATCACAACGATATGGGCGAAATGGCACGTAATGAACTGGTTGTAACTGACCTCTAAGTTAGAGAATGTTGAAAGCAAATCACAACGTCGGGTTGCCGTCTGTACCTTTGATTTTAGTTGTAACTGACCTCTAAGTTAGAGAATGTTGAAAGCAAATCACAACCTAGCCTTAACATTTGTAACAATTGGTTGCGTTGTAACTGACCTCTAAGTTAGAGAATGTTGAAAGCAAATCACAACCGGTTCCGGTTTTATTGCCATCCTTCGCAAGTTGTAACTGACCTCTAAGTTAGAGAATGTTGAAAGCAAATCACAACGCCAGCGCACATGATGTATGCTTTTGGGATGTTGTAACTGACCTCTAAGTTAGAGAATGTTGAAAGCAAATCACAACGCGTACTCCAAGGTGGTACGCCTTTTTCTTGTTGTAACTGACCTCTAAGTTAGAGAATGTTGAAAGCAAATCACAACTATCTGTCGCATTGATATGATTTTTATGTGTTGTAACTGACCTCTAAGTTAGAGAATGTTGAAAGCAAATCACAACCCGTCATTACTGATAACCCTGCCGCCATACGTTGTAACTGACCTCTAAGTTAGAGAATGTTGAAAGCAAATCACAACGAGGAAGGCGGTGTTATGCTCATTCCGTCTGTTGTAACTGACCTCTAAGTTAGAGAATGTTGAAAGCAAATCACAACAAAAAAAAGCCATGATACGAAGCAGGAAATGTTGTAACTGACCTCTAAGTTAGAGAATGTTGAAAGCAAATCACAACTTGTTTAGCTGATGCACCTTGCCCAGCATGGTTGTAACTGACCTCTAAGTTAGAGAATGTTGAAAGCAAATCACAACCAAAATGAAAAAGCATATCTATTACACCGTGTTGTAACTGACCTCTAAGTTAGAGAATGTTGAAAGCAAATCACAACGGGTACGGGCTTCGGCATCATATTAATACGTTGTAACTGACCTCTAAGTTAGAGAATGTTGAAAGCAAATCACAACCCACTTTCAAAGCCTAACTATCATTTCTGTGTTGTAACTGACCTCTAAGTTAGAGAATGTTGAAAGCAAATCACAACTACTATAATGACAGACCACTAATAGGCGAAGTTGTAACTGACCTCTAAGTTAGAGAATGTTGAAAGCAAATCACAACATAAATGAGGTAAACCCCGCTCTGCCTGTTGGTTGTAACTGACCTCTAAGTTAGAGAATGTTGAAAGCAAATCACAACTCAAATGTTCCACAACTCCCACTATAAATGGTTATAAATGGGCTCGTAAACATAGCAAAACAATGTTGGTGCAGTGACTGAACTTTGTCATTTATTGATGGCGATAATATGTGTATATTCATGTATTCATAAAGGTTGCTGTATGAGTGGGGTGTTTTGGCATTATACCGTGATATCACGGTATGGCGATGATGTAAAGAAATGTATGTTTCGGAAAGCAGGCAGGTATTATGTGTGTGGCCGGCTATGATGGCAGCATGAAGCGTATATGCAATCAGATGTGACCCCTTATTACTATCACATGTATAACTAAAAAACGATACCATGGCCGCTATTACCATCGGACTATGCGATGACCACCATCTGGTGCGGAAAAGTATGGCTGTGCTGCTAAGCTCACTGGGTACCTTTTCTATAGTGGTAAACAGTGGCAGCGGCGATGAATTTATACAGGCGATGAGCGCGCTGCCTGTGCTGCCCGATATACTGGTAGTGGATATACAGATGCGCCCCCGAAGCGGATGGGAAACACTAAGCGAGCTGAAAGAGCGCTGGCCGGAGGTAAGGGTACTGATGCTTTCCTGGCTGGATGCAGGTAATATAGCTGCGAATCTGATAGCATATGGCGCTGATGGTTTCTGCTCTAAAAGCAGTGAGCCTGAGGAGCTGATAGCGGCACTGCAGGCTATGTATGAAAAGGGCACTTATTTCCCCCGTGATATACAGCTGCAGATGCGGCAGCACTACCGTGCCAATATGAAGCCCATAAGCCCGCGGGAGCGGATATTCCTCACGCTGTGTGTGGAGGATAAGAATCTGGCCGAGATAGCTGATAAGATGAATGTGAGTCCACGTACGGTAGATAACTACCGCGATTCGCTTTTTGGTAAGCTGCAGGTAAGGACAAGGGCGGGGCTTATCATGTTTGCCATAAAGAGTGGCATGATTTCACCGTCGGAATGAGGGTGCAGCCTCATCTTTTTCCAATACTTTTGGTGGCTGTAAGTTATGAGGTATCTGTGGCTACATATAACTGCTATTATAGAGCAGTATGCGGGTGAGTTACCGCTCACACATTATCTGCGTGGCTATTTCAAACGGTTTCCTGTACTGGGCAGCCGGGACAGGCGTATGCTGAGTACCCTGGCCTACTGCTGGTACCGTGCGGCAAAGGGCGTAGCCGGTGGCGGCTATACGCGGGAGCAGCAGCTGGGCCTGTGCCTGCGGCTATGCGGTGCATGGGATGAACGGTTTGCTCGGATGTTTGCCGATGTAGATATACCGGATGATGTAACAATAGATGTGCAGCGCCTTTTCCCGGATGGGGTGGCGCTATCCGGAGGTATTACAAGGGAGGAATGGCTTACTTCCATGCTGCGCCAGCCCGATCTTTTCATACGTGTGCGGCGCAACCGGCAGCAGATAGAGGGCCTGCTGCAGCAGGCAGGTATACCTTACCGTTATGTGACTGAGAACTGTATGGCCCTGCCCAACGGGGCTGCTATAGATAAGCTGCTGCCACAGGCGGTGTATGTGGTGCAGGATGCCTCGTCGCAGGCTACGGGCAGGCTGCTGGATGCTAAGACCGGTGAGCGGTGGTATGACTGCTGCTGTGGTGCGGGTGGTAAGTCGCTGATGCTGGTGGATAGCTGCCCGCATGTGCTGCTTACGGCATCGGACCGGCGGGCAACGATACTAAACAATCTGCGGGAGCGCTTCCGTATGTATAGCTTGCCTATGCCGCTGACGGTGGTGGCTGATGCGGCTGATGCTGTACAGGTGCAGCGAATAGCGGGTGGCAGGCCGTTTGACAACATTATAGCTGATGTACCCTGTACCGGTAGTGGCACGTGGGCCCGTACACCCGAGCAGCTATACTTCTTTGATACCGGAAAGGTGGCAGAGCTGGCGGCATTACAGGCACGTATTGCGATAAATGCTGCCGCGGCACTGAGGCCGGGAGGCAGGCTTATATACATTACCTGCTCCGTATTCAGACAGGAGAATGAGGATGTGGTACAGACCATAGTGGCTGAAACAGGGCTGAAGGTGGTGCATGAGGGCCTTATAAACGGCATAGATATAGCTGCCGACTGTATGTATGCAGCGGTGCTGCAATAGCTGGTGGTATTATTACAAATCGTAGGCTATGCCTTCCACACTTATAATAGTGCCGGGAAATACTGCTTCGGCCTCCTGCCTGAATGGTTCCAGATCTTTATAGCGGGATGAGAAATGTCCCAGTATCAGTTTTCGTACATTGGCTTTGCGGGCCAGCATAGCTGCCTGTGCTGCGGTGCTGTGAAAACGTGCTGTAGCTTTTTCTGTGTCGGCACTGAGGTAGGTGGCCTCATGATACATGGCATCGGCACCTTTTATGTAGGGTAGGAAACTCTCTGTATGTACGGTGTCGGCACAGTAGGCATACCTGCGGGGTATGGGGCCGTCGGTTGTTACCCATTCGTTTTTTACCGTGGTGCCATCGGGTGCGGTATAATCATTTCCCTGTTTCAGGCTCTCAAAGTGGGCTGATGGTATATCGTACCGGGCGCACTCATCGGGCAGTATGCGCCGGCCCCGGGTGCGGGTAGTGATGAGAAACCCATGACAGGTGATACTATGCTCTACGGGAAAGCATTGTACCGTATAGGTAGGGGTAGTGGTAATGATAGCTGCACCCTGAGGCAGTGCATGAAAGTGCAGGGGATAGGACAGCCTGCTGTCGGCAGAACTCATGACCGTATCAATGATGATTTTCAGCGGAGCGGGTCCGTATATGCTGAGTGGCGCAGTACGGCCCAGGAGACTCATGCTATTAATAAGTCCCGGCAGGCCAAAGTAGTGGTCGCCGTGCATATGGCTGATGTAGATGTGGTTTACGTTTTTCCACTTAACGCCATAGCGCTGCATCTGCAGTTGCGTACCCTCGCCACAGTCCAGCAGCAATACCTCGCCATACACGGTTACTGCCTGTGCCGATGGATGACGACCAAAGGCAGGCAGTGCAGAGTTATTGCCAAGTATTATTACCCTCATCAGTACAAATGTAAAAAAAGCGTTCACAATAGCTATGCTCCTTACGGGGCATAACCATTGTGTGTGACCGGGTTACTTAAGATAGGTAAGTATAAGGCCACCACCTGCATAGATGCTGTAAGGGAAAATGCCTGGCCTGCCACCTATTTCATAGAACAGCCCGAGGCTCATATGCTGCTTATTGGATGTGGTGCGACCGCCCACACGCCAGCCAATATTGCTGGTTTTGAAGCTGCCGGCATCGTTAGGCTTTATATGATAGTTATTGCCCCCTACGCTGAATGGGTCGAACTGAGTGTTGGCAACAATCACGTCGGCATAGAACTCTTTATAGAAGCCAATCTTTTTCCTGGTCTGGCCCTCGAAGGTGTCAATGTTGCTGCTTACATGCAGGTGCATATTGATGATGCGGGTAAACCCGAGGTAGAAACCATTGTTGGTAACATTGGTATGATAGTTGCCTGTAAATACGGAGCCATCGGCTGTTCTTACAGCGCCTTTTTCTTCCGGGTCTATTACATCCTTATTGATATTGGCAGATACCGGCATGCGGGAGTAGTACCAGCCCGCTCTTACTGCCGATATGCGCTTGCAGGGGAATGGCATACGTATGTAGCGCACGGTAGTATGCGGGCTGCCATCATCGTTTATATCGTGGTATATGCCCAGGGTTATCCGGCGGAAGATATCGCCCTTGCCGTCCAGAAAGTGAGCCCTGCCGCCTACATTAGCTACCAGAAAGGGGGTAAGTGTGTTCTGGCTCAGATTTTCGGTAGTGGCTTGCTGCTGGAGGTAGCTGAACCATGCACCACGTACATCGGCGGAGAAAGAGCCCCAGCGGGGCAAAAAGTAATCGGCACTGATGCCGGTACTGACACGGAGCGGGTCCAGCGGGCTGCTTTCTGCATCTATAATGCGTGCAGCAAAAAGCATCTTAAGGTCGAATGAGCGAATATTGCGAAGGTAGATGTCTACGCCATCGGAAGTGGTGAGCGTGTCATTACGTAACCGCTTGTACCTGCGGTATGGTAGCTGGGCCACAGATACCTGCTGCAGTGACATCACAGCAGTCATCATTGCCAGCATTTTTATTTTCATGCCCATAGGATTGGCTGGGGTAAACAAGAGGTTATTTAATAGCTTAATTATATATAGTCGCAAAAGTATAGAAATAATGTAATGCAAGATGAGGTTCAGATAATAACAAATAATAAACCGGGCATGTTTTATGTACTTTCGGTACTATTTGGTTTTGCCCTCTTTGGCTGTCTGTACAATAATTGCCGCGGCATTTACTGATGCAGGACTGCTACCCAGTTTCTGCCATAATATGGCATATTTTGCCTTGAGTGTTTCCAGCTCGTGGCTGCCATTAAGCAGTTTATCCAGCTCTGCTGCCAGCCGGGGAGGGTTCAGGTCATGCTGTATCAGTTCTGTTACTACAGGCTCGTCCATTATCAGGTTTACGAGCGATATGTACTTCACTTTTATAAGTTTCTTTGCCAGCCAGTAAGATAGTGGGTTGCCTTTATAGCATACCACCTGTGGTACACCAAACAGTGCGGTTTCCAGGGTTGCAGTACCGCTGGTAACCAGCGCTGCCTTTGCCTGCCGCAGCAGGTTGTAGGTGTCGGCCTTTACCAGTTCTATCTTTTTGCCTGCTGCCAACTGCAGATATAGTTCATCGGGCTGTGAGGGTGCCTGTGCTATTACAAAGCGATAATGAGGGAAGCGGTCTACCATTTCCAGCATTACCGGCAGCTTTGCTTTTATCTCCTGCGCCCTGCTGCCTGGCAATAATGCCACAATGGGCTTTTCTGTGGTCAATGGTCTTACCGGTACCTGAGTAAGCTCTTCCTGTACTACCTCTGTAAGCGGATGGCCTACATAGGTAACCGGATAGTCCCATTTATTGTAAAACTCCTGCTCAAAAGGGAGGATGACGAGCATCTTGTCTACGTCGCGCTTTATCTGCACTACGCGCTTTTCTTTCCATGCCCATACCTGTGGCGATATGTAGTAAACTATGCGGACGCCCTGTTTTTTAGCCCATTCAGCTATACGGAGGTTAAAACCGGGATAGTCTATGAGTACCAGTACATCCGGTTTGAAGTCCTGAATGTCTTTTTTGCAGTAGGCTATATTGCCCAGTATAGTGCGCAGGTGAGCCAGCACCTCTATGAAGCCCATGAAGGCGAGGTCCCGGTAGTGTTTTGCCACAGTAGCACCGGCGGCTTCCATACGGTCGCCACCCCAGCATCTGATGGTAGCGGCATTGTCGGCACGATGGATAGCTTTGATAAGATTGCCTCCATGCAGGTCACCGCTTGCCTCACCGGCTATGATATAATAACGCATCTGTTACCACACGAACATTATGAGCACAATAACCAGCGCATACAACATGGTAGCGCTTACGATGCCACGCATGGCGTGGTCCAGCCGTTTGGTATTGAAATAGACAAAAGGCAGCAGATTAATGAGCAGGCTGAGCGTGAGGACCTTTGATGCAGAGCGGTGGTCGTGCATCATAGAGCCCAGTAAAGTACCTATTGGTGTAGCCTTAAACATCAGAGAATAGACGATAAAAAAGCCAATCACCGGCAGGAAAAGTCCGATGATAAAACCAACAACAGGTACATTAATTCGCATAAAATCAGCAGATTTACACTGCAATATACGACCAGACACGGCATAAAAGGGAATGATTTATCTTTGCGCCAGCTATTTCAACACACATTTGCATGAATTTTGGACTTAAGAATATTCCGGAAAGGACAGTGAAGCCCCGCCAGCACGGCCTTACAATGGTTATGGACAAGGGTATGGGCCTGGATGGTGTGCGCGATTTTCTATCCGTCGCGGCACCATATGTGGACATTGTGAAGCTTGGTTTTGGTACCAGTGTGGTTACAGCCAACCTCAGAGAAAAGATTGCTATATACAGAGAACATGACATACCGGTATATTTCGGCGGTACTTTGTTTGAGGCTTTCCTTATCCGCAATCAGATAGATGATTACATATCTGTAATAAAGGATTACGGACTGTCTCATGTAGAGGTATCGGACGGCTCTATAGTGATACCTCACGTAGAGAAGTGTGGCTATATAGAGAAGATGGCCAAGCATGTTACTGTATTCTCGGAAGTGGGCTCAAAAGATGCTACACACATTATGCCGCCGTATAAGTGGATAGAGCTGATGAAGGCTGAGCTGGAAGCTGGCTCGTCGTATGTGATAGCAGAGGCACGTGAGGCCGGTAATGTGGGTATATACCGCGGATCGGGTGAGGTGCGTGAAGGGCTGGTACAGGAAATACTGACACAGATACCCTATGAGAAAATCATATGGGAAGCACCACAGAAAGCACAGCAGGTTTACTTCCTGGAGCTGCTGGGCGCCAATGTGAATCTGGGTAACCTGGCTCCTGCTGAGGTGATACCGCTGGAGTCTATGCGTATAGGCCTGCGCGGCGATACCTTCCATCTGTACATAGGCAAGGAAGGTACCTATGCCGGCTTACAGAGCGAATAATATCTTATATACTTATTGAAGCCCTGCACCCTGCGGCAGGGCTTTTTGTTTGTCATTTGCCAGCATAATTTATGACCCGACCTGTGCAACTACTGATACTTTCCCGTTGCCTGCCAGCAGCAGTGCTGCTGCTTTCTGCGCTACAGGTACAGGCTCAGCAGCAGGATACTGTGCTGAAAGAGGTGCGGGTACGGGGGCGTCACCGGGTATCAGCCGATACGAGGCTGAACGATTTTGCTACCGGGCAGCAGGTGCAGACGCTGGATAGCGCTGTACTGTCTCTGCCGGGCAACCAGAGTATGGCAACAGTACTATCGCAGCGGCTCCCTGTATTTGTAAAAGCATATGCATTTAGCGGCCTGGCTACGGTAGCATTCAGAGGCTCATCGGCAGCACAGTCGCAGGTACTGTGGAATGGTGTGCCTATACAGAATGCTGCGCTGGGTGTGGCCGATATATCTGCCATACCTGCTACCCTTATAAACCGTGCCCATGTGGTGTATGGCAGCTCGGCAGCACTATCGGGCAGTGGCAATGTGGGTGGGGCGCTGATGCTGGAGCAGGAGCCTGCGCGGTTTGATACAGGACTAAGGCAGCTATCTGTAAGTGCAGCCACAGGCAGCTACGGACAAAATACCGGGGCTGTAAAGGGAGCTATAGCCTCGCGCAGATGGTACCTGCAGGCGGGTGTTACCGGGCAGAGCGCTGCAAACAATTACAGCTATACCGCTACCGATGGCAGCAGGCAGCATATGCCCAACAGCAGGGTACAAAGCGGCTCCCTGATGACCCATGCGGCATGGCGGCCCAATAAGCATAATACTCTGGACCTGTGGCTGTGGGCGCAGCAGTATGACCGGCAGATACCACCGGCCCTTTTTGAGGCACTGTCGCGCAAGGAGCAGCAGGACAATGCCCTGAGAGGAGTGGCCCTGTGGCAGCACTACACCCGGAAGGGCGGTATGCTGTATGCGCGGACATCCGTAATAAGGGATGGCTATACCTATACCGATGAAGCTATAAACCTGCGTACTACCGGCGCTGTGATGCAGTACTACCAGGAGGTGGGCTGGCGGCAGCATGTGGGCCGGAATGGCAAGGTGCTCCTATTTGCCCCTGTGCAGCTATCATGGCTGCCAGCCGGGGCCGACAGCCAGCACCAGTACCGCACGGCACTGGCCGGGGCATATACCCTGCAACTGCCAGCTGTACGTACTGAAATATCGGTACAGGCGCGTGGCGAGCGTATCAATGACCAGAACATATTTCTGCCCGGTGCAGGTGCCACCTTTGCCGCTACCCGCTGGCTGTCTCTGCGGGCTAATGCACAGAAAACGTACAGGGCGCCATCGCTGAATGAGCTGTACTACTTTCCCGGTGGCAATGCCAGCCTGAAACCGGAAGAAGGCTGGAGTGCAGATGGTGGCTATACCATAGGCGCCGGTACCGGCAGGTGGCAGCTACAGCATGAGGCTTCGGTCTTTGACCGCAGTATCAGTAACTGGATACTGTGGCTGGGTGGGGCTGTATGGACCCCGCACAACATAGCCCGAGTACACAGCCGGGGTACGGAGACCAGTACCCGTATAGCTTATACAGCACAACACTGGAGGCTGGGGCTGCATGTGGCTACATCTTACGTACTGGCATCCACTACAGAGAGCTATATACCACAGGATGGCAGTACCGGCAGGCAGATACCCTATACCCCCCGATATAATGGCCGGGTGCAGCTATGGGCCGGGTGGAAGCAGCTGGAGCTGCAGTACCTGCACTCCTACACAGGGTACCGGTATATTACAACAGACGAGTCGGCATGGCTGGAGCCGTATAATACCGGAAATATAACGCTGTCGTGGCATACGGACCTCAGGCACAGGCGGGTAGGGCTATATGCCTACTGCAATAATGTGTGGAATGTGCGCTATGCGGTGGCTGCATACAGACCTATGCCGGGTACTAACTGGATGGCGGGCTGCAATGTGGCGTTGTGATGCTATGCTGCGTATGTGTGGTAGTTACCAATCGGGGTGGTCGGCATTCCAATGAATCCTTTCTCCGGTGGCACCGAGACCAAACAGCTTATTCATCTTAAAGGTAATGCCTATCTCATTGTATGGCCCGGCTATATGGTAGTAAGACCGGCCATAGTTGATAACAAACTTATTGAGGTTGAGACCAAGGCCGAAAGAAAAACCGGCTATACCCTGAACCGTCTGCAATGCGAGCTCGCGCCTGCGCAGTACATTGTAAGAAGCAGAAATAGTGAGTCTGCTGCCGGGTGATATCTCTGCCCCGAAGATGAAGTGCCTGAACAGCTTATCGGTAAAGTAGGATTTCGTTTTCTGATTCGTGTCGGACGAGCTGATGAGGGTATTTACGGTAGCATCGTCGGGGTTGTCATAACGGATATCCCACTCATACAGATGATGAATGGTAGTGAACAGACGCAATGGCACATGTTTTAGCCGCTTGGATATGCCGAGCTGTAAATCGAACGGAATAGGCTCGGTAGGGTTTTCCGGGATGTATTTATCTATCATCACACCCATATTCTTAGCTACAATGCCTATGTCCCACATGGAGGCGGTATCGTAGTAGTTAACTCCTACATCCATCATTGCTGCTGTGGCACGATAGGTGTAGAGTGCAGAGTGTGCATATTTCAGATTGGCTCCATAGCGCCAGTGCTCTCCATAACTGCGCGAAGCGCCAAGAGAGAGTGCATAGTCTATGGCCTTGAATGAGCCTTCTTCAGCCCCGGTAAAAGAGGTCTGTGTAAAGCTGCCATAGTTAAGGTACTGCACTCCGAGTGCAAATGAGGTATTTATCTTATCTACATGATAACCATAGTTAAGATTGGAAGAGCTGATACCGGCATACAGGCCATTATAATTGAGCTGTAGCTGATTGTGCAGGCCGGGGCGCATGAGCGCCGGATTCTGCAATGCCAGTGATATATCATTGGAAGGGTTGGCAACGCTCATTCCCCCCAGGGCGGAGACATGCGGAGAATTGGCCAGACGCAGAAACTCAAAGGCAAACTGCCCTCCATTGACCTGCGCATGAGTAACACCTCCTGCCAGCAGGAGGCCAGTGAGCATTGAGAGGGTTTTGCGCATAAAAGGTTTGCTGCTGTGCCGGTTCCGCATATCCGATATCGTAATGTTCTTAGAAAAACGCAGGGCGGCGTCAATTATTGCCCTGCGGCAGCCGGTGCTATTTTCCGGCTGCTTTTTCCATATCTTCTATTATGCGCTGGCTGACACCTGTATTAGAGAAGCCGCCATCGTGGAAGAGATTCTGCATTGTAATCATGCGTGTGTAGTCACTGAAGAGCATCACGCAGAAGTCGGCACAGGTTTCAGCGCTGGCATTGCCCAGTGGCGACATTTTTTCGGCATAATCATAGAACACATCAAAGCCGGATACGCCAGAGCCTGCTGTAGTAACGGTAGGCGACTGAGATACGGTATTGACACGTACTTTTTTAGCGAAGCCATAGTGGT
Source organism: Bacteroidia bacterium (assembly GCA_030427635.1). Lineage (GTDB taxonomy): Bacteria > Bacteroidota > Bacteroidia > Chitinophagales > Chitinophagaceae > Nemorincola. Next base: position 168,703 of record JAUIBA010000007.1, read on the forward strand.
AACCAAAGCTGCGGGCTATGCTTTCCAGCACGGCTTTGGCATCGGCCATATCATTGTAGCCGGGGAATGTGCGCTGTGCAGCAATGTAGCTGAGCGCTACCACTGAGCCCCACTCGCTGATAGCATCGGCCTTCATGGCTGCCTGCAGTACGCGGTGCAGTGATACTGCCGAGATATCGAGCGTTTTCAGATAGTTGTCGTGATTAGAGCCGGTATATGGTATGTTCTTACGCACATTGGGCGACATACCGATAGAGTGCAGCACAAAATCTACTTTGCCGCCCAGTATCTCCATGCTCTTCTGCATGAGGTTGTCCAGGTCGGCATCGGATGTGGCATCGGCAGGTATTACCTCGGCATTGCACTGTTTTGCCAGCTCGTTGATTTTACCCATACGCAGTGCGATAGGAGCATTAGTGAGCACTATCTGCGCTCCCTGAGCTACTGCGCTAAGCGCGGTTTTCCATGCTATGGAGCGCTCATCCAGCGCGCCAAATATGATACCTTTCTTTCCTTTCAGCAATTGATGTGACATACTATTCTGATGATTGAATCGTGATCTGAACTAATGTGCATGGGGAGTAGTGCAGCGGTAAACGTTACAATGCGCCCCCAAAACGGTGGTAAAAGTAGAAAAAAGAATACAAATTACGGGTGATGCCGGCTTAGTACTCCTCGTACTGGAGGTCGTAAGTGAGGGTGTACTTATTGAGTACACTATCCTTTACGTCTACCGTCATCTGTGTGATTTTGCTCTGAGCATCTATCAGGTAATGGATGTATGCATTCTTGTCGGTAGCGGAAATAGACTCCACAAGGTGATTATTGCGGAAGATATTGTCGCCATAGCGTGTGAATGACTCCAGCTGCATATAGTCGCCGGTGCGGATAGCATCTTCTGTATAGAAGTGATAAGACTCACCAACCCAGCCCCATGAAGGATAAGTAAGGTGTGCTGTATCCTGCAGTGTATCCTGAACGTAGAGATCGAAAGGAATTTTGTAATTGTATGGCTGGAAAGTATATTCTGATGTTTCGAGGTCTTCAATGTGTGTGTAAAGCCCCATCCAGCTATTGAGCCAGTCTATATCCAGACCGGGAGTAAGGTTAGAGAACTCTGTATTGAGCTTGCCCTCAGGATATTGTTTCAGCAGGTCGCCGTTAACGGAAGTGTAAGTAACCTGAGAGTTCATGGTAATGTGATTCCAGTCAGTAGCGGTAGCTTTGACACGGGTAAGGAGCTTGCCATAATAGTCAAAGTTGTAACGGATGCCTGACTTGCCGATGCCCGGGAAATAAGCGGTAGTAATATAACCGTCAGCGTTGCGTATAAAAGTATCGCGCTCTACAACCATACCTGTGAGTATGTCTGTAATGCTTTTAACGGTGGTATCGCTGAAGTAGGTGAAATCTATACGCTTGTTTATTTCAAATGAGTCATTGCCGGTGTAGATTATCTGGCGTACACGGTTGATATCATCATAATAAAAACGAAAGCTTTCGGTAATCTTAGCGCTGGGCAGCGATATGGGTACATTGGTAGTGAGGGTAGTAATCTTGGTATAGCTCAGCAGACGCACATTATTGGGCGTAGGGGCATTAGAGTGAATGACCTTTTTGCAGGAAGATGAGATAAGGGTGCCGAAGGTAATAAGGCCGGCTATCAGGAACAAAATATATTTTCTCATGTATATTATTTCGTTAGAAACTCAAAAATAGTAAATACACATCAATTGTCAACCCTGGTTATTAATATAAAGTAAACAGACGGTAATATGGATTCAGAAGGTTGGTATCGGGGCAGGGTGGGGCTGGTAGTGCATCAGAGGGTACATATTGACGTATATAGCTAAGTGCAGTGCGCAGTTTTTATTTATTGTGTGCAGTTTTGTGTTGTGTGAATGTGTATAAGGTTGATAATGTATTTGTTATGGTGTGTGAGCCGTGCCGCGAAGTAAGAATTTCTTCCCGAAAAGGTTACAAAAATTGCTCGCGGATTATTTCTAATATTTTGCCGGTGGTGGCAAAGGCGGCGAGTATCTCCTAATACTCCTCGTACTGGAGGTCGTAAGTGAGCGTGTACTTATTCAGAACATTATCCTTTATGTCCACCTTCATTTGTGTGATTTTGCTTTCAGCATCTATCACATAATGGATATAGGCATTCTTATTGGTAGCGGAAATAGACTCCACAAGGTGATTGTTGCGGAAGGTATTATCGCCATAACGTGTGAATGACTCCAGCTGCATATAATCGCCTATGCGGATAGCATCTTCTGTGTAGAAGTGATAAGACTCCCCGACCCAGTCCCATGCAGGGTAAGTGAGGCGTGCTGTATCCTGCAAAGCATCCTGAATGAACACCTCGAAAGGTGCTTTATGATCATATGGCTGGAAGGTATATTCTGATGCTTTAAGGTCTTCTATGCGTGTGTAAAGCCCCATAGTGTTATTGAGCCAGTCTATATTCAGGCCGGGGGTAAGGTTATAGAACTCTGTTTTGAGCTTGCCCTCAGGATTTTGTTTCAGCAGGTCGCCATTAACTGAGGTGTATGTAACCTGAGCGTTCATGGTAATGTGATTCCAGTCGGTAGCGGTAGCTTTGATACGGGTAAGGAGCTTTCCATAGTAGTCAAAATTGTAACGGATGCCAGACTTGCCAATCCCTGGAAAGTAAGCGGTAGTGATATAGCCATCAGCATTGCGGATAAAAGTATCGCGCTCTACTACTATACCTGTAACAATATCTGTAATGCTTTTAACGGTGGTATCACTGAAATAATCGAAATCAATACGCTTGTTTATCTCAAATGAGTTATTGCCGGTATAGACTATCTGACTTACCCGGTTGATATCATCATAGTAGAAGCGGAAGCTTTCGGTAATATTATTTCCGGGTACGGATTTGGGGACATTAGTAGTGAGAGATGTAATCCTGGTGTAACTCAAAAGACGCACGTTATTGGGCGTGGGTGCATTAGAGTGAATGGTTTTTTTACAGGAAGATGAGATGATAGTGCCGAAGCTTACAAGGCCAGCTATCAGAAGTGGAGTATATTTTTTCATATGTGGTATATTGTAAGAAATTCAAAAATAGTGAATACACATTGACTGTGTATTTAGGTTATTAACTGTGAAGTAAACAGACAGAAAAAAGATTAAAAAGGTTGGTAACGGGGAAAGAATAAAGCTGGTAATGCATAGCAGTGTACTAAATGACGCATGGTGTAAAGTACATTGCGCAGTTTTTATTTATTGTGTGCAGTTTTGTGACGAGTGAATGTGTATAGTGTTGATAATGTATTGATTGTGTTTGTTCAAGTATGCCAGGGTGTATGGTTTTCTTCCCGAAAAGGTTACAAAAATTGCTCGCGGATTATTTCTAATATCTTGCTGGTGGTGGCAAAGGCGGGGAAAGTCTGAGAAGTATTAGCTATGTGTATAGAGTGAGGGTTTAGTTTACAGCGCAAAGGTCGGGAAAAAATGAGGTTTTTCCCGGGGGGAGGTGAGGGAGCCGATGTAACAGGGTGAAATGTCCATAATGCAGCCGGAAAGTATGTACCTTAGAAGTCCCTGATATCACATATAATGAGTATAGCATCACAGATAGCCCGGCAAATGCGCGAGCTGCATACCGGGGGAAATATGGCAGGCTCTGACCTGCAGCATAAAATAGCAGATATTACCTGGGAGCAGGCGATAGCAAAGGTGCATGGTCTTAATAGTATAGCGCTGCTTACCTATCATGTAAACTATTATGTAGCCGGGCTGATAGGTGTAATGGAGGGTGGGCCGCTAACCATAAGGGATATGTATAGCTATGATATGCCATCCATAACCGGGCCGGAAGACTGGGAGCGACTGCGAACAAAAACACTGGAAGATGCAGAGACCTTTGCCCGGCTAGTGGAGCAGATGCCGGACAGCAGGCTTTATGAATCATTTATAGATGGTAAATATGGTACCTGGTACCGCAACCTTACCGGTGTGCTGGAGCATACGCACTACCACCTGGGACAGATAGCGATTATAAAAAAGATGGTACTGCATGGCTAAGTGGCCGGTAACTGCACAGGCAATAGCTTATGATGAAGCCGTATCTTAGAGTAGCGGGATGCAACCGGACCATATTCTATGAAAGTGTTTGATATACTTATCTATGTATTCTATGCTGCAGCCGAAAGTAAAAAGTGGGATGAGCTAAGGAATATTACGGTACTGAAGCAGGCCCGGGGTTACTGCTGTTTCATGACGGCAAGTGTGGTGGCTTTTCTGGCTACTAATTCGGTGTATAGTGTGCCCCAGTACCGGAAGTTTTATGTCAATGCTCTATCGGCAAAGTATGCCGCGATTGCGGGTATAGTGCATGTAATGGCTATGGGGCTAACCGTTTTCTACCTTTTGAAAAAGTATTATACAAGTGAGCGGCTGGATGCAATACGAGCGCGCTATAATGGCAAGGTTAAAAAAGGAACGGCGATAGCGCTGTATTTTTTGATATTCATTATTCACATTGCGTTTCTTATGTACCTGTCTGTGCCTATGATAGCACTATTTGTAGATAAGAAGCTGGCGTGGAATGTGTAGGGGGTATATGTGGTGAAACCGGAAGCTATAAATTCTATGTCGTTCAAATTGGTTCCATTGAGTACAATGAAAAAACACCAAAGTGATAGACTTAAAATAAAGCTATATACGGGCTGTAATGCCTATACACTACCACAAGCTTACCTGATGAAATTTGTAACAGTTACAGATAGCTATTCCTGTAACCTGCCAATAAAGTCCTTCAAGAGGAGGGCTACATTGGGGATGTTGGTAAAGGTGAGTTCGGAGGGCTGGTCGTAGATGTCGTGATAGAAACCTTTGCCCCCCATAGAGTAGATGAAAAAGGCGGGCACACCTACCTGTGAAAAGTGGTAGTGGTCGCTGTTGGCCGACTGACCTCTGCTTTTTACCTGGGGCAGGTAGTGTTTTTCTTCATTGATAGTAGTGAGCATATCGAACTGGCGGGTAAGGACGGCTCCATTGACTACGGTAATGCCTGCAGTGGCATCGCCCATAATATCCAGATTAGTGAGGAACTTAATACGCTCGGGGTGGAAGAGCGGGTGCTTTACAAAGTAGTCGGACCCCAGAAGCCCCGCTTCCTCGCCGCTGAAGGCTATGAATATCATGGTGTATTTCTGCGGATGCTTTGCATACCATGCTGCCAGATGGAGCATAAGGGCTACGCCACTGGCATTATCGCTGGCACCGGGGAAAACGGCACTGCCCATACGGCCCAGATGGTCGTAATGGGCGGTGAATACGAGATATGTATCTGTAACCCGGCCGGGAATTTTACCAACAACATTGCAGGCATCAAAGCTGTAATTCATTCTGGCCTCTACGGTCATAGACAGGCTGGTAGGGGTGGCGGGCAGTACGGTATCGTAAACGTACATAAGCGTAGCCTCATGGCTGGTGCGGCCTACGGTCCATGACTGCTTGCTGTGTACCGGCAGCAGAAAACATCCTTTGGGCAGGAGGCTTACCAATGTGCGGGAGGAAACCCCGTTTGCCGCACAGAAGCTGTCGGTGCCGCTGAGTATCCAGGCGGTATCGCGGGAGAGGCGACGTGCTGCGCGCTTCCATGCCTTGCCCGTACCCATGGTGGAGAGGTCGGCATGGGCGATGGGGAGGTCTGTAACGCTGCAACTACCACTGGTGGCATCTACCAGAAAGTCGCGGCCGGGAATGAGTTTTTTGCCATTGACAGTGAGAGAAACGGTGCCTGGGAAGGTATTGACAGCAAAATCATAATTCTGTCGGTAAGTGCCCATTCCGGGGCCGGGCTCTATATCGTTTTTGCGAAACTGACTTTCTATATACTTTGTCGCTTTTGCCAGTCCTTTATCTACATAGCCACGGCCATACATGTAGGGTGCAGCCAGTGCATTGGCATAATGCCTGAGGTCTTCTTTTACTTCGTTGGAATCGGTTTGGGCCGATACGGTAAAGTGGGCCAGACCGCAGATACAAAACAGGACTATTTTCAAAAAACTATTGGTCATGCTTCTCAATGAATACTATGCAGATATGCAGTAAAAATAATGGTTTTACGGATGTAGTTGTTCAAATGGTATATCCAGAAGGGGGAAGTCTTTAACGCGCCAGTGGTAGTGCCACCACTCTGTGGGTACGTGGGTAAAGCCATTCTGCCACATGAGTGAGCGCAGCAGCCGGCGATTAGCCAGTACCTGTGGGGGCAGGGCTGTAAAGGAATGGTGGGCAGAATCGGTAAAGTTGTCGTACCCGGTACCCATATCCAGTTCGTGACCTGTTTTAAGGTCAATGATGGTAAGATCTACCGCCGTGGCACGATTGTGATGGCTACCCCGGCGGGGATTTGCCACATAACGCTTCTGGGCAGTGGCTGCCCACAGAGCGCAGGTGACACTGTAGGGGCGGTAGGCATCATATATTTTCAGGCCCAGGCCTTTTTTGTGAAGGGCTTCCTGTACCTGACGCAGTGCCTGAGCGGGGTGCAGGCGCAGCCATGCTGCGGCCTGTGTGTACTGAGACTTACCTGTAAAGTTGTGTGGTGTGGCGTAGCGGATATCCAGCACTATGCCGGGGATAAACTGTGGCAGGCTTACAAGTGCACTGCCGGAACGGGCCGCCACAGAAGAGTCCAGCGCGTGCAGCGAACTGATAATGCCCGGGGGGCGGGCTGAACGCTGTGCCATGACGGGAATGGCTATTGCAGCCAGAACAGCAAGCAGCAGGAACCTCATGCTACTTCACTTCTTCATAGTCAATATAATCGCCATCTATGGGGGCTGCCTTGCGTGGGGCTTCGGCCTGAGGCTGATTCATACGCTGTTCCATTTCCTTCATCTGCTGCCGCATATTACGTACGTGATCATTGGCCGCGGAGGTCATGCGCAGTATAGGAAGGAGATAGGAAAACACCACCCGATATATGAGGCCGCACAAAAACAGCCAGAATAATACCTTAAGCATAATAAACAAAGGTAGGCGGTTTGGGGTATAAAGCGGTAACAGAAGTGTTAATATCGGGTGGGGGGAGGCACGCAGCCCAATATTCTTTTTTATAATTTTGCCGATATGAAGATAGCATGGATGAAGTATGTGCCGCTGCTGGCAGCGTTGATGCTTCTGGCCTGCAATGGCAATAATAACGATAAGGCTCCTGCCACCGAAGACCCGATGCTCTCCAGCAGCCCTGCCCTTAAGAGCCTGACTGATGAGATACACAAAAGCCCAAAGATGGCGGGGCTATACTATGAGCGTGGTAAAGAGCTGCGCAGGCTGCGCTATGACTCATTGGCCTATAAGGATTTTGCCAAAGCGGTATCGCTGGACAGCAGCAAGAGTGAATATTATAGTGCTGTAGGTGACCTGCTGTTTGAGAACAGGGATATCAACGGATCGCTGGAGTGGATACAGAAGGCGATAGATAAGAACCCGGAAGACCGTAAGGCTCATCTGAAAATAGCCAAGTTGTTTCTGTACACAAAAGACTATCCGCGGGCATTTTCTGAAATAAACATTGTGCTGCGTAAGAATGTATATGACCCGGAAGCTTACTTTCTGAAAGCGATGCTGTACAAGGATGCTCATGATACGGCCAAAGCAATATCTAACCTGCAGACTGCAATACAGGTGGCACCAGACTACCGTGATGCAGTGATAGAGCTGGGACTGCTGCACAGTGCGCGTAATGACTCCATTGCCATACGCTACCTGAACAATGCGTATATCATGGATACAACAGATGTATTTCCCATCTATGCACGTGGCACCTACTTTCAGGAGCATAATGACTATGTACGTGCCAAGGAGGAATACCGCCGCTGCATACTGAGCGATAAACGCTATACGGATGCGTACTTCAATATGGGGTACATACTGCTGCAGGAAGACTCATTTGCAAAGGCCTGGAGACAGTTTGATATGGCGATAAAAACAGACCCGACCAACCCGGCAGCACATTATAACCGCGGGCTGTGCAGTGAGCTGATGGACAGCTTTGCGAATGCGGTGGCGGATTACAGGGTAGCACTGAGAATAGATACCGGCTATGAGGCCCCTAAAAAGGCACTGAAAAGACTGATAAAAAAATAAAACCAACAATATAACGACGCTTGCTGCGTCATAAACACTGCAATATGGCTCTTATAGCTCCCTCAATGCTCTCTGCCGACTTTATGAAACTGGGCGCAGAAATAGAAATGGTAAACAACAGCGAGGCCGACTGGTTTCACTTGGATGTAATGGATGGCCGCTTTGTGCCCAACATAAGCTATGGTATGAGCATCATAGCCCAGATGAAGAAGATGGCACGTAAAACATTTGACGTGCACCTGATGATACAGGAGCCTGAAAAGTACCTGCAGGAGTTTAAAAATGCAGGTGCGGACTACCTGACTGTACATTATGAGAATGGCTACCATATACACCGCACGCTTACCAGCATAAAGGCGCTGGGTATGAAGGCGGGGCTGGCTATAAACCCCCATACACCGGTAGATATGGTGGCTGACATTATACATGAGGTGGACCTGCTGCTGGTGATGAGCATCAATCCGGGTTTTGGCGGACAGAAGTTCCTGCCGCTTACTTACAACAAGATAAGGAGAGCAAAAGAGATAATAACGCAGGCCGGCGCCGGCACGCTTATAGAAATAGATGGCGGCGTGACACTGGATAATGCTGTAGATATAATAGGCGCCGGTGCAGATGTACTGGTGGCCGGGAATACGGTATTTGCATCGGCTGACCCTGCCGAAACAATAAAAAGATTGAAGCAGGCAGGGAAATAATCTTATCTTAAATGCGTTTACTGAATACTATGCCGCTATCGAGGGTATCTCTGCTTATTGCCATATTGTTTTCCTCACTCTCTGCCCTTGCACAGAAGGCAGTAGTATCGGGCGTAATACGTGATGAGCGAGATAAGCCGGTGAGTGGGGCCCTGGTGGCTGATGAGGTAACGGGCATGGGTGTAAATACCAATGCCAAAGGTTACTACTGGCTGGAAGTGCCCGCAGGCAAGCGTATAACGCTGATATACTATGCGCACGGATTTGTAGCTGCGCGCAGGGAGCTGCTGCTGACGGCAGGTGCTACCCGTATCATAGATGTGCAGATGAAACTGCAGGCGGTAGAGGGTGGGGTAGTAAACATCACTGACCAGCGCAAACGTGAGGAAACCGGCTCTGTAACCCTTGATGCCAGCAAGGCTGTATTTATGCCTACTGTAATAGGTGGTGTAGAGGGTATGATAAAGCAGATGGTGGGCTCTAACAATGAGCTGACGGCCCAATACAATGTGCGTGGAGGTAACTATGATGAAAATCTTGTGTATGTAAACGACTTTGAGATATACCGCCCGTTTCTGGTGCGTACAGGACAGCAGGAGGGGCTGAGCTTTGTAAACTCTGACCTGGTATCCAATGTCAACTTCTCGGTAGGAGGCTTTCAGGCAAAGTACGGGGACAAGATGGCCAGTGTGCTGGATGTATCGTACAAGAAGCCTAAAGAATTTGGCGGCTCTGTAACTACCAGCCTGCTGGGTGCAAGCATGCATCTGGAAGGAACTTCAAAAAATCATCGTCTTACGTGGCTCTTAGGTGCGCGGCAGAAGAGTAACCAGTATGTGCTGAATGCACAACCAACAAAGGGTATTTATAATCCTTCATTTACCGATGTGCAGGCACTGATAAACTACAGGCTGAGCGCTAACTGGGAGCTGGAAGGGATAGCCAACTATGCCCGTAACCGGTTTACATTCTTCCCGGAGACGAGTACTGCGAGCTTCGGGGTGCTGAACCAGGCATATCAGTTAAACATGTTTTACCAGGGTGGTGAGTTTGACCAGTTCGACTCACGATTCGGGGGGATATCGGCCAACTATCACAGGGAGGGTTCAAAATTCCGGATGAAGTTTCTGGGCTCTGCATTCCGTACGAATGAGTATGAAACCTACGACATATTTGGCGCCTACCTGCTGGGCGAGCTGCAGACAGATATGAGTAAGCGCGACTTTGGCCAGATAAAAACCTATCTGGGTGCGGGAGCGATACACAACTTTGCCCGTAACTATCTGAATGTGAATGTGGGTGACCTGGGCATGCGTGGCACCTACAGTGCAGACCACCACCAGCTACAGTTTGGCATCAATGCTACGGCCACGAGCATAGGAGATGAGCTGCATGAATGGGAGCGCAGAGACTCTGCGGCCTTCAGCCAGCCATATGACCCGTATAAGGTAAATATGGCCAGCTTTTACCACTCATCGGCCGACCTGAACTATACCCGACTGAGTGGTTTTGTGCAGGACTACTTCAGGATGGACTCCGGCAGGTTTACTGCTACGGTGGGTGTACGATTCAATCATAGTTTTCTGAATGATGAGCTGGTGATTAGTCCGCGGGTGCAGACATCTTACCGGCCCCGGTCTAAAAAAGATGTGATACTGAAACTATCGGGCGGGAAGTATGTGCAACCACCCTTTTACCGTGAGATGCGCGACCCTACAGGCGGCATTAACAAGCAGCTGCTGGCACAGAAGTCTATACAGCTGGTAGGTGGTGCAGATTATAACTTTATCATGTATAAGCGGCCATTCAGGCTTACGAGTGAGGTGTACTATAAGTATCTGTGGGACCAGGACCCGTATCGATATGACAATGTGCGCATACGCTATACGGGTAAAAATGATGCTGTGGGCCGCGTATATGGTGGTGAGGTGCGCCTGTATGGCGACCTGGTAAAGGATGCGACATCGTGGGTGAGTATAGGTATACTGAAGGCAGAGCAGAAGATAACAGACAGCCCTTCAATAGCGGGGTATGACAATTATTTTGCGATGCCTACAGACCAGCGGTTTATGCTGGGTATGTACTTTGAAGACTACCTGAGGAAAAACAAGAATTTTAAAGCGCATGTGAATGTGCTGTACTCCAGCGGGCTACCGGTAGCGCCGCCACGCGGGCATCTGTACCAGAACATACTGCGCCTGCCGGACTATAAGCGTGTGGACATAGGCTTCTCTGCACTGCTGCTGGATGGTATGAAGCGTGAATACAGGGCGCATAGCTTCTTTAATCACCTGCATAGCATATGGGGGAGCCTGGAGGTATTTAACCTGCTGAGCATACAGAATACACTATCCTATACATGGGTGCAGGACCAGAGTACCAGCAGTATGTATGCGGTGCCCAACCGGCTGACAACGAGGCTGCTGAATGTAAAACTGCATTTTACATTCTGACCGGGAAACCCGCATCAGTATTGTGTTTGTGCATTTTTTTGCTGTGCTGTGTGAATTTTTTTTGAAAAAAGTTTTGCAGAAAAGTCAATATTCATATCTTTGCGCTCCCGTAAGGGGAAAGAGGTGTTACCTCACAGTTCTTTTTTTACTGATCCTGTAGCTCAGTTGGTAGAGCAATACACTTTTAATGTATGGGTCTTGGGTTCGAGTCCCAACGGGATCACGTTTCTGAACGAAAGCGGGGTGCGTATAGCACTCCGCTTTTTTTGTTTTTAGATGTTTTAGTGTTATTGCTGGAATCTGCAGGTGAAGATTAACTAATGAGTTCCGGGATTACGGGGCAGTATCTGGAATAACCAGGTGCTGTATGGTAATCATGCGCTCCTATGTGAGGTAGACGGAGTCTATGCAGGCGGGTCATATAAACGGTAATCAGTCGAAATAACATACCGTGAATTAAATATTCAGAAATGATATATTTGAATTTTAAAACAAGAGCAAACAGGCTAATTTTAAATATCATTTTTACTTCCCTGTTTTTCATGGCTTCCTGTTTACCTAATATAGATCACTCTATGTGGGAAGATAGTGTATGCAAAATCATTAAATTGGGGTATGGCAAAGGTCCAGGTAACAAAGCGAAATATATTTACAAAGGCGTTGAATATGAGGAATTTTCTGAGAGGTCTGTATCGATATATGGAATGGTTCCCGGAGAAAAATATGCTATAAAAATCAATCCTGAAAACCCAAAGAAATATGTCATCCTAGACTGGAAACCTGTTTTCACAAACGATGAGCATACGTGTTTTACTAGCGGGAGAGTTACCCGGGTTTATAGATTCGGTTATTTTAAAAAGAACCCTGAGAGATCGAAATATGGCGTTGAGTTTGTGTACAAAGTAGGTGATATAGAAATTGAGCGAAGCCAACATTTGCCGCCATCTTGTATGAATTATTGCAACATAAGAAAAGGAGATGTATATGAAGTAGCTTTTTTGCATGATGATGTTTATAGGTCTATTCTGAATATAGACAATAAAATACAAAGTAGCACTGACAGTATAAAAGAATAACGCAGGCCAATGCAGTACGGTAACACTTTTATTTTCTGTGTCCATAGAGTTCACTTGCAGTAGATTATGCGATAATCAGAGCGATGACTATTTTTTAATTCTTTCATCGCAATGTAAGCACAGCTACTTCTCCCGTTTGCCGTAGTCTTCTTGATGCAGCCCAATAGATATGCAGGGCTGATGTTTGGTTCGTGTGTTGCAGGAACCTTCAGGTGGCAAGCAGTATATACACTGCTTGTGCAACAATTGTAATTACAATAACAATAATATTGTTTCATATGTGCTTGCCCGAGATTGCACATCGCGGAGTACTTCGTAAAATAGTAGTAGTATATTTAATGACGATACTAAACAGGATTCTATGTTCATCACTAAGAACTTCACGGTAAAGGAACTACTACAGTTTTCAGGCAGGCATCTGGTATGGCTCACGGCATGGGCGGTACTCATCACTGTGCTGTTTGAAGTGACGCACTGGGAATGGTTGTCGATACCGTGGCTGCCACTGGCTGCTATAGGCACTGCAGTAGCCTTTTATCTGGGCTTTAAAAATAACAGCGCTTATGACAGGCTGTGGGAGGCCAGAAAGATATGGGGGGCAATTGTGAACAGCAGCCGCATGTGGGGATCGAACGTGCGTGCGTATGTAGGTAACCAGTTTACAGAGCAACAGGCGGGTGAGGAGGAATTGCAGGAATTGCACCGTAAACTATTGTACCGGCACATAGGGTGGTTGTATACGCTGCGCGGCCAGCTGCTTGTACCTACGTCGTGGGAGCACATCAGCCAGAGCAAACACTATAAGAAAGTGGCCGAAGATTATAAGGTGCGCTGGGGCGTGGGTATGAACGATGGTGAGGTGACCCGGGAGCAACAGATGCTACACCTGCCGGCTGATGAGCTGGAGCACTTAAGGGCCTGCAGGAACACGGCTACCCAGATTATAGACCGGCAGTCGCAAGACCTGAAGGAGCTGCGTGCGAGGAACCTGATAGACGATTTCAGGCATATGGAACTGCAGAAGATACTGAATGACTTTTATGAGCATCAGGGGCGGGCAGAGCGCATCAAGAAGTTTCCATTGCCGCGCCAGTATGGTAGTGCAAGTTTTGTGTTCGTTTGTATTTTTATTTTCCTTCTTCCCTTCGGTATAGTATCGGAGTTTCATAAGCTGGGTGAGCTGGCTGTGTGGCTCTCTATTCCGTTCATAGTGATTGTGGGTTGGGTATTTATCATGATGGAGCTGATAGGCGATTATTCGGAGAACCCGTTTGAGGGGTTGGGGAATGATATACCGATGCTGTCGCTGTGCCGTACGATAGAGATAGACCTGAAAGAAATGCTGGGCGAAAAAGAGCTGCCAGCGGCAATAGAGCCGAGAGGATCGGTGCTGATATAAGAGATATACGAGGCAGGATAAAGCGGTGTGTCGACTTTGTCTTTGCTGTATAGGGGGACTTTGGGATTAATTCCACCTGTGTTATGGTGTTTGGTATGGTGGAGTGGGAGAATTTATTGTAAAACATAGTTTATTTATTGTTTTTCAATAAATTTGTATAAAAGATGTTATGCCCGCTCCCCAACAAGTGAAAGCGCCATCGCCCCGTCTGGTGAAGACCATGAACTTTCTTACCTGGATTGTTTATATAGGACTTTTGATAAAAGCAGGTACTTATCTGTTTGAATATCTGATGGTCATTTTTGTTCCTGGCTTTAATACAGAGGAGCTCTCATGGCATAATATTAATTTCCCGGAGTTGTATGAGTTCAGTTTCATCCATTATTCTGTTGTTGTTTTCTTTATGATAATCATTACCGGTGTAAAGGCTTATGCTGTAAGTGAGGTAACAGATCTGCTGAAGGAAAAAACATTGTCGGCTCCGTTCAGGCCGTATGTAGCGGGTATATTGATGCGCATATGTTATGCCCTGTGTGCTGTGGGTATAATAGCGCTGCTGCATAACCTGCATAACAACTGGCTCAGGGCTCATAACGCAGGCCTTAAAGGCTGGGATGATGCAGACTGGCTATATGCGGCAGGGCTGGTGTACATTATAGCATCTGTATTTAAGAGAGGAATAGTATTGCAGACAGAAAATGACCTTACGGTATAGTTTATGCCCATAATAGTGAATATGGATGTAATGATGGCGCGGCGCAAGATGTCGCTCAATGAACTGTCGGACAGGGTGGGGCTGACACTGGCTAACCTGTCTATACTAAAAACAGGGAAGGCAAAGGCAATACGGTTCAGTACGCTGGAGGCTATATGTGAGGCGCTGCAGTGCCAGCCTGCTGATATACTGGAGTATGTACCGGGTGAGGAGCCGGAGGATTAAGCAATGGGGAGCGCTTGTGAGGATGTCGCAATCTGCCGTTAAGTTTGTCGCAGGTGGTACCCTGATGTTTCGGGGGAGTATATCATCTTTGTAGTGCAGCCGGATGGCATTAACTATGCGGCACATAAAACACTAAAACCAAAAACAGCAATATGACAACAAACAGCGTATCACTGCACCGGATAATTAAGGCTTCGCCTGCAAAACTGTATCGTGCATTTACAGACCCTCTGGCAGTAGCCGCATGGCTGCCTCCCTATGGATTTCTATGCACGGTGCATGAGCTGAATGTAGAGACAGGTGGTAGTCACCGGATGTCGTTTACAAACTTCTCGACGGGTAATAGCCACTCCTTTGGCGGAAAATATATAGAGGTAGTGCAGGATGAATTTCTGAAATATACTAACCGGTTTGATGCACCCGGGCTACCGGGTGAGATGACTACAACCATATGGCTAAAGCAGAGTGTAGCAGGAACTGAACTGAAGGTGGTACAGGAGGGAATACCGGATATGATACCGGCGGATATGTGCTACCTGGGCTGGCAGGAATCTCTGGATAAGCTGGCAAGACTGGCCGAGCCTACTATACCCGATGCGTAAGTGTGTGGCAGTGTAGCTGTGCTAATGACTGCTGCAACATCTATGTAAATGATAAAGCGCTGTGTTTCTACTGCCGAATAGTAGCTGACGCAGTGCTTTTGCATTTTCTGTATCTGATGTTGTACTTGTATTGTTGATTATATGTTTGCCATCTGCATGTAGTAATAGGTAACTTTACCGTATAATCTATGATGTATGCGTATTGCAATATGTAGCTGCTATATGGTGCTGGCAGCACTATGCTTGGGTCAAGCTGAATAATTGGGGGAAGAGATATATCAGGCATAAATGTTAGCCAGCCTGAAAAGGAAGAAAGTAACATCCCGTACGCCTCTGGAAGTAGCCCTGAAAGCTTTGACTTTAGCATTGAA
>JAUIBA010000044.1 GCA_030427635.1 Bacteroidia bacterium
CAATGCTAAAGTCAAAGCTTTCAGGGCTACTTCCAGAGGCGTACGGGATGTTACTTTCTTCCTTTTCAGGCTGGCTAACATTTATGCCTGATATATCTCTTCCCCCAATTATTCAGCTTGACCCCTATTAACCAGCCCCCCTTACCTAAAACAGCACACATAAAAAAGCCCCTCCATATAGAAGGGGCCGTAGTAGCGAGATCGGGAGTTGAACCCGAGACCTCAGGGTTATGAATCCTGCGCTCTAACCGCCTGAGCTACCTCGCCAAAAATATTTTTATTTATAAGAACTAACTTTGTTGAACCCAGTCCGCCGCGGCGGATATGAATCCTGCGCTCTAACCGCCTGAGCTACCTCGCCAATTTTTGGACTGCAAAGGTATATAAACATTTGGATTATTCCGTTGGGGTGGCAGGATTTTTTTATATCCATCATGTATTTTATTATTTCCCCCTATATTTGCTGTAACCTCTGCCGCAGGTACCGTCCCTTCTCTGGACCTGTAGCACACCTTCAGCGTTTGTCAACCGGTCTTTTTCAACCTGACCTCATAGCGCATATACCTGTTTACCAGTGGCATTGCCACACCATTTACTTATTTACAATTTACTCTTTTAAAAAAACGTCTGATACCAGATATGGAATATAATACAACGCGCAGCAGAATGCTGATGCCGGAATACGGTCGCAACGTGCAGAAAATGGTGGAATACCTCATCACTGTAGAAGACCGCGAAAAGCGCCTGCGTCAGGCAGAAATAATCATAGAGCTGATGGGCACACTGAATCCCCATCTCAAAACTATAGAAGACTATAAACACAAGCTATGGGACCATCTGTATCAGATGACAGAGTTCCAGCTCGATGTAGATAGCCCCTACCCTTGCCCCACACCTGAGTCTGTATTCAAAAAACCAGAAGTACTCCCCTACCCGCAGGGCAGAATCCAGCATCGCCACCTGGGCCGCAACCTGCAGGGGCTGCTGGACAAAGCCATGAAAGAGACAGACGAGGAAAAACGCTACGGACTCACACAGGCAGTAGGATATTACAT
Organism: Bacteroidia bacterium; assembly: GCA_030427635.1. GTDB lineage: Bacteria > Bacteroidota > Bacteroidia > Chitinophagales > Chitinophagaceae > Nemorincola. Next base: position 1,056 of record JAUIBA010000044.1, read on the forward strand.
GAAGCTCGCCTACGGCAACTGGCACAAAGAGCCCGTGCATGACGATATGATTAAGGCCGAACTGGCCGAGCTGAGCGGTGGCACACTACGCTACGAAACCGGTGGATACAGGGTACATTTTGACACCAACAGTAACAATCAGGGTGGCAATAACCGCAACTTTAAGCAGCGCAATAACAACAACAATAATAACCGCAACTTTAAAGGTGGCAACCAGGGCGGCCAGCGGGGCAATAACTATGGTGGTAACCCTAACTCTTTTGGCAACAATCAGGGGGGTAACAACTATAACAAAAATCGTAAGTTCAAGAATAAGAACAAGCAGCAGTAACCCTGTTGTGGCTACGTAGCATAGGTCATGCCCCTGCTACGTAGCCGCAGCATAGGAGCTGTGTATATAATTCACACAAAACACCAGCAACAGCAGCAGTACGCTGTCATTCTTTTCAGCATAGTTATCGTCTGTTTCTATATCAAACTGTACACTCCATGCCGAAAGTTCAAAGTGTTGCTTCAGTTTCACTATTTCCTGCTTATACGCTGTAAACAGGCCATAGTGTCCTTTAAAGAATCCCACCCTGCGCATATTATAGGATGCCCTGCCGTCACTACCCGTAATTTTGAGCCCACCCCAGGCAAATTTCAGAGAGTATAGCAGTGTGTCATTTTCCATCACCCTTACAGTGGTGTCAAAGGTCTTACGCGGCGCTATCTTATATTCCTTTCCGCCCACATGCACTACTGCCTCCCGCCTTGATAACCAGGAAGTATAATCCAGCATACCGGCCTCCCGCCCCTGCTCATCCAGTAATGAAAAATGACGGTTATTCTTTCCCCTGGCTGTGAACTTCATAATACATGTATTTTGTCTTATAAAGTTACTGTTTTACCGCACTCTTCCTTTCCGGTTTTCCATTAGCTTTGCAAACCGTTTATCAATAATATATTACAATGCTTACAGCCGCCGGGATACGCAGCCAGTTTCTTGATTTTTTCCGCAGTAAAGGCCATCATATAGTGCCCTCTGCCCCCATAGTAGTTAAGAACGACCCCACCCTGCTTTTTACCAATGCAGGTATGAACCAGTTCAAAGATTACTTTCTGGGAAACCGTACACCCGAGCACAGCCGTATAGCCGATACGCAGAAATGCCTGCGCGTAAGCGGTAAGCATAACGACCTGGAAGAAGTAGGGGTAGATACTTACCACCATACCATGTTCGAGATGCTGGGTAACTGGAGCTTTGGCGACTACTTTAAGCAGGAAGCCATAGCCTGGAGCTGGGAATTGCTTACAGAAGTATATGCTATTGATAAAGACAAGCTGTATGTTACCGTTTTCGGCGGAGATGAGGCTGAAGGATTGCCAATGGACCAGGAGGCATACGACTTCTGGATACAGCATGTGGCAGCAGACCGCATACTCATGGGCAGCAAAAAAGACAACTTCTGGGAGATGGGCGATACCGGCCCATGCGGTCCCTGCTCAGAGATACATGTAGATTGCCGTACAGAAGACGAGCGTGCAGCCATAGCAGGCAGCACCCTGGTCAATGCCGACCACCCGCAGGTGATAGAGATATGGAACAATGTGTTCATGCAGTTCAACAGGCTTAAGGATGGCACACTGGCCCCCCTGCCTGCAAAGCATGTAGATACCGGTATGGGCTTTGAGCGGCTGGTACGTGTGCTACAGGGCCGGCAGAGCAATTATGATACAGATGTATTTTCCGGCACTATAGCTGCTATAGCGCGGCTCACCGGCAAGGAATATGGCTTCAGTGACAGCAAGGCCGATGTGGCTTTCCGTGTCCTGGCCGACCATATACGGGCCATTGGCTTCACCATTGCCGATGGTCAGCTGCCGTCCAATACCGGCGCCGGCTATGTTATACGCCGCATATTGCGCCGTGCCGTTCGTTACTACTATTCATACCTTGACTATAAAAAGCCATTGCTGCATCAGCTCATGCCCGTACTGGCTACGCAGTTTCAGGATGTTTTCCCTGAGCTGCACCTCCAGCTGGACCTCGTGAGCCGTGTGGTTAAAGAGGAAGAAGATGCATTCCTGCGCACCCTGGAGAAAGGTCTGCGGAAGATAGACGACATTATTACAGATACCAACAGCCGCAATAGCAGCGTTATAGATGGTAAGGCCGCCTTTGAGCTTTACGACACCTATGGCTTCCCCATAGACCTTACCCGCCTCATAGGCAGCGAGCAGGGACTTACTGTAGATGAGGCCGTATTTGATGCAGAGCTGCAGCAACAGAAGGCCCGCAGTCGGGCGGCTACCGCACTGGATACCGGCGACTGGGTTATACTGCAGGAAGGTAATGCATCAGCATTTACCGGCTATACCCACACCGAGGCCGATGCCCGCATCATGAAGTACCGTAAGGTAAATGCCAAAGGCAAAGAGTCCTACCAGCTGGTACTGGACCACACACCTTTCTATGCCGAAAGCGGCGGACAGGTAGGCGATACCGGAGAGCTCTTGTTCCCCAATGAAACAGTACAGGTAATGGATACCCGCCGGGAAGACGGTATGATTATTCACTTTACCGCCACCCTGCCCGAAAACGTCACAGCGCCGCTCACCGCACGCATACACACACAGCGCAGGGCCGCCACTACCATCCACCACAGTGCCACACACCTGCTGCATGCCGCACTACGCCAGGTACTGGGCACCCATGTGGCGCAGAAAGGCTCTCTGGTCAATGAAGAACACCTCCGTTTCGACTTTTCTCACTTTGCCAAAGTAACCGATGAAGAGCTGCAGCAGATAGAGACTATCGTAAACAATAAGATACGGGAAAATGTACCCGTAGTCATAAAAGAAATGTCTAAAGACGAAGCCGTAGCCATGGGTGCTATGGCCCTCTTTGGCGAGAAGTATGGCAATGTGGTACGTGTGGTAATCATGGACCCCGCCTACTCCATAGAGCTATGCGGTGGCACCCACGTAGGCGCTACAGGCCAGCTGGGCTATTTCAAAATAAAGAGCGAGGCAGCCGTAGCCGCAGGCGTACGCCGTGTGGAAGCTATCAGCGGCCAGGCTGCCGAGGCATATATAAACGGTAAGCTGCAGATGATAGCAGATATCAATGCACAGCTGCGCAACCCTAAAGACCCGGTAAAAGCCATAGAAAAGCTGCAGGAAGAAAAGAGCCAGCTGGAAAAACATATAGAAGCGCTGGAAGCGCGGCAGCTGGTAGGCATCCGCAATGAGCTGCTTACCAAAGATGAAATTATCAACCAGATATCCTTCATTGGTCAGAAAGTTACCGTCAGCTCGGCCGATGCACTGAAAAAACTGTGTATGGACCTGAAAGCCCACCTGAACGACCACGTGATAGTACTCTGTGCAAACATAGATGGCAAAGCCTTTGTAGCAGTGGGTGTGGACGACAAGGTACATGCAGCCCGTGGACTCGATGCCGGAAAAATCATCAAGGAGCAGGTAGCGCCACTCATAAAAGGTGGCGGCGGCGGCCAGAAATCACTGGCTACTGCCGGCGGACAGGACGTAAGTGGCCTTGCTTCAGTAATAGATAAGGTACGCGGTCTGTTATAAGCAACAGCTTAAAAATTTATACGTTTTGTTTTTGTTTTTCATGCTTAACAAATATATTTACACCACAAAAAATTAAATATTATGAAAAAATTATTCCCTGTAATGGCTATTGCACTTGGTGCTGCATTGTTCACATCCTGCAAAAAGGACTACAACTGCACCTGTACTACTACTGATAACGGTACAGTTATAGGCACCAGCACAGTAAGCCTGGGTAAGCAAAAGAAAAGCGATGCAGAAAACGCATGCAGCGCAAAAGCAAGCTCTTCAGGTGGTGGTACTACCATCACTACGTCCTGCAAACTGGACTAATCTGTTTTGTATCTGAATTTGAAAAACGGCTCCGGACACGGGGCCGTTTTTGCATATCGCCAATAATATGGTTTCAGTAAACACCTGAAAAGCGAACTCATGCGTATTGAAGATTATATCGCCTATATATGCTCCACTATTGGTATCCTCCTTGCAATACATATCAGGAAGTATAGCAAGCGGTTATCCATTGCCAATGTCATTTTATGGGTTGGCTACAGTGCATATTGCTACTATGGCCTCTACTACCGTTCAGAGTATGGAGCGGCCCTGGCATGGTGGTTTTATCTGCTATTCGTCACCATTCTTCACATTGTTGGGTTATTATTATATACTATTTTTAGAATCATTAAAAAAAGGAAATAGCGCGTCTATTCCTGGTTGTTGGACTAACCTTATCATTGGCAGAAAACCAGGGGATAAAATGTAGCTTCATTTTTTTTCCCATATTTATGATATAGAGGCCAAAAATAGTTGGTGGTGCTAGCCTGAGACTCTTTATTGGAAAGGATTTGAAGGAAGTTAATTGAAAGTTGTTTCAATTAACTTCCTTCTTTTTATGGATACGTCAAAAAAAGCGC
>JAUIBA010000008.1 GCA_030427635.1 Bacteroidia bacterium
CAATGCTAAAGTCAAAGCTTTCAGGGCTACTTCCAGAGGCGTACGGGATGTTACTTTCTTCCTTTTCAGGCTGGCTAACATTTATGCCTGATATATCTCTTCCCCCAATTATTCAGCTTGACCCCTAAAACCTTTATCTGTGGCTGATTTAAGGGCATAAAAAAAGCACCTTACAGTTAAGTAAGATGCTTCATTAAGTCGGGAAGACAGGATTCGAACCTGCGACCCCCTGGTCCCAAACCAGGTGCGCTACCGGCCTGCGCTACTTCCCGATTGTTATGACAGGAAATTCATCCTGTTCATCCGGTGTAATTGTTTGCGGTGAGGGCGGGATTCGAACCCGCGATACGTGTTGACCACGTATGCCAGTTTAGCAAACTAGTGGATTCGGCCTCTCTCCCACCTCACCTTCTGGCCTCAGAAAGACCAGCACCTTATTTCTAAGGGACTGCAAAGATAATTCAATTGTTGAGAATTACAAATTGCAACCCAATATCTTCTCGTGTTTTTTTATCAGATACTTGCCATCTGTACTTTCTGCTGCAATTCCAGCAGATTTTCCTTGTACTCGGCATCGGTAGCCATGAGGTTTTCCACTGTCTGGCAGGAGTGTATGACCGTAGTATGGTCAAATCCGCCAAAATGGTCGCCTATGGTTTTGAGCGATTGCTTGGTAAACTTCTTGGCAAAGTACATCGTTATCTGACGGGCAAATACTACCTCACGCTTACGTGTTTTAGTAAGCAGCTTTTCGTAGGGTACATGGTAGAAGTCGCACACCATTTTCTGGATGTTCTCTATCGTCATCTCGCGCGCTGCGGTTTTGACGAAGTTTTTCATCACACGGCGGGCTATGTCCAGGTCTATCTCTTTTTTATTGAGCGTAGCCTGTGCAAAGAGTGCTATAAGTGCGCCTTCCAGCTCACGTACATTGCTCTGTACATTATATGCTACATAGCGTACTACCTCGTCAGGTATTTCCAGCCCTTCCTGTTTCATTTTCACACGCAGTATTGCCTGGCGTGTTTCAAAGTCAGGGGCCTGAATATCGGCATTCAATCCCCAGCGGAAACGGCTCAGCAGGCGTTCCTGCATACCTTCCAGGTCGCGCGGGGCGGTATCACTGGTAAGTATTATCTGCTTCCCGTTCTGGTGCAGGTGATTGAATATGGCAAAAAACACATCCTGTGTTTTAGTTGCCGATACAAAGAGATGTATATCATCCATTATCAGTACATCTATCAGCTGGTAGAAGTGAATGAAGTCATTTACTTCATTATTCTTTGAGTGATCAATGAACTGATTGATAAATTTCTCTGCACTTACATATAATACAGATTTATTGGGGTGCAGGCGGCGCACTTCATTGCCTATAGCCTGTACCAGATGGGTTTTACCCCACCCCACACCACCAAAAACAACCAGTGGGTTGAAGGCGGTAGCGCCGGGCTTCTGTGCCACATGTATACCAGCTGAGCGGGCTACACGGTTACAGTCACCTTCTACATAATTATCAAATACATAGTTACTGTTCAGCTGAGGGTCTATCTGCATCCGTTTAAGCCCTGGTATGGCATACGGAGTTTTGATAGCGTGGGGGTCATCCCACTTCAGCGGCATGTCTACATAATTATTATCGCGGGCAGGTTTGCTATGCGTGCTACCCGGCATACTTACTGATACCGGCTTGCGTGCATTGCTCTCCATCATTATACGGTACTCAAGGCGTCCTTCCTTACCCAGCACACGCTTAATGGTTTTTCCCAACAGCTCAACATAATGCTCCTCCAGCCACTCATAGAAAAACTGACTGGGTACCTGAAGTGTAAGTACATGACCAGTAAGCCCTACCGCACGGATAGGTTCGAACCATGTCTGATACGTACGCCAGTTAAGATTGTCCTTGATGATGACAAGGCACTTATCCCATAGTAGTTCCGCTTCGTTAAGAGAATTATTGTTGATAGTATTGAAAATATGGTTGTCCATGTTTTGTTATCAGAAGCAGCAGTCGTTTTTAATTCGTTTATCTGTAACCCTGGTATAGAAGCCGACAAAGCACCAGGCGAAGGTCAGTTCGCGCTATGTATTTTGTTTTTTTCGTCTACCTAAAGTTATTGTTTTTTTGATGAAGCCTCAACTCTTTTTCACACTTGTTTTATATCCCCATCTCTACCAGAGCGGGAGGACGAAATTGCTAACAAAATGTTGAAAAAAAAAATTGAACCATTCTTGTTTGTTTGGTGAAACTTACAGAATGATGTTTACGCATTATCACCTTTGCAACGTACGCACCATGTAGTGTCCCAGCGTATAGAATATGATGTGTTTTTTTTCGCTGTAAAAAACGCTATAACCCTTTATAGTAAAGGATTTCAGCCATATAATGGGAATACAGAAAACAGCCGGCAAAAGAAAAAAAGTGTAGCTTATTTTTTTTATTAGTGCAGGTATACCTGCACTATACTTACTGTGATGATACGGAAAAAGCACCTCTGAAAAATCCAATTTTTTTGCCAATATTTTTTAGAAAAAAAATTGTTGGAAAAATGTATTTTTTTATGCTGTCAATAGTTGTATTTTTTAAAGCCATGAGCACAGAAAAACGTATGGCGCTGTTATGTTTTTTATGGGTTATTTATAATGTTTATTGCCTCATCCAGCAGCTCATCTCTCCCTGCCGATATACCCTCTATCGTAGGGTATATTTCCCTGTCTATACGTACTCCTTTACCCTGAGTTTCAGTACCATCAGGATACAGTACGCCCAAACCGGAAATATAGGTATGGATACCACCCGGTAGTACAATTTCAGACACATTTCCATCGGCACCTGATGTATGGCTGCCTATTACCACAGTACCAGGCCGCGACTGCAGCGCCATAGTCTGGTATTCAGCGCTGCTCTGCGTAGCAGCATTTACAATAATCACCAGCTTGCCTTTATAGTGATGCTGTTTCCCCCCTCCATTACTTACAGGTTTATCAGTAACAAATGTCCCGGGTACTCTTCCATCCATGCGGGCAAACTTTACGAAGGGACTCTTTTCTTCTTTTAACCATGCGCCCCATGTAAATGGCATAAACACCGCCGGATAGCAGCGCATATCTACTATTATTCCTTTCGTTTGCGCGAATGAGTCTTTTATTACGTCCAGGTCTTTATCTGTAAGTTTTGCCGGATATAGATAGCCGATATTATCCTTTAGTATACGATATCCTTTGTCTGGGCCTTGCTGCCTGCGTACTACCTCGTGTGTTGCAGCTATACATGGCACTGAAACTGTTTTACTGCTGCCATTGCGCAGTATAGTTAGCGATACTGACTGCTCACTGCCCCTGAGCAGGAATCCTGTACCATGTGCCATCCTGTACAGCTTTTCTTCATAGCACGAAGCAGGGGTATATTTAAGGTATTGCCTTATCATGTCCATAATGCTTACACCACGTATCTGTTCTATTACATCTCCCGGCTTTATTACATCACATACCCCTGCTGTATCTTTCAGATATCCTGTTACCACCAGCTTATCTTTAATAAACTGTGCCGAAACCGCAGTAATATAACCACCCTTCTCCCGTTCTACCGCATTGTCATTGACTATAAACGCACCGTGTGTATCATTGATACGGGTTATCATTTTCAGGCATGCCAGCTGGTAAGCCACTGTATCCGCAGCGTTGCAAAAGTCAGGTATTAAGTCAGTAAGTGCCCGGTCCCAGTTTTGTGTCAGGTGCCTGTTGGGGCAGTAATACTGCACCATATTCCAGTAACGGAACAAAGAAAGCAATCTCAGCCCTGCATCGGGATATGGTGTAGCGGCATATTCTCTCTCATTTGCAAACACAGGATTCTTAATAAAAGGTGCTGCATGTACATAATGGCTTTTCCCTTTCTTGTTATGATAGCTGCTGCGTTTTACAGCTTCTAACCGGCGCTGTAGCTGTGCAGGAAGTGAGCCGTCAAATAGCGGACCATACTCCGGCTCATGATATATAATTCCACTTATTTCAGGTACACTACAGCTACTACAGGCTGTAGTGTCCGTTCTCAACTCATCTACCCAGTTACTGATAACTATAAATGCAGCATCTCTGTGCGGAGCTGCAAGTACTTTAGGGAGCACCTGAAAGAAAGCCTCATCCATATCTACTTTACCACTGGTGGCCTCCGGCAGATGATATTTCAGAAAGCCCCATACACGGGCCAGATGTGCCAGCTGCGTTGCTTTGTCATCATGCAGCCATATGGTTTCTGTACCTGAGGTGGTGATGGTATCTGTACCTGCATATGCAGTACACCTTATTGCGGCTGGCAGCAGAAGGAGGAATATTGAGAGAATACGCATGTAGATTAATGATGTGGTATGTAAAAGTAGTGTCTTTGATAAAACGGGAATTTGTGCGTGTGTTAAAGATTATCAAAGCTCTGTTAGTATGTAATATCTGTTTTGTTATTAACTTAACAAAAGCATACCTATTTTTGTTAGCCTATTCACAGCTGAATGAACGCGCGCAAGATATATCCGCTTATTGTGGTGCTGATAACGTTATCTGTTGTGGGCATTCTGTTCATTCAGATGTCATGGATAAATAATGCTATAAAGCTTAAGCATGAGGAGTTTCAGCGGGCTGTAGATAACTCGCTGAAGCAGACACGCGAGGAAGTATTCAATAAATTTCTTACCAAACATGGTGTTGTTACGCCTGACGAAGGCTCCAGACTATTCTACCTTGCCCGCTACTTCTCACTGGAAGGCGCATTTAATGAAAATGAGGTAGATGAGATTATAAAGAAAGAACTGAAGAATAATAATATAAAACAGCCCTTTGAGTTTTGTATCACCAATATCTACAAGAATATTATAGTACAGTCTAAAGGCTTTAACCCTGCTCAGCAGGATGGGGCATATAAGATGGAGCTGGCCCCGGAAGACTCTTATCGTGCACGGGAAACACTGTATGTATCTATAAGGGAAGATAAAAATCTCATTATACGGGAAATGGGCTGGATGATAGTAGCATCTATTGTGTTTACTACCATCATTGTATTGGCCTTTGCCGTTACGGTACGTACACTGTTCAATCAGAAAAAGTTATCAGAGATAAAGTCTGACTTTATCAATAACATGACGCATGAGCTGAAAACGCCTCTTGCCACCATATCACTTGCCATAGATGCGCTCACCAATGAGAAGGTGATACATGATACAGACAAGATTAAGATATACAGTGGCATGATAAAGGAGGAGAACCGGCGCATGAACAAGCAGGTAGAAAAGATACTACAGGCTGCGCGGCTGGAGAAAGAGGAGATAAAACTAACACTGCAAAAGCTGGATGCCCATCAGATAATAAATAAAGTAGCTACCAACATGGCACTGCAGATACAGGAAAAGCACGGTGCAATAGATTTGCGGCTGGCTGCTACCGACCCTGTAATAGAAGCAGATGAGGTGCATTTCTCCAACATAATATTCAACCTGCTGGATAATGCCATGAAGTATTCATCGGAAGAACCCAGGATAATTGTAGAGACGCTGAAGCATGGCAATGGCATGCTTACCATTAAGGTGAAGGATAACGGCATAGGGATGGACAGGGAAACACAGGCCCGCATTTTTGAAAAATTCTACAGGGCACATACCGGCAATATTCACAACGTAAAGGGTTTTGGCCTCGGTCTTAGCTACGTAAAAGCTATAGTAGAGGCACATGAAGGCCGCATAAAAGTAGAAAGTGCGCCCGGCAAGGGGAGCACTTTCACCATTACACTTCCTGCTACACACTAAGGTACTATATCACAGTAGTAAGACTCTTTATGATACCTGCCAGGCGTATAGCATCGTAGATGCGGGCTTCTGATGCACCATGCTCTTTTACTGAGTGCTCATGCGACATTACACAACGTTCGCAACCGTTCACTGCCGACAACACCAGACTCATAAGTTCAAACAGCGGTTTGCCCATTACCGGATTCATCATAATACTCATACGCAGACCTGCCGGAGTTTTATTGTAATACTCATTGCTATGCATATAGTGACGAAAGCGGTAGAAAATATTATTCAGGCTCATGAGCGATGTACATGCATGAGTTTCCGCTATTTCTTCAGCAGTTGCTCCCTCTGCTGTTGCCAAACGGGTAAAAGCACCCGCCAGTATATCATTCTTCTCATTAACAGCTACTGCAAGAGCCAGTAGTCTGGCTTCTTTCTTATCTATATTACTTCCGTTCAGTATGCCCGATACATTTAGCTTCAGATCACGCAGGTAACGGCTGTTTACAGATGCCATACTCTCCAGACTGATGTTAGTATGTGATGGGTCTATACCCAAATCCTGAAAGAAACTCTGGATGGTTTCATTGCTTATTGATGCACTCATATCTGTTCCCTTTTGTTTTGCTCTATAAAAAAGCCTCCCGTAGCTTATACGGCTCCGGAAGGCTATTATGTTCTTTTGTTATTAAATTATCCTACTGCTGCAGTAAGTGTTTCTTCTCCTTTAGTCCAGTTGCAGGGGCACAGCTCGTCTGTCTGCAGGGCATCCAGTACACGCAGTACTTCAGCTACATTACGTCCTACACTCAGGTCATTAACACATATCCAGCGCACTATTCCTTCAGGGTCTATTATATAAGTGGCACGGTATGCTACTTTCTCATCTGCAGAGAGTATACCCAGTTCTTCTGCCAGAGATTTAGAAGTATCAGCCAGCATAGGGAACTTCAGATCGCGCAGGTCATCATGGTTCATGCGCCATGCGTGGTGTACATACTCACTGTCAGTAGATGCACCGAAAAGCAGCGTATCACGGTCTGTAAAGTTTGTATAGTTCTTGTTAAACTCAGCTATCTCTGTAGGGCATACGAATGTGAAATCCTTTGGCCACCAGAACATAACTGCCCAGCGTCCTTCAAGGTCTTTATTACTGATGTCTCTGAACTCTTTTCCTTTTTCAAGGCCTACTACTGCTTTCTTTTCGAATTCAGGAAATTTCATTCCTACCGTTACAAAGTTGTTTTCCATAATCATTTTGTTTTTCAGGTCGCAAATATCGCATTTTAGGCATTAAATTGCCTGACCTGAGTCATTGCCATTGACTATGAAACAATAAGAGAATTCAATCTGTAAGACCGTATGATTATTATAGAGTTACCGAATGGCACTCAGTTCAGCGATATACCGGGCATAGCTGCGGGCAGTGTATTGTGAAACAGCAGCGGATGACATGCTACCTCAGTAAAGTGCGGGTATAAGGGAAAGGCCAGTACCAGCTCCATTGCTTCCTGCTCATCTTCAGCGTTTACAACACACCATATCGTATTTCTGGCAGAGGACACACTATAAGATAGTATGCGACCGTCAGAAAATAGCTTGTTTATATGTGCGCGGTGTTCAGGAACCGTTGCCGCTACACTCTCTGTAATGCCGGGAAACTCCAGCTGAAACATGTAAGCTGCCATAAATACATCACAATTTGTCCGCAGCCTCTAAAGTACAACAAAATAAGCGGCGCGGCTAGCGGAATAGCGTTACGTTACCCTTCTTATTGATGCGCTTACCACTGGAGCAGAAGCCGTCAGCCTCCCATACATAAACACCTTCGGTACATAATGTACCATTGAATGTGCCATCCCACTTCTGGGTGGGGTCTGTGGTTTCAAATACCAGCTGGCCATAACGGTTAAAGATGCGGAAATAGTTAAGCTTACTGATAGCAGTATTGAGTATACCGAAACGGTTGCTGCCACCATGCACACTTGTAGGTACAAATGCGTTGGGCACATTGAAGTCTCCACAGTCTACACGTACAGTTACCGTATCGCGCGCTGCACACTGATAGCCCTCACCTATCTCCGTTACGGTAAGATAGTAAGTGAAATCATAAGGAGGGTAAACGTATGGATTAGCATCTGTAGTATCACTCATGAACTGATATGGCTCCCAATGATACAGATAGCTACCCTGCGATGTAAATGGTCCGCCAATGGTAGAAGTGGCACCATCACGTATCCAGCGGTCAGGACCTGCATCCGCAGTTACCTTCACCACATTTACACGAATAGCAGTATCTACAATACAGCCAAAAGGATAATAAAGAGTAAAGCGATACTCTGTAGCATATGCCGGGAAGACACGTACAGAATCTATAAATACATTGGTAGTATCTATGTTGTGCCCTGCAGCCCATCTTATAGAGTCTGCCAGAGTAGATACAGCATAGAGGCGCAGCGTATCTCCCTGGCATAATGTTGTATCATTATTACGGTATAGTGTAGGCGGTGCCAGTACGGTAATACTTTTACAGTCGCTACGCTGTGTGGGCAGGCCCTCATCTGCCACAAAATACACATTGTAAACCCCCGGTGCAGTATATACATAGGACGGCGGTGCTACTTCTGTAAATGATGGTATTGTGGAGCTGCTACACTCATTAAATGATATGTGTGTAAGGGTACTGTCGTGAGAGTTGGTAATAAAAGCAGATACAGTATCATGGTCGCGCAGGAAGCCGGATATAGCGCCCGGAAAATCCATACCACCCACTACACTGTATGTAATACCTGTATACAGTCCTGTAGCCTTAGGCATCCGCACCTCTACCAGCTGGCTGGTTGTACTGTCAGTAATGTACAGGTGAAGATAATTACAGTCACGTATCAGTGATAGAGATGAAGGTCTCAGGATGCGGAACAGGAAATCACCCAGATTAGTACCCACAGGCGCGCCTGGATTAAGGGTAGCGCCCAGGTCTATACGGGCCAGCGTACTGTTCCCGAAGTTAGTAACAAACAAATGCCATTGCCCGTCCTCATACGTTGCTGCGAGGTCTGACGGGAAGTTAAGAGCACCATCAGGATTATTATATGTTTTCGCAAGCGGCGTTATAGATACATTGTATGAAAAATCAAGCTGTATAAGGCTTCCTGAACCATAGTTTACAAGATATCCCAGCCAGTGACCATCTGCATCCTGCGCTACAAACAGCCCTTTAGGATGGTTGAGCAGGTTACCCGGATTGCCGAAGTTGGCAATATTGGGCTTAGGATTACTGAGGCGACGACCGAAATCTATACGTGCCAGCTCTGATGATAATGCATCAAAACCACCGGCTACAAACAGATGCCATTTCTGCGAAAGCGTATCTTTTGCCAGATATAATGTTGTCGGGTTTTCCGGCAGGCCCAGAGTAAGATTACCAAAATTGGTTACAGACGGAACATTATTCAGACTGCTGCCAAAATTGAGGCGCAGCAGCTCTGTAGTCTGAGAGTTGATAACAAAACCGTAATAAGAGCCACTGTCATAAGCAATTTCCATACCGGTAGGCACATGGAAATTGAAGTTGTTACCCATATTCACGCCAGATGGAGCATTGAACAGGAAACCAGAGCAGAAACCCCAATAATACGATTGAGCATCAAATACATTGCTGGTGAGGGTTACAGGCTGGTTTACACATACAGTGTCCGGTGCGTTGAACAGTGTCTGTGCAAACATCTTATTTACCTGCGATACCACCAGTATCGCTATGAGCAGCAAGCATTTCTTCATAAATTCTTCTGTCTAATACTTATCAGACGTTGCCATAAGCCATTTTGTGAGTGTACAGCGCACCTCCGGACAAGCTGAAAGTGACCGATTAACAACACAGACCTTATTCATGCAACGTGCGTAATATTCCGCTAATATATGGATTTTAGCCGAAAGCAATGCCCGCAAAGGTGTATATTTATTTCCGCAAATCAAATAGGAAAAATGTTTAAAAGTATTACCGTAAAAAAATCTCTGGCAACAGCTGTTCTCATGGCAGGATTGATGCCCTGCTGGCAGCCATCGGCCATAGCAAAAGAAGGAATGTGGTTACCCCCGTCTCTGAGCAGTCAGGAAAGGGAAATGAAAGCAGCAGGACTGCAGATTGCAATAGATAAAATTTATAATGAAAATGGCACGGGGCTTAATAATGCAGTAGTATTATTCGGTAAAGGCTGTACCGGAGAAATCATCTCCTCAAAAGGATTACTGCTCACTAACCACCACTGTGGCTACTCCAGTGCGCAGGCGCTGAGTGGCGATGGCAAAGATTTTTTTGCTGATGGCTACTGGGCAAAAGACTTTAAAGAAGAGCTGCCCTGCAAAGGACTGACAGTAACTTTCATTAGAAAAATACAAAATGTAACAGACCGCATACTGCAAGATATTGCCGACACGGTTGCAAATGATATCCGTGATAGTATTGTGAAGGTACGTGTGGCATTAGCCGAGAAAGAGATTGCAAAAGAGTCGGGATACGAAGTACTCATAAAACCATATTTTAAAGGAAATGAATATTGGGCGGCTATCCATGAAACATTCCGCGATATACGTTTTGTCGGCTTTCCGCCTAATGGCATAGGTGCTTTTGGTGGCGATGAAGAAAACTGGATGTGGCCACGCCATACCGGCGATTTCAGTATTTTCAGAGTATATGCCGGTGCAGATAACAAACCTGCCGACTATTCGCCCGATAACAAACCATATGAATCGCCCAGACACTTCACAATTAATACCGGAGGAATAAAAGAGGGAGACTTTACAATGGTGTACGGTTTTCCCGGCACTACCAATGAGTACATCTCTTCCTTTGCGCTGAAACATGTCTATTCCATAGCCGACCCAATCAGTATTGAGGCGCGTACCCGTAAGCTGGATGTATGGATGACACACATGAAAGCAGACAGGAATATCTTTATCAAGTACACAGCAAAGCGGGCTTCTGTAGCTAACGGCTGGAAGAAGTGGCAGGGAGAGGTTACCGGCCTTAAGCTGAACAATGTAACAGGTAAGAAAGAAATCTACGAGCGTGAATTTACCAAATGGGCTGCAGCTGATAAAACAATGCCCTGGGCCGACGACCTGCTGCCTCGTATGAAAAAGGCAGCAGAAGGAGTAGATAAAGAGAAGACAGAATACCAGTATATAAAAGAGGCGGTACTGGGTATAGAGATAGTACAGCATGCAGCCATTATAGGTAAAATGCTGGCAGTAATGAGAGCCGGACTGGCACAGGACACAATGAAAGACTCTTTGCTAAGTCTTGTAAAAGCCGGAGAAGGGTTTTATAAAAATTATGACCTGGCTACAGACAGAGATGTGTTCATGTCGCTCATGACATACTACCTTCAGCAGCCCCCTGAAGCTATACCCGACCATTTCAAAAAATCGCAGGCGATATATGCAGGCAATATGCAGCGATGGGCCGATATGGTATTTAATAAATCTTTACTCTCAAACCGACAGAAACTAAGTGCATGGGCTACTAATGCTACACCTGCCGATAGCGCTGCATTGATTACAGATCCTGCATGGCAGATATATGACGCTATAGATAATCATAATAAGCAGAAAGTGCAACCTGCACTTAAAGAATATAACAAGGAAATGCCCTACCTGGAGCGGTTATACATGAAAGCACAGATGGCGCAGAATAAAAACAAGGTCTTTTATCCTGATGCTAACCTCACACTGCGCCTGGCATGGGGAAAAATAAAAGGTCTGGACCCTGACGGGCAGGCAGGATACTCATGGCAAACCACACTGGATGAAGCTATTGCCCTTGACGATACTTCAAAAGAGATATTTACCGTACCTGCAAAACTGAAGGAACTGCACCAGCGCAAAGACTACGGCCGCTGGAGTGAAAAAGGTGTAATGCCACTGGCATTCATCGCCACAAACCATACCACAGGCGGCAACTCAGGCAGCCCCGTTCTTAATGGTAAAGGGCAGCTAATAGGTACTAATTTCGACAGGGCCAACGAGGGTACAATGAGTGATTATTATTTTGACCCATCAAGATGCAGAAACATATCAGTAGATATCCGCTATACCCTTTTCATAATAGAAAAGTTTGGTGGTGCCGGATGGCTGATAGACGAAATGGACATCGTAACAAAGTAACATAAATAAAGCTGACCAAAGCCGTGACCGGAGCATTTATCCGGTCGCGGCACATCAGCTTACCAGCGTACCTACAGCCTTACCGTTTACCACATCCAGCAGATTGCCAGCTTTGTTGATGTCAAACACAATAATAGGCAGGTTATTCTCCTGGCACAGTGTGAAGGCTGTCATATCCATTACCTTCAGGTTTTTACTGATTACCTCATTAAACGACAGCGTTTCAAAACGCGTAGCCGTAGGGTCTTTTTCAGGGTCAGCAGTATAGATGCCATCTACTCTGGTACCCTTCAGTATCACATCAGCAGTTATTTCTATTGCCCTCAGTGAGCCTGCCGTATCTGTAGTAAAATAGGGATTACCCGTACCCGCGCCGAATATTACTACCCTGCCCTTTTCCAGATGGCGTATAGCCTTGCGCCTTATGTACGGCTCTGCTACCTGCTCCATCTTTATAGCGCTCTGCAGTCTGGTATTCACCCCTGCTTTCTCCAGCGATGCCTGTAGTGCCATACCGTTTATCACAGTAGCCAGCATCCCCATATAGTCGCCCTGCGCGCGCTCTATACCGGTCTCAGCCTCATTCATACCACGGTATATGTTACCGCCACCTATTACTATTGCCACCTGCACGCCTATGTCTGTTATCGCTTTTATTTCTCTGGCATACTGCTCCAGCATCTGCGGAGCAATACCAAAATTACGATCGCCCATCAGCGACTCACCCGAAAGCTTCAACAAAACACGACTGTACTTAGGAGACATTGATTAGAATTTGGTATGAAAATCAGACTGCAAAGAAACAAAAAAAGTTTGCTGTTTAGGTATAGCATTTTATCACATATACACCATTCTATATAACCCGCTATTGCCCTGTGTCACCATAAAACAAAAGGCTTCCGTTTTCCGGAAGCCCTTGTTACAATTATGTTTTTTGTGTCATTTATGGCAGAAATGGCATCTTCACCACCTTTGCCTTTACACCCTTGTCACGTATCATTACATACACCTCCGTACCTTCTGCAGCATGTGGTGTAGTTACATAACCCATACCTATAGCCTTACCCAGTGTAGGCGACTGTGTACCTGATGTAATAACGCCTATCTCCTCACCTGCCATATTCTGCAGTTTGTAGCCATGGCGGGGAATACCCTTATCCACCATTTCCAGACCCACCAGTTTGCGCTTCAGTCCCTCAGCTTTCAGCTGCTCCATTATGGGGCGTGCCGTAAAGTCTTTGGTAAATTTGGTAATCCATCCCAAACCAGCTTCCAGCGGGCTGGTAGTATCATCTATATCATTGCCATACAGGCAGAAACTCTTCTCCAGACGCAGCGTATCGCGTGCAGCCAGCCCTATAGGCTTCAGGCCTGCCGGCTCACCCACGCGGAAGATTTCACTCCATATCTTATCCGCATCACCATCCTTATCTTCAAAATATATTTCCACACCACCAGCACCGGTATAGCCGGTATAGCTCACCACCACATTTTCCACTCCGGCAAAAGTGCCTTTGGCAAACGTATAGTACTTAAGGCTGGTTATATCCATATCGGTAAGCTGCTGCATGAGTGCGGTAGCATTAGGTCCCTGTACTGCCAGCAGGCCGGTCTTGTCCGATATGTTGTGCATCTCCACACCCTTTGTATTGTGGCTGCTTATCCAGTTCCAGTCCTTTTCTATGTTCGATGCGTTTACCACCAGCATATACACTTTATTATGCTCCACACAGTACACCAGCAGGTCATCCACTATGCCACCTTCATTATTAGGCAGGCAGGAATACTGCGCCTTTCCATCGGTCAGTTTCGAGGCATCGTTGCTCGTTACCCGCTGTATCAGGTCCAGCGCATCAGGTCCCTTCAGTATGAACTCTCCCATGTGGCTCACATCAAACACACCCGCATTGTTGCGCACGCAGTGATGCTCTTCGTTAATGCCCGTGTAGGATATAGGCATGTTATAACCGGCAAACGGAGCCATTTTGGCGCCCAGCTCTATGTGTTTCTGTGTAAATGGAGTGTTCTTCATAACATTGTTTGAATGTGGGCGCAAAAATAAACTTATTTTTTTACCTGTGCCCCTCCCGTTACAACTACACATACTGGCACGCAATGTGTAGATTTGTAAGAGTATGATGACCACACTCCGCTATTGCGCATTTTTACTGCTTGCCGCATCGCTGATGTCCTGCCGTCGTAATGGCACCATCACCTACAGGATGAAGAATATTGCTTCCGATTCTATCATGGTCATATGTGGCAATCAGCCCCTCACCCGCTACGATACATTCTGGATTGGTTATAATCAGACGGCCACATTGCTGGTAGCAGGCAAGGGCAAAGACCATATAAGCAATTACCGTATCACATCCCCCTCACTTACCGATTTCTCCTCCATACAGGTACTGAAGTTGCACACCTTTACACCATCAGGTGCCGGTTTTATGCAGGCTGGTTACTGGACCTATGAAGAAAAAGGACGCTCTGCTGCATGGTACACCGCCACAGTTACCGATGCCAGTTTCTGATTAAGCGCGTAATCCATACAGCCAGTATTTGAGTGATACTACGTGCAGCTACTCCTTCTGCACTCTTACTATATGCCGCACACCATCTGGCTGCACCACATACAGCACATATATACCCGGGGCATATCCTGCTATATTCAGCTCGCCACTCCCACCCTGCAGGTAGCCACCGGCTACATTTACGCCAGCTATATTTTGTAGTATATAAGTACTGCCTGCTGCAGCGCCACTTATGTGTACCCTGCTTCCTGCCGGGTTAGGATATACCTGCACACTACCCGCTGCTACAGTGCCCGTGTGCAGGGTAGTATCTCCGCCACCGCCCCCCTCATGCACCGGCGCCCATATCTTACGCACCCGGCAGCCCCATTCCGACAGATAGGCATTTCCTACACTATCAAAGCACATCCCTGTTGGTTGAATAAACGCACTATCAGCATCCAATCCGTCACCCGGAGGACCTGCGCTACGCAACCTATGCCCTCCAGCCCACATATTTATTATTCCGGAAACCATATCAACCCGCATTATTCTCCCGCTCATTAGGCCCCCCCCAACATATTCGGCACTCTCCCCCCCCAGATACAGATAACCCGTATCATCAAAATTCATGCACTGCACTTCATTTATGTAAGCAGCAGTGGCAGGGCCACCCATACCAGAAAAGTCCATCGAATTACCCCCAGCCCCTATGACTGTAGTAATAATACCAGACACCCGATCAACACGCCGCACACGGAAGTTTCCTCCGTCCAGAATATACATATTTCCCAATGTGTCAAATCTGATATCATGCGGACTGGATAGTTTAGCTGCTGTAGCCGGTCCCCCATCCCCTGAAAACCCAGGCATACCCGTACCTGCTACGGTAGTAATAAGGCCGGTTACCGCATCTACACGCCGCACTACCGCATTAAACCTATCTGAAAAGTAGATATTATTATTCGCATCTACAGCCACCCGCCATGCCTCCACACCTGCGGCTGTGGCAGGACCACCATCACCGCTATAGCCATAGGAGGAAGGCCAGGATCCAGCCACCACATCAAAATAACCCGTACTCAAATCTACCCGTATGACAGAACCTCCGATAGCCATTAGTAACCTACCTGAATTATCGATACATATTCCCTGTGCAGTAACAGGAGCATCTGTAGCCGGTATGGTATCGCTACCGCTCATATCTGCACCTCCTCCTGCCACATGAGTTATAATACCGGTTACTGCATCTATACGCAAAACACCATGAAAGTGCTCACTACAATAAACATTACCAATACTATCAATACAAATGTCATTAGGCCGGTTTATTACCGCATTCACCGACGGGCCGCCAATACCTTCATAGCCACAACTATCACCAGTGCCCATAGAAGCATAAGAAGCCCATCCGGCCAGAGATGTAACTATACGCGGCTGGGCTGTTGCTGCGGCGGCATAGAACAGTAGCAACAGCAACGTATAAGCCAGTATGTGATACTTACTTCCTCTCGTACTTTTCATAGTTGTGTTTTTAGCTACTCCT
Organism: Bacteroidia bacterium; assembly: GCA_030427635.1. Classification (GTDB taxonomy): domain Bacteria; phylum Bacteroidota; class Bacteroidia; order Chitinophagales; family Chitinophagaceae; genus Nemorincola. Next base: position 16,002 of record JAUIBA010000008.1, read on the forward strand.
TCTGCACTCTTACTATATGCCGCACACCATCTGGCTGCACCACATACAGCACATACATACCCGGGGCATATCCTGCTATATTCAGCTCGCCACTCCCCCCCCGCAGGTAGCCTCCGGCTACATTTACACCAGCTATATTTTGTAGTATATAAGTACTGCCTGCTGCAGCGCCACTTATGTGTACCCTGCTTCCTGCCGGGTTGGGATATACATTCAGATTACCCGCTGCTACAGTGCCCGCATGCAGGGTAGTATCTCCGCCACCGCCCCCCTCATGCACCGGTGCCCATATCTTACGCACCCGGCATTGATTATCGGCTATATATGCATTACCAGTACTATCAAAACATAAACCTGCTGGCTCAAAAAACGCGCTATCCGCATCCAGCCCATCGCCCGGATAGCCGGGATTGCTGCGCAATCTGTGCCCGCCACCCCATTGCGTAATAATACCTGTAACCAGGTTCATTCGCAATATGCGGGCGCTCCTTATCCCCGGACCCATATAGTCCTGATTTGCACCTCCTATATACAAATAGCCCGTATCATCAAACGCCAGACAATCCGGTACATTGATATATGCTGCAGTGGCAGGGCCATCCATACCGGAGAAATCATCCAATCCCCCTCCAGCTCCGGCTATCGTACTGATGATGCCGGTAGCTGCATCTATTTTCCTTACCCGAAAATTGCCTCCATCTGATATATATATACTATTTAAAGTATCTATTTTGATATCAACCGGCCTGTTTAAACGGGCTGCTGTAGCAGGCCCACCATCGCCCGAGAAACCTGAGAATGTACCTCCGGCTACTGTACTTATGATACCCGTTACCGCATCTACCCTTCTTACCACAGAATGTACCCAATCTGTAAAATAAATATTCTGTTCAGTATCCACAGCTACCCGATAGGCAAGTATACCTGCAGCTGTTGCCGGACCGCCATCTCCAGAATAGTCGTCTATCGTTGGCCACGCACCTGCCACTACCGTAAAGTAGCCGGTACTCAAATCTATCCGTATTATCCTACCCCCCGTAGTCATCAGCAACTTACCGCCTCCATCTATACATATACCATAACCAATAGCCGAAATGGCTGTGGCAGGTATCGTATCGCTGCCGCTCATGTCCGGCCCGTCTCCCGCTACATGGGTCACAATACCCGTTACCGCATCTATTCGCATCACCCCTGTATAGCTGCTATAAAATATATTACCTGCACTATCAATACAGATATCATTCGCTCTGCTTAATACGGCACTCACTGCTGGTCCGCCTATACCGCTATTACCACAACTGTCCACAGTGCCGGTATTATCTAATCTCCCCGCAATTGTAGTTACTATGCGCGGCTGGGCTGTTGCTGCGGTGGCATAGAACAGCAGCAACAGCAACATATAAACCAATATGTGATACTTACTTCCTCTGGTACTTTTCATAGTTGTGTTTTTTAGCTACTCCTTCTGCACTCTTACTATATGCCGCACACCATCTGGCCGCACTACATACAGCACATATATACCCGGGGCATATCCTGCTATATCCAGCTCGCCACTCCCACCCTGCAGGTAGCCACCGGCTACATTTACACCAGCTATATTTTGCAGCATATAAGTACTGCCTGCTGCAGCGCCACTTATTTGTATCCTGCTTCCTGCAGGGTTGGGATATACATTCAGATTACCCGCTGCTACAGTGCCCGCATGCAGGGTAGTATCTCCGCCGCCGCCCTCATGCACCGGTGCCCATATCTTACGTACACGGCAGCCATCATCTGCTATATATGCATTACCCGCTGTATCAAAACAAAGACCAATAGGCTCAAAAAACGCACTGTCTGCATCCAGCCCATCGCCGGGATAGCCAGGGCTATTAGCCAGCCGGTGGCCTCCCGCCCACATACTGATAATACCAGTCATCATATTTACACGGGATATACGACTACTCAATGTAACACCTGCTATATAATCAAACGTGCCAGAAACTATATATAAATATCCGGTATCATCAAATGAAAGGCAATGCAAGCCATTGAGAAAGGCTGCTGTCGCGGGGCCACCCATACCTCCAAAATCGTCCAAACTTCCCCCTGCTCCTGCAATAGTCGTAATGATTCCGGTAATTGCATCCACCTGACGAACACGATAATTGCCAACATCCAGAATATACATATTTCCCGATGTATCAAATCTGATATCATGTGGACTTGATAGTTTAGCTGCTGTAGCTGGTCCCCCATCCCCTGAAAACCCAGGCATACCCGTACCTGCTACAGTAGTAATAAGGCCGGTTACTGCATCTACACGCCGTACTACTGCATTAAACTGATCTGAAAAATAGATATTGTCATGCGCATCTACAGCTACCCGCCATGCCTCCACACCTGCGGCTGTGGCAGGACCACCATCCCCGGAATAACCAAAAGAAGAGGGCCATGTACCCGCTACTACGTCAAAGTAGCCCGTACTCAGGTTCACCCGCATAATGGAGCCACCCGTAGCCATCAGTAACCTACCTGAATTATCGATACATATTCCCGGTGCAGTAAGAGGAACATTTGTAGCCGGTATGGTATCACTACCACTCATATCTGAGCCACCTCCTGCCACATGGGTTATAATACCGGTTACCGCATCTATTCGCATAACCCCATGCGCAAATGCACTACAATACACATTTCCCACACTATCTACACACACATCATACGGCTGTCTCAATACCGCATCTGTCGCCAATCCGCCAATACCCTCGTTACCACAACTGTCCGCTGTACCAGTATAATCTAACCGGCCTCCAATGGTGGTTACTATGCGCGGCTGGGCTGTTGCTGCGGCGGCATAGAACAGCAGCAACACCAACGTATAAACCAGTATGTGATACTTACCTCCTCTGGTACTTTTCATGACATTGTTTCAATTTTTACGGTGTACTGCAATGTCGTACACTATCCTAAAAGCTAATGTGGCTTCCTTATTACAGCTTCTGGAAACTAAATACAAACAAACTAGCTTTTCAAATACAATATATCAGGGGCAGGAAACTCGGCTTTGCTGTTGGGTATATTTTCCATCATCCCAGGCATATCAGTTCAACAGAATAAAAATATAATATTATTTATAAATAAAAAAGGGTATTTCTACGTGTTTTTTAATCAAAAGAAATAATTATATTTCCACAGATACTCCTAATCAATATGCTTGCGCCAGATAGCTGGCTGCCACTATCCTTATCCGCCATATATATGCAAATGCCGTTCTCCACATTACGGGCCTAAGCGCCTCGGCATCCTATCTGTAATGCCAGTAGTTATCCACAATACCCCTCCCGGTTTGTCATTTCCCATACCTTATCAGACCTTTGCAGCCATAATACTACCTGCCTTCCTTATCAGGTATAGCTGTAATAATATACCGTTATCATAATCCTGCATAAGAGTAAACCTGCACCGGGGCAGGTCAGGATTGCTCACCTGCGCAGAAAGTGGGAAGTTTTTGAGAAGTAATTGCGCAGCACAAAAAACACAACAAACTGAAAACCAGAACATTAAAACAAAATAGTAACGAATAAAAATAAAACTGCTCACTGCCAATGGCTCACATCTCTACCGATAAACTACATCAGGCGCTCGCTCACTTCTTTGGATACAACGGGTTTCGCCATGCGCAGCTCGATATTATACAGAGTGTGCTGAACGGAGAAGATGTGCTGGCCATAATGCCCACAGGTGGCGGTAAGTCTATATGCTATCAGCTGCCGGCAGTATTGCAGCCGGGTCTGGCAATAGTTATTTCTCCGCTCATAGCACTGATGAAAGATCAGGTAGATGGCCTGCGGGCCAATGGTATCCCCGCCGCCTATCTCAACTCTACCCAGTCGCAGGAAGAGCAGCAGTCGGTGATAAGAGCAGCACGCTCCGGCGATATTAAGCTGCTATACATAGCGCCGGAGCGCATACCTGCCAATGCGGCCCCCTTTTTTGACTTTCTGCGTACACTGCGCCCATCCCTCTTTGCTATAGATGAGGCGCACTGTATCTCGTCATGGGGGCACGACTTCAGGCCTGAATACCTGAAACTGTCTGTACTGAAAAGGGAAATGCCGGAAATACCTATCATAGCCCTCACCGCCAGTGCCGATAAAGTAACACAGAACGATATTGTAGCCCGGCTGGAGCTGCCCGCACCTAAGCTATACCTCTCCAGCTTTAACCGCCCCAATATCCGCTACCATATACTACCCAAAAAAGAGGTATTGGGCCACATAGTGGAGTATATACGCCAGCGGCCGGATGATAGTGGTATTATTTATGCCCTCTCACGCGCCTCTACAGAAAATATAGCAGCTAAGCTACGAGCCAGCGGTATCAATGCGGCCTATTATCATGCCGGTATGGATAGCAGGGAGCGGGCACAGGTACAGGAAGCCTTCCGGCTGGATGAGTATAATGTCATTGTAGCTACCATAGCCTTTGGTATGGGTATAGACAAGCCCAATGTACGCTTTGTCATTCACCACGATGTCAGCAAAAACATTGAGGGCTACTATCAGGAGACAGGGCGTGCCGGCCGTGATGGACTACCCAGCGAGGCCATACTTTTTTACTCCCCCGCCGATATCATAAAGCTGAAAAAGTTTGCCATCACCGAAGACGACCCACAGCAGTCGGCCATATCCCGGCGCAAGCTGCAGCAAATGCAGGACTACTGCACCCATGAGGGCTGCAGAAGGCAGTTTCTCCTCACCTACTTTGGCGAGCATACCGGGGCATACTGTGGCAACTGCGACTACTGCCTGGGGTCACTGGAAGAGCGTGATGCCACAGAAGACGCTCAAAAACTGCTCTCTGCCGTAGTGCGCACCGGCGAGCGGTACGGACTTAACTATATCATAGACCTGCTGCGCGGCAGCTCATCGGCCCGCATACAGCCGGAGCATACAGAGCTGAAGACATGGGGCATAGGCCGCAACCTGAAAAAGGATGAATGGCAGTGGATAGCACAGCAGCTCATAAACGGTGGCTACCTGCATCGTACCGACGACCAGTTTGCCACCCTCCGTGCTACTGATAAAGGGTGGAGCATACTGAAGAGAGCAGCCCGCCTCACACTGGTGGTGCGCAAAGAAGTACGGGAGCAGCCGCTGCTGGCAGAAGGGCCGCAGCACGAGCCTCGCCTGCTGCAGCAGCTGAAAGCTGTGCGGCATAAAATGGCACAGGAAGAGCACGTACCTGATTACGCCATCGTAGCCGACAACTCCCTTATGGAGCTGGCTACCTACCTGCCGGTATCCATTGACGACATTAAGAATATAGCCGGGTTTGGCGATTACAAGGCAGCACGCTACGGGAAAGACTTTCTCCATGCCATAGATATGTATATGGAGATAAATCATCTGGAAAGTCGCATGCACTTTAAAAAAGCAAAGCCGGCATCGGCCCGCAGGGATAAGCCAGAGCGGCCTGCAAAGGGAGGCACGGCTGAAACTACCCTACAAATGTTTAACGATGGCATGTCTGTAGCAGAGATTGCTGCACAGCGCGGCCTGTCGCCCATTACCATAGAGGGGCACCTGGCATCATGGGCCGGCACCGACAGGCTGGATATACATAAGCTGGTATCACCTGCTCGGCTCACTGCCATTATTGACACCATTCATACTACCGGACAAACCACAGCAGTAAAACCCCTCCGCGATATACTGGGAGACAGCTATGAATATGGAGAATTGAAAATAGCGCTGGAGTATTACCGGCGCACACAGGGCAACAGCTAGTATCAGTAAGCCGGCATCCGAGAATAATTCAGGACACCGGCTTACCACAAAAGTATCGTTATGGTTTATTACCCATTATCAGGTCTATCTCTGCCAGTATAGCAGGTGTTAGTTTGTGATATACTTCTATTGCTTTCAGGTTTTCAGTGAGCTGCGCCTCGCGGGTAGCGCCCAGTATGGCTGTAGTAACATGCTCATTGCACAGGCACCACGCTATAGACAGTACTGCCAGTGAGGTGCCCAATGTAGCAGCAAGGTCGGCCAGGTCACGAACCTTTTCCAGCTTTTCTTCCTGCAGCATGCGCTCCTTCAGCCAGCTGTAGTTTTCCAGAGACAGGCGGGAACCATCCGGTATACCATCGTTATACTTACCGGTGAGCAGCCCACTGGCCAGCGGGCTCCAGATGGTGGTACCCATGCCGTAGTTCAGAAATACCGGCAGGTAATCCAGCTCCATATTATCTCTGGCAAAGAGGTTATACTGAGGCTGTTCCATTGCCGGGCCTATCAGGTGCAGCTGTTTTGCCACCTCATGCGCAGCTATGATTTCATCAGCGCTCCACTCACTGGTTCCCCAGTAGAGTATTTTGCCCTGCTGCAGCAGTATGTTCATCGTCCATACTATTTCCTCCATCGGAGTTTCGGGGTCGGGACGGTGACAGTAAAAAAGGTCCAGATAGTCTGTCTGCATGCGGCGCAGGGCTGCATGGCATGCTTCTGTAAGGTGCTTACGGCTCAGTCCGTGCTGGGTAGGTTTATTGTTCTTCCCATGCAGGCCAAAGAATGCCTTGCTGGAGATACAGTAAGAAGTGCGGTCCCAGTTCTTATGCTTCAGCACCCGGCCCATCATCTCTTCACTGCGCCCGCCTTCATAGGCTTCCGCATTGTCAAAGAAGTTGATACCACTGTCATATGCCAACCCCATGAGCCTGTCTGATGCTGTATCATCTACCTGCCGGGAGAATGTAACCCACGAGCCATAGGAAAGTGCACTCAGCTTCAGGCCGGTCTTACCCATTTTCCTGTATTCCATTAGTCTATGTTTTTGTCTGTTATTACCTAAACCCTATGTACTTATCTTACTATACTACCTACCCGAATTTACGGAACTTTCTGCTCACCCGCCGCTTAGTGGGCCTCCAGCCAGTTGGCTCCACTACCGGCTTCAGCATTTACCGGCACTCCATTGGGCAGTGGCATAGCCTTTTCCATACATTCCTTTATCAGCGCTTTTGCCTGTTCCAGTTCGGCCTCCGGCACATCAAACACCAGTTCGTCATGCACCTGCAGTATCATTCGGGTTTTCAGTCCATGCTCACGCAGGCCGTTATGCACAGATACCATGGCCAGCTTTATCATATCGGCAGCAGTACCCTGTATCGGCATATTGATAGCATTTCGTTCGGCATATCCCCGCACGGTGAAGTTGGCAGAATAGATATCCTTCAGCCAGCGCTTGCGTCCGTTCACCGTCTGCACATAACCATGCTCTTTGGCAAAGTTTACAGAGTCATCCATATACTTCTTTATGGAAGGGTACTGAATGAAGTAATTGTCTATAATGCTCTTTGCCTCTGTACGGCTCACCCCTATATTCTCTGCCAGCCCAAATGCCGACTGACCATATATAATACCAAAGTTCACTGCCTTTGCCGCCCGGCGCATGTCTTTGGTTACGTCTTTCTCCTCTACCCCATACACACGTGCCGCAGTAGCTGTGTGTATATCCTTGTTTTCCCTGAAAGCGGTAATCATATTCTCATCGTTGCTGATGGCCGCCACTATACGCAGCTCTATCTGCGAATAGTCGGCAGAGATAAGTCTATATCCTTCACCCCGCGCTATAAATGCTTTACGTATCTCCCGGCCACGGTCGGTGCGTATAGGTATATTCTGCAGGTTGGGGTTGTTACTGCTCAGCCTCCCGGTCACCACCAGTGCCTGGTTGAAGCTCGTATGCAGCCTGCCTGTTTTAGGATTTATCAGTCCCGGCAGCGAGTCCACATAAGTACTTTTCAGCTTGGTAAGTTCCCGGTATGCCAGTATGTCTTCTACTATCTGGTGTTTGCTGCGCAGCTTCTGCAGCACCTCCTCGCCGGTAGCATATTGTCCGGTCTTTGTCTTCTTCTGTCCGGCATCTATCTTCAGATGCTCAAAGAGTATTTCACCCAGTTGCTTCGGCGAGCCTATGTTGAATTTTACACCGGCATGGTTGTATATATTCTCCTCGGCCTGTGCTATTTCCTTACCCAGCTCTGCCGAGTATTGCTGCAGAAAAGGCACATCCAGCCCTACCCCTGCATACTCCATATCTACCAGCACCGGCACCAGCGGATTCTCTATCCGCTCAAATACATCCCGTACTTCATTCTGCCCCAGCAGTGGCTCAAAAGCCGTTCTCAGCTGCAGGGTTACATCCGCATCTTCAGCGGCATATTCCTTCACCTGCGCTACAGGTACGTCCCTCATAGAGAGCTGCCCCTTCCCTTTCTTACCTATCAGGGTTTCTATAGACACCGGCTCATAGTTCAGATACTTGATGCTCATCATATCCATACTACGCTTACCGTCCGGGTCTATAACATAATGGGCCAGCATGGTATCATATATCCTCCCCTTCAGCTCATGGCCATACCACTTCAGCACCAGCATATCATACTTTATATTCTGCCCCACCCACAGTATATCTTCTCTGCCAAAGAGGGGCCTGAACTTTTCCAGTATAGCCAGTACTTCCTCGCGCACAGCAGGTACTGCTACAAAGTATCCGCTACCCTTCTCAAAGCTGAAACTCATACCTACCAGCTCAGCAAGGTTGGCATCTATACCGGTTGTCTCCGTATCAAACGCTACTTCATTCTTTGTCATGAGCAGCGCTATCAGCGCGTCTGTATCGGCCTCGTTTGTTACCAGCTTATAATCATGTGGCGTGCTGGTTATCGTAGCATAGTTACCACTCTCTGTCTGTCCTTCACTCGTTTCATCTTTTACTGGTACAGCAGCAGGGTTCTCTCTTACCGTAGGTGTGCTCTTCTGCGGCACAGCATTACCAAAGAGATCCAACGCTACAGGCTGCGCTGCCGGGTCGCCAAATATGCGCTTGCTCAGCGCGCGAAACTCCAGCTCGCTGAATACCTCTTTCAGCACCTCCTCATTCTTCTCCTTCACTCTGAAATCTTCCTCATGAAATGCAATAGGTACATCTGTAATAATAGTAGCCAGCTTTTTAGACATCAGCGCCATATCTCTGCCATTGCGCACCTTCTCGCCCATGGCCCCTTTCAGTTTATCGGCATTGTCCAGTATATTCTCTATAGTATCATACTCTGCCAGCAGTTTTGCAGCCGTTTTCTCTCCTACCCCGGGTATGCCCGGTATATTATCTACCGCATCCCCCATAAGCCCCAGCATATCTATTACCTGCTCTACCCGCTTTATGTTCCATTTGGCACATACCTGCTCAGGCCCCAGTATCTCCACATCACCACCGCCCGATGCCGGTTTGTATATAAATACATTATCGCGCACCACCTGTCCATAATCCTTATCGGGTGTTACCATATATACGGTATACCCAAGCGCTGCAGCCTCCAGCGCCAGTGTACCTATTATATCATCAGCCTCATAACCATCCAGCTCCAGACAGGGGAGATTGAACCCTTTTATTATACGCTGTATATCCGGCACAGCAGCGCGCAGGTCTTCCGGTGTTTCCTGTCGGTTGGCCTTATAGTCGGCAAAGTCTGTATGCCGTTCTGTAGGCGCAGCAGTATCAAATACTACTGCAAGGTGTGTAGGCTTTTCTTTATTGATAAGATCAAAAAGTGTGGAAGTAAATCCGAATTGCGCATTCGTGTTCTTACCTTTTGTAGTAACACGCGGATTGCGGATAAGCGCATAATACGCACGGAAGATAAGTGCATACGCATCGAGCAGGAAGAGTTTCTTTTCTGGCATAATGCTAAGGTAAGGAAAGTACCCCGCACCATGCTAAAGCTCACCATGACTACACTCTGTTACCTGATAAATCAGCAACAAAAAAAAGACACATCATTACACATTCACAACACAAAAAACAGTCGTAAAAAATCTTCTGTAAAATCACATAGCTATCATGAATAAAAGAGCACATTGTGGATAACGTGTCAACATCTTTCGCAAGCTCATTGAATTATTTTTTTGTAGTCGGATATTCTCTTTAATATTGTGTAAGGATTGTGCTTACTAACCCATCCTTTATAAAAGTCCGGCAGCCCACAACCTCGCCGGACTTTTTCTTTTATACTCTGTAAGCCGCTACAGGAGCGTATTTCAGCCCATACCATTTTCGTTTACCACACTGCATCATTACTATTACTTCACGCATTGCAGCATACTACCCTCATTACAATCTGGTGTAAGGAAAACAGAAAATGAATCACATTCAGTTACGACATCCTCTTGTTTCTACACAACAGCTATTCACAGTTATCCACTACTCAAAATCAAACATCACAAAGCACTTGCAGCATACACCGAAATTCTATCAGCGAATGGGCATGCGATTGATGTCCTGACGCTTGAAAGTATGAGTACCGGGAGGGTCAGGATGATATTCATGAATCATAGTCTCAAACATTCCAAGAATTGATGGAGTTAACTCAATGTCTCTTGTAATTCCCTCCAACTTAACGCTATGAATTTTGAGACCCTTTACAGTAACCGGGCTGTAGCCTAAATAACGAACATGCAATATATACTTACCGCCTTTCAATGCTCCGAAAAAGTATGCCCCCTCAAGATCTGTAATCACTTCAGCGACAACTGAACTTCCTTTGCTCAGACTAACAGTAGCTCCAATAATGGGTACTTTCTTTTCATCCAACACAACACCTTTTATGAAACCCTGGCATGTGGTATCTGCGTTTCGCTTAGGAAGTGTTTCGGTAGTTGTTGGCTGTTCAATTAAAGGTGCGCGCGCTTGTGCATACGCATCCGTTCCCTGTACAAAAATGAGCACAAGCCCCATAGCTATTACCATGCGGTAAAGCCTGCCGTGCGGTTGTGGGGGAATATGAATAGGGCGATTCAACTGGGTGGAAAGAAAGCGGCCACATACATGCTCCTGCTTCTTTGTAAAGAACGCATAAAGCGCAGTATCGCTCCATGCAGTGAAGTCTATGACGGTCTTGCTACAATGGGTGCAATGGCGGCCCTGTTCGCTGGGTGTCATCTTGTTCCAGTCCTCATGGCAGGGAGTGGGGATAGATAGCTGGATGGATTTTGTGTTCAGGGTATTTTCTATGGGGTTATGGCGCAATCAGCGATAAATGACACATGTTATTTAGCCGACTTCTTTGTTGTGCTATCAGTTTTGAAATTTAGGTGCTGATAGTTAGGATATTGAGGGACAAATAAATTCGATATCATTGGAGCACCTGTCGCTATTGTCGTAATTTCTTCTGGCATAACCAAGCGCACACCCTGTTGCATCTTAGGTAAAGATGCAAACGGAATTATCATGGTAGAATCTATGTTCTCACCCAATATTACATTGATAGCAAGACCAGACAGCGCAACATTAACATCGGTTATCTTAAATGTGCGCTTTTCATATTGCACACTCAACTCATACTTACCGGAGTCTAATGGTTTTATGATGTAATTACCATCAAAATCGGTAATGGCACTTCCCTTTACAACACCAGTCTGCAACACCAATACAGTAGCACCGATGATGGGGATTCTGTGTTCGTCTGATACATTACCTCTAATACCTACAACTTCGTCCCTGAGCTGAACTACAACTGCCTCCGACCGTACCCTGACCGTCTGTGCTACCGGACTTTGAGCATATATATCAGTACCCTGCGCAAAAATGAGCGTAAGCCCCATAGCTATCGCCATGCGGTAAAGCCTGCTGTGAGGTTGTGGGGGAATATGAATAGGGCGATTCAACTGGGTGGAAAGAAAGCGACCACAGACATGCCCCTGCTTCTTTGTAAAGAACGCATAAAGCGCAGTATCGCTCCATGCAGTGAAGTCTATGACGGTCTTGCTACAATGGGTGCAATGGCGGCCCTGTGCACAGGGTGTCATCTTATCCCAGTCCTCATGGCAGGGACTGGGTATGGATAGTTGGATGGATTTCCGGGACATAGCTCACAGATTTGTCTATATACAAAGACGTAAAAAAGCAGACTGGTCTTTGCAGGCGTTTACGAAATATCAATACTGCCCGGTGCCTAGCAGCACCAGCGTGCAGGCTTCCATCACCTTTATGCCATTGGCGGTAGCCAGCTCTTCCAGCTCTTCGTTCTCTGTACCCGGGTTGAAGATGATGCGGCGCGGCTTTAATGACATAATGTAGTCGTAGTACTCCTTCTGATGGTCGGGATTTACGTACATAGTAACGGTATCTATCTCCTCTGTTTCCGGCGGTGCTGTAACTATATCTACTCCTGCCACAGCGCCGGCCTTACGGCCCAGCGCTACTATATCATGTCCATGCTGCTGCAGCCGTAGTATAGCCATGTTACTGTAGCGTGCCGGATTTTCAGATGCACCCAGAACCAATGTTTTATTCTTCATACCGTTTATCTTTTACCATATAAAGTTACACCTCTGCAGGCATCCAATCCGGCAGAGGTGTAATATTTCAGATAGTATTCACAAATACAGCGCTACAGCGACATAGCTACCATCTCAGCTATATCCAGCACTTTTACGCTGTCTTCTTTTTCCTTGTTCTTCACGCCATCCATCAGCATGGTAGTACAGAAGGGACAGTTGGCCGCTATGACCGTAGCACCCGTTTCCAGCGCCTGCTCAGCCCTGTCAAAATTGACACGGGTAGTACCCTGCTCTTCTTCCTTAAACATCTGCGCACCACCGGCTCCGCAGCACATACCATTGCTACGGCAGCGCTTCATCTCTACCAGCTCGGTATCAAATGCCTGCAGCACCTCACGTGGCGCCTCATAAATACCATTACCACGCCCCAGATAGCAGCTATCATGGTAGGTAATCTTCTTACCCTTGAATGCGCCGCCGTCTTTCAGCACCACCTTACCGTCATTGATAAGTTGCTGCAGGAAGGTGGTATGATGCATTACTTCATAGTTGCCTCCCAGTTTAGGATATTCATTCTTAAATACGTTGAAACAGTGAGGGCATATGGTTACTACCTTCTTTATGCCGTATGCATTGAGGGTATTAATGTTGTTATATGCCATCATCTGAAACAGGAATTCATTACCTGCCCTGCGTGCAGGGTCGCCGGTACACATTTCTTCCTTGCCCAGTATGGCAAACTTTATACCTACCTTATCCAGTATCTGTACAAATGCCTTTGTGATACGCTGAGCACGCTGGTCGAAAGAGCCTGCACAACCTACCCAGAACAGTACTTCCGGTGTTTCTCCATTCGCGGCATATTCTGCCATACTTTTTACCTGCATATTACCGAGATGACTTTCTATTTAATATCGGATACCTACTATTATCTGCCTGCTGCTGTCTGTCAGTTCACATCGTTAACCCATGCATCCCTGTCGTCAGGACTGAATTTCCATGGGGCCATATTATTCTCCACATTACCAAACATAAGGTTCCACTCCTGCGGTGCACTACTTTCTTCCATTATCAGATTGCGGCGCAGCTGCATGATAATGTCCAGCGGATCAATGGTAACGGGACATGCTTCCACACATGCCTGACAAGTGGTACAGGCACGCAACTCTTCTACTGATATATAGTCATGTAACAGCGACTTCCCATCTTCCTTAAACTCACCGTTCTCATTGATGTTTTTACCTACTTCCTCCAGCCTGTCGCGCGTATCCATCATTATCTTACGTGGCGATAATTTTTTACCCGTCATATTGGCCGGACAGGATGCAGAGCATCGGCCACATTCTGTACAGGAGTATGCATCAAGCAGGTTTTTCCAGCTCAGGTCCATAACATCCTTTGCACCAAAACGTGTAGGCGCAGCTGCATCGGCAGGGGCCTTATCAGGCTCCATCATATACAGCACCTCGTTTTGTATCTCCTGCATATTCTTCACCTCGCCCTGAGGTACCAGTTTAGCATAATAGGCATTAGGGAATGCCAGTATTATGTGCAGGTGCTTGGAGTACGGCAGATAGTTAAGGAATAACAGCACACCTATTATATGCAGCCACCAGCAGGTACGCTCCAGCGCTACAAGACTTCCCTCAGACATGCCTGAGAACAGCCCCATAAGATGCTGTGATATCCAGAAGGGTTCTGTGCGCGTATAATGCTCGCCCCCCATCTGCTGCAGATTGAGGTCGGCAGCATTCATGATGAGGAAAAACGACATAAGAACGACCTCTGTGATGAGGATAAGATTGGCATCGTTACCCGGCCATCCTTTCAGCTCCGGCATGTTGAGGCGACGCACCTTCAGTACATTGCGGCGAATAAGGAATACTACACAGCCAATGAGCACCAGCAGGGCAAGCACCTCAAAAAAGCCCACGAGAAAGGAATACAAGCCTCCCAATACCGGAGCAAATATTCTGTGAGCCCCCGTGATACCATCAATAAATATCTCCAGTATCTCAATGTTTATAATGATAAAACCGGCATAAACGGCAAGATGTAAAAAAGCCGGTACCGGTTTTTTAAACATCTTTTTCTGCCCCAGGGCCAGTAAAATCATGTTGCGCCAGCGCTGATCTTTATTGTCTGAAATATCTTCATCACGACCCAGCAGGATGTTGCGACGCAACTCTTTCACCTTCTTAGTAAAAAAGAATACAGCTGCAGCGGCGCATACTATAAATAATATCTGTTGTGCAATGTGCATCAGCAAGCCAAATTTTCCTCGAAAGTAAAGGGTTTTGAGCCAAATGTCAAAAATGTACATCTACATCCTTCCGATGCTTTCTTTCGTATATACCTTCTATATAGGTCATTTGCACTATTCGATAAAATTCCCGTATTTCACTACATTGCTGTTTTTTTCGGGTACTATAAACATGAATATTAAGCAAGCCGTACTCACTATCTGCATACTACTTACAGGCATTGGGTCCTGGGGGCAAACTACTGATACAGTACGTCAGAAGGATACGGCTACCATTAAGCCTCCTGTTGTCATTGATACGGCTGACTTTTACTTGCCTGACATAACAGAAAATACCCCTACAGAAAAACCTAAAAAAAAGAGTGGCTATGTGATATACGGCAAAGTAGCAGATGCCGCTACCGGAGAGGGTATACCTTTTGCTACCATATTCTTCTATGGTACAAGTACTGGTGCCGTAGCCGACCTGGATGGAAACTTTATCTTAAGATTCCCCTCACTACCCTCTGATACTATGCGTATAGAAGCTGTGGGCTATAAACCCAATAAACGAATACTGCATAAAGAAAAGAAAGAATACAACTACATCATAGAGCTAAGCCGCTCAGTACATTCACTGGATGAGTTCACAATACATGCGGGAGAAGACCCTGCGGTAGTACTCATGCGGAAGATTATAGAAAACAAACCCAATAACGATCCCGACAGGGCCGAAAACTATAGTTACGAGGCTTACAACCGCCTTGAGGCCGACCTGCAGCGGCTTACCAAATCTCAGTTTGAAAAGATACCGCTGCTAAAAAATTACGCATTCATTTACAACAATCTGGATACCGTTTCAGAAACAAAACCATACCTGCCCCTATACCTTACCGAGACCCTTTCTGACTACTACTTCAGGCGTAAGCCCAAAAAGACAAGAGAGGTGATAAAAGCCAGTATGGTGAAGGGCGTAAACAATGAAAACGTAATCAAATTTCTGGGAACGTTCCATCAGAATCTGAACATCTATAAAAGCTATGTACCCGTATTTGACAAGAAGTTTGTAAGCCCCATCAGTGATGAAGGGCTACTGTTTTATAAATACAAGATAAAGGATACACAGGTAGCATACGGACACAACATAATACTGGTACAGTACACCCCAAAACGCCCGGCGGAAAACTGCTTTACTGGCGACTTTTGGGTGGTGGACTCTGTCTATGCCATACAGCGTATAAGTATGGAAGTAGGTAAGGACGTAAATGTAAACTGGCTGGAGAATGTAGCACTATATCAGGAATTTGCCCCTATAGACAGTGTATGGTTTTGTGTAAAGGATAAGTTTGTAGCCGGGTTCACTGCCTATAACTCTAAAAAGCTACCGGGAATGATAGGCCGGAAAACAACTACCTATCATCACATACGCATCAATAACGATTCTACCGACCAGATGCTGGATGACCCGAAAATAAAACAGGATGTCATAAAACTGGACTCTGCCAAATATATGTCGGACGACTGGTGGGCCAGAAACAGACCGGATACGCTCACCAAAAATGAAGCTGCTATCTACAAAATGGTAGATACCATTAATCAGATGCCTATTACAACTGTATATAAAAACCTTATCACATTCATTGCATCGGGCGTAAAAGATGTAGGCCCCATACAGCTAGGCCCTTATTATAACATCTACAGCCGTAATACGGTGGAGGGAAGCCGTTTCCGTCTGACTGTAGGCACTCCCCGCAAGCTGAAGAATCTGCAGTTTACTGCCTATGGCGCTTACGGACTGAGGGATGAAAAGTTTAAATATGGATTTACTGGTAAATGGATGATAAACCGCACGCCATGGACCTATATATATGGCCTGCACGTACATGATGTAAGCCAGGCTACCAACTATTATGACCAGCTGGGAGCTGACAATATATTCAGCACCTTCTTCAGAAAATATGGAGTACCCTGGAAGCTGGCATTTACAGACGATTCCCGGCTGGAGTTTTATAAACAATATTTCATCGGACTGAGCCACAAAATAATACTGGAGCATCGTGGCTTTACACCATACCAGCCGCTGCCGGATAAAGAAATATTCCTGAATCAGCATGGAGCCTACACCAATCAGGTAATAAGCAGTGAAGCTGGTGTGGAGCTACGGTTTGCCTACAAAGAAAAGTATGTAGAAGGTCAGTTTTCCCGTGTAGTGGTACGTAGTAAATACCCTGCTGTTAATCTCTCATTTACTACAGGTATCAAGGGCGTTCTTGATGGCGCATATGACTACCAGAAAGTACGTATGTCTGTAGCTGGCAATAACTACATCCCTCCATTTGGCACCATTTATTACAATGTCTTTGCAGGCAAATACTTTGGCGTACTTCCATACCCACTACTGGAAATACACCCAGGCAATGAATACTATTATTACAACCGGTATGCATTTCAGATGATGAACAATTATGAGTTCCTCAGCGATGAGTACACTGGCTTTAATCTGGAGCACAACCTGGGCGGTGGTATTTTCAACAGAATACCCCTGCTTAAGAAACTCAAGTTCCGCCAGTTCTGGACAGCAAAAGGAGTTGTGGGCAAACTAAGTGACGAGAATCAAAGACTAAACCTGGAAAAAGGGTATCCCTTCCGCACGCTTAAAGGCTCTCCTTATCTGGAACTGGGTACCGGAGTATCTAATATATTGCAGGTGGGCCGTATAGATTTTGTATGGAGAGTCACTCCAAAGCCGCTGACCAGTGAAGCCAAATGGCGTTACTTCGGTATATTCGGTAGCGTACAATTCGGTTTCTGACGGGCTCTTATCGTCCTACCCGTACCCTGTCAGACTGGTTGTAAGGAAGCTCGTGCTGAACAGGATTCTGATAGACAAGTATTTCGTACACTTTTGCCGTTTCAGAATAACCTTTGAATATAATCTGCACGTCCTTTACCCTACCCCTGTTACATATATAGCTGGGCGACTTATCGGCCGCCAGCTCCCTGGGGTATGTAGCTGTGATATCTTTCTTTATTGCATTATAGTCGCGCACATTATCCGTCTGATAAGTGATATAACACTCATTATCGTTTACAATGGTAGTTGTAAAAAGCTCTTTATTAGCATAATAATGATGATAATAACTGTTTGCCCTGCGCTGAAATGAATTCGTCTGAAGAAAATATGTAAGCATATCTTCTTTATTGCAGATTTTTTTATTCTCCAGCATCTGCATAAATACATCGTGCTGTGCCAGTACAACGTTACCGGCAGATAAAAGCATTATGAAGAGCAGCACTCTTTTCATAGACGGTGGTATTTATTTTCATCCAAAGCTATAAAAGTAAACCGGAATATTATAGCGACGCCGCTGTTATTCTTACTTTTGGTAATATTCATCACGGTTTAGCCATGCAAAACTTTCCTGTAAAACTATCTCTTCGCATAGACTGGAGTGAAATGGACCTTTTTGGCCATGTAAATAATGTAGCTTACTTCAAATACATACAGGCTGCACGTGTGCATTACTGGGAGCTTACAGGTGTTGCCGCCAGTTTCACTGAAACTAAAATAGGCCCTATACTCTTATCTACTGGTTGTCAGTTCATTAAACCACTCTTTTATCCGGGTTATATTATTGTAGAGTCGCGCATGGAATTCATGAAAACCACCAGTTTTGGCATACACCACCGCGTTCTTAATGAACATAGTGAAGTATGTGCAGAAGCACATGATGTGATTGTAACCTATGACTTTAATGTAAACCAGAAAACATTACTGCAGCCTGCTTTCATAGCTGCCGTAGAAAAAATTGAAGGCCGCACATTTACTACATCTGCCGACTAGTCATACTCATACAGCTTGTGCTTCTCTATGATACTGATAAGCAGCTTATGGTATTTTGAATTAGTAGCATACCCTGCTTCACGTAGCCCCGTTGCCCATCCTTTATAATCATCACTGCTGAGCCTGAATAAACTACTGTATCTTTTTTCCCTGGCCAGAAAACGGGAGTGATCTTCAAAACACTCAGCCGCATGTTTGTACTTCCTGAAGCATTCGTTAGGACGGTCATCTTTCGCATAATAAGTATTACCATCCCAGCCACGGCTACATTTTATACCAAAATGATTGTTCGCTTTTCGTGCCACCTCACTATTGCCGTTGCCCGACTCCAGTATACCCTGGGCAAGTGTAATGCTGGCAGGAATACCATACTTTCTCATCTGCTTACGTGCCACTTTATGATATGTGGCAACATACTCCTCTGTTGTAAACTTATGTTTGGTACGAACATGCCGCTTGTGTAACTTATTATGGCAGGAAGCAAAAACAAGTAGCATCATTATAGCAATACAACAATTACGTAACCACATAAATAACATTTTTGGCAAATATACAGTCTACATCCAAACTAAACGGCCAGGGCAGGGTTTTATAATGTCATTGGTATAACTTTGTAGAAACGAATGCTTATGAAACGCTTTTCTCTGTTGATGTTATCTGTCATTGTAGCAGGCACGTTCAGTGCATGCAATGAAAATGCCGAATCTGAAAACGCTGAGACAACCGCCCCAGCCGAAACGGTAAAAACAGGACCACAACTTACCGCCGTAAGCACATCTCCTGAATATGACGGAGCATCACTGAAAATAAGGGCAGTAAAGTCACAACCGGTAGGCAAAGACTCTGCAAAGCTGCATTTCGATTTTGATGTTGCCAACTATGAGCTGAAAGCACAAACCGCTGACAACGGCACAAAAATGTGTAACAACTCCGGTCAGGGACAGCATATCCATTTCATTATGGACAATGCACCATATAAGGCATTATATGAGCCTCAGAATGACATTACATTAGCTAACAATACGGAGCATTATCTTATGGCATTCCTATCCCGCTCCTACCATGAATCTGTCAAGTCGGCCGGTGCTGCTGTAGTGCTCCACTTTAAGATAGACGAGAAAGGTAAATACGTAAAAATGGATGACCCTGCTACACCTATGGTATTCTACAGCAGGCCAAAGGGAGATTATCTGGGTGCTGATACTGCCAATGTGCTGCTGGATTATTATGTATGGAACTGCCAGCTATCTCCTGACGGTTATAAAGTAACTGCAACCATAGCCCCCGCCACCGGAGAGACCGTATCTATGTCACTGGATAAATGGGAGCCTAAATTTGTAACAGGCTTACCTATGGGTAAAAACAAAATAACTATAACCCTCACCGACCAGAATGGTAAGCAGGTAGATGGCATGCATACAGCTGTGGAAAGAGAATTTACACTGGCAGCCGATGAGCCTATGAAATAATACAGAACTAATCGTTGATTACTTTACAGCGTATCTGTTTGGTAGTGCCGCGAAAATCATTGGTCCTTGATTCCTGATAATCGTTACACTTTTTCTGCGCTTTATTGTTTGAAATAAGTCCTAAAGGATTTCTTTCTTCCTGAGGATAACCCTGATCAGTTACCTGACAATAACATGTATATTCTTTTCTTTGACAAGATGTGGTTAATACAACAAAAAACAACATAGAAACAAGAAACAATATACGTGCCATTTTCAAACAACTTTGAAAACAAAATTAGTTGATTCCCTTAAAACCTAATCAACTATTTTGTTATAATTTTGCTTATACATTTACAAGATATGACAGTCAGATATGGGAAAATGAGTGCCGTCATTACAACCATTATACTTTTCACTGCACTACTTCTTACCAAAATCATAATCGGACATTTATATATTTGGGCGGCCTTCAATGCTATCTGTTTGCTATATGGATTGCAATTCTACAAAAACAGATATCAATTTGTAGAAATAACTGATCAAAATATTACAATTAGCTCTTTTATCCCCTGGAATAAAAATGTGGTTATTCACAGGTCTGATATTATGAACGTAAAATCAAAAATTAACAGCAATTTTGGCATGGTTTGCTTTATAGAAAAGGTTAATGGAACAAATACTATTAAACTAAATACATATTATTCAGAATCAAAAAAAATCAGCGCAGCTCTATCTGAATATTAATCATGCCGGTTAACTATTGAGAGCATTGTCTTGTTGTAAAAGCCATGTAATCAGATGTACAGAATGAAAGAAAGAAAGGCGCTGTTTGCAATTTTTGCTTTATTACTCATAGCTATAAATGTTACTTATAGTTTTTATTATCAGTTTAGAAACCCTATTGATGGTGATCTGGTAATATTGCTATACCCTCACAAACTATATGAAAATGTATTAAAAGACCCTTTCGGTATCAGTGTTTTTTTGCATGGCGCCAGTTACTGTGGCACTAATTGTTATCTGGGCCATCAAACATTGCAGACGTGGTTTACATCAATACCCACACTAATGCGTACATTTCTATCTCCGCTGGATAGTGTATATGCATCTGCTGCATTTTTCACCTCACTTGTTAAGCTGGGCTATATTTTTGCATTCGCATACGCAGCAAGTGGACAATTCAAATTCACTAACCGGTATTTCCAGATTGCTGCCATCATCGGGGCTGCAGCATTACAGTCTGGCGGTTACAGCTGGGGTATGGCCATAGTCGACCCAATGCTTGTTATTATTTTTGGATACAGTTATCCTAACCTGCTTATTTTCTTGTTTTTTGTACCATTTTTTCGTTTCTGGTTCCATGATGCCCCACAAAAATTTAGCAAAATGACATTGCTCTGGCTAAGTATTTTGGGTGCTTATAACGGTTTGAATGGTCCACTTTCCGGCCCCCTTATATGCATATGGCTGGCTCTTTTTCTGTTTTCTCTTTTTATACATAACTATAAAAACACAGCAGGAGAAATCAACTTTTTCAAGAGGCTAGTCCTATCCTTAAAACGTATCCCTTTATCATATATAGCATTAACAGCAATTGTAGTTATCACTTCTATTTACTGCTACTACATTGGTAAGTTCAATCTGGAAAGCCTTTCAAAACAAATAAGCCTTGCAGAACGATACAAGAGACTACCATTGGGTGTAATAGAATACTTCTCTGTTAAAGGAGTATACCTGATTGTAGCGCTATGTCTTGTAAATATTGCCCTGATGTGGCGCAATATTAAGGACCAACAGACGCGTAGAATTATCCGGTTTTCATTGGCAATTCTTGCATTTATCACCATATACACCCTTGCTTTACCCTTAGGTGGATACCGGTTTTATCGTCCCAACATTGTTCGTAGAGACTTATATGCTCCGGTTTCAGTTTGCATTGTTCTATACTGGATAATGACTACAGTACACGTAATTAAGATGTTACGTCCCGGGTATAAATATTTATACCACATCAGTCTTGCCGCAGTACTGGCTCATCTGGCCGTTACCAATTTCAATGGAGTCCCTGACAACTCCTGTGAGCGGGAAGCAATAAAAAAAATAGCGGCGTCAAAAGAAAAAATTGTTGTGCTGGATGAGCAATGCCCCGTTATGTCGTGGTTTAAAATAACAGATTACAAAGAGTCAAGAGAAGTAACCGGTATGCTACGGAGATGGAAAGTATTGAATGAAGAAAAATATTTCTACCAAAAATGATAAAAAAGCGCAGCAGAACTGACCTAAATTAGCATTAGCGGAAAAGTAAACATCTAGCTTTGCAGCGTCATTAAAAAAAAAATTATGAATCAGTATTTTCTTAAAGTAGTAAATTATTCAGATACAGCTGAATTTACCGAAACGCTAAAAGACACACTGAAAAAATATAAAATCGTACATCTTAAAGATGTCCCGGAAACGATAGATACCAAAACATTCTACTCTGACCTAACTGATAAAATGGGAGAGATTGTGAATGTTGATGAAGATATCAATACCGGCAACTCTAATATTAATGAGCGCTGGACAGATATCCGTTATGATAAGGCAAACGAATTTACATTCCGCCATTCAAATACACGCCAGCCATTACATACAGATGGCGCATACATGAACACGGAGCTTGATGTAAACTTTTTCTTCTGCACAGAAAATGCAGAAATAGGAGGGGCAACGACGTTTATTGATTCAGACGACCTGATATACATACTGGAAAAATATGAGCCGGAATTATATCAGAAACTGTGTACAGTTGTTGTGGACTTTGGAAAAGGCGAAAATCAACGGAAACAGCGCCTCATCATTGACAGAGATGACCGGGGCATAAAACTTAACTGGAACTATTATCGTGTATTGCCAGACAATAAACCGGAAACGATAGAAATGTGTGAGCAGTTTCACCGTTTTCTGGAAGATAAAGTTGTAGCAGGAGGTTTACTTACTCCAGTGTATCTGAAGCCGGGAGATGCCGCATTTTTTCAGGACGACCGCACACTCCATGGCCGCAATTCTTTCTACGGTGCACGCACTCTTATCAAAGGCGGCTTCAACTTCAACTAATGAATAATACTATCAATGTTTCAGGCCACGAAGTAACGCGTATAGGATTTGGATGCTGGCAAATGGCTGGCTCCTACACATCACCATCCGGAAAACCTAACGGATACGGTGCTGTAAATGATGCAGAATCAATACGTGCAGTACATAAGGCACTGGAGCATGGAATAAACTTCTTCGATACTGCCAGTGGCTATAACAATGGCAAATCAGAAATAGTATTGGGAGAGGCACTTAGGGCATGGCCTGCACAAAAACAGGCCATGCCAATGATTTGTACAAAATATGCAACACGCCCCGGCACTGATGAAGACGACTACTCGGCTGGTAATATGCTGGTAAATGTAGATGACAGCCTCAGAAGACTGAATATAGAACAGCTGGGAGTAATACTGTTGCACAATCCGCCAGACGATTTCAATTATTCCGATTTAGATATCAGCCAGTTTGAAAAACTGAAAGAGACAGGGAAAATTCTTTCATATGGTGTTAGCTGCCGTACTATGCGTGGTGTGGAGAATGTGCTGAAACAGGGATTCGGGTCTGTAATTGAAGCTGTTTACAACCCATTGGACCGCAGATATGCAGCATCGTTCAGCAATGACATGTATTCTGATTATACATTCATCTGCAGAGTGCCTCTTGCTTCAGGATTCCTTTCGCCCAAAACACTGGCGGGCAAACGAACATTCCCCGGAGATGACATCCGTAGTGTTTTTTCTGATGAGCAGACAACCTGGGTTTCAGAGTCAGTGCACAAACTTGCTTTTCTTAATGACCTGCCAGGAGGTATTACAGTCAGTGCACTACGGTTTCAGCTATCAAATCCATACAGCACATTAGCTATTCCCGGAATAAAAACAGAAAAGCAGGCCAATGATGCCGTAATGGCGTTAAATCTGGGCCCGTTGCCAGAAGATGTACTATCTGCCATAGATGCAGCGGTACCAGAGGTATTTTATAAATGGCGCTAGCATCCCTCCCGATGCAATAAGTGTATTACCCCCATTCTACTTTTCACCGGGGCTCTATACGATGTGTATAATTATTACCATCAGGTCTATGCTGTCACATCATGGTCTGCCTAATGCCATTATGTGCTTTAATATGACGTAATGGCTTATCTTTAGAAAGTGGTTTGGATTTTGCTAATCTTATAAAATAACAAACGAAGAGATAAATGAATCAGAACGAATTTCGCAAATATGCTATTAAGCATCATGGCATAAGCAGTCTGACTGTAGACAGCTATACATCGTCGCTGAAAGTACCTCAGGGTCTCACCCCTTATATCATAGAAGAGCGTCCCATGAATGTTGCATCCATGGACGTATTCTCGCGCCTGATGATGGACCGCATCATCTTTTTGGGTGAGCCTATCAACGACTACGTTGCCAACATTGTTACAGCACAGTTATTGTTTCTGGAGAGTACAGACAGAACCCGTGATATACAGATGTATCTGAACAGTCCGGGAGGTAGTGTGTATGCAGGCCTTGGCATATATGACACAATGCAGATTATTAATCCAGATGTATCTACTATATGTACAGGTATTGCAGCATCAATGGCCGCTGTACTTATGTGTGCCGGTAGTAAAGGCAAAAGAACGGCATTGAAGCATAGCCGCATTATGATACACCAGCCATTGGGTGGTGCTGAAGGTCAGGCCAGCGATATAGAAATCACGGCACGTGAAATAGGTAAGCTTAAAAAAGAGCTCTACGAAATAATAGCGCTGCACTCAGGACAAAAGATGAGTAAAGTGGAAAAAGATAGTGACCGCGACTACTGGATGACTGCTCATGAGGCCAAAGAATACGGTATGGTAGACGAAGTTCTGGACCGTAATCCACGTAAATCAGACAGCTCAAACAGCTAATAAAGTATAACATTAAATGCATGCCCCGTAAAGCCTGTAGCGGATTTACGGGGCATTTACATCAGCAGCCATATATACCATTTACCGAAATAGTTACTGACTATTCGTCAAGTATAGTTACTTTTGCAACATATCAACCATAAAAAGTTCATGTTTAATTTAATATTGTTCGGACCTCCGGGCAGTGGGAAAGGTACACAGTCAGAAAAGATAGTAAGCACATATCAGTTACAGCATATCTCTACAGGAGACCTTCTGAGGGATGAGGTAAGCAGGCACACCCCTCTGGGTATAGAAGCAAAAAAATTCATGGATCAGGGTATGCTGGTACCCGATGAGGTTGTCATAGGAATGATAAGCGGCAAGATAGATGCATCTCCGGATGCCCGTGGGTTCATATTCGATGGATTTCCCCGCACCAGCAATCAGGCAGAAGCGCTTGACAAGCTGCTTGAATTCAAAAACACAACAATACATCTGGTGCTGGCACTGGAAGTTCCTGAAAATGACCTTATTACCCGTCTTGTAAACAGGGGCATCACCTCTGGCCGCAGTGATGACAATGAGGAAGTTATCACAAAACGCATCAAAGAATATCATGCAAAGACTGAGCCTGTAGCAAAATACTACAATGGTCAGGGAAAGCTGGAACGTGTACCTGGTAATAATACTATAGACCAGACATTCCAGCTGCTTACAAAACATATTAATAAGTATCTGTTACCGGTAGCATAGTGGAAAGGGGCAATTTTGTTGATCATATCCGCATCTTCTGCCGCTCTGGCAAGGGCGGAGCAGGGAGTGTGCACTTTGAACGCAACAAGATGGACGCTAAGGCGGGCCCTGACGGCGGCAATGGTGGCAGGGGCGGCCATATAAAGCTACGTGGCAATGCGCAGCTATGGACGCTGTTGCACATGCGCTATCATAAAAACGTGCTGGCTAAAGATGGAGAAAATGGCTCCAAGAATAACCGCACAGGACATGATGGCGCAGATATAATACTGGAAGTACCGCTGGGAACTGTAACGCGGGATATGGAAACCGGCGAGCAGGAAGCCGAAATACTGGAAGACGGTCAGGAAATAATCTGGATTAGAGGTGGCAGAGGCGGACTGGGAAATGCCAACTTTGCCACCCCTACAAACCAGACCCCTGACTATGCACAGCCCGGTGAAATGGGTAGTGAGGGCTGGAAAGTACTGGAACTGAAAATACTGGCTGATGTAGGTCTTGTAGGATTTCCCAATGCAGGAAAGTCCACGCTGCTGTCTGTACTAAGCGCAGCAAAACCTAAAATTGCAGACTACGCATTTACCACACTCACTCCCCAACTGGGCATAGTATCGTACAGAGAGAATAAGTCGTTCTGTATGGCAGACCTCCCAGGCATCATAGAAGGAGCTGCCGAAGGTAAAGGGCTTGGGCACCGCTTCCTGCGCCATATAGAGCGTAACTCAGTACTACTGCTGCTGGTACCCGCCGATAGTAATGACCATAAAGCCGAGATAGATATTCTGATACATGAGCTGGAAGAATACAATCCCGAACTGCTGCACAAAAAAATGGTAATAGGCGTCAGCAAAAGTGAGATGCTGGACGATGAGCTAAAGCAGGAAATTGCAGCTACACTACCTGCCGACATACCCCATGTATTTATTTCTTCTCTGGCCAGCCAGGGACTAGTGGCCCTGAAAGATGAACTGTGGAGAGCGCTTACCACTCATGAAACCGAATAATACCAATGCTACAGATAACACCTGAAGAACTCAGACAACAACTCAGTACGGGTAGCGCGCCTATGCTTATAGATGTACGGGAAGAGTGGGAAAGGGAAGAGTTCAGCATAGGTGGGTTACATATCCCTATGGGAGAGTTACCGTCAAGAATTAACGAAATACCGCGCGAAGAGGATATAGTGCTATACTGTGAAAAAGGTATCAGAAGTGTTATAGCTATACAGCGACTGGAAAGTATGGGCTATAGCCGCCTTGGTAATCTCATGGGTGGCATGAAAGCATGGAAAGCCATGCTGACGGCCTGACTGGCTACTTTAATCCCGTAAACAGCTTTTCTCTTACATCCGTAGCCGGCACTCCCAGTCTTTTGAGTGTATTGAAATACTTACGGTCTATATGGCTGTACGACAAACCAGAAGTTCCGAATATAGAAGTATAGTCAGGTGCCTGCGCCACTGCCAGCTGCAGCCGCTCAGGAAAGAAGCGGGTATATAACCATTTAGTTGCCACCCTATACCGCTCCTGAATAAGCAGATCTACCCCTGATACCTGTACATCATGCACCGGCTTTTCCAGAATAATATGTACTACCGGCATCCCCAGGCTGTTAAGAAATCTGAATAGCTTCTCCTGTCCCGTGTTCAGCCCGAATGTGCCCTTACCTGTCATAAACTTCTGCTTTACCTCCAGCGCTACTACCTTACCTCCGGGGGTAATGGTAAATGCGTCTATATCCCATACACTCCCCCCCAGCCAGCAGTTGGCAAACAGCCGCTTGATGGCTGAAGACCTCAGTAACCCTCTCTGCTCCAGATAATCACATGCACGCATCAGTCTGTCCGGGTCACGCTCCGCCTCTCCGGCTATATCGCTGGCAGGACGGGGGCGCAACGGCATACCCATACCATCTACCGTATCATAACGGTTTCCCTTACGGTGCAGAAAACCACAAAAGGTAGCATATGCATCATCAAACCACGCTATAGAAACAGGTATACGTGTGGCAAAGCCATCCATGATTCTGTAATCCAACTCATTAAATGGCTGGGTAGGCTCTGTTACTACCCGGGTTACTTCATACGATTCCCCCCTGCGTGTAAACCAGAAGTCACCGGTAACCGGATACAAGTTGCCAGCTACCACATCTTCCATAAAAGCCGCTTCTGAGCATAGCCCTTCTATGCGGGTATGCTTATCCTGATGCAGTATGCGCCTGACATGAGCAGGATTGCTCATATCTATATCGTCCGGGGCAGCGCAGGCAGGATTTGCAGTCATTATCAGATTTGAAAGGCGAAAGATAGGGATAAAGCATCCTTTCTGAAAACATAGTTGCGAATATGGTCACTACATCGTTATTTTGTCATTGTGTCAAAAAATGTCCCAGATACTACATTTGCTACGCTGCTGGAACGCTCCGGGCTTTCTCATGCAGAGGTATCTGAGAAATACGGAATAAGCCAGCGTACAGTGTACCGCTGGAGCCGGGGAGAAGCAGAGGCATCTCCAGCCTACCACCTGGTATACAAAGCACTGCAGGAAACTGTAAGACTACAGCAGCAGGTAGCTGCTCCTGATACAGAACCCGCATTTACCTTCATAGACCTCTTTGCTGGTATTGGTGGTTTCCGTAAAGCATTTGACTCTATAGGGGGCAAATGCGTTTTTACCAGCGAATGGGACAAAAACAGCCGACTCACCTACCAGGCAAATTTCCCCTGCGACCATGCACTGGCGGGAGACATAAGGGAATATACCCGCGATGCATCAACACTGAAACAGATACCGGCACATGATGTGCTGGTAGCAGGTTTTCCCTGCCAGCCGTTCTCCATAGCAGGAGTATCCAAAAAGAACTCTCTGGGAAAACACCATGGATTCAGAGATGCCACGCAGGGTACCCTTTTCTTTGACCTGGCCCAGATAATTGAATACCACAGGCCTGCGGCCATACTGCTGGAAAATGTGAAGAACCTTATGAGCCATGATAAGGGAAACACCTTCAGGATTATAAAGCAGACACTGGAAGAGGAACTGGGCTACCGCATCACTACCCGGGTGATAGACGGCAGGGCGTGGGTTCCACAGCACAGAGAACGTATATTCATAGCGGGCTTCAGGAAAGATGTGGCATGTAATCTGGCTCAGCTGCAGATACCCCGGGAAGGCCCCAGACTGGAAAGCATACTACATAAGACCCGCGGACTGGAAGAAGATGAACTCCCTTACCTGGAAAAGGGAAAGGTAGCTGCACGCTATACCTTATCAGACCACCTGTGGGACTATCTGCAACGTTATAAAGAGAAACATGCAGCAAAAGGCAATGGCTTTGGCTACAGCTTGGCAGGCCCTAAAGATGTAACCCGCACGCTATCGGCACGCTATCATAAAGATGGCTCTGAAATACTGATAAAACAGCATGGCAAAAATCCCCGCCGCCTTACCCCCAGAGAATGTGCAAGGCTCATGGGGTTTGACGGGCCTCTGGAATCTAACTTCAGAATACCGGTATCTGATACACAGGCCTACCGTCAGTTTGGCAACTCTGTAGTAGTGCCCTGTGCCACTGCAGTAGCCGAATTTATGAAGCCGTATATACTGGAAAGTATGGCAGCAGAAAAGAAACGTGGCAGGAAATCCTTTTCAGGAAAAGGAAATGAACTGAAATCGGCATACAGTGAATAGCTAACTTTGCACACACTATATGCGCTACGTTGTCAAATCCCTGCTCATACTTCTGTCTCTGATAACAGGTGGCACTTTTCTGTATTCTGCCTGGACCAAAGTATTACCCATACAGCCATTTGAGTACACTATAGTGGAATATATGCACCTGCCATGGGTGCTGGCATCAGGGCTGGCCCGCTTTATAGTAGGGCTGGAAGCAGCACTGGGCGGTCTCATAGTACTACACATGTTTGGCAGGCGCAATTTTGTACTCAAGGCGGCGGCAGCATTACTGGTAATACTCAGCGTGTACCTGATATGGCTATGGGCTGTGGCAGGTAATGATATAAACTGTGGCTGCTTTGGCGATGAAATATGGATGAGCCCATCTGTATCTCTGGTGAAGAATGCTGTATTGCTGGTATTACTGGCTATAGTCATCCGGTTTCATAAAGGTATCAGCTTCAAAAAGTCAGAGGACGTGACCTCACTACTGTTTGTAGCCGGCATAGCACTCCCTTTCATACTTTACCCCATGAGCATGGGCGAGCCCTCGTGGCTGAAAAAGTCGGCATACAAGCTGGATGTAACAGCACTTTATAAGCCCATAAAAGATGATACTGCTGCCCTGCGGGTACCCTATCCCGATACGCCATCGGTGAACCTGATGCAGGGTAAGCACATCATTGCCTTCCTGAGCCCATCGTGCCCGCACTGCCATATAGCAGCACGCAAAATGAGCCTGATGCGCCACGATGACACTACCCTGCCGTTCTTCCTTATCATAGGTGGCATTGCCAGCGACCTGACAGAATTCTGGAAGGAAACAAAAGCAGGCAATATACCATGGATGCGCCTGCACAGGGCTCCATTTCTGGAATATACGGGAGGTATGTTCCCCTACATCATATGGGTAGATAACGGTTTGGTGGTTGCAAAATCTACCTACAACACACTCAATGAGCAGGAAATAGAGGAGTGGCTACACAAGCCGTAACCATATACGTGCACACGTAATAGTTACAGACACAAAACCTGTTAGTGACTCAGATAATAAAATAACTGTCTGCTGAATATCGCATAATGTTATTCCCACTCTATAGTAGCCGGAGGCTTACTGCTGATATCATACACAACACGGTTAATACCTTTAACCCTATTGATAATATCATTGGAGATACGTGCCAGAAGGTCGTAAGGGAGATGTGCCCAGTCGGCGGTCATACCATCTACTGACGTAACTGCACGAAGCGCGCATGTAAACTCATAAGTACGCTCATCTCCCATAACCCCTACACTCTGCACCGGCAGCAGAATAGCTCCTGCCTGCCATACCTGCTTATACATACCGCTATCGCGCAGATGCTGAATGTATATAGCATCTGCCTCCTGCAGCATTGTTACTTTTTCTTCTGTTACTGCTCCCAGGATACGGATGCCAAGACCCGGACCCGGGAAAGGATGACGACCGATAAATATCTCATCAATACCCAGTTCATGACCAACACGGCGCACCTCGTCTTTAAACAACATACGAAGCGGCTCTACCAGCGAAAGATGCATTTTCTCCGGCAGTCCACCCACATTATGGTGCGACTTGATAGTAGCAGAAGGACCGTGAACAGACATAGACTCTATCACATCGGGATATATGGTACCCTGCCCCAGGAAGCTTACATCAGTAAGCTGCTGTGCTTCTTCATTAAATACTTCTATAAACAGGCGACCGATAATCTTACGTTTCTTCTCCGGGTCAGAAACGCCATCGAGTTCGGTATAAAAACGCTTGCGGGCATCAATACCTTTGGTATTCAATCCCAGATGGCGATAACCGTCCAGCACCTGTTCAAATTCATTTTTGCGCAGCAGACCATTGTCTACAAAGATGCAGAACAACCTGTCGCCAATAGCGCGGTGTATAAGTGTAGCAGCTACGGTGGAGTCGACACCTCCGCTCAAAGCCATTACTACTTTCTTATTACCTACATCCTGCTTAATGCGCTCAACAGTCTCATGAATGAAAGCAGCAGGAGTCCAGTCCTGTGCTGCACCGCAGATATCCACTACATAGTTTTTAAGCAGCTGACCGCCATCGGTACTATGTGTTACCTCTGGATGAAACTGTATAGCATATACAGGATTAGGCGCATAATCGGCACTAGCTTTGTATGCAGCTACAGGTATAGCCTCAGTACGGGCTATTACAGAAAACCCTTCCGGTAGTTGCTTAATAGTATCACTATGGCTCATCCATACCTGCGAACCATCTGCTATAGTAGAAAGCAGCGGGTCATGAGCTACGCCCTGCAGATGTGCACGACCATATTCGCGATGAGTGGACTTGCCAACCTCCCCACCCGACTGCTTTGCCAGCAGCTGAGCGCCATAGCATATTGCCAGTACCGGCAGCTTTGCAGCCATAGCAGCAATATCCGGCATCGGGGCCTGCGGGTCATTGACAGAGAAAGGACTGCCCGACAAGATGATACCCTTCATGGTCTCGTCATAAGCTACAGGCTTAGTACATGGTTGTATCTCACAATATACATTGAGCTCACGCACCCTGCGGGCTATAAGCTGTGTAAACTGAGAACCAAAATCGAGTATCAGAATCTTGTCGTTCATAAATATTTATTAGCAGTATTTCTTATCTGTATGCATTATTAAGCCTGAGCAGGAGGTGCGCCAAAATTGAAAGGAGTAGGTGCTGTTTCCTGATCCTTGATAACACCATACTGCGCTTCGAAACGCTTGATGTTGTCAACGAGTGCACGCATTGTACGCTTAGCGTGCTGCGGAGTCATAACGATACGCGACTTTACTTTAGCCTTAGGCACATTGGGCATTACGTTTACGAAATCAATTACAAACTCTGCAAAAGAGTTGGTAACAATTGCGAGGTTTACGTATTCACCATCTGCTACTTCTTCTGTAAGCTCTATGTTAAGCTGCTGTTCTGGTAATTGCTGATCTGACATAATAAATGATTGTTTTTAGGGACTGCAATTTAGGTTAATTTGAGGGAATTGACACACTACCTATAGTATAGCGTATATGGCAGGTGATATTTAGCTGATAACAGTTGACAACTAATAAACAGCACCTCATCTGCAGCCTCCCCAGAATAGTGTTGTGAGATGTGCACAATTATTTTTTTTCAGTGAGCAGTATCCAACCATACAGACCATAAACAATTGAAAATCTATCACTTAAAACTCAACACACTTTACAAAATTTCACAAAAAGGTTACAAAAATTACTCGCGTGATTTTTATCATACATTAACCATTCCAGCTTTAATACATAAGCAAAGTATAATAAAAACAAGATAACTTAACATATTACATAACATTGTGCCTGAACAATAAAGAAGTCTTATTACCCCACAAAAAACAAGCCACACAACAGCTATGGCAGGAAAGGATATCCACATTTTCAGGAACAGCCCCTTAATCATGCTTGTATACCCGTGAGTATGGGCAGAAGTAATACAATCCAGAAATATCTATCATAAATAATGATAGAAATGACTATTTTGGCATTTCCTTTTACCGACAACCGTCATTATAAAAACTAACTATGAAAAGTGTACTATCTGTCCTGATAGCCGGGATAATGCTATGGGGATGCAATGAGCCTAAAAAGAAACAAGACTATACCAGTCTTTACAATGTAGTAGAGGCCAGCGCAGTAGATGAAACTGATAAAGCGGCCGTAACCATAAGAGCTTATCTGACCCAAAAAGAAGTAGGCAAAGACACAATACACGGCATACTGAAAGAGCTATATATACTTTCTCAAAACCATGAGGGCATAAAAAAACGCAGTGAGCCCAATTATATTTCCATATACCTATACAGCTCCAAAGACATGGCTTTGAGGGCTCCATCGAAATACCATGCGATAATGGAAAAAACGCCTGTTATGCCGGCTCCTGAAACCCATATACATAAAGCAGACAAAACAACACCCGAATACGAACTATACCAGCTGCTTACCGATACATTTGCAGCTCATGGCCTTAACTTCTGTGAGGTGTTTGCTTCATTCACTATTATCAGAGAAAAATCAATGGAAGTTACATTCCAGGATTATGAAGACATGGTGCAGGAAAGTTCATTGGAAAAAGCAGACCAGGTAGAAAAATACCTGTGCGGCAAACTGCTACGTGAGGCAAACCTGAATGAAGAACTGACACCCTATGTTTACAAACTTGGATACGAATATTGCAGATAAGTAATAATATGATGGCATTCTGCAAGAATCTGCCACTGTATGAATGTAAAAAAAACAATACTGTATGCGCTCTTAATATCCATCATATTATTTGCCATAGTGCAGGCACCCTACGAGTTTAGCCTGAAACAAGCAGAGTTACAGTGTACTCACCTTAGTAATAGAAAGCGGCTAAAATATACACCAGCTATTACGTACGGAATCATTTATCTGACTAACCGCAAAGACCGGGTAAGAGATTACAAATCACATCAGCTATTAGATAGAGGTTGTGGCAATATGCATCTAAATGCTTTTAAACTATTGTATATAAACCACTGTTATATATCAGAAAACGAAAAAGATAGCCTTGTAACCATATTTGATTCAGCATACAAAAAAATGAAGCATTTGCCCCGAGAGAACTACCAATAAGTAGTATATCAGCCAAAGGCAATAAGATTTAAAACAGCGTATTTGCAAATACAAAAAGTAAAGTCCTGAAATCAGGTATAAGTTATTTAAAGCCGGGTGTATGCTGTAAGCCCCTTATTCTATAACGTACCTGTAGATGACATAGCAGATATCAACTACAGGATCAATACCCTCTGATACCAGTCATTCAAATATGATACGGGCAGTGGTGCTTTTTCTGTGATTCTCCTATCTTTACAGCAATGCGTAAACTGCTCATTCCCTTTGCAATGCTTAGTGTGCTGGCTGCCTGCAAGCCTGAGGTGTACTACCCTAAACCATCGGGATATTTCAAGATAGATACCCCTGCCAGGCACGAATACCAGCTTTTTGAGCGGGAGGGATTTCCTTATTCTTTTGAATATCCGGTATACAGTAAGGTAATGGACGACACCCTTTTTGCTGGTGAGGGCAACAAGTACTGGATAAACATAGATATACCTGGCCTGGGAGGCATGATAAACATTACGTACAAGCCTGTAACTAAAGAGCAGCCACTATACAAACTGGTGGATGACTCGTGGGGCTTATCCTATTTTCATCATGAAAAGGCTGACTATATAGACCAGAAAGCCAGAACCAACAGAAATGGGATAGAGTGTGTCATATTTACCGTAGGTGGTAATGCAGCTACCCGCTACCAGTTCTGTGCTACAGATTCTGCGCACCACTTCATGCGGGGTGCGCTGTACTTTGATGTAACGCCCAATGCAGACTCTCTGAAACCAGCTACTGACTTTCTGCTACAGGACATAGAGCATATGCTGATGAGCCTGAAATGGCATGATGCCGGTAAGTAAAAACGACTTAATAAAAGCGCAAAGCTGTGTGGTAAGTTTAGTATTACCTCCGCTGAGCAAAAAAGTCTTTCATAAGCTGCGCACACTCTGTAGCAAGGATACCATGGGTAAGCTCAGTTTTAGGATGAAAGGGCCAGTTTTCTCCGGTGGTCTTTTTATAGCCATTCTTTACATCGGAAGCACCGTACACCACTTTCCCTATTTTGGACCAGTATAGCGCCCCGCAACACATGAGGCATGGCTCCACGGTAACATAGAGCACTGCATCGGGCAGGTACTTGGCACCAATACCGTTAAATGCTGCCGTAAGCGCTATCATCTCAGCATGGGCGGTACAATCATTGAGTCGCTCTACCTGATTATGCCCCCGGCCTATAATCTTGTTGTCCCATACTACTACAGCTCCCACAGGCACCTCACCGGCAGCAAATGCCAGCTCTGCTTCCCGTAGGGCCTGGCGCATAAAATACTCGTCGTTGAACATAATAATAACCGCGAAAAGGTACGACAATATACCGGGGATACTAACATGAAGCAGGTACCGGCTGCCAATGAAATGATAAAAGATATGCGGGCCGTACCGGCCTAATGATGATTGTATTTATATTGCAGTATGTTAAAACGGTATTTACTCACAACGGCAGTAGCTGTAGCAGGCTATAGCAGCGCCATGGGACAGACAGCAGGCTTTTGCGAAGCCATCAATAATATCATGGCTGATGCTCCGCACAACTTTGACAATATCAAAGGCAAGCAGATGGATATGAGTATGCACTCTACCATGTGGGCCAGCAGTATAAAAATACCGGGCACCGTGGGCTACAGAATTGTAGAATCGATGGGGCTTTTTTATGAAGGTGCCCTGATACAAACTACAGACAAAACAAAGCTGCCACCACTGTATGCTGAATATAAAAAGAAGCTACAGGAATGCCTGACACCGCTGGGCTACAAAATGTCTACTCAGGAGAATGTAGTGGCCGGCCTGAGCAACCTGAAAAAAGTGGTGTTTATGAAAGACATTGAAGAGCCTACAGAAACCGACGACATAAGTAAACTACCACCGCATATAACAATGGAAGCCGACTATCACAAACAGGGAGGTTTTACGCTGGTCATATTCATCTTCCAGCATTGATAACATACTACTGGTATTGATTGTTACATACATGATTATAAAAGAAGAACTCCGGCCAGGGCCGGAGTTCTTCTTTTATGCTTTAGCAACAAAATATTACTACTCGGTTGTTGATGTTTCATCATCACCTGAGTCAGAACCGGAAGCCATCTGGTCGAACTCAAATATGAGCGAGAAGCGCAGTGTATTAGACAGCGGATTGCGGTTTATACCAGAGCCCTGTGGCACGAGGTAAGAAGCATTGAGCTGGAATACATTGTAACGCACACCCAGACCGGCTGTAATGTACTGACGGTCGCCGTTGTCTTTATCTTCATAGAAGTAACCTGCACGGAAGGCAATAGTATTCTGATACCAGTATTCTGCACCAAGAGCAGCATTGATCTGCGCCAGCTGATCGCCGGTAGAGAAGGACTTGATGATACCTGTAGGAACAGATATTGTCGTATCAGAACCAGTGCTCTGCAGAGCAGGTACCAGTAGCTTGTTCAGGTCCAGTGCAAAAGTAATCTTGTTATACGCATCCATCTGAACGGTATAAGCAGCACCTACACCAAGATTCATAGGAATGAAATCGCGGCGGGTAGAGTTATACGTAATCTTAGAACCTATATTGCTGAGTACAGCACCGAAGTTGAACGTATTTACGTGATATTCTTCTTTCTCGTTAGACTTAGTGTAGAACATACCAAGGTCTGCACCGAAAGCATTGCCCGGCTTATAGTCGCCACCGGTAGTAGAGTAGTTAACACCCGATGCGATAGCAGAGTGAATATAACGCATTGTAAGACCTGCCGACAAATAATCGGAAAGCTTACGTGAGTAACCGAGGTCAAACGCATATTCACGGGGCATACCTGTACCGATAGAGTTTCCTATATAGTCGGTATAGTTAATGTTACCCAGAGAAAAATAACGCATAGAGGCACTCACCGCCTGTTCCTGCTCCTGACCAAATTTGGCATAGCCCGAGAGATAAGCAAGGAAGATATCAGGAACCAAATCCTTCAACCATGGGGTATAAGTAGCAGAAATACCATACGTTTTATCGTTAAATGGCATTTTAGCAACATTCCAGTATTGTGAGTTAGGGTCGGGAGAAACAGCTATACCGGCATCGCCCATAGCGCCTGCACGGGCATCGGGAGATATGCGGAGGAAAGGCACTGCTGTAGTAACGAATGATTTACTTGTCCCATTTATGTTAGAAGTAGACTGCGCACCAACCTTTGTAACTGATATTACCGAAAGTAACATCAATCCTGATAAACCGAGGCTTTTTGACATCGTATGATTTATTATATTTAATTTAATGTTGAGCAAAAATATTCCTTTTTACCAATATAGTCAACTATAATTTTGGTAATAAGAACGTTAACGTACAATAACCAGTTTTTGGTATGCGGTAGACCTGTAACCTTTTTCTGTAGTGAGCATAATACGGTAAACATACATGCCCGACGGGAGTCTTGCACCGCTATTGTCGGTACCATCCCAGGTAAGGTCGGCGGTGCGGCTACCTGATGGGGTAAACTGCTGCTGTATGCTTTTTACCAGTGAGCCTCCGGAGCTATATATATTAATCTTCACATCTATTTCTTCATCAGGATGATTGTGTTCGAAAACGAAGTGTGTCGTATTGCTGAACGGATTAGGGTAATTACCCAGATTTTCAATGGCCATTACTTTACCATCCATTACCACAAAATTGACACTACCCTCACCCGAATTATTATTAACATCCCATGCTTTTACCCTCAGGGTATGCCTGCCATCTGACAGACCATTAACCGGGAAGTTGACATATCCACGCTGATAAGTATTGGGGGCAGTTTCATAATAATCATTTAATATATATGGTTGTTCCACATTATCGTCCAGTACGGCTGTAAGGTCATGTCCCAGTTTATTGCCCGATACATTGATACCGGTTTCTGAATACAAAGACACAAAAAGAGAGGTATTAGTACCTGTAATACCACCATCCTGGAAGAGACTATCATTAATGTATGGCCGTACAATGGGGGGTACATCACTAATTACAGGATTATCAGAAAATCCTCCTACGGCAATGCTGGTATCGGCACCGGCAGCATCTGTAATACCATTGTGTGCATAATTACTAATCTTCGCAGTACCATAATAATAGTTAATATCCTTAGGCGCTATGAAAGTGTAGGAATAGAGACCATTTGTAACACTTACCTTACCCTTGTACACCAGATTGTCCTGAAGCTGGAAGGTTTTATTTACTGCGGTAATTGTAGATACAGTACGGGGCTTGTCGAACAAAGAGACTGAAAGTACCCCATTGAAGCCCGTAAGTGTATTGCCATTGTTATCCCTTACCCTTCCTGTAATACGGTATGCACCCAATGCTTTGATGGTATCGGCCACACCGGATGTTGCCACATCAATAACGCTATCCACGTCTACGAAGTGCTCAGGAAAGTTAGGGGTAAGTGCAGGGTCGCCCAGTAGTGAGAATTTGCGGTAGTTAGCCAGTTCATTGGCATTTACCGATGTAGCATAAGTGGCATTCTTACCTATACGGGAGGCCTCTCCGAAGCTATGCCATTTGCCATCGGCTTTCTGAGCCAGCTGCGTCTTCAGCACCAGCGCATTGAGCGGATTGTTATAAACGGCATATACAGCCGCAGTAGTAGTAAGCATGCATATAACACCACCTCCTTTATGCAGTACCAGCTGCTCACCTGCAGATACATACTGAGGATGATCGAACTGACCATAATCGCAGGTAGCAGTAATCATGAACGGCAGCATGTGCTCATTACTCCATTTATTGAAATCGTCAGGGGTAAGGATACGCTCTGATGCCCATACCTGCGTATTGCCATGACCGCTGTAATTAATAAGCATAGTACCCTTGTATACCCTGTCGGTAATAGCTGCACTGGCATTAGGTGCACGCGGGCCTGCGGGAGTAGAGATGGTAGGTATAGCATCCAGATATATCTTACTGTGATTGTAAAGATTATGTGTGGTAGCTGTAATATGCTGCCCCATTTCCTCCTCATCCTGCATATGGTTACCGGCGCCGTCATTATTATCGGCCACGAGTGTAGAAGCAATCCTCCATGGACCTAACGTCTCCGGCGAGCGGTAGCTTATTATTTTATTCACCAGACCAGCTGCATCATCTACAGAGCGTGCCGGCAGGCGTCCTATCCCTATATCCAGCGCATTGAGCAGTGTTGTATTTTCAATGTACTCATTGTCGTCAAGGAAACCATAGAAGTCGTCTGTAAGCACTGCAGCAAGGTCATAAGAAGATTCTGCAGACTGAAATACAGGCACAAAATTCGAGTTATTGGGCAGACGGTCT
This sequence comes from Bacteroidia bacterium, assembly GCA_030427635.1. Classification (GTDB taxonomy): domain Bacteria; phylum Bacteroidota; class Bacteroidia; order Chitinophagales; family Chitinophagaceae; genus Nemorincola. Next base: position 55,219 of record JAUIBA010000008.1, read on the forward strand.
TTATAGTCGTAAGATGCGGCACCAAACAGGGTAAGATACTGCGGCATCTGGCTTTCATCTGTTCCTGCACGGTCATAGAACATTTTCACAAAGTCGCGAATGGCGCTTATGTCCTGTGCACCTGATGAAAACTCGTTGTATATCTGCTGCGGTGTCACTACCAGCACACGCAGGTTGTCATGTGCCGAGTGATAGTCGGCAAGCTGCTGCGCATAAGGAAGGAAGTCGGGGTGAGTAACAATGATATCATCAACCGGGCCTGAAGCGTGCAGGTTCTGATTACCCACCATGCCTGAGAAAGCAGGCGTAAACAGATTGAGACTGTTCATAGCAGCAAACTCACGCAGTATAGATGCGTCACGGGTAATAGTATATGTGCTGCCGGCAAGTGTTCCATTCAGTGCTACAGGCACCTGAGGGTCTGTTACATCCCACACCCGGGTATTGCCACCTGCCCCCTGCAACATATAGCTGGCAACCTTACCGGCACCGTAACTATGCAAGTCGCGGAAACTCATCTGATCGCCCCACATACTGAGCGGGCGGCGGGCATTGATCTCAATAAAATTGAGATAGCCTACAGAATTACCTACTGCGGCAAACTTAATACCAACCATTGCGCCGGATGGCGTGCCTGCTACTTCCCACTCACCCTTATTGATAAGTACCTGTGTATTATCACCTGTACCTTTAGAAAACTGAAGGCTACCTATCTGACCGCCATTGGCTGTAATTGCAAATGCATTGCCAGACTGGCCGGTACATGCTACAGATACACTGCAGCGTACAGCAGAAGAAGCAGCCCCAAAATCAAAATTGAATGTTTGGGTAAGATTGCCGGCAAGCGGATTGAACTGCTCGCCATACCACATTTTACCAAAGCCTACTGGGTTTACAAGGTCTATGTCATGCACGTCGTAGTAGCTGTAATCTGTTACAGAGACATTACCTGTACCATCAGCAGGTTCGGTAGCTACATGTAAACCGGGTCCTTTATCCAGGGTGATGAAATAGTATGCAGTATCTGAATACAGGTTCTTAAGGTGCGCAAATCTGTCGTTTGCACTATCGGCATCCCATCCGGTGGGGCCGGCTCCATAGAAAACCACATAATCGCCCGCATTGAATGCGCCATTGCCATCGTCCTGTAGTAAGGTAGCATTTTCACGCAAATCGGCAGGTCGTGGTACATAATTGGCTTCGGACAACATGCGGCCACCGTTACCATAAACCCTGACGTTGGCAGGATTTACTTTTAGCGGGTCCAGACCCATAGACGTTATTACAGCAGCATCAATTTTATGAAATCCTGTTTTGGTGACGCCTATCTTATACCAGGTACCGGTACTGAGGACAGAGCTGGCAACATCGGCAGTAGACCTGGCAGCAGGCACATTGGCTGTTTGCACATCGGGCTCATCCACGGTAAGTGAAAAGCCGGTAACCTGCTGAACGTTACCGTTAATGTCTGTAGAATAAGCAGGTATCTTTATGACCGCAAAGGGTTGCTTACGCTCTGTACCCAGCGAAATTATCATCTGCTGCGGTGCAGCGGGCGATACGCCGGGAGGCAGTGCAGCAGCCGTACTGAACTGAACTGATGACAGCGATACTTCAGGACGTGCATACTGCTTTAGCTTTACAGTTCTTACTATATAGCCCGAATAAATTTCGTTGCTATTTACAGTACAGGTCTCTGTATGCCGGGCACAAACGGTATCGGCTGCAAATACTGAGCCCAGAAACAATAACAGGGCAGGAATTTTTTTTGTCATTATCTGTTTTTTATCACTGAAAGGGTTCTGAAAATGTGTTATTCAAAATTACGTAATTATCTGTGTTGATATTCAGTGGTGTATTGGTATGGTTATCGTATCTTTAACGTTGTTTGATTCAAGATATTACATGATATAAAATAGATAGGACATTTTTTTTTCAAAAAGGGTTTGAAAGCTTGAAAATTTAAAAAGAATGCGGTATCATTGTAACTGCTTTTAACAAAACACCTGCAAAAAGCATAACTTTTTTAGCAAAAATTATGAAAAGACAAATCATTGGCTTGAGCTTGCTTTGCATTGGGGCAACGACTATATTTTCAGCATGTTCACCGCAATCAACAAAGAAGGGCAAAGGTGGTTCTATCTCAAGGACAACAGGTTGGGAGCGTAATAATAGTAACTGGGGAGGATTTGAAGTTGTAGAACCCGGTGGACAGCCAACGCCCATAGGTATGGTATTTGTGCAAGGTGGCCGTTTCACAATGGGAGCGGTGGATGATGAAATGCCTACTCTGGAAAACAATGCAACCAGACATACTGTTTCTGTTTCATCGTTTTATATGGATGAGACGGAACTGGAAAATGAAAGCTACCGCGAATATACCTACTGGACTTACCGTACATATAATAACGACTATCCGGAGCTTTATGCACGTGCTATGCCAGACCAGACAGTATGGCGTTCAGCACTGGGGTATAATGAACCATACGTAAAACTGTATTTCAATCACAACTCTTACAACCATTATCCTGTAGTAGGTGTAAACTGGTATCAGGCAATGGACTATTGTGAGTGGCGTACAGACAGGTATAATGAAGGCCTGCTTATATATGCCGGCTATCAGGCACCCAACAAAGACCAGACCGGTGAAGACGTATTCACTACTATGGGCTATATGAACGGACAGTACGAAGGCAGCAAGAGGAGAAAGCGTACAGACTTCGAACCTAACGGATCGGGTGAGCGCCCCATCAACTATGGTGATGGTATTTTCCAGCCTGACTTCCGCCTGCCTACAGAAGCAGAGTGGGAATATGCAGCATTAGGTCTGATAGGAAATAATCCTAGTCCTGAGAACAAGCGCCGTCGTGGTGAGGAAGTATTCACTGACAGAAACACACTGCCATGGGGTCCCAAAAATACTACCCGCTATGGACTGCACAATCAGTATCAGGGTGAGTTTGAAGGTAACTTCATGCGCGGCAAAGGTGACTACATGGGTGTAGCAGGTGGACTTAATGATAATGGTGATGGTCCTCAGCGCGTTAATACCTACCTCAGAAACGCATTTGGTCTTTACAATATGGGTGGTAACGTGAACGAGTGGGTTATGGATACTTACCGTCCTAACACTGACCTTGATGATTTCCGTCCTTTCCGTGGTAACATCTACAAAAAATATCTCCGTCAGGAAGATGGTTCTCTGGAAGAAAAAGACAGCATTGGTCACATACCTATGGCTGTACTTAAAAGAGAAGAAGTTAACGCAATGGGTCAGCACAATATACGTTCTGCCGACCTGAACAACTATCGTGATGGAGATACATTGTCTGGTGCAATATACTCTTATGGCACTATGTCACTAATCAATGACTCTACTAAAGTTTATAAAGGTGGTTCATGGGCAGACCGTGCATACTGGTTGTCTCCTGGCACACGCCGTTATCTGCAGGGTGACCTTGCTACATCTACTATCGGTTTCCGTTGTGTAATGGACCGCCTTGGTAGCCCAACCGGCGAAATGCAGCCTGGTGGTAATAACTTTGGCCGTAATAAATATCACAAGCGCTAATAGCTTTTAAATATTTCTTTTCTAACAATCCCCTTTCATACGAGAGGGGATTGTTATTTTTACGGGAGTAAATAAGGCATTCCATGACTATACCTAAGCTGTACGAAATATACCGGAGCCATCCACATGTATTTACTGACACCAGGAACGTCATAAAAGACGGAATCTTCTTTGCACTGAAAGGGGGCAATTTCAACGGCAATGAATTTGCACATGCTGCGCTGCAGGGAGGAGCTGCATATGCTATTACTGACGAACCAACAGGCCAGGAAGACGAACGGATAATACTTGTAGAAGACGTACTGACTACACTGCAACATCTGGCACGCCACCACCGCCGGCAACTGAATATACCTGTAATAGCCATAACAGGCTCTAACGGAAAAACTACCACAAAAGAGCTGGTAACTGCCGTATTAAAAACAGGATATAAAACCTATGCTACAGCTGGCAATCTTAATAACCACATAGGTGTACCACTTACTTTACTACGTATAGGCATGGATGCAGATATAGTAGTAGTAGAAATGGGTGCAAACCATCAGAAAGAAATAGCCGACTATTGCCTGATAGCTGAGCCTACACACGGTATTATTACAAACTGTGGTAAAGCGCATATTGAAGGGTTTGGTGGAGAGGAAGGTGTACGAAAGGGAAAAGGTGAGCTATATGACTATATAAGGCTGCATAACGGGACTATATTCAGGAATGCCGACCTTCATTATCTGAAAGAAATGGCTAAGGGCTATCATAACGAAGTTACCTATGGCGCAGATAATGCTACATACACGGCCAGCCAAACAGAAAGGGGCATATTTCTTGATGTACTGCCTCATATAAACCAGAGTGAAACAATAATACATACCCACCTTGTAGGTACCTACAACTTTGGCAATGTAACTACAGCCATCGCAATAGGTTTGCACTTTGGCATACCGGTACAAAAAATCAAAGAAGCTATTGAAGCATACCACCCAGACAACAGCCGCTCGCAATGGCTGACGGCCGGTAGTAACCAGATAATACTGGACGCATACAATGCAAACCCTACCAGCATGGAGGCTGCTATCAGGAATTTTGCAAAAACTGACCTGAAAAACAAGATGCTATGGATAGGCGCCATGAAAGAGATGGGAGATGCGGAAAGAGCTGAGCATGAACGTATCATAGCACTGATACAGCAGTATCAATGGGCCGATGTAATATTAGTAGGTAGGGAATTTGAAGCGCTGCATGGTGCAATAAAATGGTTTGAGAACAGTAATGCTGCAGCTGATTATATTGCCGGCAACACACCACAAAACGCTTCTATTCTAATAAAAGGCTCCCGGGGTGCACGTATGGAAATAATGAAGGAAACCCTGATGAGCAACAAAAAAGAAAACTAAGCTTCTTCTGTACTGGTAGTCAATGCCCGGTCTATGCGCTGTGTTATCTTTTTAAGCTCGTCCTGAAGCAGTGGATTGTTAAAAACATCTATGGCTGTATCTGCAGCATACATGAGGAGACACATAGCTATAAAATCCTGATCGTCTTTCCCGGCAAAATGTGTGCGCAACTCATTTATCTTCTGGTCGGCAAGCCGTACAGCATTTCGCACTTCCGACTCTTCTTCCGGCTTAATACGGATACGATAGCTACGGCCGGATAACCAAACCGTGACCGGTAATGTTTCATCGTCATGACCATTATCCAGTGTATCCATCAAAGCAGGTTTTATAATGCAATTTAAGGAATAATTTATTCTGCTGCTGCTTCCGCGGTTGCGGTAGTGGAATCCACAGTAGGATTGCTGAGATGCATTAACCTACGCTGAAATATCAGTAAGGTAATGATGCCTACCGAGATAGCAGCATCTGCAATATTGAAAACGGGCTCGAAAAAGACAAACACTTTTCCACCCCAGAAAGGCACCCAATCTGGTAAAGTTGTCTCTATTACCGGAAAGTAGAACATGTCTACTACCCTGCCCGTAAGAAAATGACCATAGCCATGTCCGAACTGAGTAAACTGAGCTACAGCCTCTCTGTTATTATCTTTAAGCAGATGACTGATACTTTCATAATTGCCTGAGAAACATGAATACGGGCTTTCTGTAAATATTAGTCCGTAAAACATACTATCCAGCAAATTACCTAAGGCACCTGCAAGTATAAGTGAGCCGCAAATAATTAATCCGGTAGTATGCCCTTTGGTAATAAGACGTTTCAGTAAATAAAACCCAAATACTACTGCAATAAGGCGAAAAGAAGAAAGGACTATCTTTCCTATGGGCGATTCACTTAGCTTCATCCCATAAGCCATACCTTCATTTTCAATGAAATGCAAACGAAACCAACTACCTACAACTCTTACATCATCACCATTTGCAAAGTGGGTTTTGATGTAAATCTTTAGTAACTGATCGGCAAGTACTACCAGAAATACTATCAGTAAGGCGTTGCGATATTTCAAGACAGAACAGGATTGGTGGACGTATAAAGGCAAATATAACTTAACAATGCAAACAGACAGCAAACAACATCCTGAATGGCATCAGAAATTAACAAAGCGTCATCTGAATATTACATCATGGCTAATGCAGTAGTCAGCGTTTTTCTGACTGACTCAAGGTCATCAGCATTAGCCTGACGGCGTGGCCTGGTAAAGTTAAGGTCATCAGCGCTGTCGATAGGAATCAGATGCATATGCGCATGAGGCACCTCAAGACCTACAACACTAAGTCCGCACCTGTTGCATGGAAAAGAAGCTTCAATAGCTTTTGCAATAGGTTTTGCAAAAAGCAACCAACGGGACAAATAATCATCACTGACATCAAAAAACAGGTCAGTTTCCACCTTTGGCACTATAAGTACATGACCATCCCTTACCGGCATGATATCAAGAAATGCAAAAAAATATTCATCCTCTGCTATCTTATAACAAGGGATATCACCTGCAATGATTTTAGCAAATATACCTGCCATACTAAATAGTAATACTCTCTACCTTAAACCTGAACATACCACTTGGCGCCTGAACTTCTGCAATTTCACCTACCTGCTTGCCTAGCAAACCTTTACCAATGGGAGAACCTGAAGAAATCTTGCCCAACTTTAAATCAGCTTCCTTTTCAGAAACAATCTGATAAACGACAGTCTTCTTGTTTCCCATATTGGTAACAGTAACTTTGCTAAGGATAGAAACTTTACTGGTATCTATATCTTTAGAATCTATAATGCGTGCAGATACAATAACGGTTTCCAACTGAGCAATACGAGCTTCATGATGCCCTTGTGCTTCTTTAGCTGCATCATATTCGGCATTTTCTTTTAAATCCCCCTTTTCCCTTGCTTCTGCTATCTGCCGTGCAATTTCTGCTCTACCCGTGGTCTTGAGCCTGTTCAACTCCTCTTTCATTTGCTCCAGTGTCTCCTTAGTGAGGTAATTCAGATCAGACATATCTTATTCAATTTATCAGTACAGTAAAAAAATACAACGCCTCTGCATGACAGAAGCGTTGTAATGTAAAAATACGAAAATTTGCTTATCTCGACAAACGGAGCGATATCATATGCACTCCATTGGCAGGACGCTGTGTGGGACGGAAAGAATAGTCCAAAGAGAAAAGTGGGCCTTTTTCTCCGAACTTCTTCTGAGCTGTAGCACCCAAAGCAATGCCGGAATACATAGTAGTAGAATTTTCCAGATTGCCTATTCCCTTTTCATAACGGTATGCCGCGCGCAGGAATATCATGTCCTTAAAGCTGTACTCAGCTCCTGCTCCCAGATAGTCATTATTAAATGAGTTAGACTGGAAGTTAAGTATACCTGTAAGCTTGTGTACCGGTACGCTGTCTTTTGCCAGATGATGCTCATCCAGATAGAAGTCATAAGATACCCCAAAATTAAGGTAAGTAGGCATTGAGAACTTATCGGCTGGGTATTGCTGAGACACCACAAAAGATGGTGAACTGTTTGGCTTATCAGCATTAACAGCAAATCCGGTACCAGAGAAGCGCATATTGCTACCTAGATTACGAAGAGTGATACCAAAATGGAAGTTATCCCTCTTACCGGTAACGTACTGGATACCACCTTCAAATGCTATACCTAATGCACCTATGTTACCAACCTGCTCAGAAACGTAAGTCATAGCAGCACCGGCATTTACATGCGAAGAAAACTGCTTGGCGTAGCCCAGCTGCAGATTGAGAAACTGTGGACGGTAAGTGCCGGCACCTTCAGGCTGATCGAAAGTAGTAGAAGTAATCTCACCAAAGTTCATAGACATAAGGTTGAGACCAATAGCACCAGCATCACCTAAACGCTGGCCGATAGCTATATTGTTTACATTGATACCGGTACCACTCAGATATTGACCACGTGATACACCTATATCAGTACCGGTAGTATTACCGAGACCTGCAATGTTTGTTTTCATTGCCTCAACACCACTGATGTGTGAAGTATTGATGGCAAAAATACCTGTGGAACGGGCCCATGGATTGATCATCAACTCAGGTGCACCTGCCTGTCCCGAACGGTCCTTATTTCCTGCCGCAGCACTCAAAGACGCGCCAACTGCAAGTATTGTAACGATCGACTTAATTGATCCTTGTTTCATAAATAAGCTGAATAATTATTTGAATGTTCCGGGCAGACAAGCCGCCCGGAACTAATAATGTCTGTTAATACTGAGTTACGTCGAGCGGGCGGAGTGAACCGAACCACTTAATTACCTTTTCACCAATTCCTTCTGCCTTAACATGTATCAGATACATACCACCGGCAATAGGCAGACCGGCTGAGTTACGAAGGTCCCAATCAAGGAATGACACACCAGGATCACTCTTAGATAGTCTACGAACCAATATTCCATCCAGTGTGTACACATTAATGTCAGCACGTGCAGGCAGATTTATTATTCTGATACGCGTATCAAAACGACTACCGGATTTCTCATATCCTGAATATCCGTAGTAAGGGTTAGGCACAGCCTGTATCCTGTCTACAAGACCATTCTTATCGGGGTTGTCAGACAACGTAGTCTTAGCAAGTCCCTTAGTAGTGAATGTATAATATGGATTTGTTTCTTCACCCGGAGTGATGTTCGTACCTGGCGTAGCAAATGTAGTAGCAGCATCAGTAGCCTCATATGCAGTGTAAGGTTTTGTTACACGGAACCTTAACCTTGTGGTAGTAGGTATGAGACCATCTTTCAGAGAAAGATACTGAACATTAGGATTGCGCATCGGAACACCCATCCACTGGAAGCTAGAGTATGCAGTTTTCAGGAAAGTACTTGATGGAGTAGCTTTTCTTACATTTTCAACAAAGTCACGACAGCTGTCATATTTTGTTGTTGCAATGTATATAGTATGGCGACCACCAAATGCTACTGAGAAGTCGAAAGGATTGAAACCATTCTGTCCCTGAGGCGCTGATGGGTTCCAGATAAGGTCACCACCATTGTCAGATGTCAGATAAGAGTCTTCACCAAATACGATGTTAAGACGCATACCTGTAACCTGGTCGATGGCATAACCCGGGAACCATGACATACCTTCATCATCAGGGCTTTCAGAGTATACAGGGTCATTGCCGTTCATATCCAGATTCCATCCTTTGTGCTTGCGCAGGTAGAACTTACGAGCCTTGTTTTCAGCAAGGGATGTATCTTCCTGCATTTCAACAACAGCGCAACGAGTCCACTTAGATTTATCAGATGTGAACACAAGGTCAACATCGGTCATTGACTTAACCTGATTGATAGCCAGGCGATATGCAGCCATATGATGCGCACACGCTACGAACAGACCAAGATTAGACTGCAGAGAACCACCATCAAAGTAGTAAGCACCCAGACCATAAGGTCCCCATGAAGATTTAACAGGAGAGAAGTTTGCAAACATGTTAGCAAAGTTCTGCTGAGGATCTACATAGTTAGAACTGATAGACAAATCATTAAAGAAGCATGGATTAGTAGCAGATACCGGCTGGAAATGACTCACACTTCCTGAACGGAGCCAGTTAGCAAAGCTACTGTCTGCCTCATCCTGCACACCCCAAAGCCAGGGCTTGGATGGGTCGTTAAAAGTGATATCAGAAGTGATATAACCATTAGCAGTACCTCTTACATTACTTGCAGGATGCTGTACCTGACGCACATTTATTGAGAGACCGTATTTTTCAAGGATCTGGTCATTTACAGCATCCATGTTACGTTCGCTGTAAATAACATCAGCTACAACGCCATCTTTATAACCAGTGAGTGTCCATGAGCCTGAAGTATCAGCAACACCACCAGATATTGATGGGAGACCTGTAAGCTTAGTATCAGGGCCATGTATCTGCAATACCCAATCCATAGCCGGAACCATAACAGGGTCTACAACACGTACATCAACAGGTCCGAGACCAGCAACATATGTAGGCTGTGATATAGAGTTATTTGCAAGAATTGCATCTTCTGATTCCTGATCAAGCTGTACTTCATTACCGCCATTACCAGTACCCTGAATCCTCTTGATTACAACACCATCACCATATTCACAGTTAATTACTGTACCCATTGCTCCATTAGCAGGATTAGGCAGTGCACTAATCACAGATATCTCAGTACCACCAGCGCCATGTGAGCTGGCCAGGTAAGGAACATCCTGTGTATTTACCGTATTAGCTGCGCTGAAAGGAGCAAAGTTGTTATATGCATAGGCAATAGCTACGAAATAATAGTTCTTGTAGTTTACAAAGCGTTTGTCATTACCGGTAGCAAAGGCATCCTGAGTAAGCTGGAAGCTATGTACGATACCACTGTCTCTGCCTTTGATTTTTATCTGTGCAGCATGTGTTGTATCACTTACTGCTACATTCTTCACATAGTTTACTATCTGAGAAATACTGTCAGCTATATCGCACTGGAATACTTCGATAGCTTTAGTATTGTCTACTTCACCAGTCTCAGGGTCAAAAATTTCAGCAGAAGTTACCTGACTGTTAGCCAGCTGGAACACACGATATCCCTGGAATTTATAAAGGGAGTCATCGCTTACACCTTTTGACTTAACAACGAACTGATGATAGTTCAGAGAATCTTTGTATGGTCCGTCATCACGACCGTAGTTTTCACCATAGTTGTTGCTACCATAATCATTCATCAGATAGAATACCAGTTTACGGTCCAGCTCACGAATAACCATTCTTGGCGCTTCAGGGCCTTCAATAGTTTTGAAGTTGTTGTCAAACAGTGCCTGTGCACCATCATCAATATTTTTGATGGTTTTAAAGCTGGTAGAAGGACATCCGCCCTGACCTGCAGCCCATACTGTACCAAAAGTGATATCATTAATAGCACCGGGGAACAGCTGGAAAGGACCGGAAGAGAACACGAAACGACGGTCGCCGGGGTTGTTACCACATGCACATTCTGACCACTGACTGTTGTCGGCAGGATCGCCCCAGAATACGTAGTTAGATACAGGACCTGAACCATATCCTTTAGATGGGATGCCTGGTCCCTGATAATCATAAGAAAAACGCTGACCATTACGTATAGAACCAGTCATGTAATAATAGATCTGGATACCGTTGGTAGGGTTACCTATGATGCTCGGGTCATTATTGTAATAAGTGAAGTTTGTCATCTTCAACTGCTCATAAGTATCTGGTTCACCAGCTACTTTTCTGATGCGCTTAGGCCCCTGGAAATAGTCGAGCGCTATCTGAGGAGGGTTAACACCATAGCTGTTAACGGGGTTACCAGCTACACCACCATCATTATTGGTACCATTATAAAGGATACCAAGACCACGGGCAGTATCGCAACCGATGAAGTCATCAAGATAATAACCAAGGTCAGCATCATCCCATACAGCTATATAAGTACTGTCAATGGTAAGCGTACCGCGGTTAATAACTCTGTAGTTATAAAAAGAAGCATTGTTAAGGAAGTCCTGAGTGGCATAAGCAAAAGCACTGGTCTGTACTTCTACTCCCATAGCCGCTGTGAGTGACTGCTGCTTTGTGTTACCAGCATCGTTAAACACCCACCAGATATACTGGTCACCGCGGATATCCGGATATTCACCCTCATCAGGCTGATATTTTCCATCACCATTAAGATCCACAAACGGAGCATAAGTGTTATTAGGGTTCAGGGAAATCTTAGTTCCGGTATTACCTACTATATTGTTATTACCAACAGCAGGCCACTCATTAATAACATCATATTCTGATGCCTTAAGGTCTCCCCCTGTTTTATATGCCTGTTTGAACTTATTGATAGTAGACCTGTCTACTTTCCAGAATTTATCCCACTGAGCACAGGCTTCAGATGTTATCTTACCCTGATCGTCAAGCGCACCTGGCCAATAGTCGTTACCATCCTGACGATAGGTCTGAGCAGCAACTTTAAGCTGCCCCTGTTTATCATAACCACCTATCCAGCAGGATGCGGCAAACTGTGAATGTCTGCCAGAACCTTTTGGTATTTCATAAGCAGCGTTACCCTGACCATTGTTCCACCACATGTCACCACCGGTCATAAGACGGGCACGAACGTTGTTGATATCAAGGTCTATAGCAGTAACGGAAGGCTGACAACCAGCTGCTGTTGCCTTCAATTGGGTTTTAGGGTCGCGTTTTCCTACATTTTCGCGCGCGCTGACACTACTTGCTATCCCCAGGACCCCGGCCCCAAGCAGCATCATAGCGCGAACAAACTGTATTTTATTTCTGAGCATCATAACCTATATGATTATATTGTAAAAAGTTTAGAAGTTAAATTCAAGAGAAAGAGCTATAGTTCTGGCATAGTTAAGATAGCCAGGGTTGTTCATGTATATAGTGTACAGGTCTGTATATGACTGAGGGTTAACCTGCTGAGGTACAAACTGCTGACCGAAAGAAGATACAAGATATCCGTTATCATCAGTACGTCCGGTAAAGCCGTGTACACCCAGTACTTCACGTGTATTCAGCAGATTGTTGATCATCACAATACCTTTCACATAATAAGTGCGGTGTGGCTTCTTACCTGGTGTAGTAGCTTCTTTATCCTTACGGAACTTAAGTGCAAAGTCTTTATCAACACGCAGGTCCATACCAAAGTGCCATGGCAGACGAGCACCATTTACACCACCTACAACCGTCTGGCCAAGGGCATCAGAGTAACGGGTGTAAGGCTCACCACTTCTTGTTCTTACCACCAGGTTAGCACCTGCATTCTGCAGTATGTGCTTACCAGCTACTACCGGACCTTCACCATCAGCAAAGCGATAGTCAGCATTAGCCGCAATGATATGCCTTGAGTCAACATCAAGATATGTTACATAACGCAGGTTAGGCAGACCTTCCTGAATCAGGTTGTTCAGCAGGCCACGACCACTGTTGTATGCTGAGCCGGTACCCTCTGCAAACTGAAGTGTATAAGACACTGTCATACGCAGGTGGTTAGTAGCAAGCATGTCATACATCATTGTGGTACCCTTTGTAGTAGAGAAGTCACGGTTACCATAAGTCTGGTAAGTGTATGGGAATGCATATACATAAGGTACAATGCTCACCATATCCTTACGCTCTTTATAGAACGCTGACAGGGTCAGTGATGAGTTGTCAGTAAGTTTCTGCTGGAAACCAACCTCATAATCGAATGTTTTCTGAGACCTCAGATTTGAGTTAGCCAGTACACCAGTAGGGGCTGCAGCTGAGAGCTTGTAGTAATCCCATGCAGTAGCATAACCTATAGAGTTAGGATAAGGACGCTGAGCATAGATATCATAGTGTGCGTAGAAATTCGCAACATCTGATATAGGGAACGAGAACTGAATACGAGGCATTACCGTTACCTGTGGAGAATAGTCAGTGAAAGACAGGTTAGGATTGAAGTTGCTGTCAGTCATTTTTATATTCTTGTACTGAGACTGAATGTATGGCTGAGGGTCACGACCATCAGAATACTGCTTCAGTACCGCAGGGTCTTCGATTACATTACCGGTCGGGTCATACCACCTGTTACCGTTACGATAACCTACGATAGCCGGAGATGATGACTGGTTGTCATTTACATACACCACATAATCATTACCGATGTTAGAAGGATGCGCTCCACCATTAACGAAGTTGGTAGCACCTGATACCTGACCAACGGTAGTAACAGGATACAGAGAGTAAGGATCTTTCAACACTTTGGTATTAGCTGAATAGCGGTCAACACGAACACCTATGTTGAAGTTGATATCCTTGTAGTTGAAACGGTCCTGAAGGTAACCTGCTATATAAGTAGGAGAGAATGCACCGATAGGACGTGTAAAGTTGCCATTTGCATCTTTCTGAGTCCAGAAGTCGTTAAAGTTCACGGAACCTGTCTGACGGCCACCTGTGTATGAATAACCATAATAGTCTACGAATGAGTTACCACTGATATTCAGCAGCTCATCAGCAGAGAATAAGTCCATAGAGAATTTGTCAGGATCAATTTCATCTATATTGACAATCTGGTTGTCAGTATATCCCAGTTTCTTACGGATGTTTTTATCGAATGTGCTGGTACCTACATTTTTGAGGTTATATGTGATAGTATCGGTAGGGCCAGGTATGATGTTGGCAACATTACCAGTAGCATTATCAATAAAAGTACCCTGACCAACAATGCCGCTTGATACATAAGTATATTCCTTACCATTAACATGGAAAATAGGATTCTGAAGATCAAGACGCAGATTCTGGTTATCAACATTGCTTACCAGGTTTCTCATCTGGTTCCACAGAGACTGTGTACCACCGAGGTTAGCATAAGCAGAATAAGACTTGATAACACGCTGCTGATAGTAAAGACCAAACTCAATAGCATGTTTTGTTTTTCCTGCCTGAAGGTCGAAAGAAGCGTTTACATCAAGTGCGTACTGGTCTGATATAAAGTTTGAGAAGCCGTTGATAGAATAACCAGGGCTGTTGAAAAGACCTACACCGTTAAAGCTGTAAGTTGTAACAGGAAGGTCACCATTTGCCATAGCGTTGTTTGCCTGTACCTGTAGTATGCTTGTAGGCACTGAACCATCCAGTGAATTATAGTACTGCTGTGTATAGTTTGCCAGAACAGGGTTCAACTCTGAACGACGGAAGTCGTAACCGGTAGACTGTGAACCTGTAAGACGAATAGCTGTTTTACCACTAATAGAATCCAGATCAGGTACGAATGTATATATATCCCTGCGCTCTCTTGCCTCAAACTTGCCTACATAAGCATAGTTGAAAAGGTTCTTTTTGAAGCGGGGATCTTCGCGCCATGTAGATGTACGCTGATAGTCGGCCTGAACACTGTAGAATGCGTTAGATATGACGTTGTTGCGGGCAGATGTATCATTCATCTTACCAAACTTCTGTGTGAAACGGAGGAAGCCGCGGGTAGTAAGGTCTTTACGGGTAAAGGTGCCAGCTGGCGCCATAAGGCTGGCGCGACGGCTATACTCGTCATCAATAACATAGTTCACCATACCACCACCTATTACACGGAGGTTGTCAGTAATCTGATAATCAAGCTTACCATTCAGACGCGCTTCCTGAGTCCTGTTTTTAGGCTGGATTTTGCGCTGCTCCATATCATCAAAAGTGACATAGTTAGAAGAGTAGTTGTAAATTTTATTACCACTGTTATCAGAAAGAATAGTGAGCGGGTTAGCTTCCAGCTGCCTCAGCTTATCATCTTTTACTACCCACTGCTTGTCATAAGTAGGGTAACGGTTATGATCGTCATAGTAATCTCCGCTGAGGGCAAAGCCTAATACTGGTTTTTTAGTAAAGCTGTCTATACGCTTTTTGTAAAGCGGACCAGCTACTGAAAAGTTAGCAAAACGGTTGTTGTAACCATCTACAGATTGCTGAACACGAACATTACCTGTAGTCTTGCGGGAAACGCCACGGGAAGTGATACTTACCACACCACCGGATACGTCACCATACTTGGCAGGAATGCCGGAAGTAATAACTTCCAGCTGCTCAATAGAACCCTGCGACATGTTGATACCTGTATTAGACTCGTCGCCTATATTCTGTACCTGCACACCATCTATTATATAGAGGGTACCTGTTTTACGGGCGCCACCCATACTTACACCTTTACCGCGCTGGCTCTGATACATACCCGGTGTAAGGCTGGCTACGTCTGTAATCTCAGTAGTAGCCACAGAAGATATCTCGCTACGGGTCATAGTATGCCCCGTACCGCCGCCTTCACGCAGTACGGGCCTTTTCCAGGTCACAGTAACTGTTTCAAGCTCGTTCGCTGCTGGCTTCATACTTACATTCTGTGTATTACGACCTGCAGTTACAGTCATCTTTTCGATATTAATCTGAGAATAACCGAGGTAGGAAATGACCAGATTATAAACACCAGGGTCCAGTGGTTTTATAATATAGAAGCCGTCAAAGTCTGTAACGGCTCCACCTTTATTGATACCCCCCTGAAAGATCTGAACGGTTGCACCAATAATAGGGACTTTCTTTTCATCGATCACTGTACCGGCTACTTCTCCGGTACCCTGAGCCATGGCAACCGCTGATAGGCCAATGAAGACAAACAACAGCAGGTAACGTAATGTACGTATCATATCCAATATTAATAAATTATTAGCAAATGAGGCGTAAAGATAAAAAAATCTGTTAAAAATCAATTTATCAACACATTTATTTTACAATCGCCTGTGTTTTAGGAAAGTCTCTCTGACAAAATGCTTCCTGATAATAAAGACGAAATACAAAAACGAAATCTTGGGTCTTTCTTAAAAAAAAGTTATGAAAATGTTTCAGAGGCCTGTTCCAATCACTTTATTTAGTAACACAGCACTCATTTTGTACAATGCTTCATGGCTGTAACCGGCTATGTGTGGCGTAGCTATTACATTGGGCATCAATAACATAGCATCAATCATTGTTTTAAGATGCTGTGGACTGGCTGATATTGGCTCGTGCTCAAAGACATCCAGACAAGCTCCTTTAACCTTACCGGAAATTAAACCTTCATACAGGTGTGCAGTATTAACAACCGTGCCACGACTGGTGTTAATAAGTATAAAAGGTTTGTGCATGGCATTAATAAACTCTCTGTTGAAATAATTAACGGTATCGGCCTGTAAGGGTACATGAAAGCTTACAATATCGGCCTCCTCAAAAATCCTGCCAGTATCGCAAAGTGTTACCTGGCCCGGTATTTGTTGTTTGGGATGCTTGTCGTAAGCAAGAATTCGCAGGTCAAAACCACTTAGTATCCGGGCAAATGAAGAGCCTGTATGCCCAAAACCTATGATACCCAATGTCTTACCTTCCAGCTCTGCACCACGGTTTTCTTCCCGCATCCATATCCCGGCCTTTATTTCATTATTACTCCAGGATATATGCCTCATGAGAGACAGCAGCATACCTACAGCATGCTCTGCCACAGCATTGCTGTTACCCTCCGGGCTACCATAACATTTTATACCACGCTCCGCCGCATAGGCTACATTTATAACCTCCATTCCACTACCCATACGCCCTATCCAGGCCAGTTCAGGTGCGGCATCTATCAATTGACGGTTTAGCTGTAATCTGGTGGAAGTTATTACCCCCACACAGTTTTTTATCAGTTCAGGGGCCTCGTTCTGGCTGATATCTACATGCATATTGCAGCTGTATCCCGCCTGCTCCAGCCCCTCAATAAGTACCGGATGTACCGGCGCAGCAATGAGTACCGCTCCCTTATGCTGCTCCATTATACTTATTGAGTAAATCCACAAAATCACGTACCGATAATTGCTCGGCACGTTTATCCATTATCGGCTCAGAGAGCAATGCTGCCGGCACTGTGCTTTTCAGCGCATTGCGTAGTGTCTTACGACGCTGGTTGAATGCAGCCTTCACCAGAATGATGAACTTTCTTTTATCAGTAATACCATACGGATTACCCATGTTGGTACACCTAAGTACCCCGCTCTTTACTTTGGGCGGTGGCGTGAAGCAGTTTTCATGTACATCAAAAAGGTACTCTACACGGAAAAAGGCCTGCATGAGCACACTGAGAATACCGTAAGTACGGGACCCCGGCCCTGCAGCTACCCGCTGGGCCACCTCTTTCTGAAACATACCAATAATCTCATCTACCTGAGACTCCCACTCCAGCATACGGAAGAGAATAGGCGAGGAAATATTGTAGGGGAAATTGCCAATAACCGAAAAATGCCCTGAAAACGGGACCTCTGCCTTCAGAATATCGCTGTGAATGACCTTACCTGCAATAGCAGGCCAGGTGCGGTGCAGATAATCTACCTTTTCCAGATCTACTTCTATTGCTTTATAGCTGGTATCGGTCCACTCCAGCAGATATTTGGTGATAGCGCCGCCACCGGGCCCTACCTCAAGCAACTGTAAACCATCGCGCCTGCTCAACTGAGCTACAATTTTACGGCACATATTCTCGTCATGGAGAAAGTGCTGCCCAAGGCTTTTCTTTAATGTGTACACAGAACAAAAGTACAAACTTACTGAGTGTATATCCAGCTACAGGGAATACATGATGTATCTCCCCCTCTATTTTATCCGATTAACATTACCTTCGCTTCACGAAGCTATAAATACGTTATGGAGATTAAAATACAGCAAAAAGCAGCAGCAGATAAGGCATTTATACTGGATAATACCGATAAAGCAGCCGGTATTCCTGACTTAAACGATGCAGAACGGACATATATAGCTCAGGCATTTGCTGCCGAGCAGACATTCGTGACGGTAAACCAATATCCGGGTCTGACATTTATAATTCTGCAGAAAGATAAAAGTACAACGTGGCAAACTGCTGATGCCTACCGTAAAGCAGGTGCAGCGTTACTGGCAGCGTGTAACCGCAATAAACTGGGAGAAATCAGCATCACCAACCTTTCAGAAACCACTAATGCAGCGCTACTGGTAGCTGAAGGTGCAGCATCTGCCGCTTACCTGTTTCTGAAATACCGGACAGACGCAGATAAAATAGCCAATAAACTAAGGCGCATATTGATTGCCAAAAACTCAGCTACAGTAAAAGAAGTAACTCAGCTACAGATAACCATTGATGCCTTATACCGTGCACGTACGCTTGTGAATGAGCCGGTAAATTACCTCTCAGCAGAACAACTCTCGGCAGAAATAACAACGATGGGCCGCGAAGCAGGCTTTAAAGTTACTGTGCTGAATAAAGCCCGCATAGTAAAGGAGAAAATGGGCGGCCTGCTGGCAGTAAATATGGGTAGTAAAAAGCCACCTACATTCACTATCATGGAGTATACACCCAAAAAAGCGCTGAACAAAAAACCGATAGTACTTGTAGGTAAGGGCGTGGTATATGATACCGGCGGCCTGTCTCTGAAGCCCACGGCCAACTCAATGGACCGGATGAAGAGTGATATGGGTGGTGCTGCGCTGGTAAGTGCCACTATGTATGCAGTAGCACGCATGCAGCTGCCCCTGCACATAATAGCGCTGGTACCCGCTACTGACAACAGACCCGGTGAAGAAGCCTATACCCCCGGCGATGTAATAAAAATGTACAGCGGCAAAACCGTAGAAGTACTGAATACCGATGCAGAGGGCCGTATGCTGCTGGCAGATGCGCTACACTGGGCCAAAAGATACAAACCGGAACTGGTGGTAGATTTTGCCACCCTTACGGGTGCTGCCGCTGCTGCACTGGGCAGCCACGGCATAGTATTCATGGGCAATGCCGGAGAGGATGTAAAACAATCATTCTCGGCAAGTGGTTACAGACAATATGAGCGGCTTGCTGAATTCCCTATGTGGGATGAATACGGTGACCAGATAAAGTCTGATATTGCTGACATAAAAAACATAGGTGGTCCTACAGGTGGCGCCATTACTGCTGGTAAATTCCTGGAGCACTTTACTGATTATCCATGGCTCCATTTTGATATTGCAGGAGTATCATTCGCTACAGGTGCCAAAGGGTATGTGCCTGCAGGCGGTACTGCCTATGGTATGCGTATGCTGCTGGATTTTCTGGCAGGCTACGGGAAATAAATCCTTACTAACATAAAACGTTTCAGACATCATGCATATAAATACTGAAAAACCGGTTATCGGTATTACTACCGGCGACCTTAACGGAATAGGTACCGAGGTTATCATAAAAACCTTTTCTGATAACCGGATACTGGACCTGTGTACACCGGTTATATTCACCTCCAATAAAGTCATCAACTTTTACCGGAAACTATCGGCAGAAATAACGCTGAACTTTACCAGTACCCGCGACCTGACAAAACTCAACCCAAAGCAGGTAAATGTATTTACCTGCTGGGAAGATGATGTACCTATACAACCTGGCGTACTCACTGACATAGGCGGTAAATATGCAGTACGCTCACTGATGGTAGCTACACAATGCCTGAAAGACGGGCAGCTGGATGCTATTGTCACAGCGCCCATTCACAAGAGCAACACGAATCTGCCAGACTTCCCATACACTGGTCATACTCCTTTTTTCAAGGAAAAGTTCGGTGCAAAAGATGTGCTGATGATTCTGTACAGTGGTGCACTACGGGTAGCACTGGCTACAGAGCATATTCCTATATCAAAAGTATCGGGAGCCATTACCAAGGAGTTACTGCTGAATAAAATACAGATACTCAAAGAAACGCTGATAAAAGACTTTGGAGTAGATAAGCCCCGCATTGCAGTACTGGGCCTAAACCCTCATGCCGGTGACGACGGACAGATAGGAACAGAGGAACAAACCATTATAAGGCCACTTATAGAAAGCTACCGCCAGAAAGATGCTATGGTATTTGGGCCATACAGCGCCGATGCCTTCTTTGCCAATGGCAGCTATACACAGTTTGATGCGGTACTGGCAATGTATCATGACCAGGGACTGGTAGGGTTTAAAACACTGGCTAATGGTGGCGGCGTAAACTTTACTGCCGGTCTCCCTATCATTCGTACATCACCTGACCATGGTACCGCTTTCGATATAGCGGGTAAGGATATTGCCGATCCATCATCCTTCCGCGAGGCTGTATTTCAGGCACTGGATCTGCTACGCCAGCGCAATCAGTATGCAGATAATACTGCCAATCCTATGAGGCGCGGTAAAATAGAAAAAGAAAGGTCAGGAGCATCAGACAACAGCTGACAATGAAATCATGCAAGGAGCTCACAGGGTTTCATTCCTGTGAGTTTCTTGAAAGCAGTACTAAAGTGGGAAATACTGCTGTACCCAAGTATATTGGCAACATCTGTTACTGAACGGCCTTCCTGCTGTAATAACTTCTTTGCCTCATTGATACGTAACGACTGCTGGTATTCATGGATTGTTTTACCCGTCATTGCCTTAAAGCCCTTCTTTAGATAACATTCATTCATTGCCACCTTTCGCGACAAGTCTTTAATTGTCTGAGGCTGATCTATATTTTCCTCCAGAATGCGCATAGCCTCTGTTATCTTATCCCGTTCGCTTTCATAAGCCAGAAAACGACATGCAGGAACCTGGCAGGAAACGAATGGTACAGTAATACACTCCAGCGCCCTGCGCAGCAACTGTATAGCAGATTCGGTATACTGCAGCGACCGTATGAGTGGCGGTGCTGTTAGTTCCTGCTCTACCTGCTGCAAAAGTGCTCTCGTCTTACTGCACACACTGAACTGCTGTTCTGTTGTTTCATCAAAACGGAACGGTCTTCCTGCATTAAGCACCTCTGCAGGAAACTGATCAAAGAAGTCAGGTAAGTAGCGTATAGAATAAAGCCGTAACGGCTCATCAGCTGTATCTCCCGTCTGCAGATAGCATAACTGCATACAATACCTGTTCCCTCCTATAGGGTACAGATACAACATTCCGGTATCATCTGCCGGCTCTTCTGTTGCCAGCTGCACTTCCATACGCTCTACAGACACCTGCTTACTGATACTTATGTGTGTTATATCAGTAATACGGACATCTCTTCCCAGAAAACGGGCAATAGCTACCGAATGATCATCGGCAGCATATTTTGTCAGTTCCGGAGCTGTGCGGTTCATAATGCGCAAAGTTATGGAAATGAGTAAAAGTACCATTCAACATCAACATCCTACATTGATGATTATTACAATGAAGTGACGCGATAACCATTCACCATACATGTCAATTGCAGGATACAGTTAATTCATGTATGTTTGGTCCGTGCGAATGATGTGAACGGATACCCCGTAATATCTCTGCATGGCACAAAGTAAACACAGACTACATGTGTGGTATATTATCAATAGTTAATCTGAACAGAGCCACTGACTCTGAAAAACTTATAAAAGCTTCCTCTGTTATCAGACATAGGGGGCCTGATGATGAAGGGTTTATGACCTGGAGCCCCGGAGAGCAACCCCAGATATGGTCGGGCAATGATACGGCAACAAGTACGCGACAACACTGGGGATACCCTCAATTACAACCAGGACAAACATTCAAGGTAGGTTTCGGTCACAGAAGGCTTTCAATACTGGATTTGTCTCCGGCCGGGCATCAGCCTATGGTATTAGCATCTGCCGGGCTGGCTATAACCTACAACGGAGAGGTTTATAACTATCTGGAAATACGTGAAGAGTTAAAATCGCTGGGGCATCACTTTCATACGGGAACGGATACCGAAGTGATATTACATGCATGGGCACAATGGGGCGTTGCATGTCTGAACAGATTCAATGGCATGTTTGCATTTGTACTGCTGGATCATAAAAACAATACACTTTATGCCGTCAGAGACAGGTTTGGTGTAAAACCTCTGTACTACTACTCTACCGGCAAATCATTATACCTGACATCAGAAATAAAACAGATAAAAACAGCTGATAACTACAGCCTTTCGCTGAACAAAGATGCTGTTTACAAATACCTGGCAGCAAATGCCGTTGACTACAGTGACACTACTTTTGATGTAAACATCAGGCACATTCCCCAGGGCCATTATCTGAAAATGGATGTTTCCGGCGATACGCTGAATTATACACTGCATGAGTGGTACCGGCTGCAGCCGCAAAAATGGGCAGGAAGCTATGAAGATGCTGCCGCAAGGCTTAAGGAGCTGCTTACTGATGCTGTTAATGTAAGATTGCGCTCAGATGTACCGGTAGGTTCCTGCCTCTCCGGCGGGCTGGACTCATCGGCAATTGTATGTCTGGCAGCAGAACTGCTTAAAAAGAAAGGTAATAATGCCGGACAGGATACAGTGACCGCATGCTACGACATAGCACGCTATGACGAGTGGAATTTTGCATCGGAAGTGGTAAAACAAACCGGAGCCCGATCGCACCGGGTATTCCCTGCATTCAAGGATCTTGAAGCTGAATATGCTCAGTTTATATGGCATCAGGACGAACCGGTAACCAGTACTTCAATGTTCAGCCAATGGAGTGTATTCAAAGCAAGCAAAGCGGCAGGACTTACTGTTATGGTAGATGGCCAGGGCTCTGATGAGCAATTTGCCGGCTACAGTGGTAATGATTACTCCTTTTACTCCGGATTGCTAAGCAATGTAAAACTTGCTGCATTAATTGATGAGACACTGAGTTATAAAAAAACTAATGGCAACTGGCCGGTGAGTGCACTGCTACACATGGCAAAAAAAATGATGGGGGTTAAGCTACCTACCTATCATGTGCAATGGCTTAGCCCGGAACAACCGGAAAGCCTGCACGCAACACATGCAGGCAACCTGAACGAGAACCTTCGCAGGCAGATACAAAACGCCCCATTGCCGGCATTACTACGCTACGAAGACAGAAACTCAATGGCATGGAATATAGAATCCCGCACGCCATTTATGGACTACAGGCTTATAGAATTTTCAATGGGGCTTCCTGATAGATTTGTATACAATAGGGGTACAACAAAAGCCATACTACGTACAGCCATGAAAGATGTAATACCGGCAGCTATATCAGGCAGGAAAGATAAAATGGGGTTTGTGACTCCTGAAGAAATATGGATGAAAAATGAAGGACGGCAATGGTTTTTGGATGGTATTAATGATACATTGAGCATTTTTGATGGTATTCTGCTCAATAAATCTGCTACACAGGCAGAGGTTATGGGCATACTGGACGGGAAGGCAGCTTATAGTACCATCCCATGGCGGCTGCTGTGCCTGGGATCATGGTATAATATGGTCACAAATAAAAAGTAAAAACCCCAATAATACCTGACAACCAACCATTTACAATATATATATTTATTTTTTTGCAAAACCGTTCATATTTAGTACATTGCTGTTCCTGACATTTTAACAGAACAGCTATGACTAAATTGTTACGTTATTGTTTCTTTTTTACTGTATTTCTTACCGTGTTGCAAACTCATGCACAAACGGTAGTATACAATAATACATTTACATCACCTGCAGGATTCCCTCCCCCAGGGTTCACTATTGCAAGCTTCAGCTCTGACGCTACACCGGGCAGTAATGCAGGTGTGCTGGTAGGTGGCACTGCAGGCAGCATAGTGCTGACACCAGATATGCTGGCTCCATGGGTTACGGTAGCAACATCCATTATCGGTATTACCAATGATGGCTATGCAACAGCTACAGCACCACTTGCATCCTATACTGCGCCTTTCAATGCTACACTATCTGCCAATACTCAGAATGTGAGGTGGGCATTTAACATGCAGACAGGGGCAATTCCTTCAGGCTTCTCTGACGGCCGGGATAATGTGGCAGCTATACTGGTGTGTGACGACCCTGATGTACGTAATGCAGGACAGGGCTATGGCGTAACCTATAACCCCATGGTCCCGGGTAGTTTCCAATTATTCAGGTATACAGGCGGACTACTGGGAATTATTACACCTATTGTTTCCTCTGGAGGCATACTGGCAGATGCGGCCCACTATGGCAGCGTTCAGGTACTGTATGAACCAGCTACCAATAACTGGACCCTTTACGCACGCGACGATGGCCCCGGAGGCTTTGCTTCACCTACAACAGGTACTTTCGTAACAGCAGGTTCCGGCATTGACGGTGTGGCTACAGGTGTTGCAATGACTGACTTCGGCTTTTATGCCAACTTCAGCGTGAAATATCTGGGCCCTGGTACTGGCCCCGATGCAGTAAACGGATACTTTGACAACTACTCAGTAAGTACTATATGCTCTGATATAATAGGAGGGCTGGAAACATGTATAGGTGGCACTATAGCGCTTACACATCTGGTACCGGGAGGTACATGGAGCAGCTTTAACCCTGCTACAGCTACTGTGGGGGCTACTACCGGCATAGTAACAGGAGTATCGGCCGATACGGTATCTATTACCTATTCATCACCTACATGTAATGTAAGCGCAGTGATCACAGTAAACCCTGCTGTAATTACTCCCATTACCGGTGATACTATGCTGTGCAGAGGTGAGACCTCTCTGCTGGCTACAGGCTCTGTAGGCGGCACATGGAGCAATCTATACCCCGCACTGGGCACTGTAAGCAGTACCGGAAATTATACCTCTCTGCTGGCAGGTACAGATACTGTTGTATATCACATAGGTCCCGGATGTGAATTTTTACGAACGGTGCATATTGACTCGGCAGAAGCAATAACGGGCACGGGTGAAATATGTGCCGGTAGTACCTCTGCAATGGCCAATGCTGTAAGTGGTGGTACATGGGCATCCAGCGCACCGGGAGTATTTACTGTAAGCTCGTCAGGAGTGGTAACGGGTGTAGCCCCTACTACAGCTACGCTTACCTACACTAATGCCTACGGTTGTGCATCCACTACTATAATTACTGTTAATACTACTCCTACCGCAATAACAGGCAACCTTGTGACCTGTGTAGGCTCTACTACTGCACTAAACAGTACGCCTGCAGGCGGTGCATGGAGCAATACCGCATCGGGCGAGGCCACTGTAGACCCAGTAACCGGCGTGGTTTCCGGCATAAGTACGGGCACTAACCGTATCACTTACACAATGCCTGTCACATCCTGCTTCCGTACGGCTGTAGTAACAGTAGCCCCTGCACCGGCAGCTATTACCGGTACTGCATCAGTATGCTTTGGTAGCAGTACAACACTAAGTCATGCCACACCCGGTGGTACATGGTCTACCAGCAACGCTGCTGTTGCCACAGTTGTTTCCGGAAATGTTACAGGTACTGCTACCGGCGGTGGCACCGCTACCATCACATACACACTTCCTGTTTCGGGTTGCTTTGCCACCCGTACCGTTACCGTTCTGCCATTACCTGGTACCATTACAGGAAGTCCATCTGCATGCGTAGGCAGCACTACTACACTGAGCACAACAACAGGTGGGGCCACATGGTCCAGCTCCACACCAGCTGTAGCTACAGTAGGGGCAGGCACAGGCATTGTAAGCGGCATAGCGGCAGGCACATCTACCATTGTATGCACCAGCCCTAACGGCTGTACACGCTCTGTAGTTGTAACCGTCAATGTTGTACCTACCACCCCATCTGGCTCAGCTATATTCTGTGAGGCAACAACCACAACACTTACGTCCACACCATCGGGCGGCACATGGAGCAGTAGTACGCCTGCTGTTGCTACCGTAGTGGGAGGTGTAGTAACAGGTACCGGTGCCGGTACTGCCAATATTACCTACAACAGAAACGGATGCGTAGCTATACGTACAGTAACCGTAAATGCACAGCCTGCGGCATTCAGCGGTGCTGCCACAGTATGCGAAGGCACTACAGTAACACTGGGCAGTACGCCTCTGGGTGGTACCTGGAGCAGTGACAATACTGCTGTAGCTCCCATAGGCTCAGGTACCAGTGTACTTACCGGCCTTAGCACAGGTACTGCTAATATCACCTATACGTCACCGGTAAACGGCTGTGAACGGACACGCACACAAACAGTGAATCCGGTACCGGCAGCCATCGGCGGACCGTTGGTAATATGCCCTGCGGCTAGCGCTACCCTTACCAATACATCCACACCGGGTACATGGAGCAGCAGCAACACCGCTATAGCTACCATTGTGAGTGGTACCGGCGTATATACCGGTGTAACAGGTGGCACATCCACAATAACTTACACACAAACCAGCACTGGCTGTTTCGCTACAACCATTGTTACTGTTATAGCATCACCCACGGCTATACTAAGCGCTCTTGGCGATACCGTAATATGCCCTGGCGACTTTGTAACACTCACGGTTACGGCTTCGCCCGGTGTAGCATACAGATGGTATAACGGTACGACACTGATATCCGGCGCTACATCACCTACTTATGCAGCATCAGCTACAGGACTATACCGTGCAGAGGTAATAGTAGGTGCAGGCTGTAGCACGCTATCTGCACCTATAAGTGTCAACGTAGCTGCAGCTACTGCAACTATTACTGTACCTGGCGGTACTACTGCTACCTGCTCCGGCACTCCGGTAACACTGGATGCCAATACCGGTACCGGACTTACGTATCAGTGGGAGCTGGGCGGTACCGCTATAGCTGGTGCTACCAGCAGCTCGCTCAATGCACTGGCAGCAGGAACATACGCAGTGCGTGTTACCAATACCGCCGGTTGCTGGGCACTATCTGCCCCAGTAACGGTCACAGCAGTACCGTTACCATCAAACGTTGTTACTGTTTCCGGTGCGCTTACTATATGCAGTGGCAGTACGGTTACATTCACAGCAGCATCAGGTACCGGCTACAGCTACCAATGGTATGATGGTTCCGGACCAATAGCAGGAGCTACTGCCATGACTTATGCTGCAGGTGCTGCAGGTAGTTATTATGTTGTGGTTACCAACAGTGCCGGATGCCAGGCAACATCTGCAGGCAATGCTGTAGTTGTGAATCCGTTGCCGGATGTCACTATCACACCGGTAGGCAATCTTATCTTCTGTGCAGGTGGCAATGTAGTACTCAATGCTGCACCAGGATATAATTACCAGTGGTACCGTGACGGTATTGCCATTGCGGGAGCTACCAACTCGGCATATGCAGCTACAACTACCGGAGGCTACCGGGTACGAGTACTGAACGGAACAACCGGATGCTGGGATATAACACATGCCGACACTACGGTAAACGTTATATCCTCTCCTACTACAGTAGCGCTTACACCAGCACGGTATTGCTGGGGTGGCAGCGCCATGCTGGGTACCAGCGTATCTGGCCTGGGAGGTGCTATATCCTATCAGTGGTTCTTCAACGGGGTAATAATTCCCGGAGCCATTGGCAGCACTTACAATGCAGGCGTATCGGGCAACTATTATTGCAGTATCAGTGTACCGGGTAGCTGCACCGCTACTACAAGCACTATAGCGGTCACAGAAATGCCACTGCCAGACCCTCCGGCAAACTATAACGGTACAGTACTTTATACACATCCGTTCTATGTATCATGGCAGTGGTATAAAGACCTGGCACCTATACCCGGCGCTACACATGCTACCCTCACACCTACCGGAAATGGCGACTACAAAGTAGCTGTTACCGATACCAATGGCTGCCAGTCTGTATCTGAGACATATATTCTCACCGGATGGACACCTCCGGCCACAGGCATTACCACCCCAGGAACACATGCGATACGTATATATCCTACCCCTGCACATGATGTGCTGCATATAGAAGCAGACATTCCTGTACGTGCTGTACTAAGCAGTGCCGAAGGACGCAGACTGATGGATGTGAATGATGCAAAATCGCTGCATATAGGCAACCTGGCAGGAGGATTATACCTCATATCCCTCTTTGACACTAATGGCCAGCTGATAACTACGCAAAAGGTTATCAAACAGTAATAATCCGGTAAGAATTATACCGACAGGTAACAGGCTGCTCTATGAACAGGGCAGCCTGTTCTTTTATGTATGGTAAATCATATTTCCTGTTTATTTTTAATCCTGCATGGCAAAGAATAAACAAAGGCAAGCCACAGGAAATCCGGCGGTGAAAAACGTCACAGATAAACCTGCTGCGCCCCCATCATCGCAGATAACACCCAAACGGCTCAACTATGTAATCGCTGGTCTTATAATCCTGCTCACCTGGGTATTCTTTCAGCCATCACTGCACAATCTGCTCACCAACTGGGACGACCCCGGATATATAAGAGATAATGCCCTGATCAAAGATCTGTCGCCCAATGGGCTGAAGAACATTTTCTCCACAGCAGTAATGGGTAACTATCACCCACTCACCATTCTGAGCTATGCTATAGAATACAGCTTTGTACGTCTGGACCCATGGCTTTATCATCTGGATAACCTGCTGCTTCATATACTGGCCTCTGTGCTCTGCTATTACTTTATACTACGCCTTACCAAAAGACCCGTGGCTGCAGGCATTACTGCATTATTGTTTGCCCTGCACCCTATGCATGTAGAGTCTGTAGCATGGCTGGCAGGAAGGAAAGATGTACTGTATGGCAGCTTTTTTATAGCATCCTGCGCAGCTTATCTCCGCTACAGGGAAGAAGATAACAATACCCGATGGTATATAATACTTACAGTACTCTTCATATGCTCCCTGCTTGCCAAGCCGGTAGCTGTAACCCTGCCAGTAACGTTGCTGGCTATTGACATTTTTCAACGCCGGACATTCGACAGAAAAATGGTGATAGAGAAGCTACCTCTTTTTGCTATCTCTGTTGCATTCGGTATTAAGTCAATGATAGATCAGCATGCGTTTGGCTCCCTGTATACACAGAATGTGCATTACAATGCTATCGAGCGTATGGCACTGGGGGGTTATGCATTTGTCACTTATCTGTGGAAAGCTGTACTACCATTACAATTGAGTTGCTTTTACCCATATCTGCCCAAGATTGACAATGTACTGCCTGCTCATAACTACCTGTACATCCCCGCAGCCCTTGCTATACTGGGTAGTTTATGGTTCTTTCGCCGCAACAGGACAGTGATATTCGGCGCATTGTTTTTCCTTATCAATATTGCCTTATTACTGCAGTTCATTCCGGTAGGCGGCGCCATACTTGCCGACCGCTACTCTTACATCCCATACATTGGCTTGTTTTTTATCCCTGCATGGTATCTGTCGGGCCTGTTTGAGCCCGGTGCAGACCGGCAAAGAGGCTACCTTATAGCCGGCGGTGCAATGGCTTACATACTGTGGCTGGGTACACTTACTACAACGCGTACCCGGGTATGGTATGATACCTGCTCCCTATGGCGCGATGAGATAGAGAAACAACCCATAGCCCCTAATGCATGGAATAATCTGGGCTTCCATTATTTCAACCGGTTTAATGAAAGTGTCAATGATGCAGAACGACGTCTTTGCTATGATTCATCTCTTTACCTGCTCAAACAGGCTATAGCACTGGATCCCCGATTTGTAAACCCTCTGGTATCGCTGGGTGAGCTGCAACGGGGAGCGGGGAAATATGCTGAGGCAAAAGAATACTATTACAAAGCCATACAGCTGAAAGACCCTGAAGGATCGGCCAATGCCTGGCTGGGGCTGGCTATTACCTATGCTATAAACCGCAATCTGGACTCGTCGGGGATTAGTTTTCGCAATGCAATAGCAGCAAAACCTGTTTTCCCTGAAGTACATAGCAACTATGGCAACTATTTTGACATGAAGCGGGAGATGTATGAAAGGCAGGGAAATATGGCAGAAATGAACCGTATGGCAGACTCTGCGCTTACCCAGTACGGATTAGCTATAGCACAGAACCCGGATATGTATGCTCCATATCTGAATCGCGGACGCATGCACCAGCGTATGAAACGATGCGACGAAGGAATGGCAGACTTCGAAAAAGCGCTGGAGCTGAGGCCTGAAATGGGAGAAATATTCTACGCCCGGTCATACTGCTACACCATGAGGGGTAATAAAGCAGCTGCTCTCCAGGATGTGGAGAAAGCACTCGCGCTGGGATACCGCAATATAGACCCTGCTTACTATCAGATGCTGAAGGGACACTGATACGTACATTTGTACCTTACTGACAATCTCTCCCGGCTGCAATGATTATTACACTGCTTACTGATATGGGTTCCAGAGACCCTACACTGGCCAGGATGCACCAGGCACTTGCTGCCGTGCAGGAGGGTGTAACAGTTACAGACCTTTGCAGCAGGATATCTCATCACAACCAGCGGGATGCAGCCACTATGCTACTATCAGCCTGGCCGTTTTTCCCGGGAGGCACTATACATATTGTTGCTATTGCACCCTTTGTGGGTAAAAGTCCATCTATAGTATTTACGGAGCAGAATGGTCACTTATTCATAGCAGCTGACAATGGGACACTACCGTTAATATTCCCTGATGTCGCTACAGTGAGTAGCTATGTATCATACAGCAAGCCATACAATATGCACCAATGGATAGCAGATGCAGCAATGCTGGTAAAGCTGATACACGAAAAGAAACATGCAGGTTACAGACAAATCGTTCCTCAGATACTGCCACCGGTAACCCCTGTACAAATAAACAGTAACGGAGCTGAGTGCCGCATTGTACGCACAGACAGATATGGTAATGTGACCCTGCACATAACCCGTTCAGAATTTGAGACACTTACCGACGGACGTGACTTCAGAATAGACACCATCGGCAGCATATCTGTAACAAAAGTAAGCATGCACTATGCCGATGTTCCTGCAGGTGAAATGCTATGCCGTTTCAATCGGGACAACTATCTTGAACTGGCGGTAAACAGGGGCTCTGCCGCAGATTTGCTGCAGCTGGATACCAGCAACCCTTCAAAGCTGTTTTACCAGACCGTTTCTATGCACATATAGCGCTTTTGCCATACACGCACAGTGTAGATATTTCCGGCACAGGTGGCGTATATACAAGTTGAGTTATTCACACCTGTGCATTACTTGGACGGGTATGCACCCTAATCTGTGGTACTTTCGGGTAACAAACGCTAAAAAGCTATGGATATAGAACAGCTGATGCCTCATGTGGAAGCGCTCATTTTTGCAAGCGAACGCCCACTTACACAGATAGAAATGACTGAAATACTGGGTCAGGCATTGGAAACTGTGGTGGAAGCTGAGCGTGTAAGTACCTGCCTGGAGGCTATTCAGGAAAAGTATAGTGCTGCGTACTATCCTTTCCAGCTACAGGAAACAGGCGGTGGTTACCAGTTTCTCACCAAAAAAGCATTCCATAAGACCGTACTGCAGCTTAATGGCGAAAAGCACATTAAGAAGCTTTCCAATGCAGCTATGGAAACACTATCTATCATTGCCTACAAGCAACCAATAACCAAGAGCGAAATAGAATATATACGTGGTGTAAGCGCCGACTACAGCATACAGAAACTGCTGGAAAAAGAACTTATTGTCATAGCTGGCCGTAATGAGGAAATGGTAGGTAAGCCACTGATATATACTACTTCTAAAAACTTCATGGATTATCTGGGTATCAACTCTCCTTCTCAGCTGCCACAGCTTAAGGATATTACCGATATGCAGATTGTAATGCCTACTAATGCTGCTGAAGCAGCCCCTGCCGATACCCCAGGTATGGTAATAGAGACTTCTTCACTGAAAAAAGCATCATAAAGCGGCAAATAATATCCAAACCGTATTATGAATTCACAACCCGCCGCTCCCCCAAAAGGAGCGGTTTTTTCTTAAAACACAAAAACAAACGATATATGTACCTTTGCAACTCAAGTACCGCCATGACATCACTCCGTACAATAATACTGGCCAGTGTTGCTATTCCGGTTTGCAGCACACTAAAGGCACAGAGTAAAACAGACAACCAGGTAACAGAACGCCTCAGGGCCGATATCAGCTACCTTGCATCCGATGATCTGGAAGGTCGTCGTACCGGCTCAGCTGGTGAGCTGAAAGCAGCTGAGTATATAGAAAAGCGTTATCAGCAAATGCACATTCCACCATATAAAGGTGGTTATTTCTTTCCTTTCCGCTTTACCTATGGAAAGGAAATAGCTTCTGATACACGTATCAATATCAACAACGTAAATATGGTAGTCCCTGCCGAAGCATTTCCGCTACCATTCTCTGCCAACAGGCATGTGACTGAACATATACTACCAGATATACTGGAGCAGGAAAGTATATGGCTGATGGCACTCTATGCGGATGCAGAAGAAGCAGAAAACCCACACTACGACTGGGAAAAAGCAATATTTGACCGCGCACGCGATGCCGCATCAAAAGGGGCTAAAGGCATTGTGTTTTATGACAATATTGGTACAAAATATCCACCGCAGTTCAGTAGGCATTCTGATTATGAAACGGTATCCATACCGGTAGTATTTGTAAGCCATAAAGCATGGCAGCGCGCAGTTACTGAAAATCGCACAGGAAAGGCCGGCGTTTATACAAACCTGAATGTAAGCATCAGTAAAGCTGAGCGTATGGGCAGTAATCTGGCAGCCTACATTGATAATGGCGCAAAATATACAGTGGTATTAGGAGCTCACTACGACCATCTGGGATATGGTGAAGACCACAACAGCCTTCATGCCAATGCAGACAAAGACCATCTGATACACCATGGTGCCGACGATAATGCCAGCGGCACTGCGGCACTGCTGGAAATGGCAGCACGTATCAAAGCCAACAGGAAGTTACATAACTACAACTATATGTTTGTGAACTTCTCCGGCGAAGAGCTGGGACTGTATGGCTCCAAGGCTTATGTAAAAACAGAAGGCCTGGATAGCAACCGTATAGCCTACATGATAAATATGGACATGGTGGGCCGCCTTAATGACAGCACACATGCGCTCACCCTGGGAGGTGTAGGTACATCGCCCTCATGGAGCCGTGCCGTGGATATGGCGGGAAATGATTTTAAACTGGTAATAGACAGTGCCGGGATGGGTCCGTCAGACCATACAAGCTTCTACAATGCAGGGATACCCGTACTCTTCTTTTTCACAGGTACTCACAAAGACTATCATAAGCCAACAGATGTAGCTGATAAGATAAACTACAATGGGGAGCTGATGGTACTTAACTATATTACCCGTATAGTAACTGAGATGGACCAGAAAAATGTAAAACCTCACTATACAATGACGCGGAACACCACAATGGGTAAGACCCGCTTTAAAGTATCGCTGGGTATTATGCCAGACTACACCTTTGACGGTGGTGGTGTGCGGGCCGATGGTGTATCTGACAACAGACCTGCTGCTAAAGCGGGGATGAAGGCAGGAGATGTCATCACACAACTGGGCGAGCATAAAATATCCGGTATGCAAACCTATATGGAAGCACTTGGGAAATTTTCTCCCGGCCAAAAAACGGAGGTGCACATTCTGCGCGATGGCAAAGAAATGGTAATGCCAATAGAACTGAATAAATAAGAGAAAGGCCCGGAACACAATTCCGGGCCTTTCTCTTAGTACTGCTACAGGAGTTATGCTTTTACCTTATCCGGGTAAACAATTGCTGCTCCCTTCTCACTTTTTATTTTTCCGAAGCCACCCAGCACATTTCGCAGGTTGTGATATCCTTCCCGCTTCAGCAGTGATGCAGCTATCACTGAGCGGTAGCCACCGGCACAATGTATATACAGGTTACGCTCATCGTCTATCATGGCAATGTTTACAGGATCTGCCAGCGTATCCAGCGGCGCATTCACAGCACCTTTTACATGGCCGGCCTCAAACTCTGATGGCTTGCGCACATCTACCACTTCCAGCATATCGTCATGTGGCATATCCATCACCAGCTCATCGGGCTCTATGTCTATAATCATGTCAATACGCTCCCCGGCCTGCTGCCATGCCTCATACCCACCGGCCAGATAACCCTGTACATTATCAATACCTACACGCGCCAGCCGCACAATACTTTCCTGCTCCTTTCCTGGCTCTGTAACCAGTACCAGATTCCGGTTATATGGCAGCAGCATGCCAGCCCACTCTGCAAAACGGCCATCCAGCCCTATGCTTACGGCTCCAGGTACAAAGCCGCTGGTAAATACAGTAGCAGGGCGGGTATCCAGTATCCATGCTCCTTCTTTTACCCGGTCTTTAAAGTCGGCAATGGTCAGTGACTGCATACCAGTACCCATCACATCGTCCAGACTATCATAGCCCTCTTTATTGATACGGGCGTTAATAGGGAAGTATGCAGGTGGTGTAGCTAACCCACTTGTTACAGTTTTTATAAACTCATCCTTTGTCATTTCCTGCAATGCATAGTTGGTCTCCTTCTGTGCACCAATGGTACTGAACGTTTCCGGGCCCAGATTTTTACCGCAGGAGCTGCCGGGTCCATGAGCCGGGTAAACGATGATATGGTCTTCAAGCGGCTTTATTTTCTGCTGTAGCGAGTCATACATCATTCCTGCCAGATCTTCTTTACTAAGGTTGCCACTGAACAGGTCTGGCCTACCCACATCACCTACAAAAAGAGTATCACCAGTGAAAATACAATGAGGTTTACCATCCTCATCACTAAGCAGATAGCAGGTACTCTCCAGTGTATGCCCCGGTGTATGCATCGTCTTGATAGTGATACTACCTATCCTGAACTCCTCTCCATCTTTGGCAATGTGCACTTTGAAAGATGCCTGAGTATCTGGTCCGTATACAATAGGAGCTCCTGTTTTCTGCGCCAGGTCTACATGACCACTTACAAAATCGGCATGAAAATGCGTTTCAAAAATGTAAGTGATTTTCACACCTCTCTCCTCAGCCATACGGATATAGGTATCTACATCCCGCAGCGGATCTATTACAGCTGCCTCACCATCACTCACTATAAAGTAAGCCGCCTCACTGAGACAATTAGTATATAATTGCTTTATTTCCATAACTATTTTGTTTTTATTCAAAATGGGGAACACCACGCCCGACAAATGTACTGTAAAGCGTTTTCAAAAAGATTATTGACACATAAGCCCGCTCAATAATCGCTAAGGATGTGCCGCTACCCACACCTCACCATCGGCAAATACTTCCTTTTTCCAGATAGGTACTGTCTGCTTCAGGGTATCAATCGCATATCTGCATGCATCAAAAGCGGCATCACGATGGGCTGCGCTCACAGCTATTATCACCGCTGTTTCGCCCGGCAGCAGCACCCCGGTGCGGTGATGTATAAGAATACGGTGTAGTGGCCATTGCTTCAGTGCTGCGCAGGCAATTTTTTCCATCTCGGTATATGCCATGCGCTCATAAGCCTCAAACTCCAGGCGCAACACCTCTTTCCCCCCTGTACTGTTACGCACAGTACCTACAAACAGATTTATGCCCCCGGATGCGGTATTAGTAACCCATCTGCTACACATGGCAGTATCCAGTGCCTTGTCAGAAATGCTGATATCATATAGCTGCTCCATACTATTAGCCACCACTCACAGGGGGTATTAATGCTATTTCATCATTATTGGTTACAACAGTATCGCCGGCAGCATATACTCCGTTTACAGCCATTGTAAGTGAACTAAGCTTTCTTAATTCCGGGTAGCGCTCAGAAAGCAACCCCAGCAACTCGTTTACTGTGACACTACTGCCGGTAACTACCACAGTGGTAGCAGATCCCGTTATTTCCCTGGCAATTCCGAATGTAAGTACTTTCAGATTCATTAACGATAAAAGAAGATGTCAAAGATAACCACACAAAACTACCTAAAAAGCAACCGGGTCACACAATGTGTGACCCGGTCATAATATCGACTTAAAAACAACTATTAATATACAGTTGACTCAGCAGACCATGTAGTCCAACCCTTAGTCCAGTCATTGCTTGCATCGAATGCACCGATGTAAGTAGTGTTTTCCAGACCATAAGTGCTTACGCTTACTGCACCTGTAAGTGCAGGTGAACCAGCGCCCAGCAGGAAGTTAGGAGTACCTGTACCTGAACCTGCAACAGCAGCAGAGTATTTGTTAGGATCTACCATCTTAACGTCAGCAGCGCTTGTCAGCACTACAGTGTTAGTAGCAGTTCTCCATGTTTTGTAAGCCGTAGAGTCAGCAGAAGTAAGTGCTGTAGCTTTCCATGGTGTAGCGCAACCAGCGATGATATTACCCTGGAACATCAGAGAACCAGACTTAGCGTTTTCGATAGTTTTTGTACCTTTTGTATCATCTATGTACAGACCAGCAGGGAAACCAATCAGCATAGAGTTAAGGATGCTTATAGAAGAGTTACGACGGATCTGAGCAGCATGCTGATAGTTTGCATTGATACCTGAAGTACCAGTAGTTGTTACAGGACCTACAACAGTGATGTTTGCAAATTTAGCAGAAGTCTGAGGCGTATTTGTAGAACCGTTAGCGTCGTTATCAGATTCAAAACCGTTTGAACCGGAAAGGTCAGCTATTGATTTATAACGGTGAATCAGACCATACTGTACTTTACCAGAGAAACCGTTATCAGTATCGAAGTCATCATCCCATGAATAAGTAGCTACAAGGTGATCGCAGTTTACGTTACCACCAAACCACTCAATAGCGTCATCACCTGAACGGTAAACCTGTACATAGCTGATAGTAGTACCAGCACCTACACCACCCAGTGTAAGACCGTTAATTTCATTGTCAGGAGAGTATGCAACACCGGCAAACTCGATACGTACATATTTCAGTGTACCTGAGTTATCATTCGCATTTGGAGTAGCACCGCCACCATAGTAGATGTATGCTTTTTCATCACCACCGTTTGTAGGTACCAGACCACCTTCTATTTTAGCTTCACCACCAGTAGCGTTTACTGCACCTTTACCCAGGATGATTACACCACCCCAGTCACCTTCGCGACGAGCACCTGCGTCCAGAGCAGAAGTAAATACGATTGGCTTATCAGCAGTACCCTGTGCATCAACTTTTGAACCACGGGTTACAACCAGTGTACCTTTTGTAGCCTTATCACCCATGATGATAGTACCTGCAGGTATGTGCAGTGTAGCTCCGTTAGTAACGTATACAAATCCTTTCAGCAGATATTTCTTGTCAGCAGACAGTGTCATGTCTGAAGAAATGTCACCGGTTATTTCTTCCGGACCAGTAGTAGTTGTCGGGGGAGTAGTTGTGTTATTGTCATCCTTCTTTTTGCAGGAGAAAACAACAGTTGAAAGTGCAAGAGTTGCAACAAGTAATTTTTTCATTTTGTTTCTGAATTTTCAGCAAAACTATTCTGACAATATAAAGGCTATATTACCGTCAGATTAAGTTAAAGTTAAGTAGGGCAAACAGCACATATTAGCTTTGGGTTACAGAAAGAATATACACAACACAGGCCATACACAACAGCATAGTAGCGAATGAAATAACCTGTCTGCATTAAAAAAGGAGGCCATAAGCCTCCTTTTTTAAACTATCATTTTCCTTATCAGAACTTGTAAGTGAAGTTAACAAGTACCGATGTACCAGGGCGATATTTGGTAAGGATATAATCTTCTGCAGAGTTTACCTGATCAGTGTATACAGGATCATCAAACTTCTTGTTTCCATTCTGGTCGTAATAGAACAGGTAGGTTGCATTCAGTACATCTTTAACGCTTACACGCAGCTCAGCTTTTTCACTGAGTGCATATGATGCCTGAAGATCCAGCAGGTTACGCGGGCGCTCAAATACGTTACCCAGATTGAACCCTGTAGAACCACCACCCTGGCCTACCAGGTAGATGCGCTGTCCTATACGGTTGTACATAACACTGAAGCTCATTTTATTGTCTTCAGTCATATAGGTAAGGCTGGAGTTGATAACATAGTTCGACTGGCCGGTAAGCGGACGGTCCAGAGCACCTTTTGTTGTATCTTCTACCAGAGAGCGGATAAGTGATGCATTGGTATAGAAAGTAACACGCTGCAGGAATGATTCAGGAGCTATGAACGTAAGGTTTTTACGTATATCGCCCTCAATACCTACGTTGTATGCACTTGGATAATTGTTAGGCTTTATTTCAAACGTGCTGATACCTGAAGAGTACACTTCATTTTCTATCGTATTCTTAAAATGCTTAAAGAAAACAGAACCTGATATTACCTCACCATTGTTAGGATATATCTCATAACGCAGGTCGGCATTATGTATCTGAGAGCGCATCAGTCGTGGATTACCATTTACCAGTGCAGAGAGCTCATAGTCATAATATGCAAACGGTGCAATCTCACGCAGCTCAGGGCGTGCTACAGAGCGGAAATATGAAGCTCTCAGGTTAGCCTTTTCAGTGAGTGCATAAGTGAAGTTTGCTGAAGGCAGGAAGTCTATCCAGGTTGTATCTACAGTAAGTGGCTTACCATAAAGGTCTGAGTTAAGTTTCAGGTTAAAGTATTCAATCCTTGAACCCCAAACGATACGCAACCTTTCCGATATACGGTCGTCCAGCATAGCATATGCAGCACCGGTAGTGGTAGATGCATCATAAACATCAGAACCTGAAGTGATGTCTGCCAGCTTATATACACCATTTGAAATTGCAGTATTGTTGTACAGATCGGCAAGTGGCAATGTAGAGCCTATATATGGTGCAGCAGCAGTGTTAGACGGGTCCAGATCAGGAACCATACCTATATAACGTGCATCGAAGTTACGATGACGGTACTGACCCAGGCCACCTACTTTCAGCGTATTTTTCGTTCCGTTAAATTCAAAAGGCATAATATAGTTCACACTGGCGATATAGATATTCTCTGACAGGTTAGAAAACAGTCGGTTGTTACTTTTACCTACAGTGCTGTTGTCAGCTATCATTTCACCTGTGGTTTCATCACGGAAGTAAGTAACCTTCTTCTGGTCTGGCTGGTTATTCTCTATACGGTTATATGCAGCTACCCAATTCAGTTTGTTCTGCTTTTTACCCACATTTACAGTACCCTCAATAGCACTCTTCAGCAATGATTTCTGAATAAGGTCAAAAGCATAGTAGTTTATATACTTGGAGCTTGAGTAGTTGTTACCCTCACGAAACAGAAAGTTATCATCAAAATTTCTGTTGTACAGGTTTTTCCATACCAGCTTTACTTTACCCGCTGTATAACCGTAGTTAAATATCCCTCCCAGATTGGTAGAATACTTGTACACATTGTCTTTATAGTCAAAGTTGTCATAACGACGGTAAACATCTCTGAGTACTGTCTCATTGTGACTATAAGAAAGGCCTGCTACAAAACCGGTATGGGCTTTATTTTTCAGATCATAAGCACGACCCATTGTAGCCTGAATGCTACCGCCTGGCATACCAGAACGCTCATTAACAGAAAAGTCGTTATTGAGAGATTTCTCAGCATTTATTTCCTGCGCTACAGTATACTTTCCTGTAAGGATAGCATTGGTAGTAGGCATGTTAGATGGCAGCTGCCTTGTACCGTTGTCAAATCCCAGTATATCTGTAGGGCTTTTATAGCCGGTTTTAAACGACTGGAAAGATGAAACAGTATTATACGTACCGGTGAGACTTATAGAAGCAAAATTCTTTGTAGGCACCTCTTTAGTAAAAATAGATATCACACCACCTGCAAAATCGCCGGGAAGGTCAGGCGTGGCTGCCTTATTGATAACTATATTATCTATCACATTGGCTGGGATGATGTCAAAAGAGAATGCTTTACGGTTTGGCTCTGTACTGGGCAGCACCGCATGGTCAAGAATAGCTGTATTGTAACGGTCACTGAGACCACGTACTATTACAAACTTATTATCCTGAATGGTGGTGCCGCTCACACGCTTCAGCACCTCACCGGTATTACGGTCAGGAGAGCGCTTTATCACATCGGCAGAGATACCGTCAGAAATAGTAGCAGCATTTTTCTGCTGTACGTAAAGCGCGCTGATATTCTCTTTCTTCAGCGATGTTCTTACCACAACCTCTGCAAGCTGTGTCTCACTTGCCTGAGCAATAGCAATCTTTACGCTTGTTTCCTTATTATCTGTAACAACTACATCCGATACTTCTTTTGTCTGATAACCTACATACTTTATTTCCAGCGTATAGGTACCTGCATCAGCAGTGAGCATAAAATTTCCGTCTATATCAGTAGTTGCTCCCAAAGACGTACCTTTAACCACAACTACGGCACCAATCACGGTTTCACCGCTTTTCTCGTCCGTTACTTTTCCGGTGATTTTGCCCCCGGCCAGCACATTAAAATAAGAACACAATAAGAGCGTAATTAAAGCAAAGCTTCGCATCGAATAAATTTTGATGCAAAAGTGAGTGTCTTATATTATCATATTGTTACCTCAAGTTTACTCTTGGGTTAAGTTAATATTCGGGAAACAATTAGTTAACATTACTGCAGGGCGCAAAAGACCGCCTGTGATACCTGCATATGCCATGGGCTTTGATTCCGGCCACATGAGCTGCAGTCCCGTATCCTTTATTCCTGTCCCATTTGTAA
This sequence comes from Bacteroidia bacterium, assembly GCA_030427635.1. Classification (GTDB taxonomy): domain Bacteria; phylum Bacteroidota; class Bacteroidia; order Chitinophagales; family Chitinophagaceae; genus Nemorincola. The sequence goes on from JAUIBA010000008.1 coordinate 96,062, forward strand.
TGAGGAAATTCACGGTGTATCTGCATCATATAATCATCCCGGTATGTTTTGGCCAGTATGCTGGCCGCAGCAATAGAGGCGTATTTACCGTCCCCCTTCACAATACACTGATGTGCTATCCCAAAGTATGGCGGAAAGATATGCCCATCTATCAATAACAGTTCAGGCCGCACCTTCAGGCCATCTATAGCATGATGCATTGCCTGAAATGATGCTTTCAGGATATTAATACTGTCTATAAGGTTCACACTACTCTGCGCCACTGCCCATGCTATTGCCTGCTCCTCTATAATCGGACGCAGCTCATAACGGTGGGCTTCGGTAAGCTTTTTAGAGTCATTCAAAAGCGGATGAAAAAAACCGGGAGGTAAAATAACAGCCGCAGAAAAAACCGGGCCTGCAAGACATCCCCGGCCTGCCTCATCGCAGCCTGCCTCTGTAACACCGGTAGTAAAACTTGCTTTCAGCATTGCTCTTTACAAATTTAGGACAATGCCGCTAATCACTTACTGCTTTTCTGTTTCAGCACCTTGCACCGCTGTAGCAAGGTACCGTCCTCTATCATCTTATTAACTGCTGCTTCGGGGTTAGGATATCCTGACCTGAGGCCACAGTCACACAACACCTCCAGTGGGTCCTTGCATTTAATCATATTCATCATCTTTTCCTGGCTGAGCGGCTCTTTCATATGAGCATACTTCCGGTAGCTGATATTCAGGAATGCAACATTAGTGCCTATACCACGATTATCCATCAGATACCCCTTCTTTAAGGATACAGGCATAGCGTCTTTCCCGGCTGCTGCAAGGTCCTGTGGTGCAGGGTAGGTCACTATCCGCTTTCCATCCTCTGAAAGCAATACAGGCACCAGTTTTTTAAAATTTTTCTTTGTCTTGTAAACAAGCAGATGTGGTCCCGGTACGCCCACAGGCTGGGCTATGGCCGTAATGCTCATGCAGGTAAGTATTGCTGCTGCTATGCCCGCTGTTTTTGATGTCATAGGTGTATTTTTTTATAAAATTGTACTAAAAAGCAACTGCTGCAAGCCATAGCTGCAGCAGTTGCATACCCTTGTTATATACCAGGAGTTATCTGCTTACAGCCACCTGCCGCTTCAGTGTTCCGGCATTGGTTTGCAGGGATACAATATAGCTACCGGCAGGCAATTGCGCAACGGGAATACTTACCATAGTAGCACCATGTACACTGGCAGTGTACACTACCCTGCCTACCATATCTGATACAGACACATATTCGCCCTGTGCTCCGGTACTGCTGATATCTACAGTAACAGCTTCGCTTGCCGGATTAGGAAACACCCGCGCACTACCCAGCAACATATCCTGCAGTGTTACAGAGCTGGTAGTTCTGGTAATACTGCTTAGCTTCAGCAGATATGTACCCACATTACCGGCAAATGCAGGAGAAACTTTGAACAGGACGGTCCCTCCGGTAAGGCCACCCAATACTATAGAGCCAGACATTACATCACCATATACTGACGACCACGTTGTACCACCATCCGTAGAATAAGACCATACCGCATCCAGAGTATAAGTAACACCATCATCAGTGCTGGCCTCATCATTGACACGGGCATTGATAGTATAGTTATATCCCGGTGCCAGTACTATCTTGTAGTAGTCCACATCACTGGTTGTATGGAAGTTAGACCCCGTGGTACTCTTATTAGCCACATCGCCAGTGAATGTAAGGGGCAGATTGTAGGCAGTAGATGCGGTATTATTTACCTCATAAATGTCTGGTGACGGAGGAGGAGCTGCCACTGTCACATATATAGGATTAGGGAAATAATCTGTACCACACAGGTACCAGCCCGGACCGGGATTATACATTACCGCCATCAGGTAAGTACCCGGTGCCGCAGTAACGGCGGATGTACTGAATGTAAGAAACGGACTGGTATAGGTATATCCTGCCGGCAGTGTCATGCCACTCATTGTCTGAATGGTGCAGTTATGGGTACCATCCAGATTATATAATGACACATCATAAGACCCGGAAAAGGATGTTCCGTCATTCTGCAGATTCAGGTTTACGGAGCCAGCCGCTCCCTGTACAAATGTTGTAGGCGTAAGGTTCATTACCGATGCCATCTGCATAGGATTATGATTGACCACATCCATAGTTACAAAGTTCGTGTATGGTCCACTGTTACTTACAGTTACCCATCCACCACCCGGCGTGCGGGACAGGATACCAATAGCATATGTACCGGGAAGCATAGACAGGAGACCCGTAGTACTGAAATTAAGAGTGCCTGATGTCCATCCCGGCGACAGAGAAACACCGGTAACAGAATCAATAAAGGTGACAAATGAGCCCGATGTAGTAAAAGCAGCTGCGCATACGGTGCCTGAGAATGTAGTTGTACCCGGATTGGCAACAATAGTACTGATGGTAAATGCATCGGTATAGAATATGGTAGGAGAGGTAGAATATATATAGTCATACAGCTCCAGCGATGCCGTAGGCGTTCCTGTGTTAGGCTTGAGGTTTATAATAGCCTGCTGACCACTGTTATAGCCACCACTGCCACCACCGGTACCCAAGCCACCGGGATTAAGCGCATTTATACTGAAATAGCCGTCTGAGTAACCACCCCATCCCCAGTTCATATGAAAATAGTTGGATGCATCATAGCCGTCAGCTATAAAACAGTGACCGCCACCGGTACCAAATCCCGCCATCAGCACTGGCCTGCTGGCATCCAGCTCACTTTTCAGCATATTTATCCATGCGCTCTCACTGTATGATGCACGCTCCTCACCCTGCATAGCCGGGTCATAATTAAAGTAAGTTCTGAATGCATACTCTGCACAGTGCGTAACAGGGCTGGCAGACGATACCACATATGCGCCGCTGCTGCTGGCGCTATAGCTCATGTCTACACTTATACCCGCATGGCTCATCAGGGTAGCAATGGCTGCATTTGTCGAAGATATGGTATTGGGCATAGACGACCAGTTGTAGGTAGTACTGCCAAAATTAGCAGACAGTGTACCACAGCACGATGAGGAGTAAGAGTGAATGCCGGTGCCGGTAGCCGGCCAGTTCCAGTATTTCATCACCTGAGCCATAGCGGTAGCTACACAGCCAGTTACAGACCTGCCGCCACCCGCATAATCGTATGGACACATATCATTGTAGTATGGCGACTGATTCCAGCGGGTGGCTATAAGTGGTGCTACTGCTGTAGTTTTTGCAGCTGTTTCTACCCTGTTGGCTATCAGGTTCTGCCATTTACGCTCCGTAGCTACAGTAGCCTGCAGGTGTGCCGCTGCTATTTCTTCTATTTGTCCTGTATATCCCTGCAGAAACTCACGCACCTGCACCGGCATACCTTCTGCTATGAAAGGATTATCGGCCGAGTAACCAAGTACCGGCTCTGTAGCATCATCACCCGATACGATGACAAAAGAATGGTCAGTACTGAAAATGAACAGTCCCGTCTTTCCTGATGCGGGTGCATATACGAGAGACATATCACCCTCACTGCCGGGTGCTATACCTTTCTGCTTCATAAAATGATAGCCTACGGTACGTGCTGTTGCTACAGGAACTTCTTTGGCAACACATAAAGACCCATGTAGCAGTAAACCTAAGAGGGCCAGATATAATTTTTTCATAACATTGTATTTATCGCAAATGTATGTTTATCATATCTGATGGCAATGCACACGCATTCCATTACTATATAACTGTGTCAGTTACTTTTGTAGCTGTATCCACATGATGGGGAAGACTACTTCAGTTTATCATTTTCACGGTGGCGCTGGGCATCTCTTATATTCTTCTTATCAAAGTTTTTCTCCAGTGCATCGGTCAGGTCTACCCCTGTCTGATTGGCAAGACATAACAACACCCATAACACATCAGCCATTTCATCGGCCATCTCCTTCTGCCTGTCGCTTTCTTTGAAAGACTGCTCACCATATTTCCGTACCATTAGCCTCGATAGCTCTCCCACTTCTTCCATCAATATACCCAGGTTTGTAAGCTCGCTAAAGTAGCGCACCCCTACCGTACGTATCCATTCATCTACCTGTTGCTGTGCTTTTCTTATTGTAATGTCTTCCATTGCTGGCTGTATAATTTTGTTAGTTACGCAAAATAATGGAACTTTCCCCTTTCGTTCCCTCCCCTGAAGGGTCGGTAAATGAGGCTTAAAATCAGAAGATTTACTAAATGTACGCAACAGATACTGCAGGTGCAGATGCACTGAAAGAGAAAGTAAGAGAGATAAGAAAAAACATAGGCAATGTCATCGTAGGGCAGGAAGATGTGGTAGAAAAGCTAATCATTGCCATACTTTGCAACGGTCATAGCCTGCTGGTGGGTGTACCCGGACTGGCAAAAACACTGCTGGTAAAAACCATATCAGATGTGCTGGACTTATCTTTTAAGCGCATACAGTTTACGCCAGACCTTATGCCTTCAGACATTGTAGGTGCAGAGATTCTCAATGAACAGCGTGCATTTCAGTTTATTAAAGGCCCCATATTTGCCAATATCATACTGGCGGATGAAATAAACCGTACGCCGCCCAAAACACAGTCAGCACTGCTGGAGGCTATGCAGGAGCGCAACGTTACAGCCGGAGGTACACTCTATAAGCTTCCTTCTCCGTTTTTTGTGCTTGCCACGCAAAACCCCATAGAGCAGGAAGGTACTTACCCGCTCCCTGAAGCACAGCTGGACCGCTTTATGTTTCAGGTAACACTGGACTACCCATCATTTGCCGATGAGGTAACCATAGTACGTAATACGACCGGAGCACGCACTCCCGACTTGTCCAGTGTAATGAGCGCAGAGGAAATCCTGTATTTTCAGGACCTCGTACGCCGGGTACCCGTTGCAGACAATGTACTGGAGTATGCCGTAGGACTGGTGCAGAAAACAAGACCCGGCAGTGCAGGTGCGGCCCAGGCAGCTACGCAGTTCCTGGCATATGGCGCAGGCCCTCGCGCATCACAGTACCTGGTATTGGGTGCAAAATGTCATGCCCTTATCCATGGCAAATACTCACCCGATATTGAAGATGTAAAGGCAATGGCGTTACCTGTATTACGCCACCGTATATTACGTAACTATAAGGCAGAGGCGGAAGGAATGACGCAGGAAGCACTGATAAAACAACTCATGTAACCGTGTAACTGACGGTATTAATATAAGTTACACCTGCTGTAAGTATGACAAAAGATAAAGCATCCGGCAATATATTATCCATACAATTGCTGAGAGGCATTGCCGCATTGATGGTCGTACTGTCACATTCCGTAGCCAACACTCAGTATCTTCCCGAAGAGAACATAGTACGTAAGCTATGCGTATGGGGATGGTCGGGGGTAGAGATATTCTTTATTATCTCAGGATTTATTATCCCCTACTCCATGTATAAAAACAGATACAAAGTAGCTGAGTTCGGCAGCCTTATGATTCGCAGGATAGTAAGGATAGAACCACCATACCTTATTTCCATCATCATTTTCCTCATACTTAACTACTTCATTTTTTTCACTCCGCTATATAAAGGTGTACCACCTGGTATTGTAATAGACTGGAGCAATGTTCTGGGACACATAGGTTACATAAATGCATTTACCGGAAAAAAATGGCTGAGCCCTGTTTACTGGACGTTGGCAATAGAGTTTGAATACTACATTTTTATTGGGGTACTATTCCCGCTCGTCTTTCATAACAACAATATTATACGCCGTATTACGCATGCGGCCATGCTGCTACTGGCAGCTGTATCTATGGCTGTGTACGCTATACCACATACAGCGCCTCTTTACAACGGACAACTTTTTACTTTCCTACCCTACTTTCTTATGGGGATTGCACTGTTTATGTTCCGGTGCAATATTATTGCGCGTACCGAATTTTTGATACTAACTGCTGCCAACCTTGCTATCTGTATCATTTTCGATAAGACAAATGGTGTAATGCTTGCTGGCATTAGTGCTCTGTCTCTTGCTGCCATTCATTATATTAAAAGTGTACCCAAAACTTTTCTTTTTCTTGGTACGATATCATACTCACTCTACCTTACCCATACTCTTGTCATCAACAGAGTAATGGTTGCAACCGGAAAAATAACAGGCGACAACTATCACGGAATAAGACTGGTATTATGCGTGCTCGTTTGCATTCTGACAGCATGGCTGTATTACCTTATAGCAGAAAAGCCATTTACAGAACTGAGTAAGAAAATAAAATACGCAACCAGAAAGAAGACTCAGGATTAATACCAGCATCAGCTCACCGGACATTTTTAAAATGCTTTACTTAACTGAATAAACTGAATGACAACAATGGAAAACCTGCAGCAAAAAGCAAACTTCCTGCGCCATGAATATATACCTGCCTTACAGCAGCTGGATGAAAATGCAACTCACCTTTGGGGCAAAATGAATGTTCGGCAGATGATAGAACATATGACAGACTATGTACGCATTGCCAGTGGGCGCACACATATGAACATTGTCACTCCCGGCGAGCATATACCTCGTATGCAGGCATTCCTGGCCAGCGAAAAGCCTTTCAGAGAAAACACCCCCAACGCCCTTATGGCCGATGAGCCGCCATTGCCTCGTCACGCCACAAAAGAGCTGGCCGTACAGGAGCTGAAAGAGGAGCTGGAACACTTCTTTACCGTTTACGAAAAAGAGCCGGGCAAGTCTACTAACAATCCATTTTTCGGAGCGCTCACTTTTGACCTTCAGGTACAGCTACTTCATAAACACAGCACACACCATCTGCGCCAGTTTGGCGTAGCCATTTAAGGATACTGCAATCCATACATGTTTTTTACAGCCGGTGAATCACCGGCTTTTTTCATGCATCCATCAACTGTGCTATCAAATAAATTTGTTTTTTACGTTTTGTAACGTATTTTTACGTTATGAAGCGTAATAAAGCGATACAAACACTTACCAAAGCTGAAGAAGAAGTAATGCATATAATATGGGAGCTGGGTCGTTGTCTTGTACGAGATATAATTGAAGAGCTGGGCGATCCAGACATACCCCACAGTACAGTATCATCTGTAGTACGCCTGCTGGAAAAGAAAGGATTTGTAGACCATAAGGCATACGGCAAAACACATGAGTATTTCCCAATAGTGAGCAGGGAGGAATATGCAGGTCATGGCGTACAAAGCCTGGTGTCAAAATACTTTGGTGGGTCTCCCAGAATGCTGGTAAGCTATCTGGTACAAAGTCAGGATATGAATCTGAAAGAACTGAATGAACTCATGAAAACATTGGAAAAAAATCAGAAAAAGTAAGCTGTATGTATAGCTACCTGTTTAACGTTAGTTGTATCTGGCTCATCAGCCTGTCTGTTTACGGTATATTCATACACCGTAAAGTACCCCATACACATAGCCGCGTGTATCTGCTACTTACATTACTGGCTGCACTGATAATCCCATGTATTCCGCTACATTCAATACCTGCAGATGCTTATAACAACGCAGCAATATCACCGTTACTCTTTGATAAAGCAACTCATATTCAGCAGCTACCAGCAGTCACACAATCGGGCAGCCTGTATGCATCCGGTGTACTAACAACAATATATGTCGCCGGTGTATTAATATCCTTCATGCATATAGCTGTGGACAGCATGAAAATATGGCACCTATACAAAAACGGGAAACGACATACTTCCAATGGGTGGACAATCATTGAAACAAATATTGCGCATACCCCTTTTTCTTTTTCTCATCTGCTATTTGTACGAGACATCTCCGATTATGATACTAACGAATGGGGTATGCTACTAATACACGAGCGGGAACACCAAAAACGTAAACACCTTTGGGATATACTGTTGATACAACTACTAGGTATACTGCTATGGTTTCATCCACTGGTATATGTTTATCGGTATTATATACGTCTCCTGCATGAATATCAGGCAGATGCTGCCGCAACAGATACGAATATCTGGTACAGTGCATTCCTGATACAACAACTGATGCTGACTCCCGCCCCACGCATATCGCTGGCACTCGGCAGTTCATCTGTAAAGTCTCGCCTCACGATGCTGCATAGCAGCTATAAAAAATCCCCTATCAGAGTATTCCTAACTATACCACTGCTGCTGCTGTTTACCCTCTGCTTTGCCGCTGATAAGGATGGCATACCCATTAAGAATGGCAACGTATGCAAATACAAAGGGAATACCATAAAATTTCAACCACCACAGCTGCCTGACAGCTATATGCGCAGAGACGAAAAAACCGGCAGACTCGTGCGCACACCTATAGGCTGGCCTACACCACCGGTACGCATAAACGAGGACAGCATTTACAATAGCATACACACAAAAGAGCTTGTCCCATCATCTGCTACACAGCGCAGCAATGGTGTGATTGCATATCTGATAAATAATGGTAACAACACCTTCTCACAACTTCCGGATGGGGACTACTCATTTATTCTTACTTCCATTGTTACAGATGCCCACGGACTATTAGTGTATTTTGAAAACCATGGTATAATCCTCATTGGCAAAGGGACATTTCCTGGTGCAGAAGCGTACAAAGCAACAATAAACAAAATGCTTGTCGCAGCCCCGGCTTTCACCCCTGCATACCTGAATGGAATTGCGGTAGCTGCTCTGGTAGAGCATCCAAACTTATTTGCCGGAGCAACAACTGAAAAGGACTTTACAGTACACAATCATAAAATAACATGGGCAATTACCCAATAAAACCAAACACACCAATATGAAGAAAAGAGCATTAATAATCGCAGTAATCGGTACCCTGCTTACCACTGTACACTGGTGCCATGCACAGTCACAGAATAAGACCACAACAGTCCACTTTGCTGACGCAGTAAAAGGCGAAGTAAAACATAAATACATCATGGAACATGCCACACTGAAAGCAGAGAGACAAGGCTGTACCATAAGCGGATTTCAGGTATCATTTGTGCCATCAGGAGGTAATCTCTTCGGGCCATTCAGAAACAAAGGCAATAAGCTGACAGAGAATCAGATGAACTTCCTGCGGGAGTTCACAGAGAAAAAAGTGAAGATATACATCGAGGATATCACCGTTAGTTGTGGATCAGACACTACCCATGCCAACCATATTGCTATAACCAGTATCCCATGACACAATACATACTCAACACCTCCGCCATATGGCTGCTGAGTCTGCTGATATTTGATGGTTTCCTCCGCAGGCAGAGCCATCATGATTACAACAGATTCTATCTGCTGTTCACACTTCTGCTGGGTATATTGCTGCCACTCATTCACTGGCAGCAGCCCGAAACTGCAGTACCTCAAATAATGCACCGGCAGGTAAGAGAAGTGATTACTGCAAAACAGACAGTAACAACTGCACTGGCACCTGATATACAAAGCCCCCAATACTCCATACTATGGCTGCTGTGGATAGCTGGTGCTACCATCACAACCATAATACTGATAGCAGATGGCATAAAGGTGATACGATACCGCCGTACAGGTAAGGCAACACAGGAGGGAATGTGGACCATTATTGAGACAGGCAAACCGCATGCTCCTTTTTCATTCAGAAATACACTTTTCATAAGCAACAAAAACAGCTACTCAGCTGCCGAATGGCAAATGCTGATACAACATGAAGCCCGCCACACCAGAATGCTGCATCTTGCCGACCTCTTACTGCTCCATCTGCTTCGTATTGTATGCTGGTTTCACCCCCTGGTATATAGCTACCGCAACCGGCTGCTTTTGGTACATGAGTATCAGGCCGATGCAGGTGCTGCTGACACTGGTAGCTATAGCCGGTTTCTGCTGGAGCAGTCCATGCTTGCCTCTGCACCGCTCATCACACATTCTTTTAATCGTTCACCAATAAAAACAAGAATCATGATGTTACAAATGAAATCTCCCTCACGTCCGGGCGTCCGCTCACTGCTACTGGTACCCGTAATAGCCTGCTCTGCGTTATTCTTTTCTGATACAATCAGCGCACAGAATAAAGATCATGACGACAGAGTAGCGATGAAGGACAATAAGGTCACTTTCACAGCTCCGGCAAATAAGCTACAGCTCAAAGGCAGTGAAAACATGGAGGTATCTATTGCTCCTTATCCACTGAAACTAAACGGAGAGAAAATCTATAACAGTGATGACAAGGCAAGCCCATCCAGGCCGGCATCAGGAAATATAGAAGACTATCTGCTTAACGGCCTGCAGGATGAGCTCTCCACCCTTACTGATGGACGCTACTATGTAGATGTACACTATCTGCTGGTTGATGCTACGGGAGCGGTTGCCTATTATGAGTACGGCGGCATCTACAGTAAAAATCTGAATGGGAGCGGAAAAGAAGGTCCTATGGGTGAAGAGATAACAAAGAAAATAGGTGACAAAGTGAACAAACTAATAACTGCACTACCTGCCATGACACCAGCCTCAGCAGCAGGCAGGAAAGTAGCATACAATCCCGATGTAATGCTGGGTATGCGCAAAATTGTAGTAAAGAACCACAAAGTCACCTTTTCCTGATACAAAGCCGACACGCACACCATTTCACGACAATAAATAAGGCACAATGGAGTACATGATTAATGCCACTGCCACATGGCTGCTGAGTCTGGTAGCTTACCACTTTTTGCTGCACGGGCGTGCTACGTATGTCTTCAGCCGTTCATTTTTGTTACTTACACTTATTGCCGGCATTATACTGCCGGCAATACCACTGCACACGCACACCATAGCGTACATTTTGCCCGTCAGTAGTCCCATCTCTATTGCTACTGGCGGGCAACCTATCACCGGCACTACTCATGCATCTCCCCTTACTGATATATCTGCTAACCCTATTGCTATCATCTGGGTAGCAGGGACAGTCATAATGCTGGCATATGTATTGAGAGACATCCGCAAAATATTCCGCTACTACCGCCAGGCAAACCAGTACCTCCACAATGAATGGACAGTTATTGAGACAGGAAAGCAACATCCCCCCTTCTCATGGGGTAGCTACCTTTTCATTGCAGCGCGCAGCGCATACACCCACGAAGAGTGGCATATGATACTGGCACATGAAGCAAAACACCGCACACTGATGCATCGTACCGATGTATTACTGCTTACATCATTGCGCATATTACTATGGTTTCATCCTCTGGTACATATTTACTATCATCAGCTACGCACAGTACATGAGCTTCAGGCCGATGAATTAGATGGAATCGACACAAAACGATATGCACATTTTCTGGTAGAGCAGTCGCTGCTTATGGCAGCACCATACACAGGTCACTCACTAGCCGGCGCACCCCTGGCTACCCGGCTACGTATGCTGGGGCGCCGTCCGGCGGGCAGCGCCTTGCTCACACGTACAGTACTCCTCCTGGTATTATCAGTTTCAGCAGGCTGCTTCTCCGGTAGCCATACAGAAGTTGAACATACAGCAGACATCGCTCAACCATCTGTAGCAGAGAAAGCATGGATAGAAGCCCGCATACAATTTCTGGAGCGCAACCAGCAGCGTCTTTCGCGCTGGTTCATCGATGGCCTGGCACCGCTACTGGAGCAACTGGAAGATGGTGCGTACCAGATAGGCACCCCGACAATGTACATAGGCAGAGACGGGCATCTCATACCCAACACACTGATGCAGATACGGCCGGTAAACGGTCCTGCCGCTGCTGATAGCGACGGGAATATCCCGGTCACAGGAAGCATTGCCCGCGCGCTACAGCTTAGTATAAACAGTACCACGACACAACTGATAACCGAAGCCCCTGCACTGGAAATAATGTATGACAATGACACAGCAAAACCCTACGAGCTGAAAGGACTATTTTTTGAAATCCGTAACCATAAACTGATTACCAGTCTCTAAACCTTAGCCACACGCCCCGCTATTCATATCTTAGAATAAATACTTATCTTAGCAGTCTGTGCTCTGCCACTTATCCGGAGTTACAGAAACAACTACTGCTAAAAACAACTACTATGTCTGTATTTCGTAAACCCTTAGTATGGGTATTCTGTGCCACCATCACACTTGGTTCACTATCAGCATCTGCTCAGGACTTTGTACGTAATGGCAATAAAGTAACCTATAATGGCAATACATTTCTGCTGTCTGCACCACAAGCGGCAGCTACATCCATGACCGGGAAAACAGGCCGTCAGGCTGCGGTACCAGTAGAGATGAACGGTAAGAAAATCGTTGCAGCTACTCAGGTTACTACCAAAGCAACTATTGCCGGAGCATCTCTGGAAAAGTACATCTCAGAAAAGCTGAATGATGGCCTCCGCAGTGCCTCATGGCCTGATGGTACTTACCGTATAGATCTCCGCTCTGTTATTACCGACGAGCAGGGAAAAGTAGTTTACTATGAGTATGAAGGCATCAGCAGGCGCGAACCTGGTGGCACATGGACCAATGTAAGCGACCACCCACTGGCATCTTCTATTAAAAAGCTACTTACAGATGTTCGTATGCAGCCAGCTAAGGTATCGGGCAAGCCGGTTATTGCTTTTTCCGATGTGTTTATGGACAATTACGACCTTACGGTAAAAAACCATGCAGTGTCGGCATTTGCGCTCAATACAGCACGGGCATCAGCACATAAATAACCTATCAGGTTTATCTTAAAAGAGCATGCCCGGCAACTTGCCGGGCATGCTCTTTTATACCACTAATATGTTGGTTAGTCTTTCCGCATCCTGTCCACAATCTTTATCACCTGCTTCGCTGTTACCTGCCCCTCTATAAACTTACGCTCGCCAGTTCCCGGATGCACTATCATAGTAGCTGGTATAGAACCTTCCCAGCTTTTATCTACCTTAGGTACAAACTCATTGGGGTTGGTATCACTCAGCCATATCACCTGAGGCAGTATACGTTTCCGCTGCAGAAAAGTTCCCAGCTTCATCGGATAATCTTCCTTAAAATCCAGACTTACCAGCACCACACGTACCGGCTTGCCCTCATAATGCTTATACAGGCTGTTAAACTCCGGCAATTCCTGCACACAGGGGGCACACCATGTAGCCCAGAAGTTGATGATGTACGTTGTATCCTTAGCCGAAGTACTGCTTATTACCTCATCCATACTCATAGCCGGTATCTGCTGTGCCTCCGCCCCCTGGCTTAGTGCCAGCGCAGCTACCATACACATCCCCATCTTTTTCATGTTCATCATAACATAAAGTTAGTAGTATTTAGCACTGCACATTGTTAAACTATCCCCTCTCAGTTTGCTATATTTACAATACTAAAAGCGCACCCTTATGTCCGTAAAACTACATGGCCTTCGCACAGTTGTATACATGGTACCTGATCTTGCTAGGGCAAAGGAATGGTATTGCAGCAACTTTGGCATTGAGCCCTACTTCGATGAGCCGTTTTATGTAGGTTTTACTGTAGGTGGCTATGAGCTGGGGCTGCACCCATATGACGAAAACGGGAATACACACACCGTAGGTGGTACCGCATACTGGGGAGTAGATGATGTAGCAGAAGCCTATGATAAGCTCATAGCAGCAGGCGCTACATCACTGGAAGCACCTGCAAATGTGGGTGGAGATATTGTAATAGCATCCGTACGCGACCCATGGGGAAATCCGCTGGGCATCATATACAATCCACACTTTAAACTGCCGTAAATACCGGGCTTTGCATATTACCCGGCAATATAGATATTGGTATTACTTTCCTATCTGGCTTTCCCTATCCACTGCTCCGGGTTCAGTGTCACGTTGCCCTTACCCTGTGCTTTCCATATCTGGAAGTTTACAACAGGCAGCCCCTCATCATTGGTAGCTACAGTGCCCAGTGTCTGCTTTACATCTACCTCATCGCCTGTTTTTACAGATACTGCCGAGAGTCCGTTATATACAGTACAGTAGTTACCGTGCTTCACCATTACTATTTTATTGGCCCCTGCCACAGAAAACACTGACGTTACAGTACCCTTGAACACACACCTTACACGGGCATCCTCACTGGTCTGTATATCTATTCCGTCATTATTTATCATTACCTGTGGTGCCAGCGGATGCGGGTGTTTACCGTAATGGTCTGTAATATACCCCTTCTCTACAGGCCAGTACATTTTACCCCTGTTCCCTTCAAAATTACCTGCCAGCTCCACATCTTCAGGCGTCAGCAGCAGCTCCACATCAGAAGACCTGCTTCTTGATGATGAACTTCCGGCCGGCTCGTTAACGGCTATACCCGGCCCTTCTGTACCGGAAGATGCTTTTATTTTGGAGGTATTGGCACCACCTTTGGCATCATGCGACCGGCGCACTTCAGCAGCGGCCTTTGCCATCTCCCTGTCTATGATTTTGTTGATGGCTTTGCTGATATTGGCAGCTATTCTCCTGTTCTTTTCTATGTCGGCCAGCAGGCGGCTCTCTTTACTCTTCAGCTCCTGTACCACCTGGTTTGTCTGATCAGTCTCTTCCTGCAGTACCTGCTTCTGTTTTACCTGTGTATTCAGCAGCTGTGCCTGCTCTGTTTTTTCGGCATTGAGTGTGCCTATCTTGTGCTGTAGCTGTGTCTGCGTCTGGTTTATCTGTACTACCTGATACTTACGGAAATCCCTGAACTTTTTCAGGTACTTCATTCTCCGTATGGCATCATTGAAATCGCGCGACGAAAAAAGGAACGCCAGCATATCATAGGAGCTGCGGGTACTGTAAGAGTACCTTACCGACTGGGCATACTTTATTTTCAGCTGATCCAGCTTCTGTGTCAGTGTCTGCACCTCGCGCGATGACACCTTAATATCCCTGTCTATATGATGCAGTTCCTGATTGATATTGCCTATCAGTCGCTGCCTGTCAGACAGCTTGTTCTGCAATGCACGCAGCTGGCCCATTGTGGCCTTTTTATCGTTCTTTATGGCTTCCAGCTGCCGCTCCGTCTCCTTAATAGCCTCCATTATCTGCTTCCTGCGCTCCAGCAGCGTATCCTTTGACGGGTATACATGACTGGTCTGCGCCCTGGATAAGGGAACAACCGACAGCAGTAAAAAAAGGACAGTAATCAGTATTCGCATCATGACGTTGCAGCGTGGACAAAAATAACCAATTATCAACCCCATCCCCCCTTTTTCCCTGCTTTTAAGAGCATTTTATAAACTTTTTCCAGAAAACAACGGCACATATTTTATTTGCACGACCTTTGCCCTTTAGCAAACAGAACACATTCATATGCTGTATTCCATGACCGGCTTCGGAAGAGCCGAAGCGATCGTGAACCACCGTCAGATAGTAGCAGAGCTTAAAGCGCTCAATGGCAAACAGTTCGACCTTTCGGCAAAGTTGCCTCCCATACTACGCTCATGGGAGCTGGATATCCGCTCCCTGCTCTCCGGCCTGCTGGTACGCGGCACTGTTGACCTCACCATTTCTGTGAAGCAGGAAGGAGCATCAAAGCCCATGGTGGTCAATACAGACCTGGCACTCTTCTACTATCAGGGCATGAAACAGATAGCAGAGCGCACTGGTATACCGGAAGATAACGTACTATCTACCCTCATGCGCATGCCTGAGGTAGTAGCTGCCGACCAGGACGTACTGCCGGAAGAAGAATGGCAGCATGTGCGCGCTGTAATTATAAGTGCCGCCGAAGACCTCATGCAGCACCGCCTGCAGGAAGGCGAGGCTCTGCTGCGCGACATATCGGCCCGTATCAGCAATATAGAAGCCCTGCACAATAAGGTAGCCCCCTTTGAGGCAGAGCGCATAGAGCGCGTACGTGCCCGCATTACCAATATGCTGGAGGAAATGATAGGCAGTGACAAAGTAGATACTAACAGGCTGGAACAGGAAATGATATATTACCTGGAGCGTATGGATTTCTCTGAAGAGAAAACGCGCCTTAGCCAGCACTGTACTTACTTCCACACCATCATCAGAGAAAATGATCTGGCCATAGGCCGTAAGCTGAACTTTGTACTGCAGGAGATAGGCCGCGAGATAAACACACTCGGCTCAAAAGCCAATCATGCCGACATACAGCAGATAGTCATCAACATGAAAGACGAACTGGAAAAAGCTAAAGAACAGGTACTGAATATCCTGTAAAAGCCACGTCCCTACAGGTAACAAAACGCCGCAGAAGCATGCTTCTGCGGCGTTTTGTTTATTATGAGGTCAAAAACAAGGCATGCTCGCATCTGATTTACACTTTCTTATTTACACCCATATCGCTGAAAGCAGTGCTGAATCTCACGAAGCATTAACTAAACAGAGCAATTGATTAATTTAGAGCTACCCGAATAATGGAGGGTACAGACAGCATGTCATTAAAAAGTATTCAAATGCCATAAAACATCTCTATGAATATCATGTATATAGTTTCATTACTAGTTGGCTCGGGATTGGGAGCTATACTGGTATGGTTGTATCTTAAAAAGAACTCAACCAGCATTAGCAATGCCAAGCATAATGAGTTATTAAAGAAGTTGCAGGAAAAAGAAACTGCATTTGCCGTTACCAGTGACAGAAATGACAATATGCTTAATGATCTTAATGCAGCAAAAGAAGCTTTAAAAGCATTACAGACAAGCTACAACAGGATATTTAGTGAACTTGAAGTAGCGAAATCAATAAAAGAAGCCACAACTATACAAATTGAGGAGCTTAAGACTAATAACATATCATTGTCGAACCAACTGAAGGACAATACAGAGAAACTAATAAAAGCAAATAACACAACAGCTCGGCTACAGGAAGAGTTAAAAGGTAAAGAAGAAAGACTGGTAAATCAGAAAAAGGACTTTGAAGATGTAAAGAATAATCTTGAAAAAGAATTCAAAGCAATAGCCGGCTCTATTCTTGCAGATAATTCTAAAACATTTACTGACCAGCAATCTACCAAATTAGAAGACCTGTTAAAGCCTTTCAGAGAACAAATAGACGGTTTTAAAAAAGAATTCGACCAAAAACTCACTACCGAAGCTACAGAAAAAGGTTCGTTAAAGCAACAAATAGAAAGCTTAGTAACCCTCAATCATAGTATTGCCAAAGAAGCAATAGCACTTACGGAAGCGCTACGTGGCAGCACAAAGAAGCAGGGAGATTGGGGCGAAGATATACTTGAACGTATTTTAGAATACTCCGGACTGCAGAAAGGTATTCAATACAGAGTGCAGCAATCAGCAAAAAATGATAATGGAGATACTATTAGACCCGACATTATAGTTTACTATCCAGACAAGAGATATTTGGTTATAGACGCAAAGGTGTCACTCACTCACTATTGGGACTATTGCAATGCATCTACAGTAGAGGCGCAGGCCATTATTTCACCTCGCATCACAGCTTCTTTGAAGGGGCACATTAACGACCTGTCTGGCAAGCGCTATACCGATATTGCAGGTACACCCGACTTTATCATTATGTTTATGCCGGTTGAGGCAGCCTATATCACAGCTATGCAAAATGACCACACACTATGGCAGTATGCCTACGACAGAAAGGTATTACTGATAAGCCCCACAAATTTACTACCAGCAATGAAAATGGTAAGCATTATGTGGGATAAAGATGCCGTAAACAGAGATGGGGAGGAAATCGTTTCCAAAGCCGTAAAGCTGTATGAAAAATTCCATGGCTTTATTGGCACTTTTGAAAGTATAGGTACAGAGCTGGAGCAAGCCCATAAAAAGTGGAATGAGGCTAAAGGGCAACTGCATACAGGGAGGGATAACTTTATTAAACAGGGCAGCAACCTGAAAATACTTTTAGGCAAACGTACAGCTAAAGAGCTACCTGCTGAACTTGTAACGCTTGGAAACCTCGAAGACGAAAACCTGACCGGAAAGGCCTGAGCCCATAAAAACCATCATACCACACGCAAAAAATAAAGCGCTACAATCGATTGATTTGTAACGCTTTATTCAGAGGTCGAAAGCGGATTCGAACCGCTGTAGCAGCTTTTGCAGAGCTGAGCCTAGCCACTCGGCCATCCGACCATCGGGATTGCAAATGTAGTGAAAAAATTATTGCTCACAACATCTTACACCCACCATTGTATGCATATAATTGCCCGCAATATTATGCGCCATCATAGGCCCAGCGTATGTAGGTAGAGCCCCATGTGAAGCCACCTCCAAATGCTGCCAGCACTATATTATCGCCCTTGCGCAGTCGGCTTTCCCATTCCCACAGACACAGTGGCAGGGTACCATTCGTAGTATTGCCATAGCGCTCTATGTTTATCATTACTTTATCGGCAGGGAGCTGCATACGCTCGGCTGTAGCATTGATAATGCGCTTATTGGCCTGGTGCGGCACCAGCCATGCTACATTCTCTGCAGTAAGCCCGTTACGCTCCATAATCTCAGCAGCTACATCAGCCATATTTTTCACGGCAAATTTGAATACTGCCTGCCCTTCCTGATACACATAATGCTCTTTATTCATCACCGTCTCCACAGTAGCCGGCTTTACCGAGCCACCTGCCTTCTGGTGCAGGAATACCCTTCCTGAGCCATCAGTACGCAGTATAGAATCTATGATTCCGTAACCTTCAGTGTCAGGCTCCAGCAGTACGGCACCACCACCATCACCAAATATGATAGATGTAGTACGGTCTTCGTAGTTCATAATGGAGCTCATCTTGTCCACACCCACTACTATTACCTTTTTATGCCTGCCTGTTTCTATAAACTGAGCACCCACTGTAAGCGCAAAGATGAAACCGCTACAAGCAGCATTCAGGTCATAGCCCCATGCTTTGGTCATGCCTACCTTGTCACATATTACATTGGCTGTGGCAGGAAACTGCATATCCGGGGTGGTAGTGGCGCATATCACCATCTCTATTTCCGTAGGGTCTATACCACGTTTATCCAGTAGTACTTTTACTGCCTCTACAGCTATATCACTGGCACCCTTTCCCTCACCTTTCAGTATCCTGCGCTCTTTTATACCCGTACGCGTCTGGATCCACTCATCTGTAGTGTCCATCATCGTTTCCAGCTCAGCGTTTGTAAGCCGGTATTCAGGTACGTATCCACCTACTGCCGTAATAGCTGCGTGTACTTTCTGCATTTGTTACTATTTGGAGTGCAAAATTAACTCAATTCGAATTATGAAACATGGATTATCCGTGTTGGCAGATAGTTAATGATGAGAAAACGGCAGTGATAGCAGCAGTATGTACTCATATCACAGCTTTTTAGGTTGCCAGCCTAGTTTTGAAAATATACGCCTGCGCAGCAGAAAATAATCCCACACTATACTACGACGGTATATACCCTCTTCATTACGCACCGTGATAAGCTTTTTATTCTCCCGGCGGCGGCCCAGCCATTTACCTATAGAGCGGTAAACATGAAAGTGGGCCTTGATAATGATAAATGTTTCTTTGAAGTCGCCCTTCAGCATCAGTCGAAGCCCAGCTATGCCATCCAGCACCAGACGAAGCGGGAACAACCACAATAGCTTACTGCCTTTTTCATTCTTCAGCAGCAGTATCAGATTGTTGCGAAAGTTGTAGTACAGCTTGGCCGGACTACCATAGCTGATAACGCTCCCCCCTACATGATATACTGTTGATGCCCCTACATAGCCTATCCTGTAACCCGCATTTTTAAGCCTCCAGCACAGGTCTACCTCCTCCATATGTGCATACAGGTCATGATCCAGCCCGCCTACTTTATGGTAAAGGTCTGCCCGCACTACAAAACAGCCGCCCGATGCCCAGAACACCTCTATATTATCATCATACTGCCCCATATCCTTTTCTATATCAAAAAAGATACGGCCGCGGCAAAACAGATAACCATACCTATCCATAAAGGCGCCACCGGCACCTGCATATTCAAATTTTTCGCGCTCGTGGTAGTAGCGTATTTTAGGCTGGCAGGCTGCCATATCAGGGTGGGCCTCCATAGCAGCGTGCAGTGGTGGGAACCATCCCTCTGTAACTTCAAAATCGGCGCTTAGCAGTATATAGTACTTTGCCTGTATCTGCTTCAGCGCTTCATAGTAGCCATTGGCAAAACCATGATTTTCGGTAATGCGCAGCGTATGAACGGTGGGGAAGTTTTCCTGCACATACTGCAGGGTATTGTCGGTAGAGGCATTATCAGCCACTACCACATCATAGCCGCTATGAGCCTCAGCAACAATGAGGGGTAAAAACAACTCATGCCATTTGGCGCCGTTGTAGCTGAGTATAACAACAGCAGTGTCATGCCGGCATAAGATCATAGGCATTTATAAGAATAAAACGCGGGTAGCGGTTATTTATACTTCGGGTCGTAAAGAGTGTTATCAGGCACCTTTACGTCAGCGTTCTTCTGATACTTGTGCTCCCAAAGGTTGTAGCAGCCAGACCATGCAAATATGAAGAAGCCGAAAAATGACAGAAGAAACAGAAAGCGCGATTTCGAAGGCTTGCTGAGCTCTATATCATTGGGGTTATCTATCTCCGTACCGTTGTTTTGATGATGCGTATTCATGAATTATAACTGTTGCAGAGGCAAAAATAATGTTATTCCCTCAAAATCATAATATTTTTACAGCACTCCCCGTTAGGGTTCCTGACCAGGCTTATGCGGCAATATCTGAACTGGAAGACATATCTCGCCATCATGGCACTTTTTATAGTAGGGGCATCCCTCTACTATACCAATCAGCTTGCCGGTAAACTGGCTGTGGAAGAACGGAAAAAAGTAGAAGATATTGCCCAGGCGCTCAAGGTACTCAGCAGCCCCGACTATACGCACGATGCCGAAATTGAGGCGATAAATACACTGGCCCAGAACAAGACCATACCCCTTATCATTGCCGATGAGCATGGAAACATAAAAGACAAAATAAACATAGACAGCAGCCGCGCCCTGGGCCGCAGTAACTATCTGGCACACCAGATGAGTAAATACCAGTCACAGCACACCCCTGTGAAGGTAGACTATGGCACCGGAATAGACTACGTATACTATGGCGATAGCTACCTGCTCACCCAGCTACGTTATTTCCCCTATGTACAGCTGGCTATCATTATCATTTTTTTAATAGTCGTGCTCTTAGCCCTCAATGCAGCTCATCGCAGCCTGCAGAATCAGGTATGGGTGGGCCTCTCCAAGGAAACAGCACACCAGATGGGTACCCCCCTCAGCTCCATGGAAGGCTGGCTGGAACTACTACGCGATGACCACAGTAATGCCGATGCACTCACAGAGATGCAAAAAGACCTGGACCGGCTGAAGCTCGTAGCAGACCGTTTCGGTAAAGTGGGCAGCGCTCCCCGGCTGGAAGAAGAAAACCTGATAACCCGGCTACAGAACATTGTAGAATATATGCAGAAGCGCAGCCCTAAAAAAGTAACGCTTACACTGCATCATAAAGAAGCCGAAGTACCGGTAAACATAAGCGGCCCCCTCTTCGACTGGGTAATGGAAAACCTGATACGCAATGCCCTGGATGCAATGGACGGACAGGGGCGCATAGACATTACCGTAACCAATACGCTGAGCCAGGTAGCTATAGATGTGCAGGATAGCGGTAAAGGGATACCCGCACATCAGGTAAAAAAAGTATTTACACCCGGCTTTACTACCAAGAAGCGGGGCTGGGGATTGGGGCTATCTCTCGCACGTCGCATCATTACCACCTACCACCACGGCTCCATATTTGTAAAAAACAGTGAGGTAGGTAAGGGCACTACATTCCGCATCATTCTACGCAGGTAGCTTTTGCAGGCAGTTATTACTACTGCCTGTATGAATCCTTGTAATTTTTCTATTAGCAGGTAAACGACCTGTAATAAGGCTTTATAGTTAACAGAACACTAAAGCCATGGAACTCCCCGTGAAACAAGGTAATTTTGCTACTCTAAAACAACGCACATGAAAAAAATTTTCTTAATTGTCATTGCTGCACTTACACTGAATGCCGGAAATTCTTATGCCGGATTTCTGGTAAAAAAACCAGCAGTTGCTGTTACTGCTACAACTACAGCTAATCATGCAGCCTCTTCTGTTGATGCAGCTACCACAACTACTGCCACATCTCAGGAAGCTACTACTGTAGCTACTAAGACCGAAAAACAGCAAACGCTGTTTTCCAGAATCATCCGCACACTAGCCGGAGACTCTGCTGAAATACCCAAAGGTCTTTATATTCTCCTTGCAATATTCCCTCTGGGCTGGTTAGGCATGGGTATCAACGACAACTTTGAAGACTATGACTGGATAATATCACTGCTGCTATATATTATTGGTTGGCTGCCAGGCGTCATATATACGCTCGTAAAAATGAAAAAATACTACAACTAATATTACAAGTACATAAAATAACCGCAGGACGCTGAGTCCTGCGGTTATTTTATACGGCAATGGCATGCTCAGAACATCTGACAACTATAGCTCTGACAATTATTTTGTGTATAATTCACCTCAATACAAGGGCATATAACCACGCTTTACCCCATGCTTACGGAAGCTGAAATTATATATGAGCGAAGCCTCCAACCAACGTGGATTATTGTTCTCACGAGGCAACACCCACGATATGCCGGGGCGTAAGCCTGCTATCTCAAACCCTACATAAGGTGCTACATACTGCCATGCACTTACTCCTTTATAGCAGCCCACATATAGCGCCTTTTCTCTTTGCCGGGTACGGCCATTGAGCAATAGACGGCCATAACCACCTAAACGGAAATTCTCTGCGATCTCCCGTCTGTTATACATTCCCATCACATGCAGCATTAGCCCTCTTACAGGCACAGCTGTAATGCCTGCAGTAAGCGTATGGCACAGAGTTGATGTCACCTCTTCATCTACTGCAGGCTCTGCCCGTATGATCCTTGACCATTGTGTAGCATAACCTATATGAAATCTTACAGCCCCGGTCTGTACATCATACAGAACACCGGCATGATAACCGATGGCATTGCCCTGAGCCACAATTACAGACGGAGCATCCATATCATAAGAATGAAACACCCCCTGCATCCCTGCGGCAATATGCTGATGCCTGCCAATAGCTCTGCTGTATGCAAGTGAAAGCCCTGTAGAATAAGAGCGACCATTCACATACTTATCATACGTTTCTTCATGTACTATCCCCAGCCCTAACTGATTGCCTTTAGGCAGTACATTTCTGAGCAGGGGCATATCGCAGGAAATAGCCGACGTTACCATACGTAACTCTGCCGGCCTCCATGTTGATGCACTGGCAGCTATCCTTACATCTCCGGCTATCTGTCCGGTAGCAGCAGGATTTACAGCCAGTGGTCTTACGGCAGGCATCAACCCAAAATTCAGCAGCTGGGCATGAGCTGTAGAAGAGGCCGCTGCAGATAGAAAAAGTGTGTAGAGGTATTTTTTCATGTTGTGTAAGTTAATGTAATAAAACAGAACAAAAAGGAAATTCAAAACATACAATACACTTTGTGAAATATACATTCCCAACGCAGTTATATTACGTCACATACACAGTTAGTGCACAACAAATACTGTAAGCGAATATACAGCAGCAACAGGCACACCAATACTGAAATGGCATCAATGTTTTGCTACAAGTGCTTTCATATGTTCCAGTTCACTCAAAACCCGCTCTGTCTGTAAACGCAACATCCCTATCTCAGTTTTAAGCTCTGATACTAACTGTGTAGTTTCTGTAGCATTTTGTTCATGAGAAATACTACCATCATCAATCCTGAAAACTTCATAGGTATCATCAACGATATTAGCTACAGGGCAATCCAGAATTGCTGCTATTTGTATTAACCTTTCAGACTTTATGGCTCTCACTCCTTTTTCTATCTGGCTGTAAGTGTTCTGTCTGATATTCAGCTGCTTTGCTACATATGCCTGCGTATAATTCCGGTATTCGCGTATCCTTCTGATACGCTGTGCAATCAATAGGATGTTCATAGAATAAGTATATCATAAGGTAAAGAAATAACTCAATTGGGCATCGTAAAAGTACTGATAAACTATCGAAAATCAATGATAAGTTATCGTAGGAAACATAGTAATAATAGCATTAAAACATTGGAGTTTTGAGGACACAAAAAAACACGAATATGAAAAAGGTACTTTTCCCGATTCTGGCCCTGCACATAGGCCTGTCAACAGCAAATGCACAAACCTATCTCTGGAACTTAAGTGGCACAGATGTCACCACTGTAACCAATGGAGACTGCGAAGTAGGCGGTAAACAATTTATTAAAGGGGGAGCTCTTGATATGACGATACCCGGATCGTGGAGCACATCTACACCTGACCCATGGCGAAGTATTAATTGCGGAGCCAGCTATGGAGGGTTATGGATAAATACCGGTACTACTACACTTGATGGTAGTTATATAAAGATGCATACTCCGGATAATACAAGTGACCCCGGTGCCATTGTGTTCACTTCATCTAGTTTAGGATCAAGTGGATCTGGATTTACGTTTTTCCATCATGACATAAACCCGTCCGCACCTACTGATAATTCACTTATGACCCTTGACAATTGGGGACAAATGCAAGTAAATGGTGCATTACTAAACTTAAGAAGTTCTACATGGGGATATGATAAATGGAGGGCTATAAATTGCGGAACAAATTCCACAGGTCTGTATTTAAACACAGGGAACACAACCACAGATGGAACATATATCCAAATGCATGCTCCAAACGAAAGTGATGCCGGAGCAATGCAATTTGTATCAAATAGTGCAGGGACTATGGGATCAGGATTCTCATTTACCCACTATGATCCAATTGCTACAGCAAGTAATAAATTACTAACCCTTGACAATTGGGGGCAAATGCAAGTAAATGGTGCATTACTAAATTTCAGAAGCGATGCATGGGGGTATGATAAATGGAGAGCCATAAACTGCGGAACAAACTCTACCGGCCTATACATCAATACCGGGAATACTACCACCGATGGAACATTCATCCAATTACATGCCGCTAACGAATCATCGAACCCGGGAGGCTTGGATTTGGTATCCAATGTTCTTGCCGGGACCGGATACGGTACTACATTCAGTAGATATGATGGCAGCATCCAAACAGACATGCGCATAAACAATAAAGGGAAAGTGATTATCGGTAAAAGTCTTATTGCCACCAACAATGCACCTGATGGGTATCTTTTATTTGTTGAAAAAGGCATACTTACAGAAAAGCTGAAGGTTGCCAACAGTTCCGACCCTGCCAACTGGGCCGACTTCGTTTTTAATGAGGACTATGAATTAATGCCACTGCACAAGGTTGAATCATTCATTAAAAAGAACAAACACCTTCCAGAAATACCCTCTGCAGAAGAAGTTTCAAAAGAAGGTATAGATGTAGCTGCTATGGACGCAAAACTGCTGCAAAAGATAGAAGAGCTTACCCTTTATGTAATCAAACAGCAAAAGGAAATAGATGAATTAAAGAAGCAAAAATCTTCAAATTAAACTCATTGGCAAACCTTAAAAGCATTTTTAAT
This sequence comes from Bacteroidia bacterium, assembly GCA_030427635.1. Taxonomy (GTDB): domain Bacteria; phylum Bacteroidota; class Bacteroidia; order Chitinophagales; family Chitinophagaceae; genus Nemorincola. The sequence continues at coordinate 121,520 of JAUIBA010000008.1, forward strand.
GAAAAAGAAAATAAGAAAATTAAGAGAATGTTTTGTTCAAACGGTTTTTGCTCTTTTTACAATATTTTACTGCTCAATAACTAGTGCACAGAACATTGTTAATCATGAGTTTAATCTATGGACAGGAACTAGCTCATCAGTTGGTTCATGTGATTACTTTACAGAATTTAATCTAATAAACTGGTTCCCAACAGGGGGTACACCAAACTGGATATATCCAGGGCAAGTACACTTATGGGGTAGCAATTTACTTGGCACAGGACTGGGAGAATCATTTGCTGGCCATTATAAATTTTATAGTGGTGTCACCTATACTATTAAGGTTGCCATTGTATCTTTTGATATGACACATACAGGTCAATGTCCAGACTTTGAAAAACGGGCACAATTAAATATAAGAGCCGCCAATAGCCTGATTGAAGTTACCCCCTTGGGATGCGGGACCGGACTTCAATCAGTCCCTTTCACAACAATACACACAATGCCAAGAACAACAGGGATAAGTAATTACGTCCTTGAATTCTCTTTTACCCCTACGAGTAATTGGGACTACATCTGGATTTTCCCTAGTACTGAATGTCCGGGACAAGTTGATGTAACTTTGGAATATGTTAGTATATCCAATTGTGCTAATGGAAGTGTAGTCTACCAATATTCACATGAAATTGCAGGAGGTGGCGTAACACAAAAAGCACATATAAAAGCGGGTTCTGCCACTCCAGTAGGAATGGTACAAACAGACCCAACGAAAAATACAACTTTTATAGGTGCCGGGGTGAGTCTCGAAGCAAACTTTATATCATTACAAAATACCGGGAACTATTTCTTAGCCATACCCGGGGCATGTACAGATACAGACCCCGATATAGCTATTCAGGGAGAAGAAACACCATGTGACCCAATATTTTCTCACGGGCAGCTTTGCGCAGGTTTCTCAATGACACTTAGCAATGGTACTATTGGAGGCACCTGGTCTAGTTCTAATGCAGGCATAGCTACTGTGAACATGTATTCCGGAAATGTCACAGGGATATCACCTGGTACATGTACAATTTCATATACATACGACGACTGCGTTGTTTCTACTATTGTTACTGTTGTTCCTACTATGACTTGCGGTAAGTCTCAATATGATTCAAGACAAACAACAAAAGAAGAATTGCCTGATGTATATGTCTACCCAATACCTACTACAGGATACTTAAATATTCGTTGGACTGGGTATAATTCGAATAATGTCAAGGTAGTTATAACCGATGTTAGCGGCAGAGAATCAATATATAAACAACTATCAGAAAAAGAAAGTGATCAAAAACAATGTGTAATTGATATTGCACCTTTCCCTTCGGGTATCTATTTTGTAGAACTATTCTTAAACGAACAGCATATTTTCAAAAAAATCATCAAACAATAACCTTCTCAAACGGGCTGCTGCTCAGCAGCCCGTTTTTATTTGTCACATAATATTGACTTTTTTCCTTCATCTCATCTAAGTTATCTTAATTATACTATATCATGTAACAAAAACACAACCTACCCCGATATACTCCTAGATGTAATAATTGACCGTACAATTATTACTTTTATCTACCATCATGAGGCGGCTGGTTTTCATATTGCTTTTGTTGCTGCATTTCAGTGCATGGGCCGGCGATACACTTATGTTGCAGAGCCCGTTACCGGATGTAAGTATGGGTAGCCGTACTTATCTGTATGGATGGCTGTTTGCAGAGGGTGATGACTCTCTGCGGGCAATGCCGGGTTATGACGACAGCCATTGGCAAACTGTTACATCTACCTTAGACTCTCAGGTACACGGGGCCGACTATTACCACTTCAGCAATATTGGATGGTTTCGTCTGCATTTCCGTGCAGACACTGCTCTGCTCGATTCGCCATTATTGCTGGCGCTCACACACTGGGGAGCCTCAGAGGTATTTCTTGATGGCGTGCTACTCAGCTCCAACGGGCTAATCAATGGTCCTGAACATAGTATATATGTCAATCCTGCCCACCGTCCTCTGGCATTTACATTACAGAATACAGGACCACACGTATTGGCTGTCCGCTATGCCTACTATGCTGCTGATTATAACCGCAAAACGTACAATAGCAGTATGCGGGGCATTTATGCACAGTTTCAGCCGGTATCGCATTTCATTAACCGGGAGCATAACCGCATATTAGCTGTTACTGTACTTTTCATACTGCTTACCGGCGTTTTCGGTGCGCTGGGGCTATGCCACCTGTTGCTGTTTCTGTATAACCGCTCCATACGCTCCAATCTGTATTTTAGCATATTCTGTGCCGGACTATCTGCAGTATTTCTCATGCTTTGGCTGGATAATGCCATAAGTACACCCGGCATCTACATGAGCAGGCATTTCATTATGCCGGTTATCGTTTCTGTACTCTGCTTTGGGCTCAGTGGTCTGGTCAATGACCTTTTCAGCAGCAAGCGTTTGCGGTTCCGTATAGTAATCGCGCTGTGCATACTTGCCCCCATGCTATTCTGGTGGGCCAATACAGCTCTTGCCATTGCCGCACTTTCTCTGTTCGTACTTGCCGAGGCTACAGTAGTTATACTACGGGCTATGATACGGCGTGTGAAGGGCTCCTTTATCATAGGTGCAGGCATGCTGGTATTCCTGCTTACAGTAGGGTTTGTAGTTACCTACATCCTTATTACCCGCCGCGATCTGGTAATAACAGAAGGCTCTGCCGGCCAGGCGTTGTTCTCGGTTTTTTCTGCACTTGCCATCATATGCCCGCCCGTATCCATGTCTGTGTTTCTGGCTTGGAACTTTGCTCAGATAAACAAAGAGCTGAAGAAAAATCTGCTGCAGGTACAGGAATTGAGCGAAAAAACCATTGCACAGGAGCTGGAAAAAAACCGCATCATAGCAGGACAGAAAGAAAGGCTTGAGCAGGAAGTAGCAGCACGTACAGCAGAGGTAGTAAGCCAGAAAGACCTCCTGGAGCAACAGCATAATGAACTGAAAACTGAAAAACAGAAATCAGACGAACTCCTGCTGAACATTCTCCCGGGCGAGGTAGCAGAAGAGCTGAAAGAGACCGGTCATGCCGATGCCCGGCTTTTCCATAATGTATCTGTAATGTTCACCGACTTTGTCGGGTTTACACATGCGGGCGAGCGTATGTCGCCACAGGAACTGGTAGATGAGCTGGACATTTGTTTCCGCGCATTTGACGAAATCATATCCCGTTATCAGATAGAAAAAATCAAGACCATAGGAGATGCCTACCTTGCCGTAGCCGGGCTCCCAGCCCCACAGGAGTCGCATGCCGTTAATGTGATACACGCCGCGCAGGAGATATTAGCATTTATGAAAGAGCGCCGGGCCAGACTGGGCGACAAAACATTTGAGGTACGTGTAGGCATCAACAGTGGCAATGTAGTAGCCGGTATAGTGGGCATTAAAAAATTCGCCTATGATATATGGGGCGATACGGTCAATACCGCTGCTCGTATGGAGCAAAGCAGTGAACCCGGCCGCATCAATATCTCTGAGCACACATACCAGCTTGTCAAAGACCACATCCCATGCACCTACCGGGGTATGATAGATGCAAAAAACAAAGGCGAGCTGAATATGTACTTTGTGAATGAGACACAATAGTACGTAAGTGTGCGAGGCTGCCAGCCCATAATCATTTTAATAACCGTTAGTTTCAGCCCATATACATAATGCTTACTTTTAGTGTTCATATGCGTCTACTCATAAGGTATTTGCTGCTGCTTACTTTAATGCCGGTCCTGGTAAATGCGCAACCTTGCCGCTCATTTAGCCGTGACAGCCTGAGTACCATCACCAGTGAGCGGTTTGTAAGGGGGTGGCGGTTTTATAGTGGCGATGATGCAGCAATGGCATCACCTGAGTATGACGACAGCCAATGGAAAATTACAGATACCCGTATGGATGCCAGACGCAGAACAGGCAATGCTGAAGGTTTCAACGGCATAGGCTGGTTCAGACTACATATCTGTACCGACTCATCTCTTATAGGATTCCCCCTCATGCTGGTTCTACAGCATCATGGTGCTTCTGAGCTGTACCTGGATGGAGAAAGGATAGGCAAGTGGGGTATAATAAACGGCAAAGACAGCTCTGAATATTTTAATCCGGAACTCAGCCCTGTATTCTTCACATTTAACAATCCCGGACATCATGTACTGGCTGTGCGCTATGCCAACTACAATGCCAGGAAAAACCAAAAGAAGTATGACATCAACCTCACTGGCTTTAATATAAAACTGGTCAATCCGCAAAGGATAGTTTCGCGCGACTATGACCGCATCTCCAGCAATACCTTTCTGTTTATTTTACTCTTCGGTATCTTTCTGGCACTGACAGTATCACACCTGTTTCTATACCTGTACCACCGCAGCGGCAGGTCCAATCTCTATTTCAGTTTTTTCTGTATGGGATTCGCCATCCTCTTCTTTGCTGTATGGTTCGGCACAGCTAATTCTGCTCCGTTTTCTCAGCTGGTATCTTACTATACCATACCCGGCTCCATAGCGCTTATATGTTTCTCCCTCAGCGGATTTGTAAATGACCTGTTTGCTAAAGGCCGTTTACGTTTCAGAATATTAGGTACACTATCCATTATACTTCCTTGCATTATATGGATATTCAATGACCCCGGCGGTGTTGCCAGTTTTACATTTTACATACTTGTATTTGTCATACTGCTTGAAGCTATTATCCTTATCATCCGGGCTATCGTACGTAAGGTACCAGGTGCCCGTATCATTGGTGCCGGTGTTTTATTATTCTCGCTGTTTGTATTCTTTACTCTCCTGTATATCTTAATCAATCAAAGCCTGCTTTTTGAAGATAACTCCATAGCGGCATTGGCATTCCTTACGCTTGCTGCGCTCTCATTTCTGGGTTTACCGGTATCTATGTCTTTGTTCCTGGCATGGAATTTTGCCAATGTAAACAAGGAACTGACCCGAAACCTGAAGCAGGTACAGGAACTAAGCGATAAAACACTGGCACAGGAGCTGGAAAAGAACCGCATCATAGCAGGCCGGAAAGAAGAGCTGGAACGGGAAGTAGCCGTGCGCACAGCCGAGGTAGTGAATAAAAACGAGCAGCTGGAGCTGCGGCATAATGAGCTGATAGCAGAAAAACATAAGTCTGACGAACTGCTCCTGAACATACTTCCTGAGGAAGTAGCAGAAGAGCTGAAGCGATCCGGGCATGCTGATGCCCGCCTTTTCAATGATGTATCTGTTATATTCACTGACTTTGTAGGCTTTACCAGTGCAGGCGAGCGCATGACACCTCAGGAACTGGTAGATGAGCTGCACATCTGCTTCCGCACATTCGACGAAATCATTTCACGGCATCATATTGAGAAAATAAAGACCATAGGCGATGCCTATCTGGCTGTTTCCGGCCTTCCTGCGCCTAATGATCAGCATGCACACAACGTAACAAAAGCAGCATTGGAAATACTGACATTTATGAAGCAGCGCAGGCAGCAGCTGGGCGATAAAACATTCGAAATCCGCATAGGCATTAACAGTGGCAGTGTGGTAGCAGGCATAGTAGGTATCAAAAAGTTTGCCTATGACATATGGGGAGATACGGTAAACACGGCTGCACGTATGGAACAAAACAGTGAACCTGGGCGCATCAATATTTCTGAAAACACCTGGCAACTTATAAAAGACCACTTCCGCTGCACCTACAGAGGTATGATAGATGCAAAAAACAAAGGGGAACTGAAGATGTACTTTGTAGAAGAGCAGGAATAGTATACCCCAACGTTATATCAATACTTTTACTATGGCCTATAAGAAAAAAACATGGCATGAAAAACTGCACACCAGCCAGCAGTCATCGGTAAAGCAGGTAGAAAACTCTTTTGCCGATATACCAGCTGGCGCCACTATGTTTATAGCCACACCCGGCATTGTAGATGCTTACATAAGAAACATACCCGAAGGCACACATACTTCTATACAACAGATGCGTAAAGATCTTGCTGCGGAGTATGCTGCAGCATATATGTGTCCGGTCACTGCGGGCATATTCCTGCGTATAGCAGCCGAGGCCGCATGGGAAGACCTCAAGGCCGGCAAGGCAATAGAAGAAATAACCCCATTCTGGCGCATGCTGGACCATCGCTCCCCCACCTGTCGAAAGCTTTCTTTCGGTACAGACTTTATTAAAGAACAACGTAACAGGGAAGGTCTCCCCTTCTGATAAAAGAGAAAGCCGCAGATGATTTCTGCGGCTTTCTACTATAAGTTTATAAGTTATCTTATCGGAACTGGTACTGATTCACATCTTCAAAACGAGGACAGAACATTGGGTCCCTTGGGTTTTTCAGATGTTGGTACATACCCTTCAGATACAGTGTAATTTCAGTAGCGCTGGTTCCAGGTATTGCTGTAGCAAGTGCCGATGATGTTACATCATGGGTAAAACCAATAGACACATCCTTGTAATCTATGCGTACCATCGGTATAACCGCATCCCTCTGACCATCGGTAATACGGGAAAACAGACCAAAATTAAGTGCAAATATGCTGGGAAGTCCTACAGGAACTGCTCTCCATGTAAAAAAGCCACCTAATATGTACTCAGTACTGGGGCTCTGATAGCTTACATTACCATGGGCAGTAAACCCGAACTGCTCGCTGAAAGTAGAATGGAAGCCAGCATTGAACTGCCATTTCATATTAAGGTTCACACCATCAGCTCCTGCAAATTCCTGTGTAGGGGTATTAATGTGATACACGCTGGCACCCAGATAATAGTTAAAAGCACCATTCTGGTCCAATGAACTGTTAAGGCTCACACCGGCTCCTATATCATAATCACTCTGACGACGATATGAAACATTCTCACCCGTAGAGTTGGCTGCATTGAACTCACCTCCCTGATACTGATAAGGTGTTGTCATCTTGCTTTGGTCCAGAGACGTAGCTATATAGCCCGCAGAAAGACCCACCGACAGGTAAGAATAGTATTTATCTTCCAGAGCCTTGTTATAGGCAATAGCAGGGTATATACGGGTGGTATTGAAGTTCACTGAACCTGCCTTGTCGTTATCAATCGCAAGCCCAAAGCTCAGATAATCGGCAATCTCCCTGTTTACAAGAATCCTTGTCTCCGCCGATACCATTACGGTTGAGTACGGGCTCGATACCTGCGACCATTGGTTTCTGTAATCAAAACCAAGCTTATAATCACCGGTAAAGATGCCCGTAAGCGCCGGGTTGCGCAACAGTGCGTTCTCGTAAAACTGCGAGTAGTGGATGTCATTCTGCGCCTGGCCATTAAAGGACAGGAACACCAGCACACCCGCAGCCACTTTTTTTAAATAACGCTTCATCTGAAACCTTTTATTGATTGAACTCAATTATTTAACAATTGTAACGTCTCCTTTGTATGTAAACACCTGACCCAGGTTACAGGTAGCTTCTACTACATAGTAGTAAACACCCGGCGGCAGCATAACATCTTTATACTGACCATCCCATCCTGTTGAAGGATCATTGGCATCTATATTATAGCGCTCATACACCAGCTCACCCCAGCGACCAAATATCAGGAACTTATCTACACGGGATATACCCTTACCCTGTACATAGAACCGGTCGTTCATACCATCACCATTCGGCGTAAACGAGTTAGCTATGTATACCTGGCTGTTTTCACAACCTACCACTATCGTTACGGTAGCACTGTTCTCACAACCATATACCGATGTTGCGGTAAATGTATAAGTAGTAGTCACAGTAGGCGTAGTAGTAGTTTTGAAGCATTCCACACAGGACACCAGGCTAGGGTCAGACCACGCATAGGTACTCAGTACCAGGCCGTTGGATATAACCGCATCCAGCGTCACCAGAGTTCCCGGTGCTACGGCACCTCCCGGTGTAGCAGTAACCCGTACTTCAGGTGCTGGTGCTACCACTACAGTAGTATACAGCGTATCTGGCCAGCACACATTCGGAGTAATGACAACACTATATGTTGTAGTTACCGCCGGTGAAACAACCGGGTTGGAAATAGTCCTCATGTTAGACGGAACATTTGAGCTCCACAGGAAGTCTGAACGTGCACCATCAGGGTTGATGCTGATAGCGTAGAGCTGCGCACTTCCTTCAGGACATATTACAGTATCCTTGTTGATGCTGTTGAACGCACTATCCAGCACTGTCACTGGCACATGTATTGAGTCTATACAGCCAAACGGTGTGATACCGGTAACCTTATACACCAGATTAAACGTTGTAGATGTAGAAGGATTGGAACAGGTGTCGCATGACAGGAACGCATTCGGGAACCAGCCATAACGCGTCTGGTAACCAGGCGTAGAGAACTCATCGTTAACCGTCATCTGGGTAGAACTTCCGTTACATACTATAACAGGATTAGGAGATACACTCAGCTGCGGCAGCGGCATCACATGTACGGTGAAGTCCAGTGAGTCACGACAACCCAGTGAGTCAATAGCCAGCGCATTATAAGTAATGGTACTTACAGGGCATGCAGTCACTGTATCACATATCGTACAGGACAATCCTGTAGCCGGGCGCCACTCAAAATACGTACCCTCACGGCCATTTGCTATCAGTACGGTGCAGTCACCTTTACATATCGTATCCTGACCTGTGATTGTGATATCATTCAGCAGAGAATCTACCCATACCGTTACCCATGCAGTATCAGAGCAGCCCGCTGCTGTGGTACCTGTTACGGTATACGTGGTAGTCACAGTAGGTCCGGCTACTACTACAGGACCTGTAGTAGTACTCAGACCTGTACCTGGTGACCATGAATAGGTACCACCTGTACCCGCTCCGGTTGCTGTAAGTGTTGTATTGGAATATTTACAGATGATGGACGGGAAAGAAACAATACTCACATCAGGTAGCGGATTAACAGTTATATCCCTTATTACAAAACATCCTGTAGGCATAGTATAGGTAACTGTAGCAGTACCTTCCAGCACACCGGTTACAACACCCGTTACAGGGTCTATTGTGGCAATCGTAGTAATAACGGTTGTATCACTGATGCTCCAGGAACCTCCTGCAGTATCATTGGTCATTGTAATAGTGCTACCCTCACATACAGCCCCCGGACCACCTATTACACCTGGCAGCGGACGAACGGTAACACTGTCTCTTACACTACAACCAAAATCATTAGTGTAGGTAATATACGTGGTTCCTACAGCATCACCATGAACTGTTACAGTATCCTGAGCTGCTGAAATTGGTGTTATAGTTACAATGCCGGACGGAGCTGCAGTCCATGTTCCTACAGAGCCCGATGGAGAATAACTGGACAATATGATATCAGAACCAAAACATACTGTGTCAGGGCCTGTAATAGGAGTAGGCAGCGGATTAACAGTTATAGTTGTTATTCTGATACATCCTGTAGGTAATGTGTATGTAATATTTGCTGTACCTGCAGTAAGAGCAGATATGCTGGCACTGTTCAGGCCTGCACCAAATGGTGTCAGCGATATCACACCTGCTGGTGTACTGGTTACTGACCAGCCTCCACCTGGGCTAGGATTCAGAATTGTATCAATGTCAGCCTCACAAAGTTCGCCACCGCTATGTAGGAATGTGAATGTACCTGGCAGCGGATTAACGGTCACATTAGCACTTATCTGACATCCGGTAAGACTATTGGTATAAATTACCTGAGTTACACCCGGTGTAATTCCTGTGAACACACCAGTCGTAGCATCTATCGTTCCTACACCTGGCGATACACTGCTCCACACACCACCAGCAGGTGTGCTGGAGAGTGCCGTGCTGCTACCCACACATACCGATAGAACACCAGTAATAGCTGTTGGCAGCGGATTCACTGTCACTGTAATAAACGTATCACATCCCTGAGGTGTGGTATAGGTAATGTTAGATGTACCTGTACCCACACCAATATATGTACCCGTTGTAGGTGAGATAGTGACAGCAAGTGTATTACTGCTTATCCAGGTACCGCCTGGCAATACAGAATGAACCAACGTTGCAGACTGTCCCAGACATATTACACGCGGCCCTAGGATATCAGAAGCTCTTGGTACCGGATTAATGGTAGCAATAGCTGTTCTGATACAACCTGTAGGTAATGTATAAGTAATAATAGAAGTTCCTGCATTGATACCTATCAGCTGGCCGGTAGGCATAAAGATGAACGCAACAGATGGATCACTGCTGCTCCACGTACCACCTGCCGGAGTACTGGAGAGTACAGGCAGTGTTGTATCAAAACGGCATATAGCTAATGGTCCCACTATTGGCGTAGGATTAGGATTCACCGTTACCACAGCTGTGATGTAACAGCTTGATGGCAGACTGTAGGTAATTACAGATGTACCCTGAGTAATACCGGTTACCACACCGTCGGCCGAGCCTATTGTAGCTACCGCTCCATTGCTGCTGCTCCATGAGCCACCCGTAGTTACATTACCCAATGTAGTGGTTAGTCCCACACACACATTCAGTGTACCTGTAATAGGCTGCGGTGTTGGATTGATGGTTACAACGCCTGTTATGAAACACCCCGTAGGTAATGTATAGGTTACAGTCACAGTACCGGCCGATACAGTACCCAGCCTTCCTGTTCCGGGAACAAACGTTGCTATATATACATTCTCACTGGACCACGTACCACCCGGTGTAGGGTTAGTAAGTGTAGTAGAATCATGTACACACAGGTTCATTGCTCCTGCTATAGGACCAGGTAATGGATTCACTATTACAATACCTGTATCAGAACAACCCGTAGGCAGTGTATAAGTCACTATTGCTGACCCCGGAGTCAGCCCCACAACCGTAGCAGTATCAGAACCAGCAGCCAGAGGTGTAAGCGTAATGATAGAGCTGGTTGTAGACCACGTACCACCGGCAGGACCACTGAATATGGTTATGGTATTACCATGACATACGGCCGTATCACCTGCTATCGGTGTCGGCAGCGGATTTACTGTTACTGTAGATGTGCGGATACAGCCTGTAGGCAGTGTATAGGTCACAGTATCTACACCGGCGCTGGTACCGGTAATAACTCCTGTACCTGTTCCTATAGTTGTATAATGCCCGGTAGTACTCCAGGTACCTCCCGCAGGAGTGCTGGAAAGTGTAATACTGGATGCCGCACACACAACCGATGGACCGGTTATAGGACCTGGCAGCGGATTGACAGTAATTATAGTACTGATAACACAACCTGTAGTATTGGCCGTGAATGTAATAGTTGCAGTACCCGGACTTACTCCGGTTACAACACCGGTAGTAGTATTGATAGTAGCAATGGCAGGGTTAGCGCTGCTCCATGTACCACCACCTCCGGTAAAGTTAAATAGCTGTATCGTAGAGCCCTGACATACTTCAGTAGGTCCGGTGATAACAGCTGGCAGTGGCTGTACAGTAGCCGTAATATGTGCCTGACAGGTGCTGGCTAGTATATAGGTTACATTAACCGTACCGGCATTAACACCCATAACTACGCCAGACAACGAGCCTATAGTAGCTACCGATGTTGGTGAACTGGTCCACAAACCACCTGTTGGCGATGCAGTAAGCGTTGATGCCACACCCGGGCACACCAGCACCGATCCTGAAATTACCGGCAGCGGATATACTGTAACTACCGATGTGGCAGCACAGCCCGATGGCATACGGTATGTAATGTGAGTTGTACCCGCATCTATACCGGTTACCACACCTGTTACAGAATCCACACTCGCTATTGCAGAGTTCTGAGTGTACCATTTACCTCCGGGGAATGGATTGCTCAGTGTAGTACTGTTGTTAACACACATATACAGTGTACCTGTATTGGCAGGCGGTACTGCATTTACTGTTATAGAAATAGATGTGGAACATCCAAATATTGTCGTGTAGGTAATGTCTGCAACACCCACACTCATACCTACCACAAGGCCCGTACCCAGGAATACTTTGGCTACGTTGGTATCACTGCTGCTCCAGGTACCTCCGGGTATCGCATGCGTATAAGTTGTGGAGCTGCCCACACATATGCTCTGGTTACCTACAGGTAATGGCGGTGTAGGATCTACTGTAGCAATAGTAACAGTGATACAGCCGGTAGGCAATGTATAAGTAACTCTGGTAGTACCTACAGATACACCGCAAAGTGTACCCAGCGAAGGATGAATCGTAGCAACTGCGGGGTCAAATACTGACCACGTACCACCTGTCGATGAATTAGTAAGTGTTGTACATGAACCTATACAGGTACGCGGAGTACCACTTATAGTAGCTGGCAGCGGATTTACCGTTACCGTAGCAAAGGTGTCACAACCTGTAGGCAATACATAAGTAATGTTGGCAGTACCTGCAGCATACCCCGTTACGAGACCCGATGCAGAACCCACATCAGCTACAGAAGGGTTACTGCTGGACCATGTACCCGGTCCACCCGGTGATGTGTTACTGAGCGCAGTCGTACTTCCCACACACACGCTCAGCGTACCCAGGATATCCAGTGGTAACGGATGTACGGTGAATACCATTGTACGCACACATCCTGCAGATGGTGTCGTATAGCTTATAGTAGTTGTACCCGGACTTAAAGCGGTAACATCTCCTGTCGTAGGATTAACTGTAGCAATAGAAGTTAGTGAACTTCCCCAGGTACCACCGGGTGAGCTGTTTGAAAGAGTCACATGCTCTCCCTGGCAGGCTCCTGTAGGCCCTGTTATAGCAGGTGGCAATGGATTTACAGTTACCACAGCCTGTGTGTAACAGCCGGACGGCTGCAGCGTGTGTGTAACTATTATAGCACCTGGCGATACACCATTTACAAAACCGGTAAGTGTATCTACTGTGGCTACCGATGTATCGGTTCCCATCCAGGTACCACCTACAGGGCTGCTGGACAGTGCCGTAGCTTGTCCCACACATATAGATAATACACCGGTTATAGGTCCCGGTGTTGTAGATACGGTTACTACTCTCGTAGTAAAACAGCCGTTGGGCAGTGTATATGTTATAGTAGCATTACCGGTAAGGCCACTGGTGTTGCCGGTTACTACACCGGTAGCAGGGCCTATTGTAGCCAGTGATGTCGGGTTGATTGTCCACAGCCCTGGTGTTGGTGAGCTCGTATAGTTAGCTACAGAACCCTGACATACATAATCAGGTCCTGCTATTGCTGTAGGCGCTGGCGTTACAGTTACTATTTTGGAAACAGAACAACCTGATGCACTTAGCGCGTAAGTTACAATTACTGTTCCGGCACTTGTACCGGTAATATCAGAGCAGCTTGCAAATACAGGGCTTACTGTTGCAGTACCGGTACCACCCGGTATTGTTCCCCAGTCACCACCAAATGTGGCACTACACAGATTCACAGAAGAATTCTGACACATGAGTGTCGGCCCGGTAATTGTATCTGGAGTGATACCCACAGTTACAATCTTGGTAGCGCGACAGCCCGTTACAGGTAATGTGTAGCTGATAGTAGCAGTACCAGTACCCGGAGGGGTATAAACACCGGTTGTCACACCAATAGTACCCATACCGCCAGGATATGCACCTGGAGGGCTCATCGTCCAGAAGCCCCCTGTAGGCGTACTGGTAAATGTTACGGTCTGGCTAACACACAATGCAGGACCACCAGCTATCGGTGTAGGAACAGCATTAATAGTAATAGTCTTTGTCAGCGTACAGCTACCCAGATGGTAAACCACATTGGCAGTAGTATCACCCGCACCCATCAGTGCCAGTACATCACCCGTAGTAGGGTTCACTGTTATCAGCCCCAGAGATGATGCGGTATCCATACTCCATGTACCACCACCCGGCGTGCCGGTAAGTGTTATGGTAGAGCCCTCACATACTGATGATGGCCCACCTATTGCTGTAGGCGCTGCAGTAGCAGTAACCACCACCGTCACAGAACAGCCCGCTACTGTATAGCTCACCGTAGCAGTGCCTGCTGTAGTGCTGGCCGGTGTAATGATACCATTGGTAGCATCCAGTATATCTACCACACCCGCCGGGCTGGCAGACCATGTACCACCAGCTGTAGCATTACATAGTGTTATTGTATCGTTTCCATAACACATAGGGGCATTACAGCCTATCGTGTCAGGGAATGGATTAACGGTAATAATAAGTGATGCAGAACAACCACCCGGATTAGTGAATGTAATCGTATCAGCACCTGTATTGGTAGGCGAGGCAGAGTATGTTCCGGTAACTCCGTCTATAGTACCTACTGTAGCATTTGTACTGGTCCATGTACCCACGGTAGAGCCGGAGGCCAGTGTATACGGAGTAGTAGTACCCTGGCAGGCTACAGTAGGCCCTGTAATAGCAGCAGGAGTAGCAAACACGGTTACCGTATGTGTAGAAGCACAGCCACCGGCAAATGTATAAGATACATTCACCACACCAGCCGACGTTCCTGTAAGCACACCGGAGGCATCAACATTTGCAAAACCCGGAGGTGTAACAGACCATGTACCTCCTGTAGAAGTCGTTCCCAGGTGTATGGTATCACCCACACATACCGCATCACGACCGCCCACCGCATCTGGTTGCGGACAGACATTGAAAACCGCATCATCGGATGTAAATGCAGTCATACTGGGGATACATGCCTGTGTGATAAACGTAAGGTGTACACGGTAGCGCACCGTATAGCAGCTCGTAGATGTCAGTACCGGAGAAGAATAAACAATGTTGGGAGAAGCAGCATTGATAGAACCGGAAACGATACCGGTTGCTGGTGTCACATATGTACCGCTCACAGCGTTAAATGAGTCAATTACATAGTTGGCAGTCCAGTCAGATCCTGTGGGAAGTGAACACGTTGTAGGTACAAATGTGAACGTTGCCACACCGCCACTACATACCAGCCCTGGCGATGATGCGGTTGGGATGATATTAGCACCCGAGAAGCCAATAGCAGCCATAGAGCGCGTCGGCATCACAGCAGACATAGCCATCAGCAGCGTAAATACAATGCTCATGCAAGGCCATAGTCTGACAGGGTTAACCGGATTACGTCTTAAATGCGCTCGTAAGAAATTATTCATACTACCGTTTTTAAAATTTTGCTTTAAGCCCGTACAGACGGACTTTTCCCAACTTTTATACCTGTCGTTTTTTACCCAACAGGCGCTCTTATACCAAATACACTACACCCGATTACGCACCCTTTTTGTTAAAAAAAGGTCCGCAAAAAGGAGAGTAAACATACTAAAAATAGTATGCAGTCCGAAAAGTACGTTATTTTTTTCAAAATTTCCTAACGCCTGCATACATATCATAATATATATTCAACACACATTACACTTCGCAACAACATATTGCTATTTGTACTGAATTGACTACGCTCACCCATTACCCCTCCATGAGGGCAAAAAATACCCTGCACACCCGTCAGGCATGCTGAAAACAACTAAAATATTAAATAATATATTGCTGTTTGGCCATATCCTCATCTCATACATCATCCCCATACTCCTTCCGATGGCTGTTACCTAAAAGCAGAAAATATTATCTGCAAGTGAAAATTATTCTCCGAAAGAATAGTAGACCCAATCAGCATATAATGGCGCATTACACATTCAGGTTGTTAGTATTCCTGATGCATATTTCTAAATTTAAAGCATTTATGATACGTATGTTTTCACACCGCCCTACCCCTGCTGATCCACTCTTCTTATGTCAGCGCCCAGTGCGTTCAGACGCTCGTCTATTCGCTCATATCCACGGTCTATCTGATGAATGTTCTGAATAGTACTCTTTCCACTGGCTGAAAGGGCGGCGATAAGTAATGCCACGCCGGCACGGATATCCGGAGACACCATATTTATACCCCTCAGCGCCACTTGCTTATCCAGCCCTATTACTACCGCACGGTGCGGGTCACAAAGCACTATCTGAGCCCCCATTTCTATAAGCCGGTCCACAAAGAATAGTCTGCTCTCAAACATTTTCTGGTGCACCAGCACCGTACCTTTAGCCTGTGTAGCCGTTACCAGCACTATACTCAGCAGGTCAGGTGTAAATCCCGGCCATGGGTGGTCATAAACGGTAAGTATAGACCCATCTATAAACTTCTGTATGCGGTACTGCTGCTGTGCCGGCACATAAATATCATCGCCCCGCACTTCCAGCTCTATACCCATTCTTCTGAATACATCCGGTATCAGTCCCAGTTGCGCCACATCTGCATTCCGTATCGTTATTTCGCTCTCCGTCATTGCAGCCAGCCCTATAAATGAGCCCACTTCTATCATATCAGCCAGTAACCGGTGTTCTGTTCCGCCCAGGCGCTGCACCCCCTCTATCGTTATCAGGTTAGAGCTGATACCGCTTATGCGTGCCCCCATACGGTTCAGCATATGGCATAGCTGCTGCACATACGGCTCACATGCTGCATTATATATTGTAGTGGTTCCTTCGGCCAGCACAGCTGCCATTATCATATTGGCAGTACCGGTTACTGAAGGCTCTTCCAGTAGCAGATGCGTCCCCTGCAACTTTTCTGCATTCAGGGAAAACAACTGGTTTTCTACATCATAGGAAAACTTTACACCCAGCCGCTCAAAACCCAGTATGTGTGTATCCAGCCTGCGGCGGCCTATCTTATCACCGCCCGGCTGTGGTATATATGCCCTGCCGAAACGGGCCAGCATAGGCCCTGCCAGCATTACAGTACCACGCAGCTTCCCCGATTTTTTTCTGAAGGTATGTGTAGCAAAGTAATCAGGATCTATATCTGCTGCTTTCAGTGTCACGGTATTACGGTCCTGCCTGTCTACAGCTACACCCATATCCGCCAGCACATCTATCAGTGCGTTTACATCTGCAATGTCCGGTATGTTGGAAAAAGTTACCGCCTCTTCAGTAAGAAGGGCTGCACATAACACCTGCAAAGCTTCATTTTTGGCGCCCTGCGGGGTTATGCTGCCCTGCAGCCTGCGGCCGCCCCTTATCTCAAAAACACTCATAAGCTGCAAGTTACAAAACAATGGGCAGGCTTATCATTAACTAATATGCAACTATAGATGCCCCTTCATTTATACAGATTGTTGTAATTTTAGGGCCACAGCACCCCTTGCGGTTTCTTACTAAAAAACACAGACAGTTATGAGAAAAGTGATGAGCATGTTATTGGTATGCACGCTTCCGT
The DNA here is from genome assembly GCA_030427635.1 of Bacteroidia bacterium. Lineage (GTDB taxonomy): Bacteria > Bacteroidota > Bacteroidia > Chitinophagales > Chitinophagaceae > Nemorincola. The sequence goes on from JAUIBA010000008.1 coordinate 138,709, forward strand.
TTATCGCCACTGCACAGCAGCAGATTACGGTAAATGAAGGAGAAGTAAAAATGGGTAAAACAAAAATGTGGACTTTCAGTGCTGCCTACCCTTACGATAAAGGACATACAAAAAATGTTATAGTTGACAACTTTGATGCAGCAGGCGTTAAGCGTACCGGACACAAAAAAGGGGTGCAGAAATATATGGCTGCTAAGTGGAACACCATAAGCAGCAGCAAAGGCGACTACTACTACCGTATCAGAAGTAAAAAAGGAAGAACTATTGTTTATTTCGCTGCATCTAAAGGTTATGACAACTTCATCACATCGGCCAATGATTCTACTGCCGCCGCTAAAATGAAGAAATACCTGATTGACCTTGATACGCAGATAGCTAATGCCATAAAACTGGAAGAGAAAGAGAAGGAAATGGCAGCAATAGCTAAGCGCAATGAAGAGCTTACCAAAGAGCTGAATAAAGGTAAAGAACAGCAGGCACAGAAAGCAGGCGAAGTGAAACAACTGCAGAAGTCTATGAAAGCGCCTGACCCGGTAAAATAAACATCCGGCAGCTGTAAGCAGAACTTATTTTTTATCACAAATCCGATAAGGAGCGTATGAGTACCCGTATAGTCACCCTGTTTGGCGAGGAGATAATCCCGGAGCCCCAGAAACCGGCGGGGAAAGCTCGTGCTCCACGTAAGAAAAAAGTTGCTGACTCAGACTCACAGGAGCAGGAAACAGAGGATAATAACGATGCAGCTGCCGGTAATGATATTCCTGCTACTGACACTCCCCCTGTAGCCTTGCCCGTACAATTATCGGAAGCAGAAGAAACTATAACGCCTGCCAATACTCATGATGCAGACGTAATAGCACCCGGAGAGGACACACATACTACTGCAGAACAGGAAACAGTATCGGAATTTCCACAGGAAGAAGCTCCGGCAGCAACAGCTACGGGCTCACCTGAAACAGAGGAAATTGCTGTTGAAACACAACCTGATGAACACACAGCCCCTGAAGTGCCTGCTCCGGTAGCAGATGCTATACCGGAAACACTGAAGCCCCCGGCCATAAAACCCGCTGGCCGCGAGGCTCTGCTGGCAGCCATAAGGCAAACAGTACATACACCTGAAACCCCTGCTGATAAGGAAGTATCTGCATCTGAACCAGCAACAGAAAGTCAGGAAAAAAAAGGACGTAAACGTACTGCCGCAGGTACATCAGAAACGCCTGATAATCTGCCTGAAGACTGGAAAGGAGAGAAAAACTATTACACTATTGGTGAAGTGGCAGCCCTCTTCAATGTTAAGACTTCGCATATACGCTTCTGGACTAACGACTTTAAACTGAAAGTGCGCACCACCCGTAAAGGCGACCGGCTTTATACCCCCGACCAGATAAAGGAACTGCGCACCATATATCATCTGGTAAAGGAGCGCGGCTTCACACTATCCGGAGCAAAAGCTAAGTTGAAAACGCAGAATAAGAGAGACGTTACCACAATCGATTTGAAAGATGCACTCACAAATCTGCGGGGAAAACTGCAGATACTACGGGACCAGCTTTAACCTGTTACATCAGAATATCTAAGCTATGCCAATCACAAACAGAAATATAACACTGATACTGGCAGCTGCACTGCTCACTACTACCGACGCTGCAGCTCAGATGCCCCCACATATTCCCAAACCTGTACTTATGCGCGCACAAACCTCTATTCAACAGATCCTGCCGGAAGGCCAGGCCGATTATGAACAATCCCGCGATGCAGAGAACAGTCAGGTTGTATATAAGGGCATTTTTTCATGGCATCACATGGAAGAAGAACCCTCTTTTTCATGGATGGTAAAAGGCATGGACGAGTATAAGCCCGATGCCGCAGTACTGGTACAGTTGCAGCCACTCATGCAGCAATATAAATTCGGCATTTTTCTGGGCACCTGGTGCGAAGACTCTCAAAACCTCATACCTAAGCTCTATAAAATATTACAGGAGCTGAATATCAACTGGGAAGAAGTAATGCTTATAGGTATGGACCGCGCCAAAACCACACATACGCCACAGGCACAGCAGCTGGTAAAGCAATACAGTGTATCTCTGGTGCCTACCATTCTCCTGCTGAATGCTGACGGTACAGAAGCAGGCCGTATTACAGAGACCGTACAGAAAAGCGTAGAGGCCGATCTCCTTGCTATTATGAAAGGAAATAAGTAACCGGCACTAACATTACCGCAATATCACCACAGCATGCGCCGCACCTTCCATGCGCGTAGCAGCAGAAAGGCAAACAGCATACCACCCAGATGCGCAAAGTGAGCTATGTTATCTCCTACCGAATCTCTGATACCTGATGTAAGCTCTATCATAGCAAATATCACCACCGCCCATTTTGCCTTTATAGGCACTGGTATCGGGAAAATGAAAAGCGTCGTATTGGGGAAGATATAGGCAAAAGCAAACAACACACCATACACAGCGCCCGATGCGCCTACAGTAGCCTCATTTACCATGGCCATATAGTACTCATTGATACGCTCTACAGATACACTTGCACAGTCAGTACAGTCAGGGTGCTCACTCCAGTAAGACAGAATAGAGCCAAATGCAGGATGCGCCAGCTTTCCTTTCTGCAGCATTTTTGCATACTCCTGTATGGTAGGATGCTGCTGGTAATACACAAATGCATTATGAAAGCCATCATACTGCATAGCCAGCACCGACAGATGACAAATAGCAGCGCCCACACCACATATAAGATAGAAGGCCAGAAAACGCTGCGGCCCCATCGATTCTTCCAGCACCCTGCCAAACATTACAAGAGCAAACATGTTGAAGAATATGTGCATGAAGCCCCCATGCATGAACATATGCGTAAGCAGCTGCCACCAGCGGAAGTAGGGCGAATGCCAGTAATGTAGTGCAAACAGGTTCTCCACCTGATCACCCATCATCGTCTGCAGTAAAAACACCAGCACATTTATTATCAGTAGATTTTTCACTACCGGAGGCATTTGCATATTACCTCTACCTGTATTTAGCATACTACAAAAATAAACACATTCGGGCCAACATGGGTAATACAGACTATTATGCTGCCCTTTACCGTCAGTCCAGACACATTATTAACGATGCTGTAACTTTACCTTTTATCTTTTCTGCATTGCTGTACGTCAATATAAATGGACACCTCATCCCTCAAAGCCAGGCATCACTGCCTGTCGGCAATACTGCATTTCGCTATGGTGCCGGCCTGTTTGAGACCATGAGAGTAAGTAACGGCACCATAAATCTGGAGCAATACCACTGGGACCGGCTACTGAACGGACTGGCACAATTGCAATGGCCGGTACCTTCATTACTCAATCGTCAGGTACTTACTGCTCAGGTACTACGCACGGTAAAAAAGAATGCTATGGAGCACCTGTGCCGGGTACGGCTGCAGGTATATGGCGGTAATGGTGGCATTTTCGGCCCTGATAGTAATGAGCTTAATTATATCATAGAGTGCTTTCCCCTCACCGAATCTGATATTTCACTTAACGATAATGGACTGATACTGGGCATTGCCTCCGGCATTCGTAAAAGTCCCGATACACTTGCCAACTTAAAGAGCAGTAGCGCTTTGCTCTATACCACTGCAGGCAGGCAGGCAAAACAACAACGCTGGAATGATGCCCTTATCTGTAACACAAATGGCAACATCATTGAAAGTGTCATTGCCAATATCTTCTGGATAAAAGATAACCATATCTATACGCCACCGCTCACAGAGGGTTGTGTAGCCGGTGTCATGCGGCGGCATCTGCTCGCCACTATCCCGGGCATTACAGAAGCGCCGCTCTCACCTCATGAGCTCACGCAGGCACATGAGATTTTCCTTACCAATGCTATTAAAGGTATCAGATGGGTAAGTGCTGTAAATAATACCACCTATCATTCCGCCCAGGTGAGGCAGTTATATGCATCACTATTACAATCCTGACCTTCACACAGCCGTTGTGGCACAGTTTTAACAACTTCTCCACAAAACCTATTCAAAAAATCGTTACATTTGCCTGCCCTTTAAATAAATGTAATGCTATGGTTTTGGTAAAGCAGATATTGAGAAGGACAATCGTCATTCTTTCATTTATTGCAGTCACTGCGCAGGTTCATGCGCAGAACGGTAAGTACATTGCCGATCACAGACTATTGGCTACAGTACTGGGAGAGCATTATGGCATACCATCATCTGTCATTCTGGCTATTGCTACTGTTGAGTCATCAGGTGGCGCAGGCCCTGCGGCAAAGGTTTTACACAATCACTTCGGCATCGTAGGCAAGAACAGTTATGTAAACCACCGGGGACATTCCAGCCGCTACAAGCAGTACGATAATGTATATGCTTCCTACATTGATTTCTGTGACCTTATTGCCCGTCGTAAGTTCTACTCCCGACTGAAGAATACAGAAGATCCTCAGAAATGGATCAAAGCTATCAGTGGCAGTGGCTACTCAGAAAGTCCGGAAGAATGGGAGCAGAAAGTAACATCTGTCTTGCGGGACAATAAGCTCTGATTTTACCCGGTATTTTTATTCAGAAAAACGAATTATTCCCTCCATAGTATGGAGGGTTTTTTAATGCCATAAATCGAAAGGAAAACGAAGGGGAATTGAAAAAAACAGAGCCGCCGGAGGAATCCGGCAGCTCTTACTTACTAACCCATTAAATTCACAACTTGATGCAAATATACAATCCGGGGGGGTATGAAAAAAATGGAATTACCTGGCTATACCATTAGTTTTATAGATATAACAATAATTCGCATTCAAAATATCCATTAGCACCCCATTGCATGCATATTTTGACATAATCGCTCATTTTTTTGCCTTCTACTACCCAAAACCACACATTATACAAATAGTACACATTTTCGTTTTCAGCTGCTCGTCACTGTTGAATGACAAAATATCAGATACAATATAAATTTTAGAACCTGGCGCAGGTACCCGACCTTTGCACCTTACCAATATTTACAGGATGAACCGCACGTTTGAACCATTGAAAGTAAAAGACAGGACTTTTCTCCCTACCAACTTTACAATAACCGACTGGCCATCACTGCAACAGTACTTTGATAACCTCATAAATCGTCAGCTTTCCTCACCTGAAGAACTGACCACATGGTTACATGATATCAGCGAGCTGGAAGCTGTAGTAAGTGAAGACGCATGCTGGCGGCAGATACGCATGACCTGCGATACTACCAATAAAGAATATGAAGAAGCCTTTACCTTCTTCTGTATGGAAATAGAGCCTAAGATAAAACCATATAGCTTTGAGCTCAATCAGAAGTTACTTGCATGCCCCTTCACCAAAGACCTGGATAAGGGCAGTTTTTTCCCCTACCTCCGCTCTGTTGACAACTCTGTAAAACTGTACCGGGAAGAAAACGTCCCTCTGCAGGCCGAGCTGAACCTCCTTGCACAGCAGTATGGTGTCACATCCGGCGCTATGAGTATAGAGGTAGATGGTAAGGAATATACGTTACAGCAGGCGGCACGCCTGCTGCAGAGCCCCGACCGTAGCCGCCGCGAAATGGTATTTAATAAAGTAGCTACGCGCCGCCTTACCGATAAGGATAAACTCAACGAACTCTTTGACAAGCTGCTGGCACACCGCCATCAGGTAGCTGTTAATGCCGGCTTTGATAATTACCGCGATTATAAGTTCCGCGAGCTGGGCCGCTTTGATTATACCCCCGACGACTGCTTTGCATTTCATAATGCCGTTCGGGAGCATATAGTACCCCTGCAGGCTATGCTTGTACGTCACCGGCAGAGCCGTCTGGGTCTGGATGTGATGCGCCCCTGGGATACCGATGCCGAGCCAGCAGGTACTGAGCCGCTGCATCCCTTCACCGATGGGAAAGAACTGGCAGAAAAAGCAGTAGAAGTATTCTCCCGCCTCTCTCCATATTTTGCCGGCTGCCTCACTACCATGCAGCAAATGAGCCGGCTGGATCTGGACAGCCGCAAGGGAAAGGCTCCCGGTGGTTACAATTGTCCCCTCGCTGAGACCGGAGTACCATTTATATTTATGAATGCCGCCGGTACTATGGGCGATGTTATTACCATGATGCATGAGGGCGGCCACGCCGTTCACTCATTCCTCTCCCACCCGCTGGCATTATCCTCATTTAAGGAATACCCCATGGAGATAGCTGAGTTGGCCAGTATGAGTATGGAGCTATTCACCATGGAGCATTGGGATGTATTCTTCAAAGATGAGAAAGAACTGCACCGTGCACAACTGGAGGAGCTGGAGCGTATTATATCTGTATTGCCATGGATAGCTACCATCGATAAGTTCCAGCATTGGCTATACACCCATCCCGGCCATACAGTAGCAGAGCGGGAGCAGGAGTGGATGAACATACTGAATGAATTCTCTACCGGCACCATAGACTGGACAGGCCATGAAGAGTACCGCCGCAATTTCTGGCAGAAACAGCTGCACCTGTTCGAAGTACCATTCTATTATATAGAATATGGTATAGCACAGCTGGGAGCCATAGCTATGTGGCGCCAATATCGTCAGAATAAAGAGCAGGCGCTGGAAAACTACATGAACGCGCTGAGCCTGGGTTATACAAAAACACTTACTGAGCTGTATGCCACTGCCGGCATCCGGTTCGACTTCTCACCTGCCTACATCCGCGAGCTGGCCGACTTTGTAGTACCGGCATTGAAGGAAATGGGCGTAGAGTAGCAACTACTATTTCAGATATATAATGAATATGCCGGAACTAATGTCCCGGCATATTCATTATCAGTATATCATATTTCTCCAGCAGTAATAGCAATATTTACACTCGGTCTCGCACCATCTCCCAAAGTGCCACCCCTGCCGTTACAGATACATTCAGTGAGTGTTTCGCTCCCCACTGGGGTATTTCCACACAGCCATCTGCCATATTCAGCCCGGCATCACTTACCCCCGTCACCTCATTACCCAGTATCAGGGCTATGCGCTCTCTTTGCTGCACCTGCTGCAGTGGTATGCTGCCATGCGCCTGCTCCACAGCCAGTATCCGGTAACCTTTTTCTTTGGCAGCAGTAATGGCCTCTTCTACAGTAGTATAGTGCTGCCATGGCACAGTCTCTGTAGCCCCCAGTGCGGTTTTATGTATATCGCGGTGCGGTGGCTGCGGCGTATAGCCACACAGGTACAGCGCCTCTGCGGCAAATGCATCACACGTGCGGAATATAGAGCCCACATTCTGCATACTGCGCACATCGTCCAGTATAATGATGATGCGATGCCTTTCGGCTGTCTGCTGCTGTTCCGGTGTAAGCCGGCCCAGCTCTTCCATTGTTTTTCTTGTTATTGCTGCCATCGTTTCAGGCAGTAAAAATAGGCATACCCCGCTATTCGTTATATATATGGTCTATCTCTGTAGCATAGCGCTGCTCTATTGCCTTACGCTTCACCTTCAGCGATGGAGTCAGTTCCCCACTGTCTATTGTCCACTCTTCAGCCAGCAGGGTAAACTTTTTCACCTGCTCCGGATGGCTGAAAAACTCATTATACTTATCTACCTGCTTCTGTATTATGGCATGTACTTCCGGTAGTTTTATCAGTTCAGCATTATTGTCGGGCACTCTCATGGAGGAGAAGTTGTCCCGCAGATATTTGCGTAGCTGCATATAGGACGGCACTATCAGTGCCGATACAAACTTCCGGTTAGGCCCTATCACCGCCATCTGCTCTATATAGGGGCTTTCCTTCATGCGGTTCTCTACCGCCTGCGGTGCCACATATTTACCGCCCGATGTTTTAAATATTTCCTTCTTTCTGTCTGTTATCTTCAGGAAGCGCCCTTCTACCCATTCTCCTATATCACCTGTCAGCAGCCAGCCGTCTTTCATGGCCTGCGCTGTAAGTTCAGGATGTTTGTAATAGCCAATGGTCACATTGGGGCCACGTACTATTATTTCACCATCTTCTGCCAGTTTCACTTCCACATTATCTATCAGCGGCCCTATGGTACCTATTCTGCGGCCATCACTTTCAAAACGGTTTACCGATATTACCGGTGATGTTTCTGTAAGTCCATATCCCTCCATTATCGTTACCCCGGCCGAGCTGAATATGCGCGCCAGCCTTTCCTGGCAGGCTGCCGAGCCTGTCACTATTGCCTTTACATTACCTCCCAACGCTTCGCGCCACTTACTGAATACCAGCTTATTGGCCAGCCATAACTGCATACGGTACCACAGGCTGCCGGGTTTCACATTGTCATATTGCTTACCCAGTGCCAGTGCCCAGAAAAACAAACCTCGTTTTATGCCTTTCAGCTCCATACCGGTATTCATAATGCGCTCATATACCTTTTCCAGCAGGCGGGGCACTGTAGTAAATACCATAGGCTTCACCTCTTTCAGGTTCAGCCCTATCGTATCCATACTTTCGGCATAATATATACTCACACCAGAGTGCAGATATACATATGTCACCATTCGCTCAAAGATGTGATTGAGCGGCAGAAAACTGAGCGCCTTTGCTCCCGAGTGGGCAAAGGTGAATACAGGCATAGAGTCTCTTACATTACTGGCTATATTATTATGGGTCAGCATTACCCCTTTGGGGTTGCCCGTTGTACCCGATGTATATATAATTGTAGCCAGCGTTTCCGGCCCTATGCGCGATATCACAGACTCATCCGGCTGTAGCCCGCTTTCTGTCAGTTCACTCCAGTGCGCTACCCCCTCCAGCCTGTCAAAAGAATATATTTTCTTCAGTGTGGGTATCTGCGTGAATGCCTCTCTGAAATGCTCATATATTTCGGCATTGGCTACAAATACAGTCCTTATCTCGGCCTCACTCAGCACATATACCAGATCATTAGGGCTTATGGTAGGATATACCGGTGTCAGTACGGCACCTGTCAGCTGCACGGCTACATCCGTTATCATCCACTCAGGCCTGTTGGGCGATATAATGGCTATCTTCTCCTGCGTTTCCGGCTCCAGTACACTGTTGGCTACTCCATCATTCAGCAGTCCACCTGCCATTTTACGGGCAGTATCCCACACCTCCCGGCACGAGTAGGTACGCCATTGCCCGTTTTCCTTGGCAGCCAGCATGGTATTATCCGGAGTCTGTTCGTTCCGTTGCTGTACGATGTCAAATAGCCGTTTTATCATGTCATAAATTTAATAATAAAATCTGATGCCTGCGTTAATTCATTACGCCGCATATACGCTTCTAATGTCCTTTTAACTTTTTATCTCAATAGTGCTATAAGACAATTGCCCCTATAACCGTTTACCTTTGCATTATGTCATTTTTCAGAACAGCAAGGCCGTTCGTTATCGCGGGTCCGTGTGGCGCAGAGAGCAGAGAGCAGGTAATGACTATGGCACAGGCGCTGGCGGGTATGAATGTGCAGCTTATGCGTGCCGGCGTATGGAAACCCCGTACTAAACCGGGCGCGTTCGAAGGCCATGGCGCTGACGCCCTCCGGTGGATGCAGGAAGCCCGTGCACAGTATGGTATTCCTATGGCTACAGAAGTGGCAGAGTCCGCCCATGTAGAGCTGGCACTGCAGTACGGAATAGATGTCCTGTGGATAGGCGCACGTACCACGGTCAATCCTTTTCAGGTACAGCGCATAGCCGATGCCCTGAAAGGAACTAACATACCGGTTATGGTAAAAAACCCGGTCAATCCTGATGTGGCCCTGTGGGAGGGTGCCATAGAGCGGCTGGAAAAAGCAGGTATTACCGATGTCGCAGCCATTCACCGTGGCTTCTCCGGCTATACATCCCCCAATGGCTACCGCAATCAGCTCAACTGGCCCATACCTATAGAGCTGAAAAGACGCAGGCCATCCCTGCCCCTCTTCTGCGACCCCAGCCACATTACCGGCAACAGGGAGCGCATAGCAGAAGTAGCCCAGAAAGCGCTGGATATGCACTTTGACGGCCTTATTATAGAAAGTCACCCCACCCCCGATACGGCCCTCAGCGATGCCGCCCAGCAGATAACACCAGCCCGTCTGGCAGAAATTCTCAGCGCACTCATTGTTCGGGAAGAACATACTCATGACATGAGCGGGGCAGAACAGCTGGAATACCTGCGTCAGCTGATGGATACGCTGGATGCAGAAATAATAGACCTCGTTGCCCGCCGTATGGAGCTCAGCACACAGATAGGCACCGTGAAGCAATTATGCAATATGACGGCCTACCAGCCGGCCCGCTGGCGCGAAATAGTAGAAACACGCGGTGCAAGAGGTGGCGCCAATGGCCTCAGCCCGGAGTTCGTTACAGAACTGTATGCCCGTATTCATCACGAAAGCATCCGCCTGCAACTGGCGGTACTGGCACAGAAGGCCACAGGCAATGAAGTAAAAGGATGATGCATATAATTTTCGGGCAGTTCATTCGTTTATATACATTTGTGTCAATGCGCAGATTCTTACAAATACTGTTCATCATGCTGCTGATGGTACCCCTTACTGCCGGTGCTATCAATCGTAAAAAACAGAAACTGATAGTGCCCGGCCGCTGGCGCGAAACCGTGCGTATGACGCCGGATAGTACCGTCACTCCATTTACAGATACGCTGTTCATGCACTTCTTTGCCAAAGACTCCTTCTCCTATCACTATCGTAAGGGATTCATATATGAGGGTGTATACCTCCTGTCTGAAGATAGCATTCTCAACCTCGGCACTGCGTCATATAAGGTATTGTCGCGCACTACCGACGAACTGGTAATGTTTAATGCCAAAGGCATATACCGGTTTGTTACCGACAGCTCTGATACTGTAAAGACTATTGTATTGCGTAAAAACGACTCCACCCTGCCCGTCACAAATATTGATATAATGATAGGCCGGTGGACGGTATATAAACGCACTGCCGATGGTCCCGGACGTATAGACCCAGACGAAAATATCAGATCAGCCTACATTACCGGTCCTTCATCCGATGGCAGACAAGGCTTTATCTACGGTACTTCCGACCCCGATAGTCAGCCTTCATGGTTTATTAAAGAACTGGGAGGTGGTCAGTCGCTCAATTGCAGCGGTAAAAACAACCGTACATTAAAGGTGGTGCGCTGTCAGGATGGGGAAATGATACTGGAAGAGAATAAAATAAAGTATTATTTCAAGATGTATCAGTAAATTTAATCATTAACTGACCATCTATGCCGCTCCTCTCCCTGCACCAGCTCCGACAGGGATTTGCACATATGTTCTTCCCCGTGCTGTGCGAGGGTTGCCGCCGTCCACTTATCGATGGCGAGCAGGTACTATGTCTTTCCTGTTGTCTGGAAGTTCCTGAAACCAGCTATCACAGTCGCCATGACAATGATACAGAGCAACGTTTTTCCGGCCGTTTTCCTTTCGTAAGGGCTACCTCATGGGCCTGGTTCACACCAGATAGCCTGCTGCAGCATTTGGTACACGCCCTCAAGTATCATAACCGGCCGGAGATAGGCACATGGCTGGGGACCCGGCTGGGAGAGCAGTTGATGGCAGCAGGATGGGCCCATGATACCCATATGGTCATCCCGGTACCGCTGCACCCTTCCCGTCAGGCTACCCGTGGCTATAACCAGAGCAGTATTATAGCGGCATCACTGGCAGCCGCTATGCAGCTACCTACAGGCAATAATCACCTGCACCGTATCCGCAAAACAGACAGTCAGACACAGAAAACCCGCACTGAACGGGCAGAGAATATGGCAGGGGCGTTTGAGGTCAGGGATACCGCAGGCATAGCGGGCAGGCACATCCTGCTCATAGATGATGTACTCACCACCGGGGCCACTCTGGAGGCATGTGCATTGGCATTACTGGCGGTACCAGGGGTAAAAATTAGCATCGCTACCATTGGTATTGCCGTGTCTTAACGCTTATATTTGCAGATATTTGAATCCGGCATTTGTTTTTATTGTCATTTCACTATACCTTAATACCCAAATAGTGAAACAATATATCGGGTTCGTTATATTCTCTTAACAAAATGATTATGAAGAAACAACTAATGACCGCATCATTGCTGTTGTCTGCAATGGCATCTTTCGGTGGCGGTTACCAGCTCAACCTGCAGGGACTAAGGCAGATAGCGATGGGTGGTTCAGGTACAGCCTGGCCATGGGACGCATCTACCATAGTTTACAATCCCGGTGGCCTCGCCCGCCTGAAAGGAATACAGGTTTATGGCAGTATGGCTTTTATCATGCCTTCTACTGCTTATGGCAACCGCGACAACTCTGGTGTTACTTCTGCTAACGAGAATACTGCTTCTCAGACATTTACTCCGTTCAATTTCTATATCGGAGGTCGTGTTTCTGAAGACAGCCGCTTCGGTCTGGGTCTGGGCATATATACGCCATTTGGCTCCGGTACTAAATGGGATGACAACTGGCTGGGTAAATACATCGTTCAGTCTGTTGACCTCCAAACCATATTCTTCCAGCCTACAGTCAGCTATCGTGCTTCTGAATGGCTGTCAGTAGGTGCAGGCTTCGTATTTGCTACCGGCTCTGTCGATTTCCGCCAGGCTATGCCGGTACATGGTCAGCAGGGTGCTGATATAGATGATGGTCAGGCACATCTGCATGGCAGCGCTACCGGTGTTGGCTTCAATGTCGGCGCTCAGATGAAGGTGCATGACGGGCTGCAGTTTGGCGTTTCTTACCGCTCTCAGGTCAATATGGATGTAGACGGCGGTTCTGCTAAGTTCACAGTACCGGCCTCACTTGCCAGCTCTTTCCCCAATACAACTTTTTCTTCCCGTCTGCCGCTGCCTGGCATCTTGTCAGCAGGTGTTGGCTGGCGTCCGGTTAATGACCTTACGCTCCAGCTCGACCTCAACTATGCAGGCTGGAACTCATATGATACGCTCCGTTTCGATTTCAAAGAAACAACTTCATCTCTGGAGAATGTGCGTGCACCACGTCATTACCGTAACACACTCACTACCCGCATAGGTGCCTGCTACCGCATAAGCCGTGTGGTTTCCATCATGGGTGGTGCTGCTTACGACCCCACTCCTGTTACCAACGGTTTCGTATCGCCCGATCTTCCGGATGCTGATCGTGTGGTACTCACCTGTGGTATGACAGTTAAAGCTGCCCGTGGTCTTACACTTATGGCTGCTTTCGAAGGTGTGAACGGCGTAAAACGTCGTGGCGATTATAACTATGGTGGTTTCAGCGGTGTATATAAATCTACTGCTGCTACTCCAGCTATCGGCCTGTACTATAACTTCTAAAAAACAGAAAAAATCCGACAGATGAAAAAGATATATACCATTGGGGCTATTGCAATGCTGTTTGCAGCCTGCCGTCCTAATGCAAATGTTACTACCCCCTCCACCTCTGGTAATGCCAACTTTACCAACTATCTGGCAGTGGGTTGCTCTTTCTCGGCGGGCTTTGCCGATAATAGTCTTACCATTTCCGGTCAGCTTAACTCTTATCCGCAGCGCCTGTTCGAGCAGTTTGAAACAATTACTGATGGTCAGGGTGCTGTTGCTCCCTTCATTCTGCCGCTCGTTACCGGCGACAACGGTTATCCCGGTCCTAAACTGGTGTTAAGCACCACCACATACTGTGACGCCACTACATCACTGGCACCAAAAGCTACTACTCTGCCGCTGGACAGTAACGGCAGTTGGCAGTTTGTAGGTCAGGGCAATAACAAGCAGATTAATGCTATGGCCGTACCCGGTATGCGCGTGGCCGATCTTCCTGTTATGGGCTATGCCGGTGTTAACTCCTATGCCCGCCGCTTCTTCTACGACCCCACAAAGCGTCCGTTGGATGAGCTGTATGCGCGTGTATTCAATGTACACCCTACATTCTTCACTATGTGGCTGGGTATATGGGATGTAATGGGCTATGCACTGGCTGGTGGTCAGGGCGACGGAACCGGTAATGCCGCTCCCGTTACGCTTAATATCTACAATACAAGAGATATCACTCCGGTAGATGTATTTGGCAATCTTTATGACTCTGCCCTTGCTGCTATTTCCAGCACATCTTCTTACGGAGCGCTCATGACAGTACCAGACATTACGGCGCTGCCTTACTTTACTACAGTACCGATGAATGGTCTTACCATTGAGAGTCAGGGATTTGCCGATACGCTTATGGCGCTGTACAGCAATCTTAATGACAAAGTATTTAACCTCGGTCAGAACTACTTTATCATTAAAGATAATGACAACAAGACCCGTCAGGCGGTTCCCGGCGAATTGCTGTTGCTTACCGTTCCCCGCGATTCCATCACATGCGCTGGCTGGGGTAGCATCAAGCCTATTCCCCGCGAGTATGTACTTACTACCGATGAACTGCAGAACATCCGTAACACTACAGAGCGTTACAACTATATCATTAAGCTGAAAGCTCAGGAACGTGCTATGGCTCTGGTAGATATGGATATGTTCTTCAAATCTCTGGAGAGTGGTATGACCTATAACGGTATCGAATACAGCACCGAATTTGTAAGCGGTGGTGCATTCTCTCTGGATGGTCTGCATCTCAATCCGCGTGGCAATGCCCTCCTGGCAAACCATGTGATTACTTCCGTAAACAACTATTATAAAGCTACTATTCCACAAACGGATGCCAACAAGTATCCCGGCGTGAAATTCCCATAATTACTATTACACACACAGACGTAGTACCGGGCCCCGCTTTTGCGGGGCCTTTTTTATGCGTTCCTATCTTGGGCTGCTTATAGTATTTTTGCGCTATCAGCAATCTGGCCCCCATATCAGACTCACCTATTGAATACCTCAAAGGGGTAGGCCCCCAGCGGGGCGACCTCCTCCGTACAGAGCTGGGTATAGCCACTTTTGAAGACCTCCTGTACCACTACCCCTACCGCTATTCCGATCGGTCACAGATTACCCGTATCGGGTTCATTGCCCCCCGTGCCGATTATGTGCAGCTACAGGGTACGCTTATTAATATCATAGAAGAGGGCGAGGGTCGTAAGCGCAGACTGGTAGCTACGCTTTATGACGATACAGGACGCATAGAGCTGTTATGGTTTCAGGGTGCTCAGTGGATGAAAAAAACACTGAAATCCGATGCCCGCTATCTGGTATATGGTAAGCTCAATGCATTCAATGGAGTGGTCAATATCCCCCACCCCGAAATTGAGTTACTCAGCAGTGAGCAAGCCTCGCCCGGCAGGCAGCCCATGTACCCCACTACAGAAAAGCTGCGGGTAAAAGGAATTACCAACCGCTCTTTTGCCAAGCTTACCCAGGCGCTCATGGAGCGGCTACAGCCCGGAGACGTACCAGAAATACTACCTGCCGATATACTGAATCAGTACCGCCTCTGCAATCGCTATCAGGCACTGCGCTGGATACACTTCCCCGATACCGAAGAGCACGAGCAGGTAGCACGCCACCGCATGAAGTGGGAAGAGCTGTTCCTCTCTCAGTTATCCATCGGCCGGCTGCGGTTACAGCATACAGCCCAGGCTGGCTGGCAGTTCACTACCGTAGGCGACCATTTCAATACATTTTTCCGGGAGCACCTGCCCTTCGCACTTACAGGTGCACAGAAGCGTGTACTGCGGGAGATAAGGCAGGACACCGGCACCGGCCGGCAGATGAACCGCCTCCTGCAGGGCGATGTAGGCAGTGGTAAAACCATTGTAGCCCTTATGACCATGTTGCTGGCGCTGGACAATGGCTTTCAGGCTTGCCTCATGGCCCCTACCGAAATTCTGGCACAGCAGCACTATTACAGCATATCAGAGCTGCTGGAGCAGATGGGCATAGAAGTGCGCCTGCTCACCGGCAGCGTCAAAGGCCGCGTACGCAAAGAAATCCTGCAGCAGCTGGCCGATGGCTCACTGCGCATAGTAGTAGGTACCCACGCCCTCATTGAAGACGAGGTAAAGTTTCACAACCTGGGCATGGCCGTGATAGATGAGCAGCACCGTTTCGGCGTAGGGCAGCGTGCACGCCTGTGGCAGAAAAATGAATTACCACCTCATGTACTGGTCATGACCGCCACGCCCATACCCCGCACCCTGGCCATGACCATGTATGGCGATCTGGAAGTATCTGTAATAGATGAGCTTCCACCCGGCAGGCAGCCTATAAAAACCATCATGGCCCGCGATATGCAGCGGGCAAAGGTTATGGAGTTCATGCGTAGCGAGGTAGACAAAGGCCGGCAGGTCTATATCGTCTACCCGCTTATAGAGGAATCTGAAAAGCTGGACTATGAAAGCCTCATGGAAGGCTATCAGCAGGTAAAGGTCTGGTTCGATGAAAATCGCTACCGTATAGCCATGGTACATGGCCGGCAGGACCCCGCAGAGCGCGAGCGCAATATGCACCGCTTTGTAAAAGGCGAGGCCAATGTACTGGTAGCCACTACCGTTATAGAGGTAGGGGTAAATGTGCCTAATGCCTCAGTAATGCTTATAGAGAGTGCAGAGCGTTTCGGGCTGTCTCAGCTGCATCAGTTGCGCGGACGTGTTGGCCGTGGTGCCGAGCAGTCATATTGTATACTACTGGCTGGCAGTAAAATATCCGACGATAGCTATCGCCGTCTGCAGGTAATGGTAACCACCAATGATGGCTTCCGTATTGCCGAGGAAGACCTGGCCATGCGCGGCCCCGGCGACCTCCATGGCACACAGCAGAGCGGCGCATTGAAGTTTAAGATTGCAGATATAGTGCAGGATAGCGGCATACTGGAAGAAACCCGTGTAGCAGCGCTCCGCCTCCTCACCGCCGACCCATCCCTCATGATGGCACAGCACCAGCACCTCCGCTACCTGCTTACCCAGCAGAAAAAACAGGCACACTGGAGTAAGATAAGCTGACCCCCTACCCCACAAAAAGAAAGACCGGACTACCGCCCGGTCTCTGTATTATAATCTTACTGTGCTTTGTTAGTTTTTCTTGTACACCTTTACGCTTACCGTATAGGCTTCCATCTTTTCTATCTGCTCCTCCCTGCTCATGCGGGCTATGTGAGCCGTCTTAGGCAGTTTCACCTTCTTCTCGTCTGGTAGCTTATGCAGCAGGGACACTATGGCTTTGGTACTTACCGCATATGTTTTCTCTTCCAGTTGTGAGCCTACCGCCGTCAGCAGCCCTAGTATATTGCCCTTATTATCTATCAGCGGCGATCCGCTCTGCCCATGTCCTGCAGGCAGCTCCAGTGTATACTGCATCGCATTGCCGTCATAACCGTTACGGCTGCTTATGTAGCCCTCACTATACGTAATGTCTTCCGACGGATAACCCAGTGTGAAAATGTGTGTACCCAGTCCCGCCTTGCTCTGAGGGAAAGAATAAGGCAGTTCACCCTTACCAAAACGGAAGCCGCCCTTATTCACCTTCATGATAGCCACATCAGCATCAGCATCAAATGTCACCAGCGATGCCTTGAAATACTGACCATTGCTGTTTTGTATGTATACCGAGTCGCCATACCCGTTTTCATCATGTATCACATGGTAGGCCGTCACAAAATAACCGTTGTTCGTAAGCGCAAAACCGGTACCCGTTGTTTTTACGTCCGATGTTGGCTGCAGGCTTTTCTTTGCCTGGTCGGCCAGGTCCTGCTCCAGTTGTTTCTGGCGGGCCAGCTGGCGGGCCTGTTCGGCCTTCAGTCCGGTCACCTCACGGCTTATGCGGTTATACTTTGATTCTGTTTTGTTCAGAGATGGCTTCAGGCTCCAGAAGGTCACTGTAGAGGTAAATATAGCCACAGTTGCCGCTACCGCCGCTGTCCGCCACAGTTGCGGCGTCAGTAATATATGCCTTGCCTTCTTTTCTGCTTTGGGAGCGTCTTTCTGCTGCATGCTTATATCTTGCACCATACTGCGGAAACGTTTATGCTTCCCGCTGTCGGTAGCCGCACGTATCAGATTCACAGCGTCGTTAAATTCCGCAGCAAATACAGCATCTGTTTTCAGCCTGTCATTCAGTTGCGCTACATCCTGCTGTGGCAGAGAGCCGGCCAGATAGGATTCAGCCAACTCCCATATATTCACTTTATTGATAGACATCTTATATAAAAAGTACGTAGTTAACTTATTGCTTACATCGCATTAAATATCTTTCGCAGCCGCGCCAGACATTTATACTTCTGTGTTTTGGCATTGTCCGGGTTCGTGTACCCAAAGTCTGCCGCTATTTCCTGCATGCTCTTATCCTGATGGTAGTAAGCCCTCAGTATAGAGCGGCAGGGCTCTCCCAGTTGGTCCAGCGCCGCATCCAGTTGCTGGTAGTGCGCCTCTCGTTCCTCATGGGCATTAATATCGTCCTCGTAAGCTATTCCTGTCCTTTCGTCTTCGTCCGTTGCCGTATTGTCATAAAGCGCCACCGGTTCCCGGCTCTGGCGGTGCAGCTTTTTATACCACAGATGTTTGCTGATGGCAAACAGATAAGTACCTACACTGCATGTAAGCCTGAATTCCTCATCCTGCGCCTTGCTATACAGTATCACCATCGCCTCCTGAAACAAATCATCCGCGTCCGATGCCGAACCTCCGTTCTTCACCAGCCACCCGCTCACTATATGATAGTTTTGGCGGTATATCTGTTCGGTAGCCACCCTTTGCCCGTTAGCTAAGGCAGCCAGAAGCTCTTGTTCCGTGGTTGTTGGGCTTTGCACTTGTTAATACCTTTTTATAAAGAAAGTAACCCATACCTGGGCATTTTTCTTCCACAGTCTATGCACATTTACTTTAAAGTTACAAATTTAGGGAAGGTAGAGCGGTTTGTTACAGCAAGATGCAATCATTGAGACTGTTAAAATGTCGATACAATTGATACATATGTATTTTATGCTATTACACCTGACCCTATAAACAAAGCAAAAATGGCCTTTTAAACAAAGCCTGCACTTTTTACCCATCCTACTTTTGTTCTGTCAGTTTTTAAAACAACGCTATATGAAACAGAACAATTATCAGGGAGCATTACAGCATCCCATCCATTCCGGCTTTAATGCCACATCCACTGCCGCAGATGTCATTCAGGGTATAGACCTTACCGGTAAAGTTGCCATCGTAACTGGAGGCAATACCGGCATCGGACTGGAAACCACCAGAGTCCTGGCCGCCGCAGGTGCCAGGGTCATAGTACCGGCTAGAGACATGGATAAGGCAGGAAGAAATCTGCAGCATTTCCCCAATGTGGAAATTGCAGAAACAGACCTCCTGAGTCCTGAATCTATTGACCGCTTTGCAGAGAATTTTCTGGCTACCGGCAGCCCGTTGCACATGCTCATAAATAATGCCGGCATCATGTGGGTGCCACTCAGGAGAACCAGTAGTGGCATAGAGTCCCAGCTGGCCGTTAACTTTCTGGCACAGTTCCGGCTTGTAGCCCGCTTATGGCCTGCACTGGTAAAAGCCAATGGCGCCCGCGTTATTAACGTCTCCTCCTTTGGTCACCAGATGGCCCCGTTCAACTTTGATGACCCTAATTTCGAAAACCGCCCCTACGAAACCCTTCAGGGCTATGGTCAGTCAAAAACAGCCTGCAATCTGTTTACCGCCGCGCTCGATGACCGTGCCCAGGCAAATAATGTGCGTGCCTTTTCATTACACCCGGGCAACATTGCAGGTACAGAACTTGCCAGAGAAGCCCCACAGGAGCTCATGCAGCAAATGGGATTTTATGATGCAGATGGTAATGTGCTGCCGCATGTAGCAGCTAAAGCAAAAACTATTCCTCAGGGTGCTGCTACTACCGTATGGTGTGCCACAAGCCCCATGCTCCGCAATCTGGGTGGTGTTTACTGTGAGAATGCCGATGTCGCAGAACTGGACCTGGGTATAGAACACAACTATGAAGATCCCGCTACGATACGTGGCGTACAGCCCTATTCTCTGGACGAAGCCAGTGCCACCCGGCTATGGCATCTGGGCCAGCGGTGGTCAGGTATCACATTCCTTTCAGCACCGGAAAAGTAAAATGAAGCACTGCATGGCAATGGTTAAATTTGTACAGCATCACTACACAATGCATACGCATGGAGCATACGTCAAAGTATATAACGCCCGATATTAAACTCTCCTGCTATGAGGATAAGCTGTTCAGGTCAGAAATTGTATTTGACCACCACATGCTCATCTGGTTCATCTCTGGCGAAACGCGCGTCGTTCAGTCTGAAAACAGTTATACATTCCAGGCTGGCGATATCTTCCTCATACCCAGAAACCAGCCAGCTACCATTATCAATTATCCCAAAGATGGTCAGCCACATAAAACTGTTGTGATGCTGCTTTCAAAGAAAATACTCTCTGATTTCTATGCCGGGGTAAAGCTTAATGCAACGACAATACCCATGCCCGGTATCCGCTGCTATAACAATCATCCCCTGCTTAAAAGTTGTCTGGCTTCTCTTATCCCCTATTTCGACATGAACAATATCCCCGGAAACATTGCATCCCTGAAAATAACTGAAGCCATTAGTATCCTCAGGGTAATAGACCCGGGAATAGATGGCATATTGGCAAATTTTGATCCACCACATAAAGCAGACCTTATCACCTACATGGAGAAGAATTACATGTTCAATATGCCCATGGAAAAGTTCAGTTATCTCACAGGCAGAAGCCTGACAACTTTTAAGCGCGATTTCAAAAAAACATATAATACCACACCGCAGAAGTGGCTCACACAGCGCCGACTGGCACTGGCACACTACATGATTGCCGAAAAGCAGAAAAAACCAATGGATGTAATCTTCGAAGTGGGTTTTGAAAACCTGTCTCACTTCTCCTATATCTTCAAAAAACAATTCGGCTACCCGCCTACAGAATTACTCAATACCACAACATAGGCCCGTTACTTCTCCCTCCCATATGCCAGTGCCAAATTACTGCCCACGTCACTAATAAAAATGCTGTCATTCCGCACCTCATATACCTGCGTATCTACCTCCCCATTATTGGTCAGATACAGAAAGGTATCCTGCACCCGATACACTCCCTGAAAACTTTCATCAAAAAACATACTGTCTCCACTCAGGTACATCTTATTAGTGCCGTTTAGTGCAATCCCCAGATTGGCAAAAGAAAACCCAATACTGTCGTCTTTTGACAACCCATACCCTTTACGCAATTGGGCGTCGGCCAGCACCCACGTACCCTCCAGTTGGCGGGCACTCTTATCAGTATTGCTACAGCTTTCCATAAGCATATTAGCACAGGTCAGTATCGCTATCAGTAGTATGTGTACCTTTTTCATCTTGTGTGGTTATCAGACAAGTTAAAGATATCTTACTAAATGAAATCATAAAGAATGTAAAAGCAGTATCCCGGGCGCCGTTTTGCTGTTCATATAGAAAACACGTAACTTGTAGTGACAGCCTTACCGCTGTGCCATAATATTTATCACTTCACCCACCGAAACCACAGTATTATGACTGCAAGCATCCGCCTTTCTGTTTTCACATCCTCATTGCTGCTCATGAGCAGCATCTCCCATGCACGCCATGCAGAGAATGAAGTCTCCGGTCACTACAGCACATCAGCTGGTGACCCTTCACAGATATCATTGATATTGAACAATGACCACACCTATTCATTCCGCGACTATTCTGACCCTGCAAAAAAGATAGATATGCACGGCCGCTGGATACAGAAAGGTAAAGCCGTAGTACTGGACCCTAACGGCTCCTCCCAAAAGTTCCATAACAAATGGAAATTTACCGGCAATGGCATGGCAGCACGTTCCAGAAAAGGACTCAGCTACTATAGAATTTGCAGGAATTAATCTGGTTCATACAGCATCAGAAAACATCTCCTCACCACCGTTCCCCACCTACCAGCAGTGACGCTCTCACTGATTGCGCTTTCAGGTGTAAAAATGCCTTTCTCCCCTCATCGGCACTGAACCGCTCAAAGTTTGCCATGGATGGGAATAGTATAAGGTGTATCTCATAAGGCTGTTCCATACTGCCTGCTATATGCTGTCCGTAACGGCTGCGTAGCAGCAGCTCACCGCCATACTCAGCTATCAGCGGTATAGCCCTGTCTTCAAATTCATGAAATACAGCCTCCTGGCCCTCGGCCACATATATCAGTTGGGTAATGTACAGCATACAGCAGCTTTACAGTAAAGGTACTGTATGCTGTAATGATGGTCATACATTTCAGCTACTGCCGGGGCTTACTTACCATTCCTCAGCATAGCTGCATATCCATTCGGCAATACACTCTCTTCCACAGCCCGTGCAGCCCTCTCTACATCATAGCTAAACCGTACAAACTCCACATGTACCGACCCTTTCTTATCTGCCGCCGCATATTCATTTATTGTAAGCAGCACATACCCACCTCGTGCATCGCCATCCTTCGGCTTCCCTACCGACCCTGTATTAATGGCATGTCTGTAGTAAGGCGCTTCTGCAGTTCCCGTATCTATCACCCGGTGATAAGGCTTATGCGTATGCCCGAAGCACATGATATCTGCATCTGCAGTCTCCATGATGCGGGCCATGCTTTTCTCATCCCTGTCCTCAAACAGGTATTCGTTTATTTTACGCGGGCTGCCATGCACCAGCAGTAGCACCAGCCTGTCATCATTCAGCTGATACTCCACCCTTATATGAGCCGGTAGCGTACGCAGGTATGCCCGCTCTTCAGGTTTTACCAGTTCATTCGTCAGCGCTATAGATACTTTACCCATATCGCGCTCCTCCTCTGTCTTATATGCACATCCGCATTCATCTATCCCACGCCCTGTACCATAATCATAGTTTCCCGCTATGGTAGGAATACCACGCCTTCGTATCTCTGCTATTACCTCGTTAGGCCATATGTTATACCCCACCAGGTCTCCCAGGCAGTACACCGCATCGGGCTTCCGGCCGTCTATATCTGCCAGGCAGGCTTCCAGTGCAGGCAGGTTTGCATGTATGTCGCTGAATAATGCAATTCTCATTTTTGTTCCGTTTTTTTCCCTGTTAAATATTTCCACACCATCACCGCGCATGCACTCCCCAGCACCGGGGCCGCAAGGTACACCCACAGATACGCCGTATGTCCCGATACCAGTGCCGGTGCCACAGAGCGTGCAGGGTTCATAGATGCGCCACATACCGGCCCGGCAAACATCGCCTCCAGTGCTACTACACCTCCTATAGCCAGCCCTGCAAACATGCCCTGCTCCTTACTCCCCGTTGCTACATTAATAATTACCAGCATAAGGAAAAACGTAAGTATCCCTTCCAGCACAAATGACTGTAAGGCGCTACCGGTGGGTAGTGTAGCCCCCAGTGTTTCGTTAAGCGGAAACAGTAAACTCAGTGTTAGGCTGGCCAGTATAGCACCCAGTAGCTGGCTGATTACGTAAGGCAATATCTGCCTTGCAGGAAACCTGCCGGCTATAGAAAAAGCAATACTTACTGCCGGGTTCAGATGCGCACCCGATATACTTCCCAGGCCATATATCATGCTCATCACCACCAGCCCAAAGGTTGTAGCAATGCCCACATGCGTTACTGCACCACCGGTGTGCTGGTCAATGACAATAGCCCCTGTACCGCAGAATACTATTGCAAATGTCCCTATCAGCTCTGCTACATAGTTTCTCATGTTGCGCTTATGGTTTCATCGTGTTTATCCGGCGTTTTCAGACAAACGTAGATAGTTGATAATTTATGCCCTATCCGTTATTCATAAAAGCCGGTCTGCAACCTCATTGTTCAATAACTGTTTATTGTTGAGATTGCAGACTGACTATATCATTCCACACTTCTTTGGCTGTTAGCAGCAGCCGCTGCCCGGTGTGCAGCAGTCTGGCTTACGGCCATATACAGTAATACTGTAAATACCTGTACTGCTGTTTCTGAATGCAGCTATTTCTTCTGCGCTCATATAGTTGCTCAGTATATCGTCCGGTATTACTATCTGCTTCTCCTTCTGCACAGTTATCGCATCAAATCCCGCCTCCTGTATCAGTCGCAGATACTCCGCTTTCTGTATAGCGCCGCTCACACAGCCGGCATACATTTCAGCAGCCTGCTGCAGGTTGGCAGGCAGTTCTCCTTCCAGCACTATGTCCGATATGCTGAAGTGGCCACCCGTTTTCAGCACTCTGAATATTTCCTTTATCACATTGCCCTTGTTCGGCACCAGATTCAGTACACAGTTGCTCACCACCACATTGGCTACACCTGCTGTCACAGGCATTTTCTCTATATCTCCCTGGCGAAACTCCACATTGTTATAGCCCAGTTTTTCAGCATTGGCACGGGCCTTCTGTATCATAGCCTCCGTAAAGTCTATACCAATTACTTTACCGGTTGCCCCTGTCTGTGAGCGTGCCACAAAACAATCATTACCTGCGCCGCTACCCAGGTCTATCACCACATCGCCGGGGCGTATCTGTGCAAACTGTGTAGGCAGTCCGCATCCCAGTCCCAGGTCAGCATCAGGGTTATAACCTTCCAGTGTACTGTAGTCGTCACTCATTATGTTATACACCTCCGTACTGCACCCACCCGCACCGCAGCACGATGCTGCATTCGTCTCTTTGTCCTGCAAGGCTATCTCACTGTATTTCTGCCGCACCATTTCCTTCAGTTCCTGTTCGTTTGTCATTGTATTTGTTTTTATTATCAATTGCAATATTGCGATTAATTTTGGTAAAAAAAATCCCTGCTAGCAGCAGGAGTTACTCTGAGGTATCTCTGTAAATACTCCGGCAAATACCTTCCGGTATTCTACCCATACCCTCGGGTTAATGCAGTAGCATATACTGGCACCCTCTACAGTCCCCTGTATCAGCCCCGCTTTCTTCAGCTCCTTCAGGTGTTGCGATATCGTCGCCTGTGCCAGTCCCAGCTCTGTCACCAGATCGCCACATATACAGGCTTTTGCTTTCAGCAGCTCCTGTAGGATAGCTATACGGGCCGGATGCGCTATCGCCTTCGCCATAGCTGCTACCTCATTCTGCCGGTCTGTAAACAATTCTGTTTTACTTGCTCCCATCGTCAATAACCTATCGCAATATTACGATTAATATTCCATACAGAAATCAATCGCTGCAGAATTTTCACAAAAATTATAAATCACAAACACAGAAAAACGCAGCATCAACTATATATATCATTGATAACCAACCACATGGCACAGAAACATTTTAATATGCTATGCACGGCGCCACATGGCATATGCAGCATACAGCACATTACATTTTATCATTTTGCCGGTTACATGCTATTGTCCCAACTTACATACAGGCCACTAATAAAGCCGTACCGAATGCAGATACCTACCCTGATATTAGAAAACATACACCAGATCATTAATGCAAATGTGCTGAAAACCCTAATCATATTACATAAATCTCGCGAGCAATTTTTGTAACCTTTTTGAGAAGTTTCTCCAGCAGCAAATAAATATAAATTGCTGCTTTACAATTAGTTAAGTAACGTCCCGACAATAACTTCCCACTTTAAAAACAAGTGCGCAATTACAACACAATACACCCTGCAAAACACAAATCACTATTTTTGCACCATGAATCTTTCAGCAGCAGCACAGATAGCCAATTATATAGGAGGCGCACTCCAGTCTCCTATCAATGGCAAATACATGCCCAATGTAAATCCGGCTACCGGCGAAACATACAGTCAGACACCTGACAGTGATACTGCCGACATTGAAGCTGCTGTTGCAGCTGCTAAAAAAGCATTCCCATCATGGAGCACTACCCCTGCCGAAGAGCGCTTCCGCATACTGAACCGTATAGCCACGCTCATAGATGAAAATCTTGACGCACTGGCGCTGGCAGAGACAAATGATAACGGTAAGCCGCTCTCACTCAGCAAGCGGGTAGATATACCACGCGCTTCCAGCAATTTCCGCTTCTTTGCTACAGGCATCATGCACTTCAGCACAGAGAGCCACAATATGGAAGACAAGGCCATCAATTATACCCTGCGTCAGCCGGTAGGCATAGTAGGTTGTATATCGCCATGGAATCTCCCACTCTACCTGTTTACATGGAAGATAGCCCCTGCACTTGCTGCTGGTAATTGTGTAGTAGCCAAGCCCAGCGAGGTCACACCTATGACCGCTTACCTGCTCAGTCTTATATGCATAGAAGCTGGGCTGCCCGCAGGTGTGCTGAATATAGTACATGGCTCTGGTCCCGGCTGTGGTTCCGCTATTGTCGCTCACCCTGCTATCAAAGCCATATCATTCACGGGCAGTACCCGTGCCGGCCGCGATATAGCTGCTGTTGCAGCGCCTATGTTCAAGAAAATATCTCTGGAGCTGGGCGGCAAAAATCCCAACATCATTTTTGCCGACTGCGACTGGGAAAAAATGATACGCACTACCGTACTTTCTTCCTTCAGCAATCAGGGGCAGATATGCCTGTGCGGTAGCCGCATACTCGTGCAGGACACTATTTACGAGAAGTTTAAAGAAGAGTTTATTGCCCGTGTACGTAAACTCACCGTCGGCGACCCACTCGAGGAAAGCAGCCGTCAGGGCGCTGTGGTAAGCCACCTCCATTATGACAAAGTACTGGGCTGCATAGAGCTGGCAAAGCAGGAAGGAGGCACCATACTCCTGGGTGGTAATCGGGTTCAGCTCACCGGCCGCTGCGAAAATGGGCTTTTCATAGAGCCTACTATCATTGAAGGTCTCGGCCCCGGCTGCCGTACCAATATGGAAGAGATATTCGGCCCGGTTGTTACCCTCCAGCCTTTCAGCACAGAGGAGGAAGCACTACAGCTTGCCAATACCAGCGACTACGGTCTCAGCGCCACCATCTGGACTCAGGACATATCCCGTGCCAACAGGGTTGCAGCTCAGGTACAGAGCGGCATCATATGGGTTAACTGCTGGCTCCTCCGCGACCTCCGCACACCTTTCGGTGGCTTTAAGAACAGCGGCGTAGGCCGTGAAGGCGGCTGGGACGCACTCCGCTTCTTTACCGAGCCTAAGAATGTGTGCGTAGAGCTATAGCTCCATCCCCTCTGCATATCTGATACCTGCAGCAGCATTTACATACAGGTTCAGAGTATCAGTACCATAATTGGTAGTATATTCCGGCATCCTTTTTATTTCGGGGGCCTGTACACCACCATCTGGTATCTTTCCGGTAGCGGTTATTACACGGGCCTCATCCCATAGTCCCGCATCCAGAAAACTGTTCAGCAGTATTGCACCACCCTCCACTATCAGAGATACCACCTTTGCATGGTGCAGGCGTTGCAGCAGGTCGGGCAGCAGGTTATCGCCAAACGGTATGCGTACATAATGCACATTGCCCATCTGGGTTTCCTCATGCTCGTTCACTATCCACGTAGCAGCGTCGGCATTGAATATCCGGTGGGTATCCGGCAGGTTTCTGTCCGCATCCAGTGCTATGCGCAGCGGTTGTCGTCCCTCATACAGGCGGGCTGTAAGCAGTGGGTTGTCATTGAGTGCGGTGGTATATCCCACCATTATGGCATCTTCCTGCGTACGCCACTTATGAGATTCTGCAAGGCTCTCCGGCCCTGATATCTGAATGCTGGTGTGAGCAGTAGTGCCCATATAGCCATCTGCCGTCTGTGCCCATTTCAGTATTATATAGGGGCGCTTGTGCGTATGGTAGCAGAAAAAACGGCGGTTCATCCACCAGGCTTTTGCCTGTAGTATACCCGTTATCACCTCTGCTCCGCTCTCGGTAAGTATCGCTATTCCCTTCCCGTTTACTTTGGCAAAGGGGTCACGGTTAGCTATCACTACCTTTTTTATTCCTTCCTGCACCAGGCGGTTGGCACAGGGAGGCGTAATGCCAAAGTGAGCGCATGGCTCCAGGCTCACATACATGGTGCTCTCCGGTATCAATGGCTTATCCTCATCGGCTACACTTTCCAGGCAGTTTACCTCTGCATGGGAGCCACCATAAAAGTGGTGCCAGCCCTCACCTATTATGCGGTCATTGTGTACCAGCACCGCCCCCACCATAGGGTTGGGTGTTGTTTGCCCTTTGGCGCGCTGTGCCAGCTCCAGGCAGCGCTGCATATAATACTCGTGCGACATAGACGTTATAAAGATAATTCAATGTGGCCTGAAGCAGATAGTATGCCGCAAATAATTCTACACACTTGTTACTTTACACAACAGTCTCCTTGAGCTAATAAAGTTATTTTTGTTTTTATGAGCAGATTCTTCCGGTTAGTTGCATCTTTTACCTTGTTCTTGTCGTTTGCAGCACACTGCATACAGGCCCAGCCTGTATACAGAGGTAAGCCACGGCGGGTTACAGACACAAAAAAAGAGCGCTGGGCAGATAGTGTTTATGAAGCACTCACAATGGAAGAGCGTATAGGTCAGCTATTTATGGTGGCCGCATACTCAGGTGGTAAAAAGTATAATGAAGACCAGATTACAGAACTGCTCTCCCGTCACCAGATAGGTGGCCTTATATTCATGCAGGGTGGTCCGGCACGGCAGGCTATACTCACCAATAAGTATCAGCAGATGGCACAGGTGCCGCTCCTCATAGGCATGGATGCAGAGTGGGGGCTGGGTATGCGGCTGGATAGTGTAAAGCCTATGCCCCGTCAGATGATGCTGGGCGCTACCGGCAATGCCGATATCGTGTACAAAATGGCAGCAGCTATTGCAGCTCAGTGCAACCGTATGGGGGTACATATCAACTTTGCACCAGATGTGGATGTGAACAACAACCCTTCCAATCCGGTTATCAACTCCCGCTCCTTTGGTGAGAATAAAGTACTGGTATCTAAGCTGGGCCGTGCCTATGTACGGGGCCTGCAGCAGAATGGTGTTATGGCCTGTGCCAAGCACTTCCCCGGTCATGGCAATACCAGTGCCGACTCGCACAATGAGCTGCCCCTTATCACACGCTCCTTGCCCGAGCTGGACTCGCTGGAGCTATACCCTTTCCGGCAGATGATAGCAGAGAAGGTAAAGAGCATTATGGTAGCACACCTGGAAGTGCCAGCTCTGGAGAGTACACCACACATCCCTACTACGCTATCCTATCCCGCCATTACCGACCTCCTGCGCAACCGTATGCACTACGATGGTCTGGTAATAACAGATGCGCTCAATATGAAAGGGCTCACTACTTACTTTGAGCCCGGCGATGCCGACCTCCGCGCATTTGCAGCAGGGAATGACATACTGCTGTTTCCGCAGGATGTACCTACTGCTATAGCAAAGATTAAGGCGGCTATGGACTCAGGCTTTATCACAGAGCAGATGCTGGCAAACAGTGTACGAAAGATACTGGCTGCAAAATATGATGCCGGGCTTGCCCGCTGGCGCAACATAAGCCTGCATAATCTGGTGCATGACCTGAACAAAGACGTAGATAGTATACGAGCCCGCAGTGCCCGCGCTGCCATAACACTGGTACGGGACAATAACCAGATGCTGCGCAAGCTGAACGGCACCATGAACCTGGGTTACTTCGGTATCAACGCTTCTGAAACGACACCCCTGTATGAAATGCTGGAAGATCGTTTCGACAACATAGGTGTTTACTGGTTGCCCAAAGGCTCCGGTACAGAGAAAACACAGGAGATGCTGGATAATATGGCACAGTATGGCGCTGCTATTGTTGTGGTACACAATGTCAGCTTCTCGCCCAATCATAACTACGGTCTGGGTGATGAAGCCATAGCGCTGCTGCAGAAAGCGGCATGCATGCGCAATGTACTCATTGTACTCATGGGCAATGCCTATGCTACACAGTATTTCTGCGGTGCAGGCTCGGTCATTGTTGGTTACGAAGATGATACCCTTACAGAGCAGGCAATGGGTAAGGTACTACTGAAAAAGCTGCAACCACGGGGCGTTATGCCCGTTACGGCCTGCGCCGATGGTCAGAGCATATGCCCCGCCCCCGGCAATCTCAGGGTTAAGCTGAAAGACCCTTCCGTTGTACTGTGGGATGTATTCCCTGCCGAGGCAGGCGTTACTGACCAGGCATCGCTGGATAAGCTGGATATGTTTATAGCCCGCTGTATAGCTCAGGGGGCTTTCCCGGGTTGCCGCATACTGGCCACCCGCAATGGCAATGTTTTTTATGATAAGTCATTCGGACATCTCGACTATTCAAAGCATGAAAAAGTAACGGACAAAACACTGTACGATGTAGCCTCATGCACTAAGGTACTCTCTACCACACTGGCTGTAATGCGCCTGTATGAGCAGCATAAGCTGGACCTTGACAAAACAATAGGTGACTATCTGCCTGAGGCACGCGGCACTAACAAGGCAGGATTGAAAATAAAAGATTTACTGCTGCATCAGGCTGGCCTCAAAGGATGGATACCCTTCTATAAAGACATTACAGACAAGTCGGGCAGGATATTACCGGAATACTATCGCAGCAAATCACAGTCAGGCTATACTGTACAGATAGCACGGGACGTGTATATGCGGGATGACTACATAGACACTATGTGGGCTAAAATATACGACAGTCGCCTGGACAACAGGGGCAGAATGGTGTACAGCGATCTGGATTACTACTTCCTTGCCGAAATTGTAAAAGCCATATCCAGTAAGACCATAGACCGTTATGCCGAAGATGAGTTTTATAAGCCTATGGGCCTGAAGCATATCCTTTACCGTCCGCTACGCCGCATAGACAGCAGCCTCATAGCACCTACTGAGATAGACCTTAATTTCCGGCAGAGTGTACTGCGGGGCTATGTACACGACCCGGGTGCTGCCATGCTGGGAGGCATTGGTGGTCATGCAGGCCTTTTTGCCACGGCTCATGATGTTGCTGTAATATTCCAGATGCTGCTGAATAAAGGCGTGTATGGCAATAAGACGTACTTCAATGCAGCTACTGTTGACAGGTTTACCGCCTATGGTAGTAAAATAAGCCATCGTGGTCTGGGCTTTGATAAGCCGCTGGCCGATGCCGACAATGGAGGCCCTACCGGCGACAGATGGAGTGCATTGTCATTCGGGCATCAGGGCTTCACCGGCACCTGCGTCTGGGCCGACCCTGCCAGTGGCGTAGTATTTGTTTTCCTGTCAAACAGGGTGTACCCTTCCGGCTCCAATACAAAGATTAACAAGCTCAGTGTACGCACCGTAGCTCAGGACTATATCTATGAGGCGCTGGGAATCCCTGTCAATAAAAGTCGCCCCGATATGTTCCGGGTTCAGACAAGTCAGGCAGATAACTGATAACACCTGCCGTATGCTTGTTTCCGCTTCATACGGGAGGTAAGTATTATTTTCAGCGTAAAACTTCTGTTTCATAAAACCACTTTCACTATCTTAGTACGATATCATCATTTTTACTAAACACGATATTCAAACAAACACACAATATGTCAGACACAACGTCAAAACCATTTCCTTCGGACATTGAGATCTCAAGATCTGCCAAACTGAAACACATCAGTGAAATAGCTCATAACAATGGCATCGATGCCGATGATATTATACCCTATGGCAAATACAAAGGGAAAGTGCCGCTTACATACCTCAATGATGAAAAGATAAAGAACAGCAACCTTATACTCATTACTGCCATCACACCCAATAAAGCAGGTGTAGGTAAAACAGTAACGAGTGTAGCGCTGTCACTGGGACTTAACCATATTGGTAAAAAAGCGGCGGTTGCACTCCGTGAGCCCAGCCTTGGTCCATGTTTTGGCATGAAGGGCGGTGCAGCAGGTGGTGGTTACTCACAGGTACTTCCTATGGAAGATATTAACCTGCACTTTACCGGCGACTTCCACGCCATTACCAGTGCCAACAATATGATAGCTGCCCTGCTGGACAACTATCAGTATCAGAACCGCAACACAGACAAGGCACTGGACAAAATAGTATGGCGCCGCGTACTGGATGTGAATGACCGCTCTCTGCGCAATATTGTTACCGGACTGGGTGGCAGTGCCAACGGATTACCTACAGAAGCCGGTTTTGACATCACACCAGCATCTGAGATTATGGCATTGTTCTGCCTGGCTACAAGTGTAGAAGACCTTCAGGCCCGTATAGAGCGCATCGTACTGGGCTTCCGCCGCGATAAGCAGCCATTTACCGTAAAAGACCTGGGTATAGCCGAGTCAATAACAGTACTGCTGAAAGACGCCATTCTGCCAAACCTCGTGCAGACGACAGAAAACACTACTGCATTTGTACATGGTGGTCCGTTTGCCAACATTGCACATGGTTGTAACTCTGTACTTGCTACAAAAATGGCACTCAGCTGCAATGATTATGTGGTAACAGAATCAGGATTTGGCAGCGATCTCGGTGCTGAGAAATTCCTCGATATCAAATGCCGTGTTTCCGGTCTGCGCCCTAAAGCCACAGTAATTGTAGCCACTACCGCAGCACTGAAACTGCACGGAGGCGTCCCTGCTGCCGACATCACAAAGCAGAATATGGAAGCACTGATGGCTGGTACCCCTAACCTCAGAAGGCATATACAGAACATGAAAAATTTCGGCCAGAGTGTCGTAGTATCTTTCAACCGCTTCAAACATGACACTGACGAGGAAATAGCATATCTGGAATCTGTATGTAAGGAAGAGGGTGTAGTTTTCGCTATCAATAATGGCTTCACCAAAGGTGGTGAGGGCGCTGCCGATCTGGCTCGGAAAGTAGTGGACCTCATTGAAAATAATCCTTCAAAGGATATCAACTTCACTTACGACTCTGAAGACTCCATCAAAACCAAGATAGAAAAGATTGCCACTAAGATTTACCGTGCTGCCGGTGTTACCTTCAGCAATTCTGCTACCACCAAGCTTAAATCTTTTGAAGCTAATGGCTGGGGCAACCTGCCTGTATGTATAGCCAAAACGCAGTATTCATTCTCTGACGACGAGAAGAAAATATGCGCACCGGAAGGCTTCACTATCAATGTCCGCGACCTTGTAATTAATGCAGGTGCAGGCTTTATAGTAGCTGTAGCCGGTGAAATCATGCGTATGCCAGGTTTACCAAAAGACCCACAGGCTATGCATATTAAGCTGGTTAATGGTGAGATAGAAGGACTAAGCTAAATCAGTTATACATCATTATGTGCCGGTATAGTATATCAGCTATACCGGCACATTTTTTGAAAATCACTATCGGGGAAATATACCATAAACAGCAGAGCCTGTTCCCGTCATAGACGCATACACAGCACCCGCATCATACAATTGTTGTTTTATCCTTTCCAGCTCAGGGTGTATTTTAAATACAGTGGTTTCAAAGTCGTTGGTAATATGGTCTTTCCATTCGCTTACCGGTAATGATGCTATATTCCGGAGGTCAAATGGTGCCGTACGTGGCGTGATGGCTGCAAATGCATCCCGTGTAGACACATGAATGCCCGGACAAACTATCCGTATATCATATCCTGAAAGGTCTGCAGCAACCGGTGTCATCTGCTCCCCCCTGCCAGTAGCAAACTGAGGGGTATTGACAATGAAAAACGGACAGTCAGAGCCTAACAGCAGCGCATATGCTATCAGCTTTTCCTTACCTATGTTAAGCCCGCAATAATCATTGAGCAACCTTAACATGTAGGCACCATCGGCAGAGCCGCCCCCCAGTCCTGCACCCATAGGTGTAGCCTTATGCAGGTATATGTCCAGCGGTGGTATACGGGAGCCATAATCCTGCACCAGCAGGTTATATGCTTTCCATACCAGATTGCTGGTCACCTCACCATCCACAGCCAGCCCTGAAAGGTGTAGTGTAGTTATGCCATTTGCTGCAGGTACTATTTCCAGTACATCATTCAGCACCGTAGTATAGCCATCAGCAGCACCGGCAGCCTGCTGCAACGAATGACGCGGCGGCTCTACAGGATAAAATACGGTCTCAATATCATGATAACCGTCCTCGCGGCGATGGGTAACAAACAAACCCAGGTTGATCTTACAATTGGGAAAGCAAATCATACAGAGGGTGAAATTATACGTATTTTTGAAAATGCCCCACAGGCAACCGGAATGAAAGAAGTAATAAAGCTAACCGACATACGCAAGAGCTACTATATGGGCAGGCAGGAACTGCCTGTACTTAAAGGGATATCACTGCTCATAAACCAGAATGAATATGTGGCGCTTATGGGTCCGTCAGGTTCTGGCAAATCTACGCTCATGAATATACTGGGCTGCCTTGACAGTCCCAGTGCCGGAAAGTATATACTCAATGGCAGAAATGTAAGTAAAATGGCTGATGACCTGCTGGCTGATGTACGCAATGTAGAGATTGGTTTTGTGTTTCAGCAGTTCAATCTGCTACCCCGTCTTACTGCATGGGAAAACGTAGCCTTACCACTTATCTATGCTGGTGCAGGCAGGAAAGAGCGCGAGGAAAGGGCCCGGGCCATGCTGGATAAAGTAGGCCTGGCAGAAAGGGCACACCATAAGCCTAATGAATTATCGGGTGGGCAGAGCCAGCGTGTAGCTATAGCACGGGCGCTTATCAACAATCCTTCCATCCTGCTGGCCGACGAGCCTACAGGAAACCTGGATACCAAAACATCTGTTGAAATCATGGAACTGTTTGGCGAAATACACCGGCAGGGTAATACAGTAATGCTCGTAACCCATGAAGAAGATATAGCTAACTATACACACAGGGTAATACGTATAAGAGATGGTGTGGTGGAATCAGATATACACCAGCATGGCCGTTAAATAACATGACCATAATGAAATAATGATGGTCCTAAAAACAAAATAATCGTGTTCAGAATATATACAAAAACAGGAGATAAGGGTGGTACCAGTCTTATAGGTGGTGCCCGGGTACCTAAAAGCCATATAAGAATAGAAAGCTACGGCACTGTAGATGAGCTGAATTCATATCTGGGTATGGTTACAGACATGAGTGGCGACCAGCAGGCAAGTGAATGGCTGCGGGAAATTCAGGACCGCCTGTTTACCATTGGTTCCGTTCTTGCTGCCAATCCTGGCAAAGAAGTAAAAATGAAACTGCCAGACCTTCATGATAGTGATGTGACATGGCTGGAAACACGTATAGACGAGATGAATGAAGTACTGCCGGAGATGCGTTCATTCATATTGCCGGGAGGCCACATGGCATCCTCTGCCTGCCATGTGGCACGCTGTGTATGCCGCCGGGCAGAGCGTATTTGTGTGGCTATGCAGGAGCAGCAGGAAGAGATTCCCGCCATTGTGATACAATACCTCAACCGCTTATCTGACTTTTTGTTTGTACTGGCACGCTACCTAAGCCATAAAAATGGCGCGCCAGAGATTCCCTGGCGCGCCCGTATATAATCTTACAATCAGGTTTTATCAGAATCTCCTATCGGCCCACCATATTTTATTACGCACCGGCACTTTGAATGCAAAGGTGATGGTGAATGTAGAATATGCATCATTATTGCCGGGATTTCCACGCAGGGTGCCTGGTTTGTTCGACAGTGCATTGTTGAAGTACTGAGTTTTGTCAGCTATCTGCTGTGCCAGTATCGCATCAGCCGGAGACAGGTTCTGCTCATACTCAAACGCGCTTATGTAGTTACCACTAACACCATCCAGATAATCGAACAGTGTCATACGGTACATATACTCTATACCCAGGTTCAGGCGCTCACCTATATCCCAGCGGTAACCAATTGCCAGTGGAATGGCAGGCTGTACACGTCCTGGCTTTTTAGGATAATTGCCTCCCCATCCCTGACCTTCCAGTGAAAGGTCATATGTTTTTACAAACGTTGGGCCACCAGCTACAGTACTGTAAGGAGTGTAATGGAATGCCGCAATACCTGCAGCTATGAATAACTGTCCTCTTCTGTATGCACGTCCCTCTATATTGAAGCGGAACGGTTTATACTCTGCCAGTACAGATGCTTCTACAATAGTTGCTTTGGCATTCTGCCCTCTGAGAAAGCGCTGCACATAATCAGATCCTTCTGCCAGTCCATCGCCCTTCACACCGTCTTCATTCCACCTGTCTGTAGCATAGAATGAGCCATAATTCAGCATCATTCTTACAGAAAAGCTGGGATGGAATGTATACCGGCCAAAGAGGCCCCCCATAAAGTTCACCTTATCAAAATAGCCACTGTTGCCATAATGGTCAATGGCTGCATTTGTACCTACATCGCCCCACAGGTCTGTCATTCCCACATTCATACCTATTGCCCATCCATCCTGGTCAACGTATGCACGAAAGGGACGGTATTTCTGTGCATCTGCTACCTGGCTAAATGCCAGTGCAATACACAGTACTGAAAATATACGTATAACCTTAGCCTGCATTTACTAAAGAATTTGGAGGTTGAAGATATAAATTATTTTCCTTTAAACACAGGTTTTCTTTTTTCCAGAAACGCTGCAGCTCCCTCTTTCATGTCTTCAGTATCAAAACATTCGCCAAACCGTGCTATCTCATTATCAAATCCTGCAGGATTACCGGCAGCACCTTCATTAATACTGGCTATGATACGGGCTACCGCCAGTGGTGGCTTGACCTGAATCTTCTGAAGCAGTTCCCGGCACTTTGCTATTACAGTATCCTGAGATGCTACATAGTTTACCAGTCCCAGTACTTTTGCCTGGTCTGCACTTATCATATCGGCAGTAAGTATCATTTCCATAGCCTTACCCTTTCCCACAAGACGGGTAAGCCTTTGAGTGCCGCCATAACCTGGTATAATGCCCAGATTTATTTCCGGCTGGCCGAACCGGGCATTATCTGAGGCTATCCGCATGTGGCATGCCATAGCCAGTTCACAGCCACCACCCAGTGCAAAACCATTCACAGCTGCTATTACCGGTTTAGGGCAATTTTCTATACGGTCAAAAACCAGTTCACGGCCACGGCCAGCCAAAGCAGCGCCCTCGCTGGAGTCAAGCGGAATAAACTCACTGATGTCTGCGCCGGCTACAAATGCCTTGGGACCTGCACCGGTTATTATGATGCCTTTTACTTCTGTATTTTCAATTGCATCCTGCATTGCTGCGCCCAACTCTGTAATTACGTCCTTGTTCAGCGCATTCATTTTGTCGGGCCTGTTGATGGTAATAGTTAAAATACCTTCTTCAAGCGCGGTAAGAATTGTTGTATACATAAAATGTTATGGTGTGTTTTATTATCTGGTACAGCATGATATGGTTACAGTAATGCCCCTCTGTGCTCTGAAACCCATCCGGTGATGTAGCCAGCAATTTCAGCGGTAGGTGTGCCGGGAGCAAAAAGCTGACCTACACCCATCTGCTGTAACTGCTTCATATCTTCATCCGGAATAATGCCGCCGCCGGTAAGCAGTACATTATCAAGCCCTTTTTCTTTCATTAATGCCATGACACGGGGAAAGACCGTCATATGCGCACCGCTTAGTATGCTGATACCTAATGCATCCACATCTTCCTGAAGGGCGGTATTAACTACCATTTCAGGTGTCTGACGCAGGCCGGTATATATTACCTCCATGCCCGCATCGCGCAGCGCAGTAGCTATAACCTTTGCTCCACGGTCATGGCCGTCAAGACCCACCTTTGCCACGAGCACCCTTACCGGGCGTTTCCGATCGTTACTCATCACATTGCTTTAAGGGGTAAAAATAAGTATTAATGGCTGCTTTGCATAACCCGGGTCTATTAATTGTCATTTATCAGAATATCAAAAAAGAAAAAATTCTGTGCTGAATCCAGGATTGCAGTTCTCAATTACGTCTTACTATTCATAAACGCACACTTATGTCTATACCCCGTATTGCATTCCTATATGCATGCACTTTCACTTTGCTATCCACTACTCTAAAAGCACAAACCCCGGAAATAGTATGGCAAACCTATCTGGGTGGGATTCGGGAGGACTATATATATAATACACAGCCCTGCAATAGCGCCCAGATGATAATGGCAGGTACTACCCAATCTGATATAGCAGGTACTACCAACTGTGGAGGCTATGATGCCTACCTGGCAGTTATGAATAATGATGGAACTATAGCATGGGAATTATCTAAAGGAGGACCCAGCAACGACTATTGCTACAACGCATGGTAGACAGATACTTTACAGCCCACATAGTCATACGGTAAACGTATCTACACCACACAATGGCGTCTATTTCATCTCTGTAAGCAAGGATGGAACAACACTGGCAATTGAAAAAATACTGAAGCAGTAATTTTATAGCGGTTCTTTAAGAAACTTAAACGAGGTATGCCGGAAACCATTGGCCTTATAAAACCGGTGCGCATCGGCACGCTGACTACCAGATGCTACCTCCAGTAGTTTATAGTCTGTGCCGGCCAGCTTTTTTTCTACTGCCGCTATCAGCAATGCACCTATACCTTTACTCCGGTACATTTCATCTACATAAAGCTCCTGTATCTCATACACCATACCGCAATGATGTAATAACAACTGACCATGGCAGCTTATATAACCTACCGGCTTTTCATCCACAAATGCCAGGTAATAATGATTGTGCGGGATAGTGAGGCAAATATCAAAGCATTGCCTGAACTGAGCGAGGTTTAGCTCTTCCTCTTCCAGACTACAGACAAATGAATATACCGTCTCAAAATCATTGAGCGTCACTGGCCTGATGTCTACATTACTCATAAACTAAAAATACACAATTTATATACACGCTAGCAACCTCGTTTCTTCCACATTCTGGAAAATACGTCCACCATGAGGACAATTGGCACACCGCGCC
This sequence comes from Bacteroidia bacterium, assembly GCA_030427635.1. Classification (GTDB taxonomy): domain Bacteria; phylum Bacteroidota; class Bacteroidia; order Chitinophagales; family Chitinophagaceae; genus Nemorincola. The sequence continues at coordinate 177,361 of JAUIBA010000008.1, forward strand.
AAAACCTATTTAATTGATTATCAATCACTTAAAATTATGGCACGCCGTTGGTAATACTACTGGCATAACACAAACAACAACATACACAAACAAATAAAAACAACTACAATGAAAAACTTCTTCAAATCAATCGCAATCGCAGCTGTAGCAACTTTCGGTTTCGCAACTGCTTCTCATGCTCAGGCTACTGCTACTGCTTCTGCCTCTGCTAACATCATCACTCCCATCTCTATCGTTAAGACAGTAGATATGAACTTCGGTAACGTAGCCGTTTCTGCTACCATCGCTGGTACTGCCGTTCTGGACCCTGCAGGTACACGTACTACAGGCGGCGCTGGTGGTGTAACCCTTCCTGCTACTACAGGTACTGTGTCTGCTGCAAGCTTCACAGTTTCGGGTCAGGCTTCTTACACTTATGCAATAACACTGCCTACTTCATGCACTATCTCTGACGGTGCTTCTCATAACATGACTGTTGACAACTTCACTTCTGTACCATCAGCTACCGGCACACTGAGCGCTTCTGGTACTGAAACACTGAATGTAGGTGCTACCCTCAACGTAGCTGCTGCACAGGCAAGTGGTCTTTATACTAACGCAACTGGTGTTCCCGTAACGGTGAACTACAACTAAGATACATTGTAGTGCCTATAGAGCCTATCTAACCAGC
>JAUIBA010000045.1 GCA_030427635.1 Bacteroidia bacterium
TTGTAGCACCTACGCATACCGTAGGTGCGCCGGAAGGTGAGGCAGGGGCTGCCGTTACCGTTACCGCAAGGGTGGTAAAGCAACTCGCACTCAGTGAGTACGTCACCGTGGTTACGCCATTGGACAGGCCACATAGGTTGCCTGTAGCATCTATAGTACCTACCGCCGGCGTACTACTGCTCCATGAGCCACCCGGGGTGCCGTTGGTATAGGCCGCACAGGTACCGTTACAGATACTGGCGGGCCCTACTATAGGTCCCGGAGCGGTAACTACCGTCACGCTCTTCGTGGCACGGCAGCCGCCCTGTGTATACGTAATTATCGTTGTGCCTGCGGCCGCACCGGTACCCACACCCGATATCACGCTGAAGGGCGAGATGATACCGGCCGGAGCTGCCGTCCAGAAGCCGCCCGCAGGGGTGGCTGTAAAGGTCACAGAGGCGCCTACGCATACGCTGGCAGGGCCAGCTATAGGTCCCGGGTTAGGGTTCACCGTTACTACGGCAGTTCGGTAACAGCCCGTGGATAATGTATAGGTAATCGTTGCCGTCCCCAATGCATTACCGGTTACGACACCGGTAGATGGGTTGACCGATGCTGTGCCCGGGGTAGAGCTGGTCCATGTACCACCGGCAGGGGTGGCGGTAAGCGTGCCGGTAGACAGCAGACATACCGGCGTAGAGGAGCCTGATATGGCAGATGGTGTAGCATATACCGTTACCACCTGTGTGGTAAAACAGGGGCCTACCGTATAGGTAATGGTAGTAGTACCCGCAGCGATACCCGACACTACCCCACCCGAAGATACCGTACCCACAGCAGCAGTACTGCTGCTCCATGTACCACCGGCACTGGCGCTGGCCAGCGCTGTGGTGCTGCCTTCACATACTGTAGGTACACCCGTTATGGGTAGTACAGAGGTACTCACATTTACCGTTACCGTACCCGCAGCCGTACAGGTACCGAGTGTAGCGACTGCTGTGTATACTGTTGTAACTGCAGGGGCAGCAAAAACATCAAATAAAGGAGTGCCAGTAGTATAAGGGACAGTCATTGATAAATCATTCCATAAACCAGTCGAATTATACCATAGATAAGGACCTGTTACTCCGGGGCCACCTGCCGGATGTAAGTTTACTGGCGGCCCACATGAATTTAGTACCGCAGGAATAAATGTCGGGGTAGGTGGTGCCGGGTTAATAGTCACCGCTGTTGTAGCATTTACCGTACAGGTTCCGTTATTGAGTGTTACCGTATATACACCGGCGCTGGCGGCAGATACCGGAGATACGGTGGGGCTCAGCACACCAGTAGAAGAATAGCCCGCTGGGCCGGCCCATGATACAGATGTGTAAGGAGTACCGCCTGCTGTGCCGGTAAGCGTTACGCTGCCGCCGGGGCATACCGGACTACTGTTAGATGCCGCTATGGTCATAGGGCATGGCGACCAGCGCAGAATGGAGCCATTCGGAGGAGTAGTGGAGTGCGTAAATATCCATGCGCCGAATACAGAAGAAAACAGTGAGCCAGTCACCGTCTGATAGTTACCCGTAGCATTAGCTATCCCTATAGTAGCTCCGGTACCGGAAACAGAGCCACTTAGTCCCGTAAATGTACTGGGACCGTACCAGTATTCTATAACGCCCGATGTTTCATACAGTTTTATCTGAAAATTGGCCGTGCCGGAACCCGTTGTCCACCCACCGCCGGATGGCACTACATTGGTGTATTGTATCGTAAACACCCTGTTGGGCGCAGTACCTGTTGTCTGATAATAGGCATTGGAACCACTGCCCCGTATATCCATCCAGAATGCCATGAGGCAGCCTACGCCGCCACCCATCATGCCAGCTGCAGTATTAACAAAAGGAGTACCTGCAGCGTTGCTGAGCGAAATAAGCCCATGATTACAGGCCGATATCTGTGTGTAATTGACAGTACAATAGTTGAACGTAAACCCGATAGGGATGTTCTGTACATTGGCATCCAGCGCACCCGTTCCCAGCAGAGAGCCGGATGGCGGACCTACAACCGGTGTGCCGGTAGCCGCAATACTGGAATAGGTACCGGTAAGTGTGGAATAAGTATAGTTGATAACCGACTGTGCCTGGCCATAACGGGAGGCGCAGAACATCAGACCAAGTAGGAAGTAGCGTAATAACTTTCTATTCATATAGTTGATATGCAGCAGTACACTGAAATATAATGATTAGTAATAACCGTGGAAGTAAAAATATAAAAAAAATCACCTGTAAATATAGCCTGTGGATAAAAAAAATGTACAGACTTATATGTTACCTAATAAAGAATGGCGTACAAGGGGGATTAATTGTTAGGAATAAACAGTTCTTTTCATACACATATATAAAATACTCCTGACAACGCTCCTGTTTGCCACATATGAAAAATGGCTGCACTCTGATAAGAGCACAGCCATGCCGCCCTGAGATTAATGATTGCTGCTACGGTACGCGATACACAATATTGGTAGACGTATCATAATACAACGCCCCCGATGGCAGCGAGCCCACCATTGTCTGGTCAGGCATATTCTGTGCCACATAGGTATTGGCATGAAAGGCGCAATCCATTACACCGGTTACAGAATCGCCATGTATACCTACAAAGCTAAAACCACCATCGGCATTATTGGCGCCGCCCAGTATAGATGAGCAGTTGCCGCTTACGGTATTGTTCTGCCCGCTGAAGATAGAACTGTGGGTAATCCCCGGACGCACGAGGTTATTTTCCCCGCCGCCTATAACGCCATAGGAAGACCCTGCCGATATCCAGTTGGTATTACCACCACCGATTACATTATAAAAAGTATCAGCCGACGCATCAGTTTCCACACAGTTGTTACTACCGCCGGTAATGATACCCAGGCAGGAACCACACATACCCGTAGAACCAATGATATTGGCACAGCCACCACCTATAAAGCTTCTGGCTGACAGCAGATTTATTGTATTGGTATCGCCACCTACAATGCTACTATCCTTTCCCCATACAGCATTTTCACAACCGCTACCTATGAACGAGCCCTGTGTATAGATTGAGTTATAGCTCCCTCCACCTATAAAGGCACAGCTGGCGGGGATACTGCCATCATCTGTAATAGAGTTTACAAATCCGCCGCCAATTCCTGAGCCACTGATAGGTGACACCCCATGACCGGTACTAATTATGTTTGTAGCACCGGAAACAATGAAATTCGCATCGCCACTATCAATAGTCTGTTGCTCTCCACTACCGATAAAGGAGCATGCTGCATTAATGTTATTGGTGTAGCCACCGCCAATAAACGAATTTGCACTGCTGGCAGAAATACTGTTTTCCCATCCGGACGCTACTCCGCTATAGTCTCCTAATGCATTGTTCGTTTTCCCTGCGCCTATGAATGAAGCAATACCATTTGCCGTATTGGTACTACCACCGCCTATAACGCTACCGGCTCCATTTGTATTAATTGTATGTGACGCCCCCCCTCCTATAAATGAGCTTGGAGCAAAAATCTGATTACTGCTTCCGCTAATAATAGAAGAAGCGTAAGAGCATATCCGATTATCAAAGCCGCTACCGATAAAATTGTCAATAGGGGCATTACTACCATCATCGCGGATTAAGTTATTCGTTCCGCTAACTATTGCTGAGTTTACAGCTCCCGTACTTGAGTAATCCTGAATCACATTATTTGAGCCTCCACCGATGAAAAGGTGATTGCCAACAGCTGTATGCGTAGTGCCATTAACAATAGAGTTATACTCTCCTGTCGCATTGTTTGTATCTCCATTAAAAATACTTACGTAGTTTCCTGAGAGGGTATGATCAGAACCATTTATAATAGAATTGTGAATACCATTAACGCCGCCAAATGTATTAATGTTATTTGTATTCCCCATAACAATAACAGACAAATCGGCGTAAACATTATGGGATCCTGAAGTTGATAATGGGCCACCTAATATTGCAGAACTATTTGCGGTTCCACCGATAAAACCGGAGACACTTGTCCCACTGTCTGCTCTTAAAGTTTGACCCGGATTCGGGTCACAATAAACACAAAATGTTGCCATAGTTTAAATAGTTTTTTAGAAAATAGAAAATAAGAAATAGTGAAAAAGTTAACAGCAAAACAACTGGTAGGAACTAAGCAGGCATATTGTTCAGGGCGGCAATTATCTGCGCTGCATCAAATATTTCGGCTTCATTATTGTAACAGAACTCATTGGGCTGGCCCGCAATATTAAAAGGTGTAAATATGGAGTTCTTATAATCTGGCTTCAGTGTGGGTGGGTGGGCTATAATATTATGATGCAGCTCATAGCCAAACTGCTCCGGCTTATTGGCCACCCAGCATACTACTGATGGCTTACCCAGAGCAGCCGCAGTATGCTGCGCAAAACTGTCTATAAACAGGCGCCGGGAGCTCATGGCAATAGCCACGGCAATAGCCCGGAAATTGGTAGTGAGCGGATAGACGTGCTGCAGAGGCAACTGGTCCTGACGCCTCAGGTGTACTATATTATAAGTATCCTTAAATGCATTCACTACCTGCTGTGCGGTAGCTATAGGCATATCTCTGGCCCAGGAGTATTTATCGGTCTGGTTGGGTACGCCCCCATTGGTCTGGATTATCATGATGGGCTTAGGGCTCTGAAACATAGTACCGAAAGAGGAATATTCTTTACTGGTAAGATGTATCTCGGGCTGCTCGCCATTATAGGCAATGCCAAACATTTCGCACCATACTTTTATAAGATGGCCCTCCTGCCTCAGAAAGCCGGGCGCATGGTAGGGATCGTGCAGCAATGGCAGAAAATCCTGCCCCTCTATATGCTCAGGGTAGAAATAGTGGAGGTCGTTAAAGCTCAGTGAGCGGTCCACTATGGGACTGGGAGAAAAGACCTCGGGATATCCGCTGATGACAAACAGCTTACTGTCGGGATATTGCTTTTTGATAGCTCTGCAAACTGCGGTGGCGGCAACGCTCTTGCCAATGCCACCACTTACCTGTAGTATAATTTTCATAATGTAGTAGTGAATAGATATTCTAAAATTATAAATTCCGGATAGAAAACCAAAATTAATTTCATGTAAAAAAAAGGAGAGACACACATTGCATCTCTCCTTCACATTGACTATCAATGAGGTCTGTTTTACTGCTCCATCACAAAGTGCAGCGTCTGCTTACCTTCATTCAGGTGCAGGGTCAGCATGTACATGCCATTGGCAAGGCTGCCGTCCATCAGCACCTGTGCATCCACCATGCCATTGCTCACATGC
>JAUIBA010000009.1 GCA_030427635.1 Bacteroidia bacterium
TTTTTGAAGTAACCATAAAGCAAAGAAGTTTATTGAAACTAATTTCAATAAACTTCTTCCAAAATCAATGCAGTAAAGGATTACAGCAGATTTTACCAACCATTTTTGGCCTATATATCTTTTTTATTGGCACTAACTATGTCTCTAAATAAGAAACGACCACCGGTATGGTGGTCGTTTCTGTTATAATACAAAGTGCAGATACTGTAATTAGTCTACCTGTAGCTTCATTACAGCACGCCTGTTCTCAGCACGTCCTTCTTCTGTAGAGTTGCTGGCCGAAGGTGCGCTTTCACCATGAGCTATGATCTTAATACGCTTAGGATCTGCACCCATTTTCACCAGTTTGGCCTTAACCGCCAGAGCACGCCTTCTTGAAAGCTGCTTGTTGTATGATGCCTTACCTCTTGAGTCAGCATGACCATGTATCTCTATGATACCATCTGTATCACCAGAGAGGGTCTTGATTGCTGTTTCCAGTACCGGGATAGATGCCTCATGTACCACAGTCTTGTTTGTCTCAAACAGAATAGGTGTAGTCAGAGGTACATCTGCCGGTGGTGGCGGAGGCGGAGGACAACCATGGTTGCTGGCAGGGCCAGGCACTTCAGGACACTGATCCTCGTTATCAGGTATTTCGTCACCATCAGTATCAGGACAGCCTTTGTATTTGGCAAGACCTGGTTTGTCAGGACATACGTCATACTTGTCAGCTATACCATCACCATCTCTGTCAGGACAACCCTTCAGGCTGGCAGGACCTGCCTGATAAGGACACTCATCATCCTTGTCAGGTATACCATCATTATCACTGTCAGGACAACCGTGGAATTTCAGCAGACCAGGCACTGTGCGGCATGAGTCTTCAGAATCCTGAACACTGTCCTTATCTGTATCAGGGCAACCCTGGAACATAGCCACACCCCATACATCAGGACATTTGTCCTTACGGTCAGGTATGCCATCCTCGTCGGTATCCTTAGGCTTGCCAAAGAGGAAGCGGAGACCGACATTACCACCAAATGACTGTACTGTAGAAGATGTCACATTACGCAGGCTGGAATTATACTCACGGTTAGTACCCATGAACACATAATTGGCCTTGTTGTCATTAGTAAATGACTGGTACATATAATACAGACCAAAATTCAGTGCAAAGTGATCTGACAGATATACACTGAGAGACGGCTGCACATATAAACCTAAAGAACCAGACTTGTATGATGCCTCATCTTTTGCATTGGCAGCTTTCTGGCCCAGACCTACTGTTTTAAAGCCTGCATCTCTGTTAGACGCAAACCATACTTCAGGGTCCTGACCCGGGCTTGCAGCCAATGCCGCCTCACGGGTTATCAGGTATGAGCCTGCCAGTGGAGTAGGCGAGTTATCATAAACCGTTGGCAGACCGTCAGAACCACTGCCTGTAAAACGGTAGATAGCCTCATAATCATATGTTCCCCTGTTTTCCGTAGATCCTTTCATCTGAAGGTTAAACACAGGACCCAGATCCATTGTAAAGCCCAGTGTACGCGAAAAACGTTTTTTATACTTCAGCAACAGTGGGATGTTCATGTTAGTGAACGTAGTACGCTCTTTCACATTGTTACCGGTTATTATCTGACGGTAGACCCGGCTTTGGTCATCAGTAGCTTTATATTCTACATGATAGTTGTCCAGCTTCAGGTCACCGGTCTGAGACAGGTACATAAAGCCGGTACCTATACCCCAGTTAGCTTTACGACCAAAGAAGTAACCAAGCTGCAGGTTGCCGCCAAGAGAAGAACCTTTTTCGAAACTCAGAACACCGGTATTGATGTTGAGTCCCTCCGGATACCCACCTATAGAGGTGCCGGTGGTTACATCTTTCATCATAACGCCTCCCGTGAAATTCAGATCTATTACCCAGCGAGATAGCAGGCTGTCTGGCGTGAAGCTCCTTTTAGCGGGTTTTACCGCTGTCTGTGCTCCCGCCGATATAGCCATGGCAGTCGCGATTGATAAGAAAGCTATTTTTTTCATCTAATGGTTTTTAGCGTTGATTCAATTAGTTTTTAACAAATTTGGCAGTACCCACTTTTGCACCATCCAGGTAGCAGTCTACCACATATATGCCTGCTGGCATAGTAGTTACATCTACACTTACCTTGCGTGCATCAGCCTGCTGTGTAGCTACCTTCTGGCCCAGCACATTGCTCACTTCCACGGTCATTACACCGGCATCAGCATGCTGCAGTTCCACTGTCACCTTATCACTTGCAGGGTTAGGGAATACGTTCATAGCTATAGCCATTGCGTTTCCTTCATTAGCTGTTATTCTTGGTGTGCTGCCGTCAGGCGAGTTATAATATGCCTTTTTCAGACAGTTTCCATCATCCACTATTACCCAGTAGTAACGGTTGGTAAAATCAGGAGTTTTGTTGAAGTAGCTCTGATGTGTTTCATTGGTCAGTATTACTGAATCCAGCGTTGTGGCATCATCATATCCCCACTGGTAGCTCTTCACATCATTCTTCAGGCATATGAATGCACTTGAGTTGGTCCATATCACACGTGGCATATCCAGCGATTCTGAACTTACGTTCACCGTATAGGTTGCCACACCTGAGCAGCCGGTAGTTCCTACCATTGATGTCAGTGTCACTACCGATGTACCCGGTGTAGTAAAGCTCACCAGTGCATACTGGCTGCCGGCACCTGTTCCGTATATCTCTGCATTTGTAGCGCTCCACTCATAGCTGTTACCGCTTGCTGCAGGTGTAGCAGCGCCAAAGTTCTGGAACATAGAGTTGTTACACAGGCTGGATGCAGGCATGGTAGTGATTTCAGGTGCTGCTGCCGCAGGGCGCACTTTCACTGAAAGATCATACTCATAATCACAGCTGCCACCTACAGTAAGTGTGTACACATATACTACATCCAGTGGTGCAGTTGTCTCGTTAATAAGTGTTTCAGAAATATTACCTGTACCTGCACCGGAATTAGGAGTAATGCCAATTACCTGTGCTCTTGTCCATGCATAGGTTACTGGCACCAGTACATTACCATCTGCAGTATAGGTAAATGTGTTACCGGAGCATGCGCTGTCAGTAAGTGATGTAAGTTTTGGTGTAGGATGAACAGTTACATCTACAGTCTGCATACGCGAGCATCCGCTGGCCGACAGTGTATATATATATTGTACTGTCCTGTCTACTGAAGTATTGTTTTTCAGCACCTCTGTTATGCTGCCGTTACCCATACCCTCAGTAGCGCCTATGCCCGGTACAAAAGGACGTACCCATGCAAAGTCAGTTGGAGTAGTGATGCTGGCAGGAGAGAAAGAGAACAGAGCGCTGTCGCATATAGTGTATGACAGAGAGCTGTTGCTGAGCCATGGACGAGGATTAACCGTAACAGGTACATTTTCACCACTGTTAGGACAACCGTCAATTGTAGTTGTAAATGTATAAGTCACAACTACCGGTGAGCCGGAAGTGCTGCGCAGTGTTTCCAGCGGATTACCACTGCCAAATGCTGCAGGGTTAGTGACATTGGTCACTACAGCACGGCTCCACGCAAATGTAGCGCCCGGAGTATTGCTCGCTGGCTCATAATCAAATACACCACTGTCGCATATAGCAGCAGGAGTAAGTGTTGTGTTGAGGTGAGCCGTAGGATTTACCGTTACAGTCACAGCCTGCGTATTGGTACAACCGTCTATCTCCAGCGTAAAGTCATATACTACAGGTATAGGCAGTTCAGTAACGTTTGAGTGTGTTTCATTCACCGTATCAGGGCCGGTACCGGCAGCAGTAGCTATACCAGCTACAAATGCGCGGCTCCATGTGATGTTTACACCGGCAGTAGCAGAAGTAGCGTCATAATCAAAAACGCTGTTGTTACATACCGATGGTGGTGTAAGTGAGCTGGTAAGTACCGGTGTAGGGTTAACTATTACACTCAGTGTCTGTGTATTCATACAGCCGTTCAGTGACAGTGTGTCTACATAAGTAACAGTTACCGGACTGGTTACAGTATCATCCAGGCTTTCAGAGATGTTACCGGTTCCGCTTGCCGCAGGATTGGCAATACCCGTTACACCTTCGCGGCTCCATGTATATATCACACCCGGTATTGGGTTAGACTGTGTATAAGAGAAAGTAGCACCATCACAGATAGAACCTGTGAGCGGTGTAGGATACAACGTAAGCGTTGGATTTACATTGGCGGTAAGCGTTTCTGTATTATCACATCCGTTTGCAGTTACTGTAAATGTATAGGATACAGGTACTACAGCCTGTGTTGCATCCGCTGTAGTATTATCAAATGTTTCACTGATGGTATTGGTACCTGCTGCAGATGGCGCTGCAGTTGTTACACCGGCAGGAACTGTAGTACGCTCCCAGCTGAAGGCAGCGCCTGCAGTAGCGCTGGTTGCCGTATAGTTAAACGGAGCACCATCGCACACATATGCAGGATTAACACTCAGCATCGGAGTTGGGAATACAACGATATCGAAAGTATCAGGAGTGCCATAGCAGCCATTCAGCTCAGGCGTTACGATGATCATTGCTGTGTCTATAGCAGTAGAAGTGTTCGTACCGCTGAAAGACATAATGTCACCAACTCCGCTGGCAGCTATACCTACAGATGGCTTGCTGTTCGTCCAGCTGAATGTAGGTGTGGAAGGAGCACCTGCAAACATTACATCTGTAGTAGCAGTTCCGTTACATACAGCCTGGTTTGATGTAGTATTTACAGTAGGTATAGGCTTCACTTCTATGCTTATGGCATGAGGTGCATCACATATACCATTGTTTATGTACAGGGTACCATTATATGTATCAGGAGTAGCAGTTGCTGGTATATCTACAGAGAATGATGAACCTGACGAAGGGAAAGCCATTGCAGTTACATCTGTAAAGCCTGCAGTATGTGCCGCTGCATCCCATACTATAGAGTAAGAATATGTAGATGGTACAGGGTATGCTATAGCAGCATTACCTGCGCCTGTATTTGTGCCCTGTGTATGTGCAACTCCGGTCACCAGCATAGCGTCGGTATAAGAAGAACCGCCGCCGCCGCCAGACCATACACCGCCGCCGCCGCCGTAGTAGCCAGCGCCTGCACCGCCGGATACACCGTCAGTACTACCATCGCCACCCATTGCCAGCATACCGTCGCTGCCACTGGCTGCACTTGTAAACATAGCACCGGTACCGCCAGCGGTCTGGTCGCCACCCATTGCCATAGAAGGCTCACTGTTAATGCCACCGGCACCTGCAGTCAGGTCACCACCGGCACCACCAAATACAGACATTCCGGCTACAGCATCATAACCACTGCCGGCGCCACCACCTGCTACCACCACACGGTCAGTAGCAGCAGTACCATTGAGGCGAATGTCTGTAGCGCCGCCACCGGAACCTCCAAAGCCAAAGCTCTGTCCGCCACCGTTAAAGCCGCCTGCTACACCACCCATGGTACCATCAGCGCCTGCACCGCCTACATTTATAGTCAGTACATCACCAGGAGTTACAGCCAGTGCACCTGTCACCATACCACCCATGCCGGGCATAGCCATCATACTGGTATCGCGGCCTCCTGCGCCACCTTTTACATCAAAAATGATGCTGGTAACATCGGCGGGAACAGTAAAGCTGTATGTGGAAGGAGATGTATATGAAGACATAGTACTGAAACCTACACTTGCAGTAAGTGTTCCATAACATATTGATGCACCTGCACCTACTGTTATTGGAGAAGTTTCAAGGAAAGAAACCGTTATGCCTGCTGTAGGACTGTCTATTACAGAGTTCACATCGGCATATACACAATTATATACGCCCGGATTGTCTACTGTAAGTGTGTCATATATTTCACCACCCAGCAGGGAGCCATCTTTATACCATTGATATCCGCCGGTACCACCTGTTACTGTAAGTACTACGTTTGAACCGGGGCATATAGCCACTGGTCCCGAAGAGGAAATGCTGCTGGTATGCGTTTCGCTCACCAGCCCACGCAGTGGACTATTGAAGGTAATAAGCGCAGGGCTTATATTTCCTGTAGCATCCCACAGGCTCCATGTATTGGCATCATCACTTACTATGAAGTTATTACTGCCATCATACATAGCGCCCAGCACCTCTGATGCCGGTGGAGGTGTCATACCTATAGTAGTAAAACCTACGCCTGTTGTGTCAAAGCTTTCATACTGCCCCGTAGCAGGACTGCCCGACCAGTGGTAGAAATTATTATCATCATTATTATAGGTAAGTACACCATCTGCCCCATCAGGCACTGGTACTGTGAAGGCTATTGTAAGCCCTGCATTACTCTTATCTATTTTATAAACGGTCTCGGCATTCATGGCAGCCAAACCTGCAGTCATGCCAAAAAGCGTACCGTTTGCATTGAAAGCCAGTGACTTAACATTATCTGACAGCACCCCAACGAGAGCACAGATACCTGTCTGCACATTAATAGTGATAAGTGACAGTCCTGCAGTGTTAAGATTAGCTATAGAATAGTGATCTCCGGTTACAGGATCAGTAGCAATAGCATTAAATCCCAGAATATCATCAGCCGGAATGGTAGGATGTACACGTTTGACTATAGAATAGTCAGCCTGATTTACGGTCCACAATGAATCCTCAACAGGCGATACCCCCGCAATAACTTTCGACGTTCTGCTGACAGTAACCTGTGCATCGGCCTGCACCGACAGCAATGTTGCAAAAGCAGCCATAACACCGGTTGTTAACGCAGTAGCAACCCCTGACAGGCCAAACCTGCGCCTGCCGCCCGAAATGCTGCCCACCTTTCCAGAGTAGATTTTCTGTAATTTCATAAATTGATGAGATAAATGGTGATTAGTACACTTATTCGGGCACAAAAATAGACTAAGTAACCCTATTTGACACAATTTTTAGATAAAAAAATAATTTCATTTTTAACAGCATATTTACAAATTACGGCAGCTACAGTAGTGTTTACGATACATGTATGTACAATAGATTGTCCCGGCATTACCATATTGTAAAATCACACACATTATATTTATACATGCACTTTTTATTAGTCGTCTGCCACTGATACCAATATGAATACACAGCGCTCACTTTTCCGGGATTGTTAAAACTGAACAGCTCACGGCCTGCTTCGGTTAGGAAATGTGGGGGAAGTTGTTACTTTTGACAACTATATACATACCTCCATGGCCTTCTGGAACAAAAATAAAAATACCGGCAACCCTGACACTGACACTAAAAAGAAGAAAAAGTCGGTAGTAAGGGAGTGGGCAGATGCAGCAATATTTGCAATAGTTGCAGCCACCATCATCAGAACATTCTTTTTTGAGGCATATACTATCCCTACCGGCTCTATGGAAGGGACCATGCTCATAAATGATTATCTTTTTGTAAGTAAGCTGGCATATGGCCCACGCATACCTATGACACCACTGGCGATACCACTGGTGCATAACACCATGCCACTCACCGGCGGAAAATCATATACCGAAGCAGTAAGTTGGAAGTATCGCCGCATTCCCGGGTTTGGCCATGTGAAGCGTAATGATGTTGTGGTATTTAACTTCCCCGCTGGCGATACCGTCGTTACCCAATACCCCGATCAGGATTATTATCTGCTGTGCCGTGCATCGGGCAGGGAAAACATTCTGGCCAACTATGAGATAATAACACGCCCAGTAGATAAAAAAGAAAATTATATAAAACGCTGTGTAGCCGTTCCCGGCGATGTATTGGAGGTGAAAAACTGCCGTATATATATTAATGGTGCAGAAACACCCCTTTTCCCGCACTCTAAGCTGAACTATATAGTCACTACCAATGGAAGACCTCCGGCAGTTGATGATGATGTAGAGCTGGCAGAGCAGATAGGTCCGGGCCTCTACAACTTCAATCTGGAAAACTGCCAGGTAGATGCCGTAAGCAAGGCTACCAATGTGGTATCGGTAAGGCCGTTCATTGAATATCCGGCCGGTATTGCCCCTCAGCACCCTGCTGATTGGGTATTCCCCCACGATACGGCCAACTTCCGCTGGAACCGGGACAATCTGGGACCAATTACCATGCCTAAAGCAGGTGCTACAGTAACGCTCACACCAGAGAATATTGCTCTTTACCGTCGTATCATTCGTAACTATGAGGGCAATACGCTGGATGAGCGCGATGGAAAGATTATCATTAACGGCCAGGAAGCCAGCTCCTATACATTCCACATGAATTACTACTGGATGATGGGAGACAATCGCCATAACTCACTCGACTCGCGTTTCTGGGGCTTTGTACCGGAAGATCACGTAGTTGGTAAGGCATGGTTTGTATGGCTCAGCTATGGCAAGGATGGCATCCGCTGGAAACGTCTCTTCCATGGCATTGGCTCACTGGAGAAATAACTCCGGCCGCTACGTAACCACTACATATGCATCCCAGGCTCCTTCGCATAGAGGATTTTACCTATACGCTCCCCGATGACAGGGTAGCACGTTACCCCCTGCCACAGCGCGATGCATCCCGCCTGCTGGTATGGCAGAAGGGCAATATCACAGATGATGTGTATAGCAATATCCCCGCACATATACCGGAAGGTATGCTCATGGTATTTAACCAGGCCAGGGTGGTACACGCTAGATTATTGTTTACCAAACCTACCGGCAGCACAATTGAGGTGTTTTGCCTGGCGCCCCATGAGCAGTATGCCGATGTGCCTACGGCCATGCAGCAGAAAGGCTCCGTATTATGGCAGTGCCTTGTAGGCGGCGCGGCCAAATGGAAACAGGATACGGTACTTACTATCACCAGTGCAGCACCGGCATTTTCGCTCTCCGCTACCATTGCAGAACGGCGTCCCGGCAGTTTTATATTACAGCTTAGCTGGAGTGATGAAACACTCACATTTGCTGAGGTACTGCACTATATGGGTAAAGTACCACTGCCGCCCTACCTGCGCCGTACCGCCGAGGTAAAGGATGAGACCACATACCAGACGGTATATGCACGGGACGAGGGTAGCGTGGCCGCACCTACTGCCGGCCTGCACTTTACCACCTCTGTTCTGGACCATTTGGAATCAGGAGGAGTCAAAAAAGCATTCGTTACCCTTCATGTGGGTGCAGGCACCTTTATCCCCGTTAAGGCAGAGACCATGGATGGGCACGATATGCATGCTGAGTGGATAGAAGTAACCCGTGATACGCTTGCTACTATCACACACAGTCTGGACAAAGGTATCATAGCCGTAGGCACTACCTCACTACGCACACTGGAAAGCCTGTACTGGATAGGTAACAAACTACTGAATGGAGACACTGTAGACTTTAATGGCATAGCAGTAAGCCAGTGGGAGCCCTACGATACAGCACAGCAGCACCCGGTGCAGGAAGCGCTTGCAGCCCTGATGCAATATCTGAATGGGCAGCAGAGTGAGCGGCTCATTACCCGCACACGCATACTTATAGCGCCCGGCTATACCTTCCGCATCATAAAAGGGCTTGTTACAAACTTTCATCAGCCGCAATCTACCCTGCTGCTGCTGGTAGCTGCTGTTACAGGCGGCCGGTGGCGCACCATCTACCAGCATGCTATGGATAACGACTACCGTTTCCTGAGCTATGGCGATGGCAGCCTGCTCTGGCTGTAGTGATACTACATGGCGGAATAAATACGTAACCTGCTTTTCACAAAAAATTACAGTGACCGCAACGCGATACTAAAGCTATAAGGCGTAAAATTGTATAAACATTTTCAGGCATGACTGACGAAGTAATGGATTCCACCCCTGACACTCTTGATGCATCGGCTTCCATTGGCTCCCTCATAGACCAGATGGAGACCGTGATACGTGGTAAACGTAGCCAGATAGAAATGGTAATTACCTGCCTGCTGGCCGGCGGACACATACTGATGGAAGATAATCCCGGTACCGGTAAGACCGTTATGGCCCGCACACTGGCTCAGTGTATCAGTGGTGGCTCAGAAGATGGTCACGTATTGTTTAAGCGTATACAGTTTACCCCTGACCTGTTGCCGATGGACCTTATCGGTACTCATATTTTTGACGACCGTACCAAGGAGTTTCTTTTCCGCAAGGGCCCGTTGTTCTGTAACGTACTGCTGGCCGATGAAATAAACCGTGCCAGCCCCAAGGTACAGAGTGCCCTGCTGGAAGCCATGGCTGAACATCAGATAACCGTAGGCGACGTAACACTGCCATTGGAGAAAATGTTCTTCACCATAGCTACACAAAACCCTATAGAAATGGAAGGAACTTATCCCCTGCCAGCTGCACAGCTGGACCGTTTCTACATGAAAATACATTTTGGCTATGTAGATGAAGATACGGAGCTGAATATATACCGGGAATATCTGAATATAGCCCGCAATCTGATAGAGCTGCGGCAGGTATTATCCATGCGCGATATACTTGCACTACAGGCCGAAGCGGGCAGTGTATTTGTACACGAAGAGATAGTAAAGGGCGTAAGTAATATAGTACGTGCTACCCGCACACATCCCGACATTTCACTCGGCGCCTCTACCCGTAGTGGTATTGCATTCCTCAAGTGCCTTCGCGCCTATGCACTG
The DNA here is from genome assembly GCA_030427635.1 of Bacteroidia bacterium. GTDB lineage: Bacteria > Bacteroidota > Bacteroidia > Chitinophagales > Chitinophagaceae > Nemorincola. The sequence continues at coordinate 10,590 of JAUIBA010000009.1, forward strand.
GTAAGGGGACGCACTTTTGTAATAGAAGACGATGTACGCGATATCACCCGGCATGTACTGGAGCACAGACTTGTTTTCCGCAATAAGGAAGGAAAGCTGAAAGCACTGGAAAGTATCATTGTAAAGGAAACAGAACGACTGGCGAAACTGAAACTATATGGCCGGTAGTACCGGAAACAAAACAGCAATAAAGACACTGCTGTGTAATGGTGTCTCACAACTATGCCTGCTGCTCATAATGTGCACAGGCACAGGAGGCCTGCTGTATGCCCAGAGTGGAGGCGTACGGCAGCAACTACCTCCCCAGCTCATGCCCAAGCACCCTGCAGGTAAGGAAGAGCGGCGTGCCAACATTGATGCCAAGCGCGCCATAGAGAACATGTACAGTGACGATGCACTACCCCGCTCACGGGAGTTTAAGCGCACCGACAGTACCTACTATGTAGGCTGGATGTTTGAGGGCATATATAAGTACAACCATGCTGCCGACTATATAGGCTTCCGCAATGCGGCAGGCGCACTGGAGCGGGCACTGACACTGCTGGAGCGCGACTATAAAAGGGCGCTTACCACACGGTCTAACGACATCATGGTTGTATTACCGGCATACAACTTTCAGATAGATTATACCATCATTGCCAATGCACTGGTGCATACCTACAGCAACATGGAGCAGCCCGAAAAAATAGTACCCTTGCTGCGCCGTGCCATACGATATAATTTCCAGCGGGAGTTTTATCTGGACCCCTACAATATGCTGGCATGGACCGTGCATCGCAATCGGTTCTACACCTCGGCAAAGTACTCATTCCTGAAAAACAGTATTGACGAGAATGAAGAACTTGCCAACCGCTACCTGGACAGTGGAATGCGGGCTATAGAGAAAAACAAGGCTATTAATGCTAACCTTTTCCCTCCTCAATATATAGAGCAGGAGAAAAGCGGAGTATGGCACTATAAAAACATCCTGCATGCCTACAACTTCCGCATAGATTCTGCCAATTACTACTTTGAGCTGATGCGTAAGAACAGAAGGCTGCCTCATAATAACTTTGCCAACTTCCGCAGCATTTGTGGCGACTTTCGCACTGCTGAGGCAGAATACAAGATAGCATCGCAGCAGGATGCAGGCGATAAGCGGCTACAGGAGTGGGCCTACTTTACTACTATACTGAACATATACAAGGGCATGCCCAAAACCGGAGCAGCACTGGCCCGTAACATGATAAAGGCCGCAGGCTCTACCCCCGGCTACGGCTGGTACAACATAGCACTGGCCCGCTCACTTACCTATGACGGGCAGGTAGCACAGGCAGAGAAATATGCCACCCGTGCCGCCGACTTCAAAGAACTACACATTGGCACCACCCTGGGGCAGAGTCATTACGACTTTGCACTGCAACTGGTAAAAATGATGAACCGGGAACAGGAATACCAGATGGAGAAGTTTGAAAATGCCAACTGGTGGTATAATCCTAAAGTACTGAGCCGCATTGCTACAAAAGTTGCAGATAAATATCTGCAGCAGTTTCTCATCATCAACCAGCTGGCACAGAACCCTGAGCGGGAAAGAGTTATTTACAAACTATTCTCTACAGAGAATGTGGTATCATGGGATGAGATATGGTTCCTCATACGGGACTTCAGTACCCGGTATTTTCTGAACCGTTTCCGTAAAGAAGCAGCTACCGATAAACGCCAGTATATTCATAAATACTTTGAGTATTTCGTAGCAAAGCTGCTGATGGAGCAGGGAAAATACAAACAGGCACAGCCCATGCTGAAAGCCCTGTTGCGCGACCCCGATACAGATGCAGAATATGAAAAACTCTTTACGGCCCGCATCTATCAGGCACTGGCCGAATGTGCCGATGAGCTGGAGCAGCCTAAAGCCAGAGACAAATGGATGTATGACCTCTGTGTACTCTATCCGCAGCTGGTACCATATACAGGCCTTAAGGCAAACATGGTACTGCATACTGGCCCCGATGCCGATAAAGCTGTCATAGAACGCCTGCGCGACTGTAATATAAACTGGGTAGCTGCCAACAGTACCGTGGCGCTGCATGCATATGTATCCTTCTCAGGCTCTGGCAAGAAGAAGAACATTACCTACCACGTCACCGACCAGGCAGGAAACTATATAGTACAGCCACAATCATTTGCATGGCAGAAAGCCGAAGAAACCGGCAAAGAACTCGCTTACCGCCTCTTCAACATAGGTGGCATAGAGCCGGAAGAAACCGGCGATGCAGAAGAAACAAAAACTGATTAAGCCAGATCTATCTCTGTGTTATCGCCTATATTCAGGCTCTGGCTCAGCCCGCGCACATAGGCATCATTACCTATGATACTGGAGTTAAGCACTACCTGCTGCAGCTCGGCATAGGAGCCTATGATAGAATCCCGTACTATAGACGATTCCATTTTAGTATGCTCCCCTATAGATATATTGGGACCAATGATGCAGTGACGGATGGTACAACCCTCGCCAATATTTACCGGCTCAATGATTACTGTATTTTCAAAACTGTACTGAGGTGTTACCGTCCGCTCCTCCTCCATTTGTTTCAGCAGCGTAGCATTGGTTGATAGAAGTGTCTCCTTCTTTCCACAGTCAAACCAGTTATTAACTCTGAATGCCTGCAGTTTTATACCCTGCTCCACCATCAGTTGCAGCGCATTGGTAAGATGGTATTCTCCTTTTTCATCAGGGGGCGCACTGAGGTTCTGCTTTAGTGCCGCATACATAGCTTCGGTCTCCTTAATGTAGTAGATGCCCACCATCGCCATGTTAGACTTTGGGATGAGCGGCTTCTCTACCATTCGGGTTACAAAGTCCTTCTCGTTTATTTCAGCCACACCAAAGCTACGCGGGTCATCTACCTTGCGCACCCCTATCTGCGATATATCACTGGCTATGATATTTCTTACGTTATAGTCACATACCGTATCGCCCAGCACTATCATTACCTCATCATTCTGCACAGCATCACGGGTCAGGTATATGGCGTCACCCGTACCACGGCGGTCATTCTGTGTTACAAATGTGCAGGACAACTGAGGATAACGTTTCTTCACATAGTCCTGTATTTTCTCACCCAGGTATCCTGTTACGAACACAAACTCCGTTACCCCGGCGTCCAGTAACTGGTCTACTATTACGCCCAGTATAGTCTTGCCGGCTATGGGAATAAGGGCTTTAGGTTGCGTATATGTGAGCGGACGCAGTTTGGTACCGGCACCCGCTACGGGTATGATCGCTTTCACTTTCCTGTTATTAAGTGGTAAAAGTACAATTTTATGTCTTTCGGGTATTTTTGGAAATAATTCCTTAATCCCATTATATTTGCACACCCAATGGGGAATTAGCTCAGCTGGCTAGAGCGCTTGCATGGCATGCAAGAGGTCATCGGTTCGACTCCGTTATTCTCCACAGCAACCGAAAAAGTCTAACTTTAGACTTTTTCGGTTTTTTATTTTACACAATATTTTTATGACTATTCACGATTTAAAGCAGCTTGTTTTGGTTGCAATTGAAAACATTAAAAACCATGGAATTTTTCCAAAAGAAAATGATCTTTATGATTACAAACTACAACTAAACCTTTCCGGCAATTCGGACGAAACAGAAATCTTTATGCGAAATATGGCAAAAGATATTTTGTCATTTGGCAATGGAAATGGAGGGATAATTCTATTTGGTATTAAGGAAGATAAACCGTTAGGAACCTATGAGGATGTTGGATTAAATGCGGACAGTCTAAGTGTATTGAGCAAAATTGATTTGAATAACATTACTCAAAAGTTTGAAAGAATTTCCAAACTAGGAGTCGGAATTGATTTGCAGCAATTTCAAATAGCAACTAGGAAATATTATTATCTGTTAATTGAAAAACAGAATCAAGTACTTATACCAACAAATGACTTCCCAGATTATAAGATAAAAAAAGGCGAAATAATTTATAGAGCTTCTGGGAAAACTGAGACAGCTAATATATCGACTCAAGATTTCAATCGTTTTCTTCAAATAAAAGCAAACGAAAAAAATAAAGAGTTTATGGAAATATGGTCAAAACTCCTTCCCGAAATTTTTGACATTAATCCAAGAGAAGTCTTAATAATAAATCCTAAAAACAACAGGGTATATGGGTTTAACGGGAAGGAAAATATATTATCAAGCAGTGAAATTGAAATCGATAAAACAGAGAAAGGAGTTTTAAATGTAATATTAAACGCAATTTCTGCTGGCGATGTAGGAAAAATATCTGATACCGAAGGTAAACCACTTTATAAAATCATTGGTGAAATCAAGACGACTGCACCGCGGGAGCATATTTCCCTCACGACTTTGCAAACCGAAGTTTCAAATACGTCAATGTATAAAATATCCATTAAAGAATTAAAACAAGTAATGAAGTATTTAGGATGGGTTGACGATGCTAATTTTAAGGTGGAAAACCCGCCTAAAGACCCGTTAAAGCCAGGGTTTGAGCAATTTATTTGGATGGAAACATTTGACTCAATTAAAAATGTTCACAAAGTAGTATGTTCAAAGAAGGCCATAGGAAAAGTAGTTGAAATTGTTAACAATCAATTATTGCACAAAAGTATTTTCGGAAGAAATCTTACCAACAGCTCCAAAATTTCAAAATAAAAGTTTTACATATCCCACCTGTCTCCCCCACAGCCCCTCACACAGCGGGGTTTTTCTTCCAATTCAACCCGCTCTGCATAATTCAATATTTCAATTATCACATCAACATCGTCTGTAGGTCTCACTTCAAAACGTCTCTCTGGATGAATATAAAGACAGTGTGGCACCACCAACAAAAACCACCTTCTCATTCAAATCTCCCAATAGTCTTGCGACAGACTTTATTCTTACAATGTTTGTATGATGATGATTCATTTTATTACCCTTTTTAATTCTTCAACTGCATATTTTACCTCTCGACTTCTACCCACTCTGATAACATCAACTAACGCAAGTAATTTATAATAGAGCTCATCTTGTTTAACAGCTTCAACTTGTTTTGCATAAAAAGGTTCAATCATTAACCCCAATGTGTCACCATTCCTGTCGGGCCAGACATAGTCATTCTCTGACGCAAACAGCTTTTTCATAAACGGGTGTGAATGGGCAGTTGGAATTCCTCTAACCATAGCACCCGGTTCTTGTGGAAAGACGTACTTTACGCCGTATTCCAGAAACTCCAGCAAACTCAACTTATTGACATTTTTTTTGTTGTAGTCAATTAATCCGGCAATTCTACTTCGGTTTAAAGATTCTGAGATTTCTGATAAGCTGATAAAAAGAGCGTGAGATAGCCCTGACATTTGCCAGATCTGGCCGTTTAGAGCAACTATTTTCAACAAAATTGCTATATCTTGAGGACGCATGCCATTATGTTTTCTCATAGTTACATATATATATAACATTTCTCATTTCGCAAATTGCGAAATGCATATTGAATGTGAATTTGAATAGCACTGCACTATCTGCTATATTTCACTATTCCCGGCTGCCAGACGATACCAGCAAGGTGAAACTAAAACAGAACATCCGGCGAGGCCCCTCATAGCGCAACGGATGTTCCCTGAATTTTGTACCTGCCCCACCCGCATTTATTCGGTAAAAACAGGAGAAAGCCATGTCTTTTTAGTATTTTCATCAGTATGCAGGAGAAAGTAATAGCTACTGATGCCGCATTGGCACTCATAGACAAGCTGAAACAGCAACATGGTCCGCTAATGTTTCACCAGAGTGGCGGTTGCTGTGATGGCTCACAACCCATGTGTTTTCAGGAGGGGGAGTTTAAAGTAGGAGCATCAGATATTTGTCTTGGCACAGTATCCGGTTGTGGATACTACATGAGCCGCGACCAGTACGAATACTGGAAACATACGCAGCTTATACTGGATGTAACACCGGGCAGGGGCAGTAGCTTTTCGCTGGAAATACCCCTTGGGGTGCGGTTCCTCATGCGGTCCCGCCTGCTTGCAGAGCAGTAATACATGCAATACTTTATCCCGGCACTTTTTTCCCTGCCCGCTCTCAACGGGGAAAAAATTACTTTTGTCCCTGTTCACTACAATGAAACTCTCATTATTTATAGCACGCAGGTATATGACCCGGCAGAAGGGAGCGTTCTCTTCTTTCATTATCCGGCTATCTGTGGGGGCCACCGCACTTAGTGTGGCAGTAATGATAGTAACGCTGGCCATTGTTACAGGGTTCCGGCATGCGGTCTCAGAAAAGCTGTTCAGCTTCAAGGGCCATGTACAGGTAGTACCCTACAATGAAATGGGCGCTTCATCAGTAGCATTTGCCCGCCCCGTAGCATACGATCATCATTTGCTCACAGAGCTGCGCCATATTCCGGGCGTCATTTCAGCATCGCCATATACATTATCTCCGGTAGTAGTACAGGCAAAAGGCCAGCTGGAAGGGCTGAACCTGAAAGGAGTAGAGGCTGATTACCATTTTCTGAATGGAATAACTACCTACGGTAACCCTATTGACTATTCCGACGCGCAGTATGCCAAAGATGTGATTCTTTCCCGCACCACTGCCGATAAGCTGGATGTAAATATTGGCGATACCATCCAGCTCAATTTCATAGATCAGCGCACACCCCGCATTCGCCGTGTACGTATTGCAGGCCTGTACCACAGTGGCATGGAGGATATGGACAAGCTGTATGGCCTGTGCGATATGCGTCTCCTGCAGCGTGTCAATAACTGGGGACAGGACAGCATCACCGGTTATCAGGTAGACCTTGCCAACCCTGCCATGGCCGACTCTGTAGCCGCCCATATACACTATGAGCTTATAGAACCACCATTAGCTGCTTATACCACGGTAGAGACATACCCCTTTATCTTCGAGTGGTTGCAGCTGCAGGGTACCAATAGTGTTATACTCATTATTATAATGACCATAGTAGCTGTAATAAACCTGAGTGCTGCACTGCTTATACTCATTATAGACCGTGCAGTAATGATTGGGTTACTAAAGGCTCTGGGGTTGTCATTTTCCCGCACACGCGCCATATTTCTGTACATAGCTGCGCTTATAGGGGGTATGGGTATTCTCCTGGGCAATGTGCTGGCACTGCTGCTGTGCTGGCTGCAGCAACATTATGGTTTTGTTAAGTTGCCGGAGAGCTCTTACTATATGAAACAGGTGCCGGTACAGATAGTATGGTGGCATATAGTGCTCATAGATGTGCTTACGCTCACAGTATGTGTGCTTTGCATGTGGCTGCCAACTTTGTATATTCGCCGCGTGCAGCCGGCCAGGGTGTTACAGTTTAAATAGCTTATATAAATCAGGGGGTATGGGTAATAAAGAAGTTTATAAAAAGTTATGTAGCCAGCGCAGGGGTATCCCTGTTTTTTCACAGCCATGGTGGCTCGACGCTGTATGTGGTAAATGGGATGTGGTGCTGTCTAAAAAAGGCGACCATATAGCCGGAGCATGGCCTTATCCTATAGAGAAAAAGATAGGTGTGGGTATGATTCGCACCCCCCGCCTTACCCCCTACCTGGGGCCGCTCGTTTTCTTTCCCCACGACCTCAAGGAAAGTAATATAGATAGCTATGAGCATGACACTGTAGCTGATCTCATAAAGCAGTTACCCAGCGTGCCGGTATGGCATCTGGCCCTGCAGCCCGGGCTTAAGCAGGCGGGTATTTTCAAGGCGCAGAAACTCACATCTCAGGTGCAGCAGACATTCCTGCTGGAGCTTACAGAAGATGAGGAAACCCTTCTTGCCAATATGAAAGATGCTGTGCGTCGCAACATACGTATAGCAGAAAGTGAGGTTACTGTTACTAACTCACCGGAGCATCTTAAAGACCTCTATAAATTCCAGAAGAATACACTGGCTAAAAAAGGCAAATCATTGTCTTTCTCATACAGAGATATGCAGCGTATCATGGAGGCTGCTCAGGCCAATAATTCCACAGCCCTGTGGGTAGCAAAAACTGCCGATAAGCGCATCCAGGCCATTGTATGGTCTATATGGGACGATACCACCTGCTACTACTTCATGGGAGCACAAAACCCAGACACCAATAGTTACCGCGCTATGTCGCTGCTGCTGTGGCATACCATGAAGCTGGCCCGCCAGCGTGGCAATCTTATCTATGACCTTGAGGGTAGTATGGATGAAGGTGTAGAACGTTTCTTCCGCAATTTTGGCGGAGACAGAGCGCTTTACATTGTGTTGCTGAAAAACAAGTCACTCCTCTGGAAGCTGAAGATGGCAATATTCAAATAGTATATCAGGGTACTGCTGTTATTACGGCACCCTTGTTATTCACACAACCGTACCGCATTGCTGTAAAGCACATCGGTACGGTTTTTTTCACCCCATACATAGGCATGGCTCAGTTAGATAATTTGGCACTCCTTATAAGTTCTTTTAGCAAAGCTATTTTATATGATATTTGTGTGTAATTTTATCTGAAACACACTTTTCATCACACTTAAAAGGAATATTTATGAAAATAATGAAGAAAGTACTATTGGTAATAGTCATACTCATTGCTATTCCCTTTGTTATTGCACTATTCACAAAGAAAGATTATGCAGTAATCCGGGAGGTAACAATCAGCAAGCCTAAAAGTGAAGTTTTCGCATACATCAAAATGCTGAGAAATCAGGACAATTTCAGCAAATGGGCGCAGATGGACCCTGCCATGAAAAAGAGCTATCGCGGCACAGATGGCACTGTAGGCTTCGTATCGGCATGGGATAGTGATAAAAAAGATGTAGGTGCCGGTGAGCAGGAAATAAAGAAGATTACAGAAGGTGAGCGCGTTGATTTTGAGCTCCGCTTCCTCAAGCCTTTTGAGTCTACAGAACAGGCATATATGACCACAGAGAGTGCCTCTGAAAACGAAACAAAAGTTACATGGGGCTTTAACGGTCACATGGCATATCCTATGAACATTATGATGCTGTTCATGGATTTTGACAAGATGATAGGTGATGACCTGCAGACAGGTCTCAACAATCTTAAAACCGTAATGGAGAAATAGGTAACAGAGAAGTATTTATCACGTCCCCGCCGCATAACCGGCGGGGACGTTTTATTTTATCATTTCCCTGCAGGTGCCTCTTCCTTCTTCACCATAGCGTTCAGGAAGTTATAGACGTCTTTCATCTTCTTTATCCTGTCCACCACCAGCAGGAAGTTTTTGCCTACCTGTTTCAGCCGGGCATGCATGGTGCGCGTTTGTATGTGGTGCAGTATATGGTTAAAGGTGTCTGACTCAAAGTAGGGCGAGTCAGGATTACTTACAAAGTACAGCCGCATCTGCTCATTCTTCAGTATCAGCTTTTCAAAGCCCAGCTCACAGGCTACCCTGCGGCATTGCAGTGTAGTAAACAACGCCTGCACCTGCACCGGTACCGGCCCGAAACGGTCTTTCATTTCTGTGGCAAACTGTTCCAGCTCAGCATCTGTCTCTAAGTCGTCCAGTTGGGTATACAGAGACAGGCGCTCTGTTATGTTTGTAACATAGTCGTCCGGTATCAGTATTTCCAGGTCTGTATCTATAGTGCAGTCACTTACATAGTCTTTCTTGCGGTCCAGCTCTTCCTTAAATACATCTTTGAAGTCCGATGTTCTCAGTTCCCGCATGGCCTCCGCCAGTATCTTCTGATACATTTCAAAGCCTATCTCCGCTATAAAACCACTCTGTTCGCCTCCCAGCAGGTTACCTGCACCGCGTATGTCCAGGTCACGCATAGCTATCTGAAAGCCACTACCCAGCTCGTTAAACTGTTCCAGTGTTTCCAGCCGCTTGCGGCTATCTCCCGGCAGCAGGCTCTTGGGGGGCGCTATCAGGTAACAGAATGCCTTTTTATTGCTCCGGCCCACGCGCCCACGTAGCTGGTGCAGGTCACTCAGGCCAAACTGGTGTGCATTGTTTACGATGATGGTATTGGCATTGGATATGTCCACGCCACTCTCTACAATATTGGTACAGCACAGCACATCATATTCCTTCTCTATAAACTTGTACAGTGCCTCCTCCAGCTGGTGTCCTTCCATTTGCCCGTGTGCCATACCTATATTCAGGTCAGGACACAGATTGCGCAGCAGGGTCACCATTTCAGGCAGGCTCTGCACCCTGTTGTGTATAAAGAATACCTGCCCGCCCCGCTCTGTTTCATAGTACACGGCATCGCGTATTGCATATTCGTCAAACACCAGCACCTCAGTGTGTACCGGCTGCCTGTTGGGCGGCGGTGTATTGATAATGCTCAGGTCGCGCGCATTCATCAGTGAAAACTGTAGTGTGCGGGGTATAGGAGTGGCGGTAAGCGTCAGCGTATCCACATTGGCTTTCAGCTCGCGCAGTTTCTCCTTTGAGCCCACACCAAATTTCTGCTCCTCATCTATGATGAGTATGCCCAGGTCTTTAAACTTTACATCCTTACCCAGCAGGGCATGTGTACCTACTATGATGTCTATCTTCCCATCTTCCAGCCGCTTCAGTGTCTCCTTTTTCTCTTTGGTAGATTTAAAGCGGTTCACATAATCCACATTACAAGGGAAGTCCTTCAGTCGTTCTTTGAAAGTGTTATAATGCTGAAAAGCCAGTATGGTGGTAGGTACCAGTATAGCCGCCTGCTTGCTGTCACCTACAGCCTTGAATGCGGCACGCACAGCTATCTCTGTCTTGCCAAAGCCCACATCACCACACACCAGCCTGTCCATAGGCGCCGGCGATTCCATATCCCGCTTCACATCGGCTGTAGCCTTACTCTGGTCGGGGGTATCTTCGTAAAAGAAAGATGCCTCCAGCTCCGTCTGCATATAGCTGTCCGGGGTAAATGCAAACCCCTGCGATGCTTTTCGCTTTGCATATAGCTTTATCAGGTCGGCAGCTATGTCTTTTACCTGCTTCTTGGTCTTATTCTTCAGCTTTTGCCAGGCATCACTACCCAGCTTATTCATGCGGGGCACCGTGCCTTCCTTGCCCGTATACTTACTTATCTTATGCAGCGAGTTGATGTTCACATACAGTACATCATTGTCTTTGTACAGTATGCGTATGGCCTCCTGCATGCTGCCATTCACCTCTATCTTCTGCAGTCCGCTATATACACCCACCCCGTGGTCTATGTGGGTCACATAATCGCCGGGGGTCAGCTCTTTCAGCGCACGCAGGGTCAGTGCTTTCCCGCGGCTGTAGGCCTGCTTTACATTATACTTGTGATAGCGCTGAAAAATCTGGTGATCAGTATAGCAGATTACTTTCTTGTCATGGTCTATAAACCCTTTACTGATGGCCGTAGGTATCGGTACAAACTCTATACCTGCATTCAGGTCGTCAAATATGCTGCGCAGCCTTTCCAGCTGTTTGGGGTTCTCTGCAAATATGTAGGGAACATACTTGTTGGTAATGCGTCGCTGCAGGTCGCTTATCAGCATATTAAACTGCCGGTTGAATACCGGCTGCTCCTCTGTGGCAAACTGCATGGTGGCATCTATGGCATCACCTGTTATCTCTTCTATAGAGTGGTTATACCATTCCAGTAGATGCCTGGCTTTCAGTTTTGCAGCCCAGGTACCATCTGTTTCAAAGTCGTTTGCAGATATTTCTGTCAGCCAGTCTTCCTCATGGTCCACAGCCACCTGTACCGTTTTTATACGGTCTGGCAGTTCTTCTGCCAGCTTATCCAGCCTGCTGGTGGTGTAGGTGAAGTCCTTTGCCCATATCATGGTGTTTTCCGGCAGGAAATCCATCAGTGATATCTTTTCCCTGTTTTCCGTCTTCTTCTCCACATTGGGCAGGATAGATACCTGCAGCAGCTTACGCTCAGATAGCTGTGTCTCAGGATTAAACAGTCTTATGCTGTCTACCTCAGTGTCAAAAAGTTCTATACGGTAGGGGTGTTCATTGCCAAAGGAGTATATATCCAGTATACCGCCACGCATGGCAAACTGCCCGGGCTCATACACAAAGTCTTCCCTTCGGAAACCTACCGATACAAATTTTGCCAGCAGTGCGTTGATGTCCAGATTCTCCCCCACCTTTATACTGATGGTATTGGCGGTAAGCGCGCCAGGGTTTATTACTTTCTCAAACAGGGCTTCGGGATAGGTTACCAGTACTTTTTTATGTACGCCCTTTGTTCCTTTTGCTGCAAACTTTGTCAGGGCCTCTGTACGCAGCATCACATGACTGCTGTTCAGCTCCTGATAGTTACCGCTGCGCTTAAAGGAATCGGGGAAAAAGCAGATGTCCAGCCCTTTGGTAAGATGCTCTATATCGTTATGGAAATAGGCGGCCTCTTCTTTGTCGTTGAGTATGAATACATGGTTGGCATCAGTGAGTTGCCATAGCGCTGCTGCTGTGAAGTTCAGAGCAGAGCCCCGTAGGTTATCCAGATATATTCTCAGCTTATGACCGGGCAAAGCATACCCTGCCGCAATTTGTTTTATGCGGATATCATTCTGATACAAGCCCTGCAGCACCTCCAGATTCATCGGCGCGCAAAGTTATAGGAAAATGCAATGTGGCAGCAATTATCATTACGTAAGCTGTATGCATACGTATATTCATTGCATGTATTATGGGGTGCAGTGCGCTTTTTACCAGGACCTGCCACCCTTTCTGTAGTGATGATGATCGGCCCTGCGGTTGTCGGTTTTATAATGTTTGGAACACGATGCCAGTTGGCACAGGGCTATCAGCAGCAGGGATGTAGTGAGTATCTGTATCCGTGTTGTACGTTTCATCAGCTATGTTTTTGTAAAGCATACCCGCTTGCGGCCAACAGGTTTGAGTGGTAGTCAGAAGCAGCAGGCGCTTAAAATTAATAAAATACCCGATTTTACATACAATAACGGCAAGTGACTGTTTTACCGGTCACCTGCCGTTATCAGTTATTTTGCCGATGCCAGCCCGTTATTTTCGGCATGTGCCAGATATAGCTGTATCTGTGTTATGCTGCTCAGTATAGATACATTGGAGTACACATGCCCCAGATGTTCAGGGTCTGCGGTCAGCAGGGAGTTCTCTATCGGTATCATTTCGGCATTGTGCTGGGAGTTATAGGCTGTTACCGCCTGGTGCAGGCGGGCTATCAGTTGCAGCCCCTCTCCGTTATGAAAGAAATAGTCGCCCGGTCTGCCTTCCGTCAGTTCATGAACCGGGTCTGTAGCTGCATGCCCTATCGCCAGCGATTTTATCTGCTCACACAGGGCATTGATACCGGCAGCCTGCTCACTTTGGTGGCTGGTTTGCATTGCCTTCAGCAGTGATTCGCTCTGCATCCAGCTTTGCACCCTTACATACGTCTGAGACAGGGATGGGCGTGTATTCATCATTGTGAACTGCAGCCCTGTTATACCTATCAGCAGTATAGACATCAGTATTGTGTTCAGCTTTGTTTCCGGCTGTCTTATTCCGGTAAAGAAGTACACCGGCAGCAGCACAAAGGCAGATAGCCCTATGCCGGTAAACCATAGCATAGATGAGCCCGGCCAGTGCATTACGGTAAACAGGGTAGCCAGTGAAAACACTATGCCCAGCAGGCAGGCCAGTCCGGTTACCATTCTGTCGCGTGCGTTTTTAGCCTCACGCGCCTTCAGTACAAACAGCAGTGGCAGAAACAGCAGGCTGAAGCTAACTATGCCTGCAAAGAGCAGTATGCCGGCCCCCGGCCAGTGGGCCAGTTTAAATATAGAGCCGGTAGTAAGTATTGCGGCAGATAGTGCGCCGCTCCCTATCATTACTTTTTTCATTGCATAATAATGTTTGAATGTTAATAAATTGATGGTTTCCTCCTCCAGCTCACGCATATTGGTCTTATAAAATTGCCGTGCAGTAGCGTGGTAGAGTCGCTCAAAGTCTCCATCCTCTTTGAGCTCCTGCTCCATGATGCAGCATATATGATCCAGGAGGTTTAACTGCAGGTCCTCCGTTTCAATGCCACCACGTCTGATGTCATTGAGGATGTAGTCTATCTGTTCATCAGTGATGCAATACATTTCAGGCTGTTTTCAGGTCCAGATCCAGCAATATCTTCATCGTGTTCACAAAGTCTGCAAATTCACTCAGCTTCTCCTGGCTGCGGCTTTTCCCCGCAGGGCTCAGGCTGTAGTATTTGCGCACACGCTTGCCTATATATTCTATCTGGGTGGTCACCAGGCCCTCCTGCTCCAGTGCGTGCAGGGTAGGGTACAGCGCTCCTTCGGTCAGTTGTATCCTGTCCGCGGTCATTTCTTTTACTTTCTGGGTTATCTCATAGCCATACATCTTGCTGTTATCAGCCAGCAGTTTCAGTAATATGGTTTTGAGTGTACCTTTTATGAGTTCTGAAGAAAATATCATCTTTTTCGTTTTGCCTAAGACAAAGATACATAAGAAACCAATGCATTTACGTCTTACATAATGAATATTATTTTTTACATACCGTATCAGCCTGATAAACACATAATATTTCAGTATTTCAGGTATATGGGCTGTATGTCGCCGATTTTAAAGTGATAAAAAACTTCCATGTTAGCAGCTTGCTGCATATAAATGTTGTACCTTCGCACACTTTTTAAGCAGTTATCTGCGGCCCTTTACGGGGTTTTACATTTTAATATAAAAACAAAACAGAAGGAACTATGGCTACTGTAACGCGTGAGAACATCGGTACGTTGCACGATACAATAACAGTGAAGCTCTCTAAAGAAGACTACATGCCTTCATTTGAGAAGAGTCTGAAACAATATGCTAAGAATGCCAATGTGCCTGGCTTCAGAAAAGGCATGGTACCTACAGGCATGGTACGCAAAATGTATGGCCAGTCAGTGTTTAATGAAGAAGTAATTCGTGTGGCCAGCCGCCAGCTCGAAGACTATATGAAGAATGAGCGCATGGCTATTTTCGCACAGCCTATGCTCATGCCCAATGGCGAAACACGCCTGGATATGAACGCTCCTGCTGAAGTTGATTTCAAATTTGAAGTAGGCATCAAGCCAGAGTTTGATGTTGCTTCCGTTATCAGCGGCGCCAGCCTTACCCGTTACCGCATTCAGGTAGCAGACAGCATGCTGCAGGACGAGACTGAGCGTATCAAACGCCGTTATGGTAAAGTAGACGAGCAGACAGAAGTATCAGCGCCCGATAACATTATCTATTCTACATACGAGCCCTGCGATGCTGATGGCAACGTAACAGGCGCAAAGATTGACGATACTGAAGAGCTGAGCAAAATGCCTGCTAAGCTGCAGGAAATGCTCATGGGCAAAAATCCTGAGTTCAGCGTGGTTATCCGTCCTGCCGATATCTGTACAGAAGAAGAGCTGGCATCTTTCCTGAAAGATCCGCTGAAGGCTGGTGCAGAAGCTGCAGAAAATCATTACAAACTCACCATCACTAAAGTAGGTCATCTTATACCTGCCGAGATGAATGCAGAACTGTTCGAAAAAGTATTCCCTAACAAGGACATTACTACCGAAGAAGCATTCACAGCACGCCTTGGCGAAGAGCTGCAGGGTGAGTACAACCGTATAGCTGGTGAGCGTCTGCAGAACGAAATGTTCGAGCTGCTGGTACACAACGTAGCTATAGAGCTACCAGTAGACTTCCTGAAGCGTTGGATGCGCGAAGGTGGCGAAAAACCAAAGACTGCTGAAGAAGTAGAAGCAGAGTTTGGCGGCTTTGATCATCAGCTGCGCTGGCAGCTCATCAGCGACAAGCTGCTGGGAGAAAACAACATCAACGTTACCCTTGATGAGGTGAAAGCCGACATCAAAGCACGCGTACTGGCTTACTTTGGCCTCGGTCCCGATCAGGAAGACGAAGCGCCATGGATGGACAGCTATATGGAGAAAATCTCCAAAGACGAGAAAATGGTGGACGAAACTTACCGCCGCCTGCTTTTCGCAAAGCTCTTCACATTCCTGGAAACACAGTTCTCTATTGCAGAGACAGACATCACAGAAGAGGAGTTCTTCAAGCTGGCCGATGCACACGCTACGCATCACCACCACTAGTAGTACAATAACAGCATATCATAGAAAAGACCACCTGTATGGGTGGTCTTTTTTTGTGATGGTTCGGGCGTTTGCAACGTCACTCCTCAACATCATTTACAAGCCGCCAGACAAAAAATGAATACCCTTGCCGTAATTTTACAGAAGCCGCTTACAGGCAAAAAATGCGATTTGAGAAATTCATACCGGCCAAACCGTTACAGCCCTACATAGAGTATTATGTAGTGTCGGAGAGTGAAGCGGGAAGTGAGTACAAGGTTCTGCCCTCACCAGGACTGGTCATAGGGTTTCAGTATAAAGGTGAGCTGGCCATAGTAAAGGATGGTGGGGAAAGTAAGCTGGCACAGGCAGGAATAACCGGTATAGTCGACAGTTACCGGATTTTCCGCCATGCTGCGGGTATTGGTACTATATTAGTTTACTTTACGGAAACAGGATTTACACATTTTGTATCCGGCCCTGCCCATGAGCTTTTTAATCTGAGTATTTCACTGGACGATGTTTTTGAAAAAGCAAAAGTGAGAGAGGTTGAAGAGAAGCTGGCCGCTGCCACAACCGATAGACAGCGGATAACGATTGTAGAAGGTTTTTTACTGTCACAGCATAAACATATCCTGGCCGACAATCTGATAGTAGAGGCTGTTAAACTCATTCACCAGAGCAAAGGGACCATTCGCATGAAAGAGCTGAGCGAAAAACTGTTTATCAGCCAGAGTCCTTTCGAAAAGCGCTTTCGCAGAGTGGTAGGTACAACCCCTAAAAAGTTCGCCTCTGTTATCCGCTTTAATTCTGTGCTTGCCGATATAGGTACGGCTAAATCTCTGACTGAAATATGCTATGAAAACAACTTTTTTGACCAGGCACATTTTACAAAGGAGTTCAGACAGTATACCGGAGAAACGCCGGAAAACTTCAAACGTCACCTGTAACAAAACGATTTTTTACAATTACAGGCACAGGCATAGCCGCACTTTTGCTTTGTAATCAATCGTTTCACAATCAAAAAAACATGAAGAATGTTCACAGAAGAACAGATTAAAGCGGCCCACGGCAAAGTAAAATCAGGTGCTGATTTCCCGGCTTACATCAAAGAAATCAGGTCATTAGGTGTTACTCACTATGAGGCTTATGTTGCAGACGGCCATATAGACTATCATGGCGCCGGTAATTTCACAGTTACTATCCCTGCAAAATATTCCCCATTGGCAATTGCAGATACGGCTGCAATTGAAACGTTTAAAGCGGAGCTGCTCGCTCACCAGCAGGGCAGGACAGATTTTCTCACATTCATCAAAATGTGTGCGGTAGCGGGCATTGAGAAGTGGGCTACCAGCATGGATAAAATGACCTGTACCTACTATGATAAATCCGGCAGTGAGATTCTGATAGAAAACATACCACAATAACCGCTGTCCCCGGCGGGTCCTCTGCGGGAGACCCGCCACCATCAGGCTACCCAACACTCATCCTCACATGTAATGGCATGGCGTTTGAAACGCCACTACTCAACATCATTTACAAACCGTCCAGTAAAAAATTCAATAATCCCTCCCTTCTCTTCCCGAACGGTCGCTTTCTTTTAATACGCTCTCACTCCGCATACACAAGGTATGGGAACAGAAAGATATGACTAACGCGCCGTCCATATTCTGGAAAAAATGTCCATCACATAGACACTGGCACGCTTAGAAAATTTATAAAGCATTGATTTCCAATTATTTAATTTTTTGGCACGTGGTTGGTTATATACCTGTCAAACAAACAACAACAAAACAATCCTTTTAAAAACAAACAAAATGAAAAACATCGTTAAGTCGCTCGCTCTCTCTTTCGTTGCTGTAATCGGTTTTGCAACTGCATCTCATGCTCAGGCTACCGCTACTGCTTCTGCGTCGGCTAATATCATCACTCCTATCTCTATCGTTAAAACGGTAGATATGAACTTCGGTAACGTAGCCGTTTCTGCTACCATCGCTGGTACTGCCGTTCTGGACCCTGCAGGTACACGTACTACTGGCGGTGCTGGTGGTGTAACCCTTCCTGCTACTACTGGTACTGTGTCTGCTGCAAGCTTCACAGTTTCTGGTCAGGCTTCTTACACTTATGCAATAACACTGCCTACTTCATGCACTATCTCTGACGGTGCTTCTCATAACATGACTGTTGACAACTTTACCAGCTCACCATCAGCTACCGGCACACTGAGTGCTTCAGGTACTGAAACCCTGAACGTAGGTGCTACCCTCAACGTAGCTGCTGCTCAGGCTGCTGGTCTTTATACGAACGCAACTGGAGTTCCCGTAACGGTGAACTACAACTAAGATACATTGTAGTGCCTATAGAACCTATCCACAAAAGCGCGCCTTTCAAGGAGCGCTTTTTTTTGCCCGTTACTTATCCACAAAATGCCCCATGCCCATCCCGCCGTTCGTAACTTGCATCTGTAAACCCAATAGTCATGTCCTTAATACATATAATAAATAACGCGCGAGCAATTTTTGAGAACTTTTTGCTCATTTTCAGCCGCATAATATTTTGATTTTCAATTGTTTGCCATAAAACTGCTCACTAAAAAAAATACTGCGCAGTTTTAAGATACAGAGACCATCGCGCTACAACATACCGGTAGCTTTGGGGGCACCGGCACCTGTAGCCTGCATTTTTAATATCAATAACCCATCTGTTGTTAGCCCGATTTTAAATAAATTTGGAAAAAATCCGTTTTAAGAACAGATGCCGGCATTAAGGCCGCACAAGACAGGAAATATATTATGCGCTACCTGAATATTGTTGTGTTGTTGTTTATTGTGTCAGTAGTAGCAATGCTGTCGTGCAAAAAGTGGGAAGATCCTGCTCCCTCCGACGACCCCCGCATTTCCAATCCTTATTGCAATGACCCCGATGCGGTCAACTACAACTGGGGTTTCCCCGGTACACCCGACAATACGGTATGTGTTTATGGCCCTGATCTTTTTGCCGGTACTTATAAAGTACATGACACTGCTTACGATACAGAATCAGGCCTTTACCTCGCCGCCGACTCCTCAATGGTCACCATCGTAAAGCTATCTAATCTGAAAGCACGGGTAGACGGACTTTGCCCCTCTGGTGTTTCACTGTTCATTACCGCCGGTGGCGCATGGCAGGCTACTGTTGATACCACAGTCGGTGACTCTCTTTCCCTCAGTCAGGGACAGTTATTCTGCCGCTCGGTCGATACCGTAACAGGTTATCTCACACGCGACAAGATAGATAGTTCGCTCGTATACATTGACCTTACTATCCGCACCGATAGCGCCACAACGGTACACAGAGCTAAGGCGGTAAAAATGTAATTTTGCAGCATGTTTACAGGAATCATTGAAGCGCAGGCCCGTGTGGCTGCTATCAGGCATGAGGGTACTAATATCCATTTCGATATGCAGTGCAGCCTCACACCTCAGTTAAAGATAGACCAGAGTGTGGCGCACAATGGGGTATGCCTTACCGTAGTAGCTATAGCTGAAGACAGATACACAGTTACCGCAGTGGCAGAAACCCTTGCCAAAACATCTCTGGGCTCATGGCAGGTGGGAGATAACGTAAACATTGAGCGCTCCCTGAAGGTGGGCGACAGGCTGGACGGCCACTTTGTACAGGGCCATGCCGATGCTACAGCACAGTGCATCCTGCGTCAGGAGCTGGAAGGCAGCTGGCTGTTCCGTTTTCGCTTTCCCGTACAGTTTGCCCCCCTCGTTATAGAAAAAGGGTCTATATGCCTCAATGGAGTAAGCCTTACCGCCTTCGATATTGCGCAGAATGAGCTTACCGTCACCATCATACCCTATACGTATGAGCATACTAACTTCTGCTCACTGCAGGAAGGCAGTACGGTAAATATCGAGTTCGATGTACTGGGCAAGTATATGGTACGTATCCGGGAAACCCAGACTCAGCCCGCATAGCCGCCCATAAGTGCGAAATGACCATGAACCGGATACCGGGTTGCACGGCAGGCACAGCGCCATTCAGATATCTGCTTATAGTCCTGCTGGCTGTGAGTAGCTTTAGTGTTTCAGCTCAGCCGGTCATGAGTATCAATGTTGGCCTCAGAGCCAGTGTTATTGCAGCCCTGGGCAACAGGTTTCAGCGTATAGGTGCCACCATACAGCTATATGGCTACAGTGGTTTTGCTCAGGTCAATGCAGAGGTGAAATGGTACTACAACTTCCGCAGTCTGGGGCAGCCGGGGCGCTATGGAGAGTGGGTTACCAGCCTGGGGCTATTGGGAGGTTATGGCAGTGTACGGGTGGCCGATAATCCTTTTCTGAGTACCACCGGCAATCAGACCGGGCTATATAATAGCATAGGTTATGCATATAACCTCTATTTCAACAGCCGAAAAACTACACAGCAAACAGGCACTATCGCCTTTCAGTTTGGGGATATAAGCATCATCAGCGAAAATGACATATTCGCCCGCCCCACACTCGACAGGTTTCGCACCGGGGCCTTCCTGTTGCAGTATCAGACTGACAATTACCAGTTTGCCATCAACTGCACCATGTGGACCGGCCAGATGGGTAACAAGGTCACCGGCGATACCCGTTTCCCATACTTCGGCTATATGGATACTACGGGTGGGGTTTATACCGGCTATTCACATGGTCTGCTCAGTGGTCAGTTTCGCATGGCGCTGGATGGTGGCTACACAGCGCAGGCCAATGCTGGCATTGATGCAGAGCAGGTGCGCAATTTTGTGCAGAACAGGCTCATACATGATATGATATTTCTGCCACCGGCATGGCGCAGCACTAAGAACTGTCATATACCCATGCTGGACACCGCAGGCCATCAGTATCTGTACCTGCCCGGGCAGGAAATAAAGGCCCCGCACGCATACTGGAACCTGTCTTCAGGCTTTAATGGCTTTTATTAGTAGCCGATTTAACAATTTTTCAATGTTCTGTTCGTTACATTGCATATAACAGATACGAACAGTAAATACAAACCCTTACCGTTATGACAAGGATTTTTTTAGCCATAGCGCTTACTATTTTTGGTATATACGGTGCTACGGCACAGCATACAAAGGTTGGTGCCGCAGCACCCCCGGTAACACTTGCCGATGCACATGGCAATGCGATGCAGATACCGCACTTGGGAGAGAAAGTAGTAGCCGTATTTTATTCTGACCCCGATGCAAAGGATGTGGTAGAACCGCTGTCTGTC
This sequence comes from Bacteroidia bacterium, assembly GCA_030427635.1. Classification (GTDB taxonomy): domain Bacteria; phylum Bacteroidota; class Bacteroidia; order Chitinophagales; family Chitinophagaceae; genus Nemorincola. Next base: position 31,820 of record JAUIBA010000009.1, read on the forward strand.
GAGCTGAAAAAGAGAAGGTTTCCCGGCGACAAATATTTCAGCCTCGGCGTGGTAAACTGTAAGGATACCTGGATGCCTAACTCTGCTATGAAAGCAGGTATCCGTAATCGTGAGAAAAAAGAACCTAAATCTGTAATACTGCTCGATGAGAAAAACCAGCTGCCAAAACAATGGGAGCTGGGCGACTGCAACAATTCTATTGTTGTCGTTATCATAGGCAAGGATGGTAAAATAAAGATGGTTCGCCCCATACATTCAAAAGATGACTGCCGTACCGCCATAGAGCCTATTATGAAGATGCTGGAGGCAGAAGTGGCAAAGGCATAATCATACTTGTGGGCTGTATATCATACCAGGAACCCCATTTTTTATTACACTTGTGTAGCTTTAATTAATGTTGCTTATGCGTTTGTATGTGTATATACTGTTGAGTGCTATGTTCTTTTCGGGCATTGCCCTGGGCCAGCAAAAAGCTGCCGATGTACCGCTGGGGAATCTGGCTGTTACCATAAAAACACCGGTTAATAAGCCCGGTAATAGCATAGACTTTTACAACAGGTTGGGGTTTCACCAGCTTTACGGTAGCTTACTTACCTATACCGATGGTAAAGTAATAATAGAGATTGATACCAATAAGTCGGCCAGAGCAGGGATGAACTTTTATAAACCATCGTGGAAGACAGATGTTGAAAAGGTGAAGAAATGGGCAACAGTCAAAAAGACAAAGAATGGCTATCGCCTCAGCGACCCCAGTGGTGTAATGATTTACCTCATTGATTCCGGTGTTGTATTTCCTCCCGCATTAGATAGCTCCTACAGCCTGCTGGGCAACTATCAGGGAGTAACACTGGAGAGCGGTAATATGGCAGCATCATACGAGCTTTACACAGCACTGGGACTACATAAAACGAAAGGCGATGCCGAAAAGGGCTTTGTAGAACTGTCTGATGGCCGAGGCTTTACCATAGTGCTTATGAGTGCAGGCTCCTGCCCGCATCTGTTTTTCAACCCGTCACTTACCTATTTCAATGGCAGCCGTAATATGGCAGTAATAGCCGGGATAAAAGCAAAAGGCATACCAGTGGTGCAGGACATTACCTGGTTCAGTAAAGAAGGCAAAGCCGACAACATCATTCTCCGCGACCCCGGAGGTTACGGCTTTTTTATTTTCAGCGATTAGGCAGAGCCATATAATTAAAGGAAGTCTGAAAACAGGCGCAGTGAATAATAGGATACGATGATGACACATGAGATTCAGAATGCCGTTAGTTGGTCGTGCGTAACGATGTGTTGTGTTTAAGAGTATCTGTGTTCATGAGAACGGTGTCAACCTCAAGCTTAGGCACACTCTTAGACAATGCTGGCACTACAATGTAGTGGACCTCGCTTGATGGTTTGAAGACAGATACTAGCAGCGAAACAACAGCAATTACGAGTGTTGCATAGTTAATAAATCGGCTTGTTCGCTTCTGCTCACCTGTAATTGACACGTGGTTTTCCAGAAGAATATCCTCAAGCTTTTGCCTCCGCTCATGGAGAAGCCTATCTTCTTTCTCCCAATTCTCATATGCGCCAATGCTCTTCAACTCCTTCAATTTTCTACCCTTCTCGGTAAGACGGAATTTGTGGGATAATGCTTGTGGTTCTGCAAACCCTTTGTGGACCAAGAAGCCAACAATTGCCTCTTTATTAATGTTCAAAGCTAGATGCCCCGTCTGCACAAGCTCGTCCATCAGGGACCACAGCTCAAATGTATGATGGTCACTAAAACGGCTAAGCAAGGTATTGAGCGCCGTTACGTCCAAAGGGGTTAAGTCAGAAGTCTTACTAGCCATAGAACAAAATTACTGCTCTTTTCTATTGCCGATAGGCATCACGCCACCTTGTGCGGTGAGCAAGGGCGATGAGCTTGTGAACCAGTGTAACCCGGAATGCCACTTAATACAGACTTGTACGGGAATAAAAAAAGGCTGCCACAATGTGACAACCTTCAATTCCAGTCGGGAAGACAAGATTCGAACTTGCGACCCCTAGCACCCCATACTAGTACGCTACCGGACTGCGCCACTTCCCGAACCTACACACAATAACCTGCTGTTATTGCGGGCGGCAAAGATAAGAGAATTTTGTTTTAGGACAAATTCGCTGAAATAAGCCTCAGAAACTCAGAACGGGTCTTGTTTTCCATAAACAAACCGCTGAAAGCTGATGTGGTGGTAACGCTGTTCTGCTTCTGTACACCGCGCATCATCATACACAGATGCTGGGCCTCTATCACTACTCCTACACCCTGTGGATTCAGTGTTTCCTGTATCACATCCAGTATCTGGTGGGTGAGGCGCTCCTGCACCTGCAGCCTACGGCTGAAACACTCTACCACATGTGCCAGCTTACTGAGACCGGTAATGACTCCGTTAGGTATATAAGCTATGTGCGCCTTGCCAAAGAAGGGCAGCAGGTGATGCTCGCACAGTGAGTATAACTCTATATTCTTTACCAGCACCATCTCGCTGTAGTCTTCATGAAACTTAGCCGAGTTAAGGATATCGGCAGCATTCATGTTATAGCCCTGCGTTATAAACTGCATGGCCTTTGCCATACGCTCAGGTGTCTTTAAGAGTCCTTCCCTTTCCGGGTCTTCACCTACCGCCGATATGATGGACTTGTAGGCTACCTTGAGCTCATCAGTAGATTCCTGGTCGTATGATTCGTGTTTGTGGTATGCCAATTGAAAACGATTTTGTGAACTAAAGTAGCTACTCCCACCGTTGTGGCAGCAATAGCATTATCAGGTAAAACTATCCGAAGTACTCTACATATATGCTGCGGGTCTCTACCAGCTTCACACAGTGCAGCAGTACGCCGTCCTTCTCTACATGTGGCTTCAACTCATTCCATATACCTATGGCAAAATTCTCGGCGCTGGTAAACTTACCCTTCATGAAGTCCACATCCATATTCAGGTTGCGGTGGTCTACGCGCTCCACTATCACATCCTTTATGAGGTCGCCCAGTGTTTTGGCATTATACACAAATCCGGTCTGGGGATGTGGCTCGCCTTTAATAGTCACGTGCAGTTCATAATTATGCCCGTGCCAGTTCTCGTTGGCACACTTCCCGAAAACCTCCCTGTTCTGTTCATCACTCCAGCCTTCATTATACAGGCGGTGAGCTGCATTAAAGTGTTCTACACGTGTCAGATAAACCATATTATAGCTATTCAGAGAAATGGAATAAAAGATTTTATATAGATAAAATCTAATTTAACGATGCAAAATTAGGAACAAATACCGGAATGTAGCCCAGCTACAAAAAATGACGGTATAAAAACAGCGTATCGCATACAAATACAAACAACTATGTTAAATCTAATGCTGATGTAGCAGCCATGCCGGATTGCATTTATTAAATTTACAACATATCCTTCCTCTTATGCTACCTCATCTTAAAAGTCTCACCACACTCCTGCTGGGAGTATTGTTTAGCTGCACATACCTCTCCTGTAAGCAGGCGGGAGATATAGAAATGACGCCGGATTTCAGCACAGAAATAGAAGTACAGCAAAACATTGCTTTCAACTTCAGTAAAGACCTGTGCCCGGACAGCCTGCTCAATAACTGGGACAGTACAGAATATTTGCAGCTTACCCCCGGTGTGCAGGGGCTCTTCCGGTGGACAGGCTCGCATACGCTGGTTTTCTCACCGGCCTCCGGCTTTGAGCCAGGCACAGAGTATAAAGCTGTAGCCACAGGCAAAGTAAGCCGTTATAAAAAGGGTAAGGGTTTTAGTGTGAGCAGCAAGCCCGTCACCTTTCGCACGGCACCACTACGGGTAGAGCAGGCCACAGCATCATGGGCCCGCGCTACAGGACAGCAGGATGTAGTGGTGCAACTGGACCTCATGCTGAACTATGAGGTAAACCTTGCAGAGGCAGCACGCAGCATACGGCTACAATACGAAGGAAAGAATGTGTCAGTAAGGCAATCTGCTACCGGCAGGGGCAGGAGCCTGAGCCTGCAGTTTACCGGAGTAACAGATGATGGTGCCAATGAGTTTCTGAGCGTAGAGGTACTGCAGGGCATCAGCGTACCGGGCACACACTATACATCGGTACAGGATACCAGCTTTACAGTAAGCATACCTTCCCGCTACAACCTAGCCATAACCAGTGTCTATGCACAGCACAGTGGCACAGAAGGCATCATAACAGTAAGCACATCGCAGCCGGTACTGGAGGCTACACTAAAGAAAGCTATCAGCATCAGCCCCCATGCTTCATTTGACGTAACGGCAAATGAGGGTGGTTTCACTATAAGCGGCAATGGCTTTGACCCGGCACAACTTTATGACCTTACCATTGCTCCGGGACTGGAGGGATCACTGGGCGGCAAACTGAAAAACACCTACAGCACATCTGTATCCTTTGGCAAGCTGCGCCCTACTATCTCTTTCAGCAATACGAAAGGCATGTATCTTACCGGTAATGGTTATAAAAACATATCACTCAGCCTCATCAATGTTCCCAATGTGGAGGTAAGTGTAGTGAAGGTATTTGCTAATAACCTGGAGCAGTTTCTACGCAGAGACAAATACTGGGACTATCATTATGATGACGAAGCAGAAGAAGGCAACTCCTACCGCTTTTATGATACAGAGTACATTGGTGACACCGTATTCAGCCGCACCTATGAAACCAATAAGCTGCCCCGGCAAAATGCAGCACACATTCTGAACCTGGATTTTAAAGACCGGCTGAAAGACTACAATGGCGTATATGTGCTACAGGTAAAATCCAAAGACCACTACTGGATACAGGAGTCAAAGATCATTTCCATATCAGACATAGGACTGATAGTGAAGCAAAGCAAAGATGCTGTGTATGTATTTGCCAACTCTCTGAAAAGTGCAACGGCAATAAGTGGCGTGACTATAGGCCTTGTAAGTGACCACAACCAGAAGATGGGCACCGCTACTACCAATGATGAAGGGGTGGCCATATTCAGAGATATAAACACTACCACACCGGGATTCAGGCCGGGGCTGGTAACAGCAGAGAAGAGCGGCGACTTCAACTTTGTATCGCTGAATGATACCCGTATAGGCACATCGCGGTTTGATGTGGGTGGACGCATACCCAATACTACCAACCTGATTACCATGATACATGCAGAGCGCAATCTGTACAGGCCGGGAGAAACCATACACATGGAAGCTATAGTGCGCAATGAGCAGTGGCACGTACAGGCAGCCATGCCGGTAAAGGTGAAGCTGCTAATGCCCAACGGAAAAGAATTTGCCGCAGTGAGGCGTATGCTGAATGAGCAGGGCTCCTGCGATGTTTCCTTCTCACCACCCCATACCGCCATGACAGGCACATGGATAGCACAGGTATATACAGGTAATGATGTACTGCTTACATCGGCCAACATAAGTGTGGAGGAGTTTATGCCAGACCGTCTGAAGGTAGCTGTAAAGACCGAACGGGAAGAGTACAGACCCGGAGAGAAAATAGCAACATCTATACAGGCCGACAATCTGTATGGCACTCCTGCTGCGGGCCGTAACTACGAGTGTGTACTGAAACTGAGCAAGGGTACTTTTTCCTCTGACAAGTATTCCGAATACAACTTTGCAATAACCGGAGACCTGAACAGTGAGGAAGTAATGCGCGATGGCAAGACAGACGATAAGGGTGCGGCATCAGAAGTGTTTGAGCCGGGTACATCCATAGGAGATGTGGGCATTATCAATGGCAATATCACTGCTACGGTATTTGACGAAACAGGACGACCACTGCATCGCTATGCGCACTTTGCCATATATACACAATCGCTCTTTGCCGGCATACGCTGCAGGGAGCGCTATGTATCGTCGCGCACGCCAGTGCAGCTGGGGCTTATATGTATGGACAAGGGTGGCAACCTGAAAACCGGTGAAGCAGAAGTAGTGGTGGTACACAAAGAATGGCATACCGTAATACAGCGCAGTGGCAACAGCTACCGCTATGTATCACAGAGCGATGACAGGATAATATCCCGCAAGACAGTGACCATATCCGGCGCAGGCACTCACTATACATTCAGCGCACCACAGAGCGGGCAATATGAGGTGCGTGTATATATGAAAGGCACCAAAGGCTATGTGGCACAAACACTGTATGCATGGGGCTGGGGCGACACCCAGTATTCATCGTTTGAAGTAAACAATGAAGGCAATGTGGAAATAAAGACCGATAAGAAACAATATAACTCCGGCGACAGAGTGAATGTACTGTTCAGCACACCGTTTGAAGGCAGAATGCTGGTAACGCTGGAGCGTGACGATGTAATCAAACACTACTATCTGCAGACAAAAGACAAAGCAGCATCCATATCCTTTGATGCCGGTAACGACATGCTGCCTAATGTATATGTTACCGCTACCCTGTTTCGCCCTATGGATGGCAGCGATATGCCCCTTACGGTAGCGCATGGATTCAAGCCGGTACCGGTAACGGATGTAAAAGCACAGTTACCTGTAGCAATAACAGTAGCAGAGCAGTCGCGCTCAAAAACAAAGCAGCGGATAAAGGTGAAAACCGCTCCCGGAGCATCGGTAGTAATAGCAGCAGTAGATGAAGGCATACTACAGATAAAGAGCTTTGCAACACCTGACCCTTATGGATATTTCTATCAGAAGACAGCCCTTACCGTAAACAGTTATGACCTGTACCCATGGCTGCTGCCCGAGATAAAAACCACCCTCTCCAGTACGGGTGGTGACGGGGCCGGCTATGATGGCTCCCGGGTGAATCCTCTGTTTGTAAACCGGGTAAAGAATGTATCGTTCTGGAGCGGCATACTACAGGCCGATGGCAGCGGTAATGTAAGCTATGACATAGATATACCACAGTTCTCAGGCGATATACGTGTCATGGCAGTAGCCTATAAAGACAATGCCTTTGGCAGCAGTGACAAGCACATAAAAGTAGCAGACCCTATAGTGACCAGTGTAGCATTACCCCGCTTCCTGAGTCCCGGCGATGAGGTAACGATGGCAGTATCACTCAGCAACACCACACAAACTCCTGCAAAGGCAACCGTAACCATAGCTACTACCGGACAGATACAGGTGGCAGATGCTACCCGCGAGATAGAAGTACCGGCAGGCAGAGAGCAACAGCTGATATATCATGTTGCCGCACAGCCTGCATCCGGCACAGCAAAGGTGACGGTAAGCGTAAAGGCGCTCAATGAAACATTTGTAAATGAAACAGAGCTGAGTGTGCGGCCGGCAGCATCGCTGCAAAAAATAACCGGGAGTGGCTTTGTAGCCGCCGGCAAAACACAACCTGTATCATTCACCAACAACTTTATACCGGTATCATTCAGCGGGCACATTACTGTAGGTAAGTCGCCGGTAACAAGATTTGCAAAACATCTGGACGACCTTGTACGATATCCGTACGGCTGTGTGGAGCAGACCACATCGGCAGTATTTCCACAGCTCTACTATGCCGACATGGCAAAGAGTGTATCGGGCAGAGACAACACAGACATGAACCCTGCCAACAATATACAGCAGGCCATCAACAAGCTACAGTCTATGCAGCTAAGTAATGGAGCGCTTTCCTACTGGCCCGGCGGTGGCTATGAGAGCTGGTGGGGCAGTATATATGCATGCCACTTTCTACTGGAGGCACGCAAAGCGGGTTTTGAAGTAAACCAGCGCACAATAAGCCGCCTTACCGACTATCTGAAAACACGGCTGTACAAAAAAGAGCTTTCCTCATTCTGGTACAATAACCATCAGCGAAAGGATGTAGCACCTGAAGAGGTACCCTACTCCCTCTATGTACTGGCTATAGCCGACCAGCCACAACTGGCTGACATGAACTATTATAAAGCCCACCGCGACCTGCTGACACTGGATGGCAAATATCTGCTGGCCGCTACCTACCGCATGGCGGGTATGCCGGTACAGGCTGCTGAGGTACAGCCACCTGCCTTTGCCGGAGAAGACCCTGACCGCTCACTGGGTGGCAGCTTCTCGTCCTACCTGAGAGACCTGGCACTGGCGCTGAATGTGCTGATGGATACTGACCCGCACAACAAGCAGGTGGGTACGCTGAGCAAACAACTGGCCGACAAGCTGACATCGGCACAGTATGTGAACACGCAGGAGAAAGCATTCAGCCTGCTGGCACTGGGTAAGGTAGCACGGCTGGCCAATAAGACCAGCGGTACCGCTACCATAACCAACGGTGGTAAAACCATTGGCCATACGGATGGCAGCACAGTAACAGCACGCATACCCGCTGATGCGCAGAATAACGTGAGCATAGCTGCCACCGGTAGTGGTGGCTTCTACTACTCATGGGAGGTAAGCGGCATAAGCACCGATGGCAGCATTAAGGAGGAGGACAGTCATATGCGTGTGCGCCGCAGTTATATGGACCGTAACGGATACCCCCTGACTACTACCTTCCGGCAGAATGACCTCATCATCGTACACATATCTGTAGAGGCACAGCATGATGTGAGGATAGAGAATGTGGCTATCACAGATATGCTGCCGGCTGGCTTTGAGGTAGAGAATACCCGCCTATCGGCCCTGCCGGAGGCAGACTGGATAAAGAAACGCTCTACACCCGACTACATGGACATACGCGACGACAGAGTAAATATGTTCACTACAGTAACCGGTAAGGTGCAGGACTTCTATTACATGGTACGGGCAGTATCACCGGGCACCTATAAGCTGGGACCTGTACAGGCCGATGCTATGTATGATGGCAGCTATCACTCCTACAACGGCGCATGCACGATACGCATTACACAATGAGGCGCATCAGGAACATACTGAAGTATGCCAGCTACAGCGTGCTGACACTGGCCGGGGCTGTGGCTCTGGCTAATGTGGTGGCCCCTGTAAACACCGATGTGCCCTATGCACAACTGGTAAAAGACCGCAACGGCCAGGTAATGCATGCGTTCCTGGCCGGAGACGGGCAGTGGCGCATGCAGGCGCAGCCAGAGGAGATAAGTCCGGAACTGAGAAAAGCCATCATCTACAAAGAAGACCGCTTTTTCTATTACCATCCCGGGGTAAATCCTGTAGCAGTGATGCGTGCACTGGCGCTGAACGTAGCAACCGGTAAGCGCACATCGGGCGCATCTACCATTACCATGCAGGTAGTGCGGCTACTGGAACCACGCAGGCGCACGTACATGAACAAGGTGATAGAACTGTTTCGCTCGCTGCAGCTGGAGCTACACTACAGCAAGGAAGAAATACTGCGCCTGTATCTGGACATGGTGCCTTACGGCTCTAACATACAGGGGGTAAAGGCAGCTTCTATACTCTACTTTAACAAGATGCCCGACCATTTGTCGCTGGCAGAACTGACGGCACTTAGCATCATCCCCAACCGTCCCGGCTCTCTGGTGCCGGGACGTAACAATACTGCCATTGTGCAGCAGCGCAACAAATGGCTGCAACGCTTTGGCAAGGCAGGCCTCTTTCCCGCAGAAGCGATAAGAGATGCACTACAGGAACCCTTTGACGCACACCGCCTGCCGGCCCCTCATGAAGCCCCGCAACTGGCATGGCGGCTACGTGCTGCAAATGCCGGCAACAAAGACATACAAACATCGGTAGATGCAGGTATGCAACGACAGGCAGAGGGTATAGTAAGCAACTACATGCATGCCCTGCAACTGGGCAACATACACAATGCCAGCGTAGTAGTGGCAGATAACCACACTCATCAGATACTGGCCTATATAGGCTCATCGGACTTTGGCGACAGGGAGCATGCCGGCCAGGTAGATGGGGTACATGCACTACGCTCACCCGGCAGTACGCTGAAGCCATTGCTGTATGGCCTGTGTATGGATAAGGGGCTGGTAACACCTCATGCCATTATAGCCGATGTACCGGTAAACATCAAGGGTTACTCTCCTGAAAACTATGACCGGGAGTTCAGAGGCAATGTAACCATAGAGCATGCACTGAGCCACTCCCTGAACATACCGGCAGTAAAGCTGCTGGAAGCTAACGGCCTGGACAACTTTCTGAACACACTTACCGGAGCAGGATTCAGCAGTATAGCAGGCAGCCGCAAGGATATGGGCATGTCTGTGATACTGGGCGGCTGCAGTGTGCGGCTGGATGAACTTACCGCCCTGTACTGCGCCCTTGCCAACAAGGGCCGCTACCGCCCGCTATCTCTGTACACTGGTAATGAGGCAGGTGGTACAGATACAGCCCTGCTATCGCCGGAGGCCAGCTATATGGTGAGCCATATACTGAGCCAGCTACAGCGGCCCGACCTGCCCAATGCATGGCACAGCGCAAAGAATGTACCACACATAGCCTGGAAGACCGGCACCTCCTATGGCCGCCGCGATGCATGGAGCATAGGCTATAACGGCAGGCTCACTATAGGCGTGTGGGTGGGCAACTTTTCGGCAGAGGGGGTACAGGAGCTGAGTGGGATAGCTACTGCTACGCCGCTACTGTTTCAGCTATTCAATGCACTGGACTATGCCGCCGAACCCGACTGGCTGAAAGCGCCTGCCACACTGAATGTACGCACCGTGTGTGCCGAGACCGGCCTTGTGCCTGATGAGTTCTGCGCCAACCAGGTGCCGGACTACTACATACCCGGCATATCTACCACCCGGCGCTGCGACCACATGAAACAGATGTGGCTATCGCCAGACGAGGCTATGTACTACTGCAGCCGGTGCCTGCCGCCTGAAGGGTATAAAACCCGGCTTATGCCCAATGTATCGCCGGAGCTGGCCACCTACTTTGAAGCAGCCCACATAAGCTATACTCACCTGCCACCCCACAACCCGGAGTGCAGCGCCAGCTTCAGGGGGGAAGCACCGGTAATCACCTCGCTTACCAATGGCATGACCTACCTGGTAGAAAACCGGGAGCAGCAACAGTTTCAGCTATCCTGCCTTGCCGCCGGCGATGTGCATGAAGTACACTGGTATATCAATGACCAGTTCTATGCCACAGCCGCTGCGGGAGCAAAACTGTTTTTCAAAGCCACAGCGCCAGACATGAAAATATCCTGTGCAGATGATAAAGGACGCAATACCGACATCAGAATAAAAGTGCAGTTCATATAGACAATACAACGTACCTGCACAACAACTGAAAATGAGCGGTATATTTGATAGCGTAAACACACATACTATGAGAAGAACACTCACCACCCTCATACTAACGGCATTTACACTGGCCGCCATAGCACAACCATCCACAGACAAAACTGCTGCGTGGTATAACAGGGCACTGAAAACCGGTGACCTTGCCAAACTCACCTACTTCTTCTCGCAGATGCCCAAAGGGGGCGACCTGCATCACCACTACTCAGGAGCTGTGTATCTGGAGAGCTACCTGGACTGGATAAAAGAGCGCAATATGCGCATCAGCTCTATTACCTACAAGCCGGTGAACAAGGGCACCAGAGCTGCTATAACGGTAGACTCCCTGCGTAAAAACAATACACTGTACCGCAACCTGATGTCGCTGTGGTCTACTGCCGACTTTGAGAACCACTATCACGACGAAGTGGCTCCGGACCAGCACTTCTTCAACACCTTCGGCTACTTTGGCCCCATAAGCGACAATTATAAGGCCGGACTGGCAGAGATAAAAAAACGCGCCCTGCAGGAGAATGTACAGTATGTAGAGACTATGCTGAGCGGCGTGAGAATACCTATACCATCGCAGAAACATAATGCAGCCCTGTACCAGCACCAGCAGGAGCAAAGCACGGCAGGACTGGATGCCATCTTTGACCAGATAAAGAACTCCATCAATGAAGCTGCGGTAGTAAAAGCGGTAAACACCTACAAAGCACAGCTAAAGGAAGCACGTGCCGGTATAGATGATGAACAGTTTACCATGCGCTACCAAACCTATACCACCCGCAACAATGACCCCACCACAGTGTTTGCATCACTGTATGCCTCTTTCAGGCTGTGTGCTGCAGAGCGGTCTATGGTAGCCGTAAACTTTGTAGGCCCCGAAAACGGCGTAGTAGCCATGAAAGACTACTGGCTGCACATGCAGATGTTCCGGTACATGAAAGCACTGCCGGAATTCAGCAAGGTGCATGTGGCACTGCATGCCGGGGAGCTGGCACTGGGTATGGTAAAGCCTGAGGACATGGGCTACCATATACATGATGCCCTGCTGACCGCAGGCGCAGAGCGTATAGGCCATGGTGTGGACCTACCCTATGAAGGCCATGCTGCAGAAATACTGCGCTATATGGCTGCTCACGGCAAGGCAATAGAAATAAACCTGGTGAGCAATGAGTTCATACTGGGGGTGAAGGATGGCCGCCACCCTATAAGAATGTACTATGATGCGCATGTACCTATGGTAATAGCTACCGATGATGCAGGCGTATCGCGCAGCAGCCTTACAGAGCAGTATGTACTGCTGGCATCGCGCTACGGATTCAGCTACCGGGAAATCAAAGAGCTGGTGTTCAACAGCATTGAGTATTCCTTTATGTCCCATGCCATGAAATGCAGTCATAAAGCGGTGCTGCGGGAGCGGTTTGCAGCATTTGAGCATGACATGGCATACATGCCATAATCATCAGCACATCCAGCTTTCTTCCCATGCGCTTTTATAGGCGTTGTGCTCCTCTGCCCAGGATATAAGACCTGCGTAGAAAGGGTGTACCGACAGGGTGGCACTATCGCCTATTATAACAAGCTTCTTTCGGGCCCGTGTCATGGCTACATTCATACGACGAATGTCTGACAGGAAGCCTATGATATTGTCTGTATTGCTGCGGGTCATACTTATATACACCACATCGCGCTCCTGCCCCTGAAAGCTATCTATAGTATTGACGGCTATGCTGCCGCTTACCTCCTGTAGCTCTGGTACATGCTGTAACTGCTCCTGCATTACATACAGCTGCTCCCGGTATGGAGATATCACTGCTACAGACGGGAACCCATCTGCTGCATAATGCTGCATTAAATCTGACACCAGTGCGGCAAGATGCCGGAACAGGAATACAGCCTCATCGGGATTGGAAATGCGGGTACCTTCCATTTTCTCGTCATAGCCACAGCCTGCTGTATCAATAAACACAAAAGGCACATCGGCATTATGCAGCAAGTGGCCTGCTACAGTATGATGCGCCCGCAGACGGTCGTCATAAAACGTCCTGGAAGAGTAGCCCATAATAGCCTCATGCATGCGGTACTGCTCTTCCAGCAGGGTTACGGCCTGCGGGTGCAGTGCAATGCACTTCTCCATAAGCGTAGTACTGAGGCCTCCCCGGGCAGCAGCATCGGACTTAATAGTAGGCGGCAGCTGACAGTGGTCTCCTGCCAGTATGAGACGGCGACCTTTGACAATGGGTATCCATGAGGCTGGCTCCAGTGCCTGACCCGCCTCATCTATAACTACTGTGCTATACCTGAGATGACGTACTGTGTAGTGTGTCGCACCTACCAGTGTGGCTGTAATGACCTGCGCATGCTGCAGCACATCATTAACTATGTATTGCTCCATACGCTCCACATCCTTCATAATCTTAGCAGCCTCGGTAAAGAGTGCCTTACGCTGCTCGCGCTCAGCTTTGCCAAAGTTTCGCTTATACTTATGGGCCATATCGCGAAACTCGCCTGCCTGCTTTTTAAGCCGCTTTATTTCCTTAGCTGTGCTGTGGGTAGCTATACGGCTATCGAGCGTGAGGGACATCAACTCTTCTGACACCCGCGCCGGATTACCCACCCGTACCACATTGAGCCCTTCGGCTGCCAGGCGGGCACTGAGCATATCCACGGCAGCATTACCGGGGGCAGTGACGAGTATCTGTTTTTCGCCCCGCTCTATGAGCGCCTGTATGGCCTGCACCAGGGTGGTGGTTTTACCGGTACCTGGAGGGCCATGTACAATGGCAAGGTCCTGAGCCTGCAGGATGCGGTTTACTGCCTGCTGCTGGCTGTCATTGAGCCGGGACGACTGCCAGTGAGGTATAGTAGTATCGAACTCAGGGGCGGCCGCTCCTGTAAGCACACTTACGAGGCGGCCCTCTTCCCGCTGCTCCAGCAGCTCTGTAGCACGCTTCAGCGCCGACTGCGCCTCGCTGTAGCTGTTATCATCAAACAGGAGGTCAATGCCCAGCTTGCCGTTTTCTGCCCACTCGGGCAGCTCATCGGTGCGCAGGGAGAGCTTAAGCCTGCTGCCGGAGCAGTAGGTTACGGTGCCCTCAATATGGTCGTTATGAGGGTCATGATTGGAAAACAGCATGGCCGAGACACCAAAACGTAACTGATGTGCGATATCGGTATGTGTGGTACGCTCTACCTCCACTGTAAGGTATTCGGCACGGTTCAGCTCTGTGCCACGAATAGCAATGGGGTACCATGCGACACCATTGGCCCTGCGCTCTGCCACAGAAGAGGAGCGCATGAGCTCCATCCACGACTTTTTATCTTCTTCCCATTCTGTGAGCAGCAGTTGCTGCAACTGTTTGAAATAATCCATTGCTATATAATACGATGAAAGTACAGGCGACTAAGGATGTAAACTATTCCATACCAGGGTTAACCATACGGAATAGCAAGGTACAGCTAACCGCCAAGAGGCAAAACTGCGCACCTGCGCAATATTTTTTTACGACGAGCAACTTTCGCATAAAACCATGATATTCAACTAACTGAACAATACCCGGCATGATAAAAGTTCCCAAAAATTACTCGCGCATATTTTTGTATATGTTACTATTACGAGGCAGAGATGTAAAGGGGGATGAACAGCAAATGAAAATCAGAAACATAGGGTCAGGTTTGGTAAAGTGACTGCAAGTTACACCATAAAACAGCCTGGCTGCAAGACGAAATATCTATAGGTACTTCTATACATGACAGAAGTACGATAATGACATCAGACAGAAATGCTGCTAATTGAGCTTGGAGGGCACAATGAGTTTGAACTCAGGAATGACAATGTTGAGCTTTTTCTTATTGAAGAGGTTTTCCATAAGATAGCTGCCATACATCTTGCCAATCTCACTGTAAATGTTCACTGCCGAGGTGTACTGATAGATATCACCGGGCTGAATAACCGGCTGCTGACCTACCACACCCTCACCCTCTACCTCGCGATGGGTACCATTGCTGTCTTTTATATGCCAGTGGCGGCTGAGCAGCTTTACAGGATATATGGTAAGGTTCTCAATAGTGATGCGATAAGCAAACAGGTGCTCATATCTTACGGGATTGGACTGGGCAGGCTGATAGAACGTCTCCACCATTATGCTTACCCCTTCTGTAACCTGCTGAGACATAGTGTTATTAAATTGTAGCAATCAAAGATAATACAATTCCGGTATTAATAATGTTTCTATGTGGCAATAACGGCGGAAAAAGCAAGAGGGGTGCGATTGCACCCCTCTTTATTCATTGAATTTCTGTTTTATCAGAAGTTAGAAGGATAGTAGGTAACATCTGCTCTCTTTATGAGCGTCTGCTGCATCTGCTGATCCATTACATTCTTCATCTGACGCTCCTGCTGCATGCGCTGCTGCGCTACAACCTGGTCCATCATACCACCATCGGGAGGTAGAGGATTAACTACTCTGTTCAGCACAGTGATGAAGAATACACCAGACTGGCCTTTGATAGCCGGAGAAACCGTATTTGGCTGGAAGCCATTGTCAAACGCATAACCTACTACTTTAGGCTCATATCCCAGGTCAGGGATGTAGGCGTTACCCAGTATCACACTATCGGACTGGTGTACTTCCTGCATGCTTTCAGCCGCGATGGCTTCAAGCGATTTGCCTTTATACTTGTTCGCTATCAGTTCAGCCTTCTTCTCGTCGCGTACACGCTGCTCCAGCATAGGACGATCTACAGGGTTAATTTTCTTCAGACCTTTTTCTGAAATAGCAGCCAGTCTTGCTACTACATAACGCTCTTCGCCCAGCTGGAATACATCAGAAACAGTACCTACCTGTGTCTTCTTGTCAAACATCCAGCGTACTACCTCACGGGCAGGGCCTAGGCCGTTAATGTTGAAGCTGTTAATCTTCACATTCTCACCTACACGCTTGTCATAACCGTTTTTCTTAGCAGCTGAGTTGAATGCATCTGTAGTAGTGTTCTTACCGGCAAACTCTACTGCCTTGCCATAAAGAGCATCGATAGTGCTGTCGCCAGGAACCAGTGTTTTTGATATCATAGCCAGCTGTACTGATGGAGACATATTTGTCTGCTCCAGTATCTCTATGTAGAAGTAGCCGGTATAGTTGTCGTTAGCTACGCGAATCTTTTTAGCCTCGCCGCTCTTACCTTCAAAAATGAAATCGCCAAACTCCTTAGGTAGTGAAGGCTGGCTGAGTAGCGAGAAAGTAATCTCTCCGCCCTGCTGCTTGCTGGCCTCATCTTCAGAGTACATATTCACAACAGAGTCGAACTTAATGCCACCTTTTATCATAGCTATAGCGCTATCTATCTTCATGCTGGCTGCAGTATCTGTTTTTACCAGAGTTTCTCCTTCTTTAGAGCGTACCATTACGTAACGCACCTTTACAGAGTCGGGATACGTTTTACGGTCTGTAACACGCACCAGGTTATAGGCACCATTTTCGTAGTATGGACCATATATCTCGCCTACCGGCATAGCAAGCAGTGTATCGGCTGCGCGGGTAGTGAGCGTACGGCTGTTGAAATAAGCCGGCGTGTATCCATTTACCATATCGCTCTTACCGTTTACAAAAACCTCATAGTTTTTAGTAGTGGCCAGTTCCGGGCGAATCTCTTCGAGTGCACTAAGTACACGGGCTGTATCGGCAGAGGATGGTATGATGTCAAAACTTACATACTCAATGCTGCGTGTAGCCTCATCGTTAGTGAAGAGAGGCGCATGCTTTTTCATATAAGCATTGATATCCTCATCCGTAACCTTAGCCTCCACATCAGATATAGCAGTGAAAGGCACCTTTACATAACGGAGAGAAGCCGTAGACTGCAGATCCTGCATCATCTTCTTCATCTGGAATGTAGGTACATATGCAGCACCAGAAAAAAGCAGGTTGTACTTACGTACACGTGCAGCACGCATTACATAGTTCTTTACAGAGTTCCACTGCTCACGTATACGGCCTGTAGGGTCTATACGATCGCCGCGCTCTGAAATTTCTTTTTCAAAACCTTTGATACGGCCCGGGTCGAACTGACCAGACTGGGGGTCGTTAAAAATAGGTGTACCCTCTATCTGGAACTGACGGATAAGCGGGTCACAGTTCATACCATACACCAGCTCTTTTTCCTCCTCAGCCGATACGGTAATACCCAGCTTATCGCACTGCTCGCCAGCTACGGTTTCATAAACCATCATCTGTATGAGCTGCTCAGACATCTGTGCACGGGTGGCATCGTCGAGAGAGTTACGGCCATTCTGATTATACATCAGGTAAAGCGTTTCATACTCCTTCACCCTTTCATTGTATTCACGGGGTTCGATCTTTCTACCATCCACATTCATCACATCGGTATCCCTGCCGCTGAAAAGCGATGAAAGGGAACCGCTTGTAGCATCGGAAACAATGAAGCCGACCAGTGCCAGTGCGATAATACCGCCCGCAATTTTTCCATACCGGTTTCTGATCGTTTGTATTACAGCCATCTTCGGATCTTATTTTATTTATATAAAGTACACAAAGGGGGTGCTATGCACCTAATTTACTAAGGACGGCAAATTTATGGGAAAAATTGTGATTTCATATAGTTATCCACAGAATGTTGGCAGGAATAAAAAAGTACCGTAAAGAACAGCCATATATAAACATGGATATATATGGAAGATAACCTATAAAATCACCTCGGCATTTTGGACTACCTTTACGGCCCGCAGCAATATAACCATCACATTATGCCCCGCAATTATAAGTACCTCTTTTTTGACCTTGACCATACTTTATGGGACTTTGACAGGAACTCTGAAGCCACTATGCGGCAGCTGTATGAGGAATATGACCTGGCAGCCAGAGGCATAGAAGACTTTGACAATATGTTTGCGGTTTATAACATACATAACGATAAGCTATGGGCCCGCTACAGGAATGGATATATAAAACGGGATGAACTAAGGTGGAAACGTATGTGGCTGATGTTGCTGGACTTTAAGATAGCCGACACCGCACTATCGCACGAGCTGAGTACGGCCTACCTGGAGATACTGCCCACACAAACCCTACTGGTGCCTCATGCACAGGAGCTGCTGGACCACTGTAAAGGGCGGTATGAGATGCACCTGATAACCAATGGTTTTGAAACCACACAACGGCTGAAACTGCAATACTCAGGTATAGCGAGATACTTTGACCTGCTTATAACCTCTGAGCGCAGCAACAGCATGAAGCCGCATAAGGATATTTTTGACTATGCGCTGAAAGAAGCCAACGCCCGTGCAGAAGACAGCATTATGATAGGCGATGCAGTAGACATAGACATAGCCGGTGCCATAAATGCCGGCTGGGACAGCGCATACTACAATCCTAAAGAGATGCCTCACAGCCACAAACCTACCTATGAGGTGAAGGGGCTGAACGAGCTGATAGCGGTTTTCTAACATACTAAAAAGGTGCGCAGTGCGCACCTTTTTAGTATGTCCATTCCTATATAATTACGGAAAGCAACACATTAGTTAATCCTGAGGGGTAACGAGCAGCACATCGCCCGTCATATCGGCAGGAATGGGGATACCCATATATGACAGGATACTGGGGGCTATATCTCCCAGCTTGCCGGGGCGTAGCCTACCGTTATAATCGTTTGAAATAAGGAAAAGAGGTACCGGATTGAGCGTATGGGCGGTATTGGGCGAGCCATCTTCATTAATGAGATAGTCGGCATTACCATGGTCGGCAGTGAGGAATATGGCATAACCATTTTCCAGCGCTGTAGGTACAATGCGGCTCACGCACTCATCTACCGTCTCTACCGCCTTTGTTACCGCCTCCCATACTCCTGTGTGGCCTACCATATCAGGGTTGGCAAAATTGAGGCATATGAAATCGGGCTTATCTCCTGAAAGCTCCGGCAGAATAGCTTCGGTAAGCTCCCGGGCACTCATTTCGGGCTTGAGGTCGTAAGTGGGTACCGTACGGGGCGATGGCATCATTATACGACGCTCACCATCGAACGGCTGCTCACGGCCGCCGGAAAAGAAGAAGGTAACGTGCGGGTACTTCTCGGTCTCGGCTATACGTATCTGTGTTTTACCGGCATGCTCCAGCACCTCACCCAGTGTATTGGTAAGGTCTTTATTACCAAATACCACATGCACATCGCGGTAGTTCTTGTCATACTCCGTCATGGTAACATAGTGGAGGCTGAGCGGGTGCATATTCTGCTCATGAAACGACTCCTGAGTAAGAGCCTGTGTGATTTCGCGGCAGCGGTCGGTACGAAAGTTGAAACATACTACTACATCACCATCCTTAATCAGGGCATTAGGAGTACCATTTTCATCGCATACAATGAGTGGCATGATGAACTCATCTGTAACATCGTCATTATAAGACTGCTGTATAGCCGCCAGCGGGTCGGTAACATGACGGCCCATGCCATGTACCATAGCATCGTAAGCTATTTTTACCCTGTCCCAGCGCTTATCGCGGTCCATAGCATAATAGCGGCCGGTAACCGATGCCAGCATACAGCCGCTTTGTACCAGATGGTTCTGCAGGCGGGTAATGAAACCCAGACCGCTGCGGGGGTCGCAGTCGCGGCCATCGGTAAATGCATGTACGGCTACACGGGGCACATCATTGACCCGGGCCAGTGTGCATAGCTGCTCCAGATGGCTGATATGGCTATGTACGCCACCATCACTGACAAGGCCAATGAAATGGAGCGTGCCACCATTAATCTTTGCAGTTTCAAAGGCATCGGCCAGTACCGCACTGCGCTGCGCCTCACCATCGCGGAAAGCAACATTGATACGCTGCAGCTCCTGATATACGATACGCCCTGCACCTATATTCAGATGACCCACTTCAGAGTTGCCCATCTGACCATCGGGCAGTCCTACAGCCTCACCACAGGTGATGAGCTCTGTATTGGGGTAACGATTGTACAATGAACGTACGAAGGGTACATTAGCGTTGGCAATAGCATCGGATGCGGGCACCTGTCCGTGACCCCAGCCATCCATAATAACGAGCATTACTTTGCGTGACATAGGGCGCAAAATTAATCAAATAGTGCGGGGTGGACATAATACAGGTCAATTCGTCCGGCAAAAAAACGACTGAGAAATCCCTGTACGCGACATCCGATAACAAATCCGGGTATATAAACGTTGTATGTTACCAGAGTTTTTGTACCTTCCTTTTTAAAATCACACATCTATGAAATGGTATATCCAGGCTATTAAACAGTATGCAACCTTCACAGGACGGACTTCAAGACAGGGTTATTGGATGTTTGTTCTGTTCAATGTACTTTTTTCGTTTTGTGCATCAATTCTTGATAAGCTATTCGGTACGGAAGCTGGCAATACGGGAGTATTAAGCATGCTATACAGCCTTTTTATTCTGGTACCCAGCTATGCAATATCTGTGCGCAGGTTACATGACATCGGTAAAAGCGGCATGCTGCTGCTGGCCGTAATAATTGCGACCATTATTGTGACCCTGTTTTTTATTTTCTTCGTTTTAGTCCGGGTTATGACCGGGGGCATGGATAACCTTTCCGGAGCTGATGGGGGTATATTTTTCGTGTGCGTTCTCTATTACATTGCTGTAACTATCTGGCTGCTGGTGCTCTATTGCAAAAAGGGCACACCCGGAGTGAACAAATACGGCCCTAACCCTGAGGAGCCGGAAGATGCAGGGTATGATACCATGGGAGAAAGTATCTGAGGTAAAAAGTACCTGTTATGAAATGGTATGTGCTGGCTATAAAACAGTATGCCGTCTTTAGCGGCCGCACATCGCGGGAGGGATTCTGGATGTTTATCCTATTCAATCTGCTTTATTCTATGTTAGCATCTACACTGGATAATGCACTCAGCACCCGGTCTTTAACCCACAGTGGACTATTGAGCACTCTATACAACCTGTTTGTGATGATACCCTGCCTTGCCATTTCCGTACGCAGGCTGCATGACATTGGTAAAAGCGGGCGCCTTATGGGGTACTTTTCTGTAGTACCCGTGGCGGTACTCCTGTTCACGATGGCGCGGGCACTGATATGCATATCTGATATCAACATTTCAACCGGCTATCTGGACGGAGAAGCCGTAATACTCTGGATGGGGCTCTACTTTTTTGTTGTGATCATTTGGCTGACCGTACTCTTTTGCCGGAAAGGCAACCCCGGAGCGAACAAGTATGGCCCGAACCCCGAAGAGCCAGAGGATATGGGCATGCAGGTATAAGTGAGTCCCTTGACAAAAAATGGCAATAGTATGATGAGCCGGACGAGCAACCGGCTGTAACATTGCAGTCATAAATACACATACACATGACTGCATTTCCCTACCTGCTCATTATACACTCATGGCTACGGTGGCTGGTACTGGCTACCCTTATACTATCCCTTTACAGGGCATGGCACGGCAAGCGTAGCGGACTGCCATTTACAAAGACGGACCATATACTACGCTTTAGCACAGCTACTGTGGCACACCTGCAGCTGATAGCAGGTATTGTGCTCTACTTTATAAGCCCCGTAACAGACTATTTTATGCACCACTTCAGTGAGGCGGTACATGAGCGGCAGATACGCTTCTTTGGTATGGAGCACAGCCTGGTAATGCTATCGGCTATAACGGTGCTTACCATAGGCTCGGCAAAGGCAAAGCGGAAGAAAACAGATGCAGAAAAACACCGCACGGTGGTGGTATGGTACACCATAGCCCTGGTGCTGATACTCTCCTCCATACCCTGGGCTTTCTCCCCGCTTACTGCCCGGCCGTGGATAAGGTGGTAATGCGGCATTACTCATCCGGGAAGTCATAGTAATAACCCTTTTCTTTCAGCTCAGCTACAAACTGAAGGACTTCGGGCTTTACATCATGGCGCAGCCGTGAACTTAGTTTACCTATTTCAAACTCTATATACTCATCAAAACTGCCATTACGGTCGTGACGGTATAATGGTCTGAAAGTGAAACGAAGTTTAGGGGGCTCGTTATTGCCGGAAATATTTACCGGCTCTACTACCGCTGGCAGGCCTGCTATTGTACCATCTATGCATGGAGACTTCATGTAAGCCAGTATGGAAGTGGGATATGTGACGCTGCCCTCATCAAACAGCGGGAGAACAGAAGTATCTGACCTGTCGCGGATAAGCTTACGAACAGCCGTATAACCACCCATAAATATCAGTAATCCTATAATTACCGGAAAGCCTGCAACTACAACAAAAATGAGAACAGCCTCCCCTACAGTACGGTTGCCGTTGTCGTACCAATACATGTACACAGCACCTAATGGAAACAGGAGGAGCAGGAAGAGAATTTTAGCTACACTGGGTATATGAAACCATCTCTGAAAGCGGTGCATCATTATATGCAAGATAGAAAACCTGCTTTTTACTATCTTCAACAAAAAATTATTTTAAGGTATGCAACTACTGGATGGTGTGCTTGTCTCCGGCCATATAAAGGAGCAGATAAAACAGGAAGCTATTGACTGGCAGGCAGCGGGCGGTAAAAAGCCGCACCTGGCAGCTATACTGGTGGGTAACAACCCTGCCAGTGAGGCTTATGTAGGCTCAAAGGTGAAGCACTGTGACGAGCTGGGATTTGACTCCACACTGCTGCGCCTGCCGTCAGAAACCACTGAGGCTGCCCTGATAGCAGAAGTACAGCGGCTGAATGAGGACCCTGCTGTAGATGGCATACTGGTGCAGCTACCCCTGCCCGAACATATATCGCCCGACTCTGTAATCAATGCCATAGACCCGGGTAAGGATGTGGATGGTTTTCACCCAATATCGCAGGGGCGCATGGTGCTGGGACAGCCTACCTTCCTGCCGGCTACGCCATACGGCATTATGCTGATGCTGGAGTACTATAAAATAAACACATCGGGCATGCACTGTGTGGTGATAGGCCGCAGCAATATAGTAGGTACGCCCATGAGTGTACTCATGAGCCGCGCCAGCAATCCCGGCAATGCTACGGTGACGCTGTGCCACTCCCGCACCCGCAACCTGAAAGACTTTACCCTGAATGCCGACATCATTATAGCTGCTATAGGCAAACCCCGATATGTAACTGCCGATATGGTAAAGCCGGGCGCTATAGTAATAGACGTAGGAATAAACCGTATAGAGGATGCCAGCAGAAAGAGCGGCAGCCGCCTGGTGGGCGATGTGGACTTTGACAATGTGGCACCACTGTGCAGCTACATAACGCCAGTGCCTAAGGGCGTGGGGCTGATGACCATATGCGGACTGATGAAAAACACGCTGCAGGCTGCAAAGCAGAAAGGCATATAGCCATACAACGGGAATAACACCACCTAAAATAAATACTGCGGCATGCCGCATTGTGTACCTTTGCGCCATAAACAGATGCCAGAGTGAATAACGAATTGCAAATAGAGCAGTATCCTGTAATGGAGCATTTCTATACCCTGCAGGGTGAGGGAATGCATACAGGAAAGGCAGCCTACTTTATAAGGCTGGGTGGCTGCGATGTGGGCTGTGTGTGGTGCGATGTGAAAGAAAGCTGGGATGCCGCAGCACATCCCCTAATGACCAATGTGGAGATAGCGCAGGTAGCCGCAGCCCATGAGGGGCGGCTGGCGGTGATAACGGGCGGTGAGCCTGCTATGCACAACCTTACAGCCCTGTGCGATGCGCTGCATGCGGCGGGCTTTCGCATACACATAGAAACATCGGGCGCACATGCGCTGAGTGGCAGTCTGGATTTTGTGACGCTGTCGCCCAAAAAGTTCAAGGCTCCGCTGGGCGAATCTCTGGCAATGGCCAATGAGCTGAAGGTGGTGGTGTATAACAAAACCGACTTTGAATGGGCCGAGCAGCATGCTGCCAAAACCAAGCCGGGCTGCAAACTATACCTGCAGCCGGAATGGAGCAAAAGAGATGCTATGACCCCGCTTATCATTGATTATATAAAACTTCATCCGCAGTGGCAACTGTCCCTGCAGACCCATAAATACATCAACATACCATAACTATCCATGACCTGGCTTGATACCATAATACTGAGCATAGTAGAAGGCGTTACAGAATTTCTGCCCATATCGTCTACCGGACATATGATAATAGTAGATGCAATACTGAACCATGACAAGACACCTACCGAGGCCGAGCGGGAATTTGCACACCTGTTTGAGGTGTGTATACAGCTGGGGGCCATACTGAGTGTGGTGACGCTGTACTGGAAGAAGTTTCTGGACCTGAAGCGCATGGATTTTTACATGAAGCTGATAGTAGCGGTATTTCCGGCGCTGGTATTTGGCTATCTGTTTTCCCAGAAGATAGATGACCTGATGGAAAGCCCGGCCACCGTAGCTATAGCACTGCTGCTGGGCGGTGTGGTACTGCTGTTTGTAGAAAAGCTGTTCGGCAAGAGCCATATAGACGGGGAGCAGGAGATGAGTTATAAAAAGAGCTTCTGGGTAGGTATGTGGCAGGTGGTGGCCATGATACCTGGCACCAGCCGCAGCGCTGCCACCATTATAGGTGGTATGCAGCAGGGGCTGTCGCGGAAGTTTGCGGCAGAGTTCTCTTTCTTTCTGGCGGTGCCTACCATGATGGCCGCTACGGGCTACAAGCTGCTGAAGGCATTTAAAGAGCATCCTGAAATGCTTAAAGACAAAGACAACCTGGCCATGCTGGGTGTGGGCAATATCATAGCCTATGTGGTAGCGCTTATAGCCATCAAGACATTTATAGGGTTCCTGCAAAAGCACGGCCTGAAGGCATTTGGTTATTACCGTATAGCAGCCGCTGTGGTGATCTTTGCGCTGATGTATATGGGGTATGCGAGGATGTAATGATGACTGAAAACTGACCAAACTAAATGAGGCACGAGTTGGCTTTGCACTGGCCTACGCGGCAAATGCGCCCCAGTGAAAGAGAGTTAATCTATAACTTGTTCCACACCATTTATTGAATAGCATTTAACTTCTGTTACATAATAACGTGTTATCTTAATCCTACCTGAATCGTCTATCTTCCTAGAATGGTTTAATACTACTTTCAATTTTACCTTATTGTTGTGTATTATATCTCCTTGAAATACGTGCTGTTTAAAACTCTCATCTTGCATTTCAAAGTCAATAATACGTTTTCTAATAAACCCTTTCCACAGAAATTTACCCCTTTTCAAGGCAGAAGATATTAAATCAATGTCTTCAATTTGGCCCGTTACATCAGGAATATTTTCATCAAATAAAATGAACTGTTCAAAATCTCTAAGATTGAGAACCTCCACTTCAGGTGAAGGCTTGAAATCCAACAATTTGTTTATAGTTATTTTTTTAATTCTCTTGTACTGAGTAATTTTTTTAAAAAAATTCGATCTCCGCCATATAATCCTATAGTTCTTTACCAAAAACTCGGTAATTCTAGTCAATAGTCCATTGTCAATTTTTTTAATGCTTTGTATCCCAAGTTTTTTTAGTTCTTCTTTTTTTATTATATTATCAATTTCAAGATTCTCTATTTGCAATTTTGTCAGCCTCTTATTTTGGACAGGCATCCTTGACATTATAAGAGTTAGAATTGACACTAATAAGGTGATAACCTCCTTGTTCGCCCCTACGAACTCCCAGATTTCAACAAAGCCTCCATTTTGAGGTGGTTTTGCATCAACTGTAACCCTAACTTCTAAATCACTACCTATTTCATCAAATAAGTTTAGTAATTGCCTTTCGCATTCATTCCTTACGGTCGCATCAAATCCATGAGAATCATCGGAAAAGAAATAATGCAATTCAAATTGGTTATAGGCTACTTCCATTAAAGGCTGATTTAATAAGAACACCAACAAATTAAAAACGCCTAAATATACAGAACAATTTACAGAGTATAGTAAAAGCAGTAACAACGAAAAATTACCTTGGCGATTCATGGCAACTAAGCGCTATGTGAGCATTAGTGCAACAAGTATGTTAAGAGTACAAAATGCAGTAACAAACGCTACTCAATCAACCCACCCGCATAATCAATAGCCCCAGCAACGTCTCCACTAAATACGATGGTGCCTTTGTTGATGACGTGGGTAGTGGGATAAACAGACACACCCAATAAGGAGTCTACGCCTCCTCTACCGATGAATACGGGGAATGTATAGCCCTTCCTGCGTACCCGGTAACGGGCATGGCCTGTGGTGTCTTTCTCTACGGGTATATTGAGGGCTATAACTGAGGCACCTGCACTAACACAAGAATTACACAATCAACAACAGTGCTCACTTAGCAGAAACTCTGCAAAAGAGCTGCAAAATGCGATAAGGGGATAAGTAAAAGCACATATGAGCATGGTGACGGTCTTTCTTTGCCCCAGCCAGCTGTAGCAGATAGCACCGGCAGCTAAAAGGGAGATTGTAGCAATAATATAGTTGTAGATAACTGCATTATGGGCACCCATGGTACAGACTTCAATAACAAACCGCCCATGGTGCACATCAGATGCATCATGAATGCCGGACGCTACCATCAATGCCAGAAACAGAACCGTGACACCAGCAAAACAATGGTACAGAATCCTGCGCAGGGCAGACTTCCCATTGCCCTCTTCTACGTCTGTCCATTTATAGTAGGCCATATGCAGCTGCTTAGTGCATTATGAGTATTAACGCTTCTGTAAATTACACATTATTGCCCCTATGACGTGCAATAGCTATACCTGAATGACATAAAACAACCGTGTAAAAGAATGGGGTTGCGGTGATACCGCAACCCCATTCTTTTGCTTATGCTTTACAGCTGTATTACTTACTTACGTACCATGACGAAGGTAACGTTGTTGAAGTCGGCAGCGGCATTGAATACTTTACGGAAGCGCTCATACTCCAGTGTGGAGAAGTGGAGCTGCTTGTACATTTCCTCTACAGTTATCACCAGGCGGTCGCCATTGCGGGCGTCTTTTACCAGCTTATAGTCAGATGTGAAGCTGATAACGGTCTCTACATCGCCATTGAGGTAGTCGGCACTGATACGGGCCGCCTCAGGGTTCAGTATCTTATATCCTTTAGGGATATTGATAGTGATGGTGTGGCGTGAAGAGTTAGGATAGGCAACATCTACCGACGTCTTACGTGGACGGTTGTCATACATGTTCACCTGATCATTGATAAGCTTACCCGCATTTATCAGATAGCGGTAGCCTGCTTTATTGATAAGGCCAGATGCATCTACCTTAGCGGTAAGTACTACAGGCTTGTTGGTATTATAGTTGCTTACATCATCGTTTGAGAAGCTGTAGCTCAGTACCTCGGCAGGGTTATCTACAAAGTCGAACAGGCCGGCTACATATTTCTGCATATTCTCGGGGCGCACCATAGGCAGGCGGGTGCGTACTCCTGCGGCATCATAGCCATACCATGAGTGGGCTATATCTACCTTTGCATCCATGCCTTTAGTAAATGTGAGCGAGGCGTTGATATCGCTGCGCGACTCATTTTCAGAGAGTGCATTGATACTCCTTACCCTGTACATACGTCCGTCAATAGCACCCTTGGGCGGCATAACGCAGAACACACCTTTACTGGCAGCAAGGCCGGAAGGTATAACAGGATAGCGCAACGACTTAGATGTAGGACTCAGGAACCTGTGTGTGGATGGGAAATAGATGAGCGTATGGTTAAGGCCTGCCCAGCTCTCAAAGCTTACATTGGCCAGATACTCATCGCGCTCCCATGCCCAGCCTATATTATGGCGTACACCTGCCTGGGTAAGACATGCTGCAAAAAGACGCACATAACCCTTGTAGGAAGCAGCTTTCTTTTCCAGCACCGTATCCAGCACCTGGCGGGGATCTTCATAGCCGGGAGCAAACAGCGACATAGAGCGCTGCTCTTTCACGCCTTCTATCTCGCGGCGCTCTTCATAGTCTACATAAGGATACAGTACTATATGCTTCTTTATGCCCAGCTCTATCTTACGTATCTTCTTCTCATCATCATCGCCGGCATGTACACCCAGCTCTGTAAGGAACTGATTTACCGCGCGCATTTCCTTATCAGAGTACTCGTAGTTCTCATCCCATATCTTACGGGCGAGGTTATTATAAGTATTGAGCTTTATTTTTTCTTCGCTCTCATTGGGCGAGTAGTAGCTGAGGCGATACCTGAACTGCATGCGGTGCAGGTCGTAGTAGCTGTTCTCCTCGGGCAGCAGTGCGGGTATTTCTTTCAGCACCACTTTATACTGCATTCTGGAGCCTTCCATTTCTGGCGTGAGCTCAGGGAAGCCGTTGAAGCTCTTCCCGTCAATGCTCATATTCTTACGATAGGTAAGCAGGAAATGTGTTTTAGCTACCGGTATATCGAACTGGAAGTTTACGGTGCCAAAGTTATCTTTCGGGTTTATCTCCTTTACCAGCAGCTCTATCTCAGAGTTGATACCCACACCCTCGGTAGGGAGGATGAGTGAGTAAGTACCTTTCTCATTAAGCGCATAAAGCAACCGTTTGTGCGAGAGTTGTTGTATACGTCCGTCGGGCGATATAACGCGGGCCTCTACCGTAGGTACTTTTGTACCTCTGTTAAGCGGCACCTCTATGGTGGCATAGCGCTCTATACCCCTGTTATCCAGTACTTTTATGAGGCGGTGCAGTGTAGTGTGCTTCACTATATCTGCCCCTTCTACACGGTAGTCTATCTTTACCTCATTGAGCAGCATTATAGCAGGCTGTGTAGCATGCTCAGGTGGTACGGGATGAATGCGGGGAGAGTCGGCCCACTCTATCCACTCGGGATTCTGAGACAGATACAGCTTCTTTTTCTGTGCAGCAACTGTAAGTGTAAGCGCAGATAACAAGACAGTAAATACGGAAAGTTTTTTCATATAGCCCCTTATTAATTGGCAGTGAGCACTACAGTTTCTTTATAAAGTTTCTTAAGCTGATCTACCAGTTTATTGTTGGCAGCAAACTGTGACGGCTCTATTTTCATTGTATTCAGTACATACTCGCGTGTGAGTACAACTGTACGGTTGCTGTTATTGACCCTGTAAGAGATATTATAACTCCACAGGCCTTTTACACCACCTTTGGCAGCCTTTGGCACATGGCTTACATGAAAGCCTCTGGGAATATTGAGCGTTACCGTTTCTTTTATCGTACGCTTCCAGGGAAGGTATATAGGGAAGTGACGGTCGGTATCGTTCATACGCAGATTGGTGAATGTGCGCTTCATGTTCATGTTCACAAAGTATTCGCGTTTTACATGCTGCACATAATCGCCTATAGAATAATGTGCGGTGACGGTCACGTCTTTATCACCGTAAGTTCCGGCATCAACGGTATAGTTGTCCAGCATAAACTTATTGCTGCCGCGCATTATCAACGCTTTTATAAAATCGTCCCGGTCTTCCTTACGGTGGCGCTCATCAAGAGCATCTGCCAGCATCCAGGCTGAGTAGCCGCGGTAACGCTGAGTAGTAGTGCCCGACACATCATTGTAAGAAAGATTAATAACGGTATTATCTGTAACCCCGCTACGTGATGCAGGCGCTTCCGGTATTTTCACAATTTCATGATGCGTTTTATCCAGCATAATCATTGCTTCCTTGCCCTGAATATCATGCCTGTCGGCACCCAGAGGATGCGTGTCAGTAGTACCATCAGGAAATACCCATTCACCATCCAGCTTTACAGCACATATCATATGGTTGTAGAGGTGCTGCGTTTTTATCTCATCATGTGTATATGGCTTATCGTCCGTACCTATTACAGCGCAGTAAGCAGGTATGCCTGCCTTCTGATACATGGCACAGAGTATGCTGGACATGTCTTTACAATCGCCATACGCGCGTTTGAACACGGTATCGGCAGGGTTTGGTACAAAACCTTCCATGTCTGTAACAAACAGGGCCTCATAGTGAAAGTTTTTCTGCACCCAATCGTATATACGTGCCACCTTCTGACGGTCGGAATGCACGCCGCGAATGAGCTCGGCAGTCTTCTGTGTAAGGAATGTATCTGTCTTATAGTTAAGTCCGTTTACAAAGTTGTACTCATAGCGGTGGTGCGCATCCAGCGTACCATTCAGTACAGAATCTTTCTTAGCCCCTGTCATACGGAATGACTTCACATACGGGATAACATGCGTAAGATAGTAAAGGCCTGATGGCACACCTGTATAGCTTTTATATGCCGGTAGGTTATGTGCCGTAAAGCGGTAAATGATATACCCCCCGTCGTCAATGACAGTACGCCTGATGCGGCTGGTATCAGCACCTTTGAGCAGAAAGCCCATCTTCACATACTTAGGCGCTTTTACTTCAAAAACAGAATTGAGTACAGGAATGTTATTCCCAAATACAAAGCCGGGCAGCATGCGCAGCTCCCCATGCTCCTGCACAAACGAGGTGCGGGTAATGGCCCCTTTTTTAAGACCTGTATAATGGGGATTTACATGACCATTGCGGGTAACACTACGCGACATTTTATAGTCATTCTCCCATGGCAGCCATACATCTGCGCTGGCATCTGTAACCCATGTGAATGTACCACCATAAATATTATCGTGATTAAAAGTGTTGAGCGACTTTTCACTGATAAACAGTTTCTCATCCACCACAGTACTGCGGGCTGTGAGCTCACCATCCCGCTCAGAAATCACAATACTGTGCGACTCCTCAAGATATACCGCATGCTCTTTACTATAGCGGGCAGCTATACTGTCATACTTCTGGCGTTTTAACGAAAGCTGGGCATCTGCAGTGCCTGCCAACAGCAGGGCGGCAAGCAGCAGGCATGCCCTATACTGCCATAATGTATGTATCCTGGCTCTGGTCATGATCGTCATGTATTATGTAGTAAAAGTACCTGTATAATAAACAGGGCTATAAATATAGTGATAAAAAAACAGTAGTGTCAAGTAAATTGCCGAAAAGTGGCTACCACCATGGCTTTGCACCTTTTCGGCAGCATCTGTACCCGTAAAAAGCAGGCCCCGGATAAAAAATAAGCCGGAGTCAGGGTGCTGACTCCGGCTTACAAATAAAGAAAAATTAATATTAGGAACCCACTGCTATACGAGAGAATGATACTACAGTAAGACCGTTGCTAACGCTGGTGAGGTAGTCACCTACAGTTTTGCTGTTGTCTTTTACGAAAGCCTGTGGCAACAGGGTGTTCTCTTTAAAGAACTTGTTGAGCTTGCCTGCAGCAATTTTCTCAGCCATATCAGCAGCTTTGCCTTCAGCAACGATCTGCTCAACAGCGATTGCTTTTTCGCGCTCTACCACTTCCGGTGCAACGTTATCAGCGTCAACAGCCAGTGGATTCATAGCAGCTATCTGCATAGCCACATCGCGGCCTGCAGTAACAATAGCTTCGTTAGCAGCCTGGTTGAGCGCTACAAGCACACCTATACGGTAACCTGAGTGGATGTAAGGAACCACAGCAGCGGCAGTAACCTGCTCAAAGCGTGATACGTCTATCTTCTCACCTATCTTAGCTACAACTTCCATCAGTTTTTCACCTACAGTAGCACCGTCCATAGCACATGCTTTCAGGTCTTCGATAGATGTAACTTTAGTGTTGAGGGCAATGTCAGCTATCTGCTGAGCGAACTCGATGAACTCAGCATTCTTAGCCACAAAGTCGGTTTCAGACGTGAGGTTCATAACGATACCGTAAGTGTTTTCAGCGTTAGCTTTAGCTATCACTACACCTTCTTTTGCATCGCGGTCGCTACGGTTAGCAGCAACTTTCTGACCTTTCTTACGCAGGTAGTCGATAGCGGCTTCAAAGTCGCCATTGCTTTCAATGAGGGCCTTACGGCAATCCATCATACCTGCTCCTGTCTGCTGGCGCAGCTTGTTTACTTCTGCTGCCGATACTGTAACTGTGCTCATTTTATGAGATTTTTTAAATTGATTTAGATTTGAGGCTGCAAAAATCGCATTTTATCACTAAAGCCCCAAATGTGGGGCTTTAGTGATGTTAAACTTATTTTAATTGTATGGTTGTGTGCATTATCTGCCACCGCCCGGACGGCTGCCAGCACCTGGACGACCACCACGGCCCGGACCACCTGCGCCGGAGCGACCTGCGCCACCACCAGCACCAGAGCGACCACGACCACCGCCTGAAGCACCAGCTCCGGCACCACGGCCACGGCCACCGCCGCCACCACGGCGACCACCGTCACCCTCGTCTTCAGCCATATCCATGTTACGGCCACGTGTTTCTGTTTCTTCCTCCTGTGATTCGTCTTCAGCTTCTTTCATCTGAGCACGCTCCTGCAGACCTTCCATGATGGCAGCAGTGAGGTACTGAGTGATGATAGCGATAGACTTTGTAGCATCATCATTAGATGGTACTGCGAAGTCAACCTTAGTAGGATCACTGTTAGTATCTACCATAGCCAGGGTAGTGATACCCAGACGCTTAGCCTCGGCCAGCGCAATGTGCTCATGGCTGATGTCTACCATGAAGATAGCAGCAGGGATACGGCTCATCTGAGAGATACCACCCAGTACTTTCTCCATTTTGTCTTTGCTACGGGTAAGTGTAAGGCGCTCTTTCTTGGTAACACTATCCATAGTGCCATCTATCAGCATTTTTTCAATGCTCAGCATTTTCTTAACGCTCTTACGGATAGTGCTGAAGTTAGTGAGCATACCACCCAGCCAACGCTCAGTAACGAAAGGCATATTGACACTTGCAGCAGCTTCTGCAACTATCTCTTTTGCCTGCTTTTTAGTAGCTACAAACATTATTTTCTTACCGCTTTTAGCGATAGACTTGAGTGCAGCTGCAGCCTCGTCAAGACCGTCGATAGTCTTGTTAAGGTCTATTATATGGATGCCATTCTTCTCAGCGAAGATGTACGGCAGCATCTTTGGGTTCCATTTCTTTTTCAGGTGACCGAAGTGTACGCCTGCCTCAAGGAGCTGCTGGTGCAATGTTTTATTATCTTCCATTTGAATAATTTCTTGATTGTTAAATAAATAAATTGAACGTAGCCCCGATTAGCGTTTAGAGAACTGGAAGCTGCGACGAGCTTTGCGCTTACCAAATTTCTTACGTTCTACAGAACGGCTGTCACGTGTCATCAGCCCTTCTTTCTTCAGTGCCGGACGATATTCAGGATTGATTTCGCACAGTACGCGTGCAATACCCATCTTGATAGCTTCTGCCTGGCCTTTGGGACCACCACCCTGTACATTGACAACGATGTCGAATGCTGAGAGTGAATCAATCATTTTCAGGGGAAGTTCCACCTGATTCTGGAGATACATTATAGGAAAATACGCTTTGTATTCCTTACCATTAACAGTGATGTTACCGGTACCCTTGTTTACATATACACGGGCTACAGCTTCCTTACGGCGGCCAACGGCGTTTTTCTGTTTTTCCATTATATTATAATGATTTTATACTTTTTGTTTGGAATAGATTAGATGCTCATTGGTTTAGGAGTCTGTGCTTTGTGCGGATGCTCAGCACCTTCATAAACGAACAGCTTCTTAGCCATAGCACGGCCAAGACGATTTTTAGGCAGCATACCTTTTACTGCACGCTCTATCATCAGATTAGGGCGGCGGCCGATCAGGTTTTTGGCAGTTTCAATTTTCTGGCCACCTGGGTACATAGAGTATGTCTGATATTCTTTGTCTTCCAGCTTATTACCTGTAAGTACTACTTTTCCTGAGTTTACAACGATTACATAATCGCCACAGTCGAAGTGAGGCGTATAGTACGCCTTGTTCTTGCCACGAAGCACAGAAGCAATCTTAGAGCTCATGCGGCCCAGCGTCTGGTTGGTAGCGTCAACAACGAACCAATCGCGTTTTACGATGGTCTCGTTGGCTGATTTTGTCTTAAAACTTAAGTGTCTCATCACCTGTTAATTGTTTATCCGCTGAGGCGGGTAATAAATTATAAAAATTGGGAGCGCAAAGGTAAGATGGGCTATTGATAGTGCCAAGAATTTTATTAAGAATTTTTATGACACCTTTGCAACTAATTGATAATCAATAAAATTAACGGATAAAAACTTTCAGCAGTTGTACACATTTTAATAATGAGGTACCTGTAACTGCGACTGAAAACATGTGTTTATAACAGGCAGAATATACCCGCGGCAGGGTATTAATACCCTGCCGCACAATTCCTATCTGAAAAAACGATAATGCTATTAACGAAGGAACGTAAGCCGCTGTCCCCTTACCGTATCTATAACACGGCCATCGGTCCAGGCTATATCGCCATTTACAAATGTGGTGTGTATACGTGCCGGGAAGGTGTGCCCTTCAAAAGGCGACCAGCCACATTTATACAGGATATTCTCTTTGGTAACGGTGTAGCCACCGTTCATATCTACCAGTACAAGGTCGGCATGGTAGCCCTCCCTTATATAGCCGCGCTCTGCTATACTGAAGCACTGAGCAGGGGCATGAGCCATCTTCTCCACCACCTTCTCTATGGATATACGACCTTCTTTTACATACTGCAGCATAAGCAGCAACGAGTGCTGTATCAGCGGCACTCCCGCCGGCGCCTGCTGATATGGCTGCGACTTCTCTTCCCATGTATGGGGGGCGTGGTCGGTAGCTATGATATCCAGCCTGTCGTCCAGAAGAGCCCGCCAGAGTGCTTCCTTATTTTTGGCAGCTTTGATGGCCGGGTTACATTTTATGAGATTGCCATACCGGGCATAGTCGGCAGCAGTAAAGTGCAGGTGATGCACACAAACCTCTGAGGTAATGCGCTTATCTGTAAGCGGCAGCATATTTGTAAACAGCTGCAGCTCGCGCGCAGTAGTAATATGCAGTATGTGCAAGCGGGTACCGCACTGTTTGGCCAGCTGTACTGCAGAGAAGGAACTTGCAAAACATGCTTCTTCATTGCGTATAATGGGGTGAAACGATGCATCATTGGCATCGGCATACTTTTCCTTATTGACCTTAACTATCTGCTCATCCTCACAATGTGTGGCTATAAGCAGCTCTGACTCTGAAAATATCTTTCGCAGGGTTACATAGTTGTCCACCAGCATATCGCCGGTGCTGGAACCCATAAATATCTTCACACCACATACATCCTTCTTCTTGTCATTGGTACGCAGCACCTCATCGGCATTATTGTTTGATACACCCATGAAAAAGGAATAGTTAGCTACAGATGTAGCCGCACCTATGGCATACTTCTGCTCCAGCAGCTCCTGAGTAAGCGCCGGCGGATTGGTATTAGGCATTTCCATAAAGGTAGTAGTACCCCCGGCTACTGCAGCGCGTGCCTCTGAGGCAATATTGGCCTTATGGGTAAGTCCCGGCTCACGGAAATGTACCTGATCGTCAATAACCCCGGGCAGCAGGTGCAGCCCCTCACCATTTATTTCTTCACAGCCTGCCGGCAACTGAATAGATGCGTCTATACGCTCTATGCGTCCATTCTTTATAAGTACATCCTGTACCTTGCTTATACCTTCGTTAACTACGGTAGCGCCTTTTATAAGTTTTGCAGTCATATTACTAACTTCGCCCTGAAACAGGACTGTATATGGTGTAGCTGCAAAGCTACCAAATACAGACTGCAAAAATCTGCACATATGGTTAAAAAGGTCTTACTCTGCTCTGTTACCGCTCTTACATCTCTTTCCCTTTATGCACAGACTACGTTTCTGAAACTGGGCAGTGATGGCTATCACAACCTGGACCGCTGGGAAACACTCAACGGACGGCTTTGTGACAGTCTGGCAAATGGTGACAAACCAGAATCCAGAAGGAATATTGTACATTTTATAGAAGCACTGCAGCACAGTGATACGTCAGAACCGGGCATAAGGAAGTACCTGAGTGACATAGACAACTATAATATGCGCCAGATGGTATCGGAAAGTGGTGAGTGGGCCCATGACGAGAACGGGGCTAAAGATTCAAAACACCCTATTCTCAATACCTTCTACCGCAAGCAGTACAACATGATATATGCAAAGACGGACAACTTCTTTGTAGTAGTAAACCCGGTAGCAGGTGTACAGGCATTGATACAGAATAACAACATTGGTGCCGACCCGGCAACAAATTATGATATACCCCAGCTTACCCGGACCAATAGCCAGGGTGCAGAGGTGCGGGGCTGGATAGCAAAGAAGATAGGCTTTTATACCATGATTACCGATAACCAGGAGCGCTACCCTTATTTTGTCAATAACTGGGTACGGAAGCGCCATGAAGCAGTACCGGGTGCAGACTACTTCAAGCGACCACTGGATCAGTTTGGCGCGTATGACTACCTGCAGGTGAGTGGTTATGTAAATGCAGACATTGTGAAGAATCATGTCAATGCATCCTTTGGCTATGGCAAGCATTTTATAGGCGATGGCTTCACCAGCCTGTTTCTTACCGACAACTCATCGAACATGCCTTTTATGAGGATTCAGACACGCATATGGAAGCTGAACTATGAGTGCCTGTATCTGGAGCTGACACCTCAATATCTGAAAGGTGGTGACCAGGTACTGCCGCACAAATATGCCACTATGCGCTACCTGAATGCCAATGTAACCCGCTGGCTGAATCTGGGCCTGTTTGAAGGTCAGGTATTTGCCCGTACAGGCGGATATGAAATCTCTTATCTGAACCCGATAATACTGACCACCGCTATGAGCCGTTATAATGGCGCCGGTGATAAGTCTATTCTGGGCTTCAGCGGAAAGGCACTGGTAGCAAAACACTTTCAGCTATACGGACAGATGCTGCTGAACGAGTTCAGAATAAAAGAACTGACCGGTGGCAACCAGTGGTATGGCAACAAATGGGGTGTACAGGCAGGCGCCAAGTACTTCAATGCCTTTGGTATAAAGAACCTGGACCTGCAGGGAGAAGCAGATGTGGTGCGCCCTTACACCTACTCGGCACAGGACACCATTGCCAACTATACCAACTATAACCAGCCTCTGGCCGACCCGCTGGGCTCTGGCTTCGTCAAGTTCATAGGACAGATACGGTATGAACCTATGAAAAACCTGGTATTAACTGCCCGCGCTACTATGTACCGCCGCGGTAATGATACCGGCTCTGCCAACTTTGGCAATAACATATTCAAGAACTACCCTTCTGCCACCACGCAGTATGGTGTAAAAATGATAAACGGCCCTGAAAGCCGCTGCCAGATACTGAGCCTGAATGCCTCTTACCAGATACGCAGAAACCTGTACATTGATATAGGTGGTGTGTACCGCAACTATGAGAATGTAGCCGGAGCATACCCGCACTCATCTACTACCGGTACAGCCACCAGTGCGCTGAAGACTACCTACTTCTACGGTGGTATCCGCATCAATATGGCACGTCGTGCTTATGACTTCTTCTGATTCATAGTGTAGTGAGCCACTGGCTTACCACCTCTTTATGAATATCAAATACTCTGCGCTCAGGGCCTGAAGCATCCTTCAGGCCCTGAGCCTTTTTAAGACTTTGCTCCAGTGAAAAACCCGACTGTGGGGTGCAGTAATAATGGCCCTGCTGTTGCATAATGCGGCCCAGGTACTCCTGCTCTGTTTGCCCGGGGGTGGGAATGAGTATAGCTCTGGCATCAAAAACACCCAGGTCCATAAGTGTAGAGTAGCCGCTGCGGCATATAACCATGCCGGCACAACTTATCTCTGTGGCCAGCGCTGTACCAGACAGCCGCTTATGCCAGCATACATGCGGGGGTATAACTGCCGGGGCGGCTGCACTATCGCTCCCCTCTGCAAAAACAACAGGCCCATGGTATGCTGCTACCTGAGGCCATAGTATTTGTGACAGTATAGTGCGCTGTGGCTCCGGCCCAGACAGCAGCACCAGCAAGCGGTCCGGGTCGGTATCTTTCTCCGGTAAAACCATACCCGAAAACCGGGAAAGCAAACCCAGATAATGGGTACCGGGAGGCAATACCGCCGGCCGGGAAAGCTGCCCGGCCAGGTTATCTGCACCCGGCATATCGGGCACCCACACCGCACCAAAACGGGATAGCCACCGGTAGTGCAGCCGCTGTACTATATTATCGGGCAGGCGACCCATACCACTCAGTACCCTGAGCTGGTGGGTGATGATAACCGAGGGTACAGAGCTGTGATATAATCCGTAACGATTGTCAGATACGATGCCGTCTATCTGATACTGCTTTACCGCAGCCCTGAGCCACTGCTGCTCATTACGGATAGCTGCCATTACAGACGGTGCCTGCAGCAGCAGGCCGGCCTGTGCTATACGGTTGAGTGGGGAATAAGTGATGTTATACCCCTCCAGGTGCACCATAGTAACGGCATCATCACCCATCTCTGAGTTTATGATAGCCTGCTGCCGGTCATTACCGGCAAATATTACCCGGTGTCCCGCATCCAGTATATGCCTCATGAGCGGAATGCAACGGGTGGTATGCCCGGCACCCCAGTCCAGAGGAGCTACCAGAATATTTTTGGGAGTATGATTGAGCAATATTCTCTATTTTTACAAAAGTAGATTTTATGAAAGGAACAACGGTAAGGCGTCTGGTGGTTTATTTGTTTGTAGTGTGTGGCATTGCCATCCTCACGGAGGGATGCCGCAGCAGCCGCAACTGTGGCTGTGGATCTGATATTATGGGTAACTATAAGCCACCCAAGAAATACAGGTAGTAACAAAGAAAACACCAGTACTCCCCGAAACAAAAATTATCGTTATGTGGTACAAGGACAGGGACAGAGTCTGGAATCAATACATCAGAAACATTGGTGCGACGGATGGCAGCTCTGCGCGCTTTCTGGAGTTATACATGAAACGTATAAGCATCAGTCAGGAGTATGTAAACTGTCTTGAAGTATATGACCTTCAGAAGTATAAGATCATAAAACATCCCGGCAAGGTGCGTGCCGCACTAAGGGAAAAGAAGAATACCCCATTCATATTTGTTGCCTGCCGCAACTAAATTCCGTCATCATCAGGCATTTCTTATTCTGCTACTGTTTCTCCGGTAGCTGTGCCGGCCATATGTATTCCCGCTCTACGTGTTTCTTTACCTTGTCTACCAGCAGCAGCGTGGCAGGGCAATGATTCAGATTGGCCTTGTAAGTATCTCCGTATATATCAAATGGCTTCAGATTGTGATGGGGAAATGCGGCACAATCTTCAGGGCGTACCTCATAAATGGAGCACTTATCATCTACCAGAAACTGGCACGGCTGTGTACGGTTCATCCAGTCGCCGGTCTCCTCTTCTTTGTACAGCCACTTATCGCGAAACGCTTTTGCTGTCATACCCAGGTGAGCAGCTATGCGTTTTATATCCTGTGGTGAGTAGGTAGGGGTCATTGCCTTACAGCAGTTGGCACAGGTAGTACAGTCTATCTCTTTCCACACTTCAGCATCTGCCTGCTCCACTATCTCCTGCATATCAGGTGGCACCAGCTCTTCCAGCTGGTCCAGAAAGCCGGATAGTGACTTTTTCTTCCGTACTACGGTGTCTTTGAACTTCTTCAGATCCATAAGGATTGTAAATATAACGGCTTTAATGTACCGGTGGTTATACCCGGTGTCTGGTATCACTCACTGTCGCGCTCTCTTTTCATCTCCTCTATTTCGGCAGGAGAGAAATCGGCTGTCCAGCCTGCGGGTAGCGGTGTCTTTGTTTTTATCAGCAGCCACAGCGATATACCAAAAACAACTGCACCGGCCAGCAGTGCTGACACCGGCATAGAATCAGTTTCTATAGCCTGCTTCATGGCAGGATTGCTGTTACCGGCATAGTTAAGTACTATCTGTATTCCGTTAAAGAAAATATGGGCCGCCATACTCACCAGCAGCGAGCCGGTAAAGTAGTAGATAAGCGCCAGCAGCACACCCGCTATGAAAATGGATAGCCCTCCATATACATTGAAGTGCGCATAGGAAAACACTATTGCAGAGAACAGTACCGGAATAACCATGTTGCGGCTGCGCTGTGCAGAGAAACGCATGAACACCCCTCTGAAAAACAACTCCTCGCCTATACCTGGTATTATAGCCACTACCAGAAAGGTGGCAATAAAGTCGCCAAAGGATGGCATGGTCATCAGGGCTTTCATAATGCCCTCCTGTGCTTCCTGGCTCTTCTTTACCTCTGCCCCGAAGTCTATGTGACTCATAAGCTCCTGCAGGCCCGTGAGCAGTGGCATAGCCCCTGCCATAAGGGTAATGGCCAGTATCCAGTGTGTGCTGCGTCCCGGCATTCTCAGCCCCAGATACCCTCCCGGGCGTGGGTGGGTAAGGTAAGCAAATACCGCAGCCGGTAGCAGGAAGATAAAGGAACTCTGTACCCCCTGCACTGTAAGAAACGCCCGCACTGCCTGCCGTGTAGATGACGGACCTATATCGGTAAGCACCGAAAGCGGCATACCCGACAAACGGGGAAACAGACTATACACAATAACTGATGCGCCCGAAAGAAAGGTGAACGTCATAAGCAGGAACAGCACCAACTGCATGCCCCACGGATAGTAACGGAAATACTTCATCATAGCTATACAAACCCGGATACAGATGTAAAGGTAGCAGATGCAGGGCAGGTTTCTGTAGCCGGTATGGTTTTATAACATTAACGACCGTTGCGCCGCTCATTTACTATGCGGCCATCCTGCATCATCAGTGTGCGGTCTGTCATAAGGGCCAGAGCATCATTATGCGTTATCATAATGAATGTCTGCCCCAGCTGTTGGCGCAGGTCCAGAAACAGCCGGTGAATGAGATGCGCATTCTCACTGTCCAAGTTACCGGTAGGCTCATCGGCCATTACTACCGATGGGCCTGTAACCAATGCTCTTGCTATGGCCACGCGCTGCTGCTCACCGCCCGATAGTTCTGACGGCTTATTTTCCAGCCTGTGCGACAGGCCTACCACAGCCAGCATCTCCCTTGCTTTCTCTGCTGCCTCTTTTTTACCCAGCCCCTTTATCCATAGCGGCATGCATACATTCTCCACCGCCGAGAACTCAGGCAGCAGATGATGAAATTGAAATACAAAGCCTATGTGGTCATTGCGGAAACGTGCCTGTTTTTTGGCAGGGAGTTTCAGCAGGTCAGTACCATCTATGAGCACGCTGCCGGCATCGGGCTTATCCAGGCCACCCAGCAGGTGCAGCAGGGTACTCTTACCGGCACCAGAAGGACCTGTAACAGAAACAATCTCGCCCCGTGCCACATCCAGCGACACATCATTTACCACCGTAAACGTGGCATACTTTTTGGAGAGACCTTTTGCAGATAGCATATATAACCCGGTTGCGACAATTCGCCAATGAACCCTGCAAGTTATCCATAAAATTTTAAGGATGACCCCATCAGAAGCGATTTTCATAATGGCTTGTTATATAATGTTTCTGAGAATTTTATTGACCAAAATTTGTCTTTGGTTTTTTGTTTTTTCTCTTACATTTGCCGAAATCGCTAAATAATTAAATTCACTATAATATGTTCTGGACACTTGAACTGGCATCACATCTCGAAGACGCGCCGTGGCCCGCTACCAAAGACGAACTGATAGACTACGCCATTCGCTCAGGCGCACCGCTTGAGGTGGTAGAAAACCTGCAGGAGCTGGATGATGAAGGTGAGATTTACGAAGGCATTGAGGATATCTGGCCCGACTATCCGACGCAGGAAGACTTCTTCTTCAACGAGGACGAGTACTGACACGAGCAACGACATCTGAAACCCGCCCCGGTGGCGGGTTTTTTCTTTTTTCACCACTACCTCAGCCACTGCTATGCACCGGTATATACTACCACTATTCCTGCTGCTTTCCTGTACCGCCACCGCCCGGCCCGATACTTCACTGCATGTGTATTATGGCCTGCTGCACGCACACACTATGATATGCGATGGCAGCGGCACTCCCGCTGAAGCCTATGCTATGGCCCGCAAGGCAGGCCTGCACTTTTTTGCAGTAACGCCGCACAACCATATAGAGGCAGAGTCGGGCGCGGGAGAGCGGAAGGATGGGATATCCATAGCACGCATGCATGAGCTGTACAACGGCAACAGGAATGTAACCGTAACCCGTAAGTGGAAAACCGGTGGCACCTACCGCAGTGAGCAGGTAACGCTCACCCCACTCATACAGGCCGCACATAATGCTACCGACAGGCGCTTTGTAGCGCTGTACGGGCAGGAGTTTTCTACCATCTCTACCGGCAACCATGTGAA
Source organism: Bacteroidia bacterium (assembly GCA_030427635.1). Lineage (GTDB taxonomy): Bacteria > Bacteroidota > Bacteroidia > Chitinophagales > Chitinophagaceae > Nemorincola. The sequence goes on from JAUIBA010000009.1 coordinate 74,170, forward strand.
TGTGCTGGGTGTGGACCATGTGCTTACTACTGAGAACGGTAACTACCGCCTACTACTGGACCACCTGCGCACAGCAGCCCCCGGCGCTGTGATACAGCTGAACCATCCGGAGGTGGAGCAGGACCTGTTTGCTACTGCAGGCAGCGATAAGGAAAAGCGCCGCATGTATAACGACTACGGCATTGATGCCGGCGACCTGGGCCCCGCTTTCAGCAACTGGGCCGGCGTTATGCAACCCTACACCCACCTCATAGAGCTGCTGAGTGGCCCTGCCATGGCACAAACCCGCACTGAAGATTATCACTATCACGACAATGCCAATGACTATTTCTTTTACCTGAAGCAGGGCATACATGTAAGCCCGTCGGCCGGGCAGGACAATCATTACCGCACATGGGGTACTGTGACCGATGCCCGCACGGGTGTGGTGGCTCCTGCACTTTCTGAGGCAATGCTGTATGATGCCTTCCGCCGAAACAGAACATTTGTAACAGAGGATAAAAACCTTACGGCTGTACTGTACGTGAATGACTCTGTAATGGGTGCTACCCTGCACACAAAAACAGCCGGAGCGCTGCAACTGAGTGTACTGCTGCGCGATGCCGACGAGGCAGGCGCAGGCTATGATGTGGAGGTGGTAATGAGCAGCATACAGCCAGAGGTAAGCACCGCCGCCAGAAATCATAAAGAGACAGATGGTATAGTGAGCCGCACCCGTGTGAAAGGTAACGGGCTGCATACACTCCCTGTGGCACATGCTATGGCGGGCAGCTCCTTCTGCTACCTGCGCATTAAGCAGGCCGGCGGCGACCGTGCATGGACCTCCCCGGTGTGGATACAGGCCAGCGGCAATGCGGCTGCACAGCCTGCTGCCACAGCTACACAATACTACTGGACCACCAGCTCATCGTCAAAGGTGTACCATACGGTAAACTGCCCCGCTGTGCGGCAGATAAAAGCTACCAACAGACGCAGTGGCACGAAACCACCTGCCGACCGCAAACCGCATGAATGTGTAACGGGACAGTAGAGCGCTGTGTTTTTACTATATTGCAGGTATGCAGTTACCACAGAAACACTCCGCCACAGGCACTACTATATTCACCGTAATGAGTGCACTGGCACAGCAGCACAATGCCATCAATCTGTCGCAGGGGTTTCCTGACTTTCATATAGATGAGCGGCTGTCTGCTGCGCTGGCCAAGGCCACTACCGATGGATATAACCAGTACGCACCTATGACGGGCCTGCCCCTGCTGCGGCAGGCTGTGGCTGCCAACTTTGCACAGCGCTATGGCCTGGCCATAGACCCCGACACGGAGATTACCATTACACCCGGCGCTACCTACGCTATATACACAGCATTTACGGCCATACTACAGCCGGGAGATGAGGTAATAGTACTGGAGCCAGCCTATGACAGCTACATACCCAATATAGAGATGAATGGCGCAAAGGCAGTATCTGTGCCCCTTTCTGCACCCTCCTTTACGGTAGACTGGCAGCGGGTGGCCGATGCCATTACGGCACGTACACGAGCCATTATCATCAACACCCCGCACAACCCTACCGGCGCTATATGGAGCCGGGAAGACTGGGACCAGCTGGCGGCGCTGGTGCGCGATACAGATATCCTTATCCTGTCTGATGAGGTATATGAGCAGCTGGTGTTTGACGGGCAGCGGCACTACTCAGTGCTGGAGCATGAAGAGCTGCGGCAGCGCAGCTTTGCGCTCTTCTCCTTTGGTAAGGTGTATAACAATACCGGCTGGAAGATGGGCTACTGCATAGCGCCGCCTGAGCTTACTACGGCCTTCCGCCGCATACACCAGTTTCTGTGCTTTACGGTAAATACCCCCGCACAGTATGCACTGGCTGCTCACCTGGCAAATGGTACAGAACCCATACACAGCGTGATGGAGCGCAAGCGCAATCACTTCCTGTCACTGATGGCCGACACCCCCTTTACCATACATACCCCCACACAGGGCAGCTACTTTCAGGTGGCAGGCTATGAGCGCATCAGCAATATGCCCGACCATCAGTTTGCCGAATGGCTCACCAAAGAATATGGCGTAGCCACCATACCCGTAAGCGCCTTCTACAGTACCGGTAAGGACGACAGGCTCATACGCTTCTGCTTTGCCAAAAAAGAAGAAACGCTGAATGATGCCGTGGAAAGGCTGAGGGGGTTAAGGGGTTAATGATATAACCTACTTCGTAAACTTATACCCGATGCCTCTTATGGAATGGAAGTGGCGGGGGTTGCGGCTGTCTTTTTCGAAGAATTTGCGGAAGTTGAGGATGAAGTTGTCTATGGTGCGGGTTGTGGGATATACGTTGTAGCCCCATACTATCTGCAGTATCTGCTCGCGCGATACTACCTCGCCCTCATGTTCTGTAAGCAGGCGCAGCAGGGCAGCTTCTTTCTTGCTCAGTTCCTGCATCTGCCCATTCTTGTCTTTGCACTCATGCGCGCCAAAGTCTATCACACAGCCGTCAAACTCATATATATCACTTACTGACTGTGGCTCTCTCATCTTCTTGTTCTTGGTCACCAGCTTATCTACACGCAGCAGCAGCTCTTCCAGATTGAAGGGCTTGGTAAGATAGTCGTCGCCACCCTTGCGCAGCCCCTCTACACGGTCGGCACTGCTGTTGCGGGCAGAGAGGAAAAGGATAGGCACATCATTGTGCTGCATGCGTATGGTTTCGCATACGGTGATGCCGTCCATGTCGGGCATCATAATGTCCAGTATGATGAGGTCAAAGTATTCGTTCTTCACCGCTTTTATAACGGCGGGGCCATTCTCTACCGTAGTCACCTCATAGCCTTCCAGCTCCATATTCAGCTTCAGCGCTTCGCGCATGCTCTCCTCATCCTCTGCTATCAGAATAGAAGCTTTGTATTGTCTGGCAGTCATTGGCTGTACGGTTTTATTGCAGTGCAAATTTACTGATTATCATGCAAGCATATCTGTAGCCATATAAGCAGGGTCTATAAAGTGGCTGTGCCACAAATCTGTTTTATCTTAGGCACGTAATCAAGTGCATCACTTCCGTTATATACGCTCATTGCTGCCCGTAGCCCCGCTATGGGGTGTGGCACTGCTGTTATGGACCTCACGGGCAGCAGCGCAGGGGCCTGTGCGCCATAATGCAGGGCTGGGTATAGAGCTGAACAGCCTGGCGGGTAAGGTTTTCCGGCATGAGGAGAAGTTTACCCTGCCTATACCGGCCCTTACTACCGGCACCGATGTGAATGTGCTGTGGCGTACATGGGGCCGCAAGCCGTGGCACCAGTGGCGGCACTACCCCCGCCTGGGTATAGCAGCCGCTATGATACACTACGGCATAGACAGCGTATATGGCACCACCTGGGGGCTGTATCCCAATATCATCTTTCCGCTGCTGCACCGCCGCCACATGGAGTGGACACTACGCGTAGGCAACGGCATAGGATTTGTGACCCGTAAGTATAGCCGTGCCAATCCGGTAAATACAGTGAATGTGGCCATAAGCAGCACCATCAATGACTTTATCATGATACGTACCGATGGTGTATATACCATCAATGACCACTGGACGGTGAATGCCGGGGCATTTGTGACCCATATATCCAATGGCTCTGTACGCAAACCCAATCTGGGAGTGAATGTGGCGGGCATATCGGCCGGGCTTTGCTACTACCCTGTTACGGTACATCCGGTGCGGGTGCAATGGCCCTTTAAGCGCCCGCGGGACCGGTACCTGATACAGGCACGGTACAGCATGTCTCTGGTATCAGCATTCACCAACGGAGGCCCATTATACCCGGTGTACATAGGTACTGCATATATGAGCCGCCGCTGGCGGGGCAATAACAAGGCATTTGCCGGTATAGACTACTCATGGCACAGCAGCACACGGGCTTACCTGCGCGATAATGGTCTGGAGCAGGGAAGGGAAGGCGCCCAATCATACAAGAGCGCTATTATAGCCGGTAATGAGTTTCTGATGGGGCGTGTGGGCATACTGCTGCAGGCGGGCGTGTACGTGAAGAAGGACTACCTGCAGCGGCAGGATGTATATGAGAAGGTAACGCTGAACTACTACTGTGTGCAGCGTGAGCGGGGTCCTGTAAAAGAGCTGTTTGCTTTTGTAGGGCTGAAGGCCCATCTCAATGTGGCTGAAATGGGCGAACTGGGTGTGGGTATAGGGTTATAAAAAAAGCCGGCACCCGTAAGAGGGTGCCGACCGGTATTTAAAGGTTACTATGGCCTTATCTGTAGAAACCCGGGCAGCGGGTTTTGGTATATGCACGCCTGTTGCCAAACGAGCGGAAGTAAACCGTTACTGTTATGTTAGAAAACCAGTACCAGTCATTTGCTTTGCTGTCGCCACGCTGAAAGCCGTAGTTAGGGTTGTTGCCATCCCAGTTATTTACGTCCTTGCCACGGAAAGACATAGAGCGCGCCAGCTGTCCTTTGTAGGCTGCCAGCGTATCCAGATTTACGTAAGACTTGCTTACATCATCCAGATAGTCAGTGTTTGTATAACGGAAACCAACTTCAGGAGTAATGAGGATGGTTTTGCCTATGAAGAACTTGAAACCACCACCGAATGGGAATGACATGTTCACGAGGCTATACTGCTTGCGGTCGGGGTAGCGGGGCAGGCCCTGACCCTCTGTGCTGAGGGGACGCAGGAAGTGCTTGTTACCGGCATTATCCTCGGCAAACGGATTAAAGTAGAACACACCCACACCACCAAAGATGTAAGGAGTGACCTTGCGCCTCAATACATCAATAGGCAGGAAGTTAAACTCAACAGCACCGTGAAACTCAAATATATTGGAGGTAAAGCTGAGATTACGCTTCTGATTGATGGGTATACGCCCCAGTGAGTCTGCTGCTGTAACCTGAGCGTAGGAAACGCCTGTACGCAAGCCAATACGCGGACTCATAAAAAACTTATATACTACCGTAGCCATAGGACGGTAGCCATCAGAGGCAAACATCTTAGGCTGAAGATCGCCGTAGTAGTTGGCCATGCCGAGGCCCAGCCCTATTTCATGGTGCGTATCCTGAGCCGAAAGGCCCAACGGAAGCGACAATGCCAGAGATAATAGTACCCTTTTCAACGCTTTAAAGTTTTGTTAAGTAGCTCGGAAAGATAAAAACAAATATCGGAATTACGAAGCAAAAAGGAAAATATAAGTCAACTTCCTGCTACATATTCAGTCACACATTCCGAAGTATTTTACTGCGAGGAAAGGCGTATCTGCCAGTTGAAACCGAAATTATAGGTGTGCCGGTAGTCGAAAGTGACACCCTGCTCTATAGCTATGAGCTGTGGCTGGTAGGTGAACCGGGCAAAAAAGTCATTGGTAATGCGAAAACCGGCAGAGATTGAAGAACCAATGCTTGCAAAGTTTCGCTGCCGCTCTGTGACCTCGGCATATACACTTCCGTTTCCGTACAGATAGTGGTAACGCCGGGCTATGTATTGTGTAAAGCCGAGTCCATAACCAATATCAAAGCGACCCAGCCGGTGGTGATGCCGGGCAGCAGCCGACCAACCTAGTATTTCCTGCACAGATGTTGAGGGCCCGTTCTCCCAGTCATACCGCCAGTAATCCCTTCCCATTTTTGAGAAGCTTACCGCTCCTTCCACAAAAACAAACGCATCCGGCGCATAATAATAAGTACCACCCAAACCCAAACCAGTTACTGTGAGGCGTGGCGAGAAACCGTCTATGTCATGTTGCCAAAAGTGAGCAAGTGGTGTGGTACAGGTAAGCTCGGTGGAGCCGGTATGGTAACTGCGGCGGCGCACAGTAACAAACCGGGTAGCCTGCGGAGCGCTACGCAGCTCTATGAATGTACGGGGATATGTGAAGCGCTTGGGGGAGCACATGTCTACAACAAAACCGGGTATGCCAAAAAAATACATGTTAGCAAATATCATACCGTTTACCGTGGGGCGGACACTGAGATCGGTATGAATGCTATCATTGATAGCTGTGATGTACAGCCTGTTCCCGCTACGAAGCACCGGCAGATAGCTTTTATATTTTGATGCTACAACAGTATCTGTATGGCCATTATTGTTCCATACAAGTGTGGTGCCAGGAGGCGCCTTGACTGGCACCTTAACGGTGCGCGAAGAGAACAGCGTGACGCATGACGACAACGAACAACCGATAAACAATAATAGGGGTATAAGCAATCTCATGGTAAGGTGATTACAGATTGCAATATAACGCAATATTTTATTGCATTATTGCATCTGTTACCTGTGAAAAAGAAAACTATTCCGGAAAATCCTTATTATCAGTCTATTACAGCTATACATTTCAGCTCTATAGCTATAGCTGTGGGCAGGGAATCTATACCTACAGTAGTACGGCAGGGCTGATTTTCCTTGAAGTACTCGGCATAAATCTTATTATAGATATGGAAGTCGCGCTTCATGTCTGTAAGAAAAACGGTAACATCTACCAGCTTATCCCAGCTGCTGCCACTCTCTTCCAGTATCACCCGCACATTGTCAAAAACAGAGCGCACCTGTGCCGCAAAATCGAACTCCAGATAGTTGCCATGCTTATCTGTCTTCAGACCGGGAATCTCATCGCTGCCTGCCTTGCGGGGGCCTACGCCGGAAAGGATGAGCAGATTGCCCACACGGCGTGCATGCGGGTAAAGACCTACGGGTTGCGGAGCTTTATCGGTAGAGATGTGCATTGTAACTAGGATTGAGTGATTTTATAAAGCAGTACACAAAGTTACAGCTTCATATAATTGTTGAAATACAGAGACTCTTTTGTGCCGTTGCCATAGTCCAGATTCAGCTTCAGTGTTGCCATTTTGGTACTGAGCAGGCCGGAACCTGTATAGCGGATGTTATTCATGAGCGTATCAGTAACTGAATAGGTAGTGCCTGATGAGCCCGGGGCATCCAGCTTAATAGCCAGAGATACTACAGGCAGGCCTGAAGTATCCAGCCACACCATCTGCATCTGGGAGAAATCGGTAGTATCGTCGGTAGGGGCAAAAATGAGTTTATGCTCCTGATTGGCAGTAGTATCGTTGGCAAAAGGATAGAGACCGGCATAGGTGCCTGCATAGGTAACACGGTCTACTACTTCACAGTTTACACCGTAAATGCCCGTTAAGCACTGGCATATGCCGCCCCGGCATTGACCTTTGTTGAGACAGGTAACGGCACCACACTCATTTTTAGAGCAGGAAGTGGTAACTACCATGGAGAAAACACCAATTGTAGCCAGGATTCCGAGCAATATGTATTTAAATGGTCTCATAAACTATTCAACGTAACTGCAGATATAATATTATCCAAAGATACAGTATCGGGGGCAATTGCCTGAACGGGGTAATGTATATAAAGTACTAAAAAAGCAGCAGCCCGGGAAGACCGGGCCGCTGTACTATTCTTTTTACTATGCTTAGTGTGATGCCTTGAACTTCTTCACGGCTTCGGTGAGGCGTGGCAGTACTTCAAACACATCGCCCAGTACACCATAATCAGCAGCCTTGAAGAATGGCGCTTCAGGGTCTTTATTGATAACGACAATTGTCTTGGAGCCGTTAACACCTGCCAGGTGCTGTATAGCGCCGGAGATACCTGCCGCTATGTACAGATTAGGACGAATGGTGCCACCTGTCTGGCCTACGTGCTCGTGATGCGGACGCCAGTGAGAGTCGGCCACGGGACGGGAGCATGCAGTAGCTGCGCCCAGTTCTGCAGCCAGATTTTCTATAAGACCCCAGTTTTCAGGACCTTTCAGGCCACGGCCACCGCTTACTACCAGCTCAGCTTCTGACAGTGGTACACTGCCGCTGGCCTTTGTTACTTCCTTCACCTGTACGGCAAAGTCCTTATCATCGAAAGATACAGAGAGTGCCTCTACAGATGCACTACCCTCTCCTTTGGTAACCTGGAAAGTATTGGGCATGAGGGTAATCACCTTTACATCGGTACTGATGCTGACATTGGCAAATGCCTTGCCGGAGAATACACCCTTCTTCACGGTGAAGCCACCGTCTGTAACAGGGTCTGCAATGGCACCGCCTACCATACCCGCCCTGAGGCGTGCTGCTACGCGTGGCGCTACTGCGCGGCCTGTAGTATCGTGCAGGCAAACAATAACTTTTGCACCTTCCTGCTGTGCGGCAGCTACTACCACCTTAGCATAGGGGCGTGAGCTGAAACCATCCAGACGGGCATCTGCTACGTGCAGCACCTTAGCTGCGCCGAAAGCACCCAGTGACTGCAGCTCATCATTACCTACAGTGCCTACGGCAACTGCGGTAACGGTAGTACCCATAGCCGCTGCTATACGAGAGGCGTACTGTACTGCCTCGTGCGATTTTTTCTTAAATACTCCCTGTGCGTGTTCCGCAAATACTATTACTGACATATATATAAAGTCAAAAAAGTTAAAAGTTGATTAGTAGATAGCGATTATATCACCTTAGCTTCTGTGTGAAGCAGGTTTACCAACTCATCCATATTATCTGCTGCTATCATCTTCACGCCGGTCTTGGCTGGCGGCATTTCGTATGATGTAATGCTGCTAACGGCATCTACCGCAGCAGGCGCTACTACCTTCAGTGGCTTGGTACGTGCAGCCATAATGCCACGCATGTTAGGGATACGCGCCTCAGCTACACCCTTCTGGCAGGAGATAACAAGCGGCATAGCACATGCATCTGTCTCATCGCCACCGTCTATTTCACGGTTTACCGTAACGGTATCGCCAGCTACATCTATCTTAGAGGCAAAGCCCAGATAGTTCATATCCAGCAGCTCGGCCAGCATAGCACCTACAGTACCGTTGTTATAATCTATAGACTCTTTACCGCAGAGTACCAGACCATAACCTTCGTTCTTAGCGTATTCTGCTATCTGAGCAGCAATCACGTAAGGGTCATTACTATCGGTATCTATACGGATAGCCTCATCGCCACCCAGCGCCAGCGCCTTACGGATAACGGGCTCAGCATCGGCCTTACCTACAGTAACCAGATGTACTGCAGTGGCAGTACCGGCTTCTTTCAGCTCCAGCGCACGTACCAGTGAGTACCACTCATCGTAGGGATTGATGATAAATGTAACTCCCTGAGTGTTGAAAGTAGTGTTGTTGTCGCTGAATGCGATTTTGGTGGTCGTATCAGGAACCGGACACAAACAAACTAATATCTTCATATACCAATTGATTCAGTGTGTAAAACGGAGGCATACAGCCTTCAAACGCGGTGCAAAGGTAAGAAAAATGACCTTAATATATGAATAGCGTACCCTTATAAAAAGACCCGCCGGCACCGGAAACAGCACTAGCGGGCTTTGCACCAACCACACACAATCTATACCCCTCAAAAAAAGGCGGTTACGGCATCAGCACCTTGTCTATAACATGAATCACCCCATTACTCTGATACACATCGCTGATGGTAACCATAGCCCTTGTACTCTTACTGTCCACTACCCATATCTTACCATTGATTTCTGCCAGTATGAGCTTGCCACCCTGTACTGTTTTTATTTCAGTGCGGCCACCACCTTCTTTTATCTTTTGCCTGATAGCAGCCACATCCCACTTGCCGGCTACTACATGGTAAGTGAGTACTGAGGCAAGCTGCTCCTTATTCTCAGGCTTCAGCAGATTGCTTACCGCACCTGACGGCAACTCATTAAAAGCGGCATTGGTGGGGGCAAATACGGTGAACGGCCCTTTGCCCTGCAGTGTTTCTACCAGACCTGCCGCTTTTACCGCAGCTACCAATGTGGTATGGTCTTTCGAGTTCATGGCGTTCTCCACTATATTCTTTGTTGGGTACATCTCTGCACCGCCTACCATCTTTGTTTTCTGCGCCCATGTATCGTGCGCGGTTCCCATAAGGGCAGCTACTGCCAGCATCGGGATAAAAAGAAGCTTCTTCATGAGACTGATTGTTTTTAAAGTTTTGTATTGTTTTCTGTTTATATCTACGCAGGCCGGTGCTACACGGTTTTCTGATTACAGATTTTTTTTGCATTCACCAGGAAACGGGAGCGGGAACCCAGGTCAGGCCTTACCCAGTACATAGACATCGGTAGGGGTAGGATTGCCGCCTTCCTTCTCCAGAGAGATAGCAAATGCTTCGGCATCGGTTACGCTCATATCTACCTTCTGCATACCCGGAGAGTTGGCCATATGGCCGGGCAGCATACCCATGCTTACGGGCTGCCCGCCTTTTATTACCCACATCTGGTACTGCATGCCCTGGGGTGGTGCAGGCAGGGCATTCATAGCCACATAGGTAGCCCCACTGGCTTTGCTCCAGTAAACGGTGGCTGCCATGGGGTGGCCCTTTACCACGGTATGCATGATTATAGTTTGCATAGAGGTATCGGCCATCATATCTCTGGCCTTGCTATAGTCTGCTACCACTGCCGCAAGACTCTGCTGCTGTGTCTGCATTGCTTTTACCTCGGCATTGAGAGCCAGCTGCCGCTCACGCACCTTGTTGCCATTGCTGAACAGTACAATATTGAGCACCGTACTACCCAGGAGCGCGGCCCATAATGCTGCCCAGCGCCATGAAGTGCTGCCAGTGCGGGCGGGGTGTAACGGTATCTGCGCGGGGCGGGACGAAAGCGGATCGGCAGCGTAGGCATCGGCAGGAGGTGCGGCAGCCTGTATGGCATTCCATATGCTGTGCTGCAGATGAGCCGGGGGCTGCTTTGCAGCTGTAGCGGCATACTGCTCCATAGCCTCCTGGATAGCGTGCAACTCTGCTGCCAGCTCAGGATGGAGAACGATGGCAGCCTCTACCGCAGCGGCATCCTCGCGAGAGAGCGCCCCCAGTGCATAAGCATCCAACATGCCCGATTCTATGTAATCCTTCGTGTTCACCTCTATCTGTTAAAGATATCTCTTAACTGTTTAATAGCATAACGCATGCGCGTTTTCACCGTACCTACCGGTATCTCCAGTGTTTTTGCAATCTCTTCCATGGAAAATCCTCTGAAGTAAGCGAGCTGCACAATGGTGCCGTGTTCCGGCCGCAGCTCTGAGACCATTTTACGCAGGCCTATCGTATCTGTATTCTGCTCCATACCTGTTCCCCCCACCTCATTATATACGACATCTCCATCCATATGGATTTTTCCTTTCATAATTTCGCCCTTTGAGCGCAGCTTATCTATGGCTGCATTACGGGCTATATTGAGCATCCATGTGTACAGGCGGCCCCGGGATGCATCATACTGCTGTGCACTGTGCCATATCTTCACAAAAACCTCCTGCAATACATCCTGGCTAGTATGCTCATCACCTATCACCTTGTATATGACGCCATACAGCACGGGGGCGTACTGCTCATAAAGCCGGGTGAATGCCTCCTGACTTCTCAGCTTCAGCAGCCTTACCAGCTCCTCTTCGTTATGTACAGTATCTGCTCCCAGATGGTATGGTTTAATAGAAAGCAGCACATACCTATGCCCTGCTGCATCAAAACTATTAACGAATATCTGAAATTCAAAATTGACAGATGGGTTAACACAAGTTTCTTTTTCCTGCTGTGTGCCTTATGGCCGCCTGCTATAAACATACCCGGAACAGTGAGTACCGACAAAACTGCGCAGTAATTTTTATTGCGCAACATTTAGTGCAACTAAATGATTATCAACAACATAAGAAAACAAAAGGTATCAAAAAGGTTACAAAAATTGCTCGCGCGATATTTGTTATATGTGTTACTGACATGGCTATGGGGTTTACAGATGCAAGTTACGACAGGGGTGGCAGGGATGAGGGGTTTTGTGGATAAGTAATGGGAGTTACCAGACGCAGGAAAATATGTTTTACTATACACTAACACCCGTGCGCAAACTATTTAACCCTGAAACAAGGGATACTCTTTGGCAGCGAGCGCATTTCTGCGGCAATCTCACTTGTCATGGACATGCATAGTCAATCCCGGTAACAGGCACAAAACACAAATAGCCGATACGCAATGTACCGGCTATTGTATATATAATGAGGTAGTTAATTACTTAACCTGTGCAACGAGGGCCTTGAATGATTCAGGCTCGTTCATAGCGAGGTCGGCCAGTACCTTACGGTTCAGGTCGATACCTTTTTCAGAGAGCTTGTGCATGAACTGTGAGTAGCTCATACCTTCTTCGCGTACTGCTGCGTTGATACGCACAATCCACAGAGAGCGGTATTCGCGCTTTTTCAGCTTACGACCCACATATTTATAACCGAGGCCTTTCTCGAGGACGTTTTTGGCTACGGTAAAGACGTTCTTACGCTTGCCATAGAAGCCTTTAGCGGCTTTCAAAACCTTCTTTTTTCTCGCGCGTGATGCAACTGCATTTACGGAACGTGGCATAACTTATTGTTTTTGACCCACTATTTTTTCAACAGGGGGCGATTTTATATAGATTGTTATTTAATACTGTATTGTGTGCACGAAGGGCATTAAGCCATAACGAGCATCTTCTTCACCAGACGTGCATTGCTTGGGTGCACGAGGCCGTGAATACGGAGGTGACGCTTACGTGTCTTTGACTTCTTGGTAAGAAGGTGGCTCTTAAAAGCCTTGTACCTGCGGATCTTTCCTGTGCCTGTAACCCTGAACGTCTTTTTTGCACGTGAGTGCGTCTTTATCTTTGGCATGGTATTCTAAATTTGGACGGCAAAGGTAAGTAAATATTTTGTAATCAATGTGAATAATCGTGTGAATTATTTTTCCGCACGGCTATTTTTTATTTTAGTATGATACAAAAATGCCGGAAACCCAATGTTCCCGGCATGTGCGTGGCTGTTATCAACTAGCCCAGAATATCATCGGCACTGCCTTTGGGCGCATCGGCAAAAAACTTGTCGACCACGCCGCTGAACATAGCAGGCACTTTACCATTGAGGAACTGCCTGAGTACCTGTACTGTTTTGATAGCCTGCTCATCGGTAAGACCGGCCTGCTCTTTGAGTTGTTTTATAAGCTCGTTCATATAAAATAGTATGACTTTGTTATGTATTAGCGGTTATTATGCAGCATCTTTCATACGCTCCAGCTTAGAGTGCTCTATCATCTGCCGTGCATAGTCGAGCGTAAGGTGGAAGGTGCCATCATGCTGCTCTGACGGGAGGTCGAACATGGCATCGGTGAGTATCATCTCACAGATGGCACGCAGGCCACGGCCGCCCAGCTTGTACTGTATAGCCTTTTCTACCATATAGTCGAGCGCCTCATCGTCTATTATCAGTTTGATATTCTCATACTCAAACAGCTTGCTGTACTGTTTTACCAGTGCATTCTTAGGCTCGGTAAGTATAGCTTTAAGTGTTTTAGCATCCAGCGGGTTAAGATAAGTAACCACCGGCAGGCGGCCCAGCAGCTCAGGTATGAGGCCAAAGGTGCGGAGGTCCTGCGCATTTACATACTGCAGCAGATTGGCCCTGTCTACATTCTCAGATGCCTTGATAGCGTTGTAGCCTATGGCGCTTGTCTGCACGCGGCGGGCTATCATCTTGTCTATACCCTCAAAGGCACCACCGCAGATGAAGAGTATATTCTGCGTGTTGACCTTTATCATTTTCTGCTCGGGGTGCTTGCGGCCTCCTTGTGGCGGCACCAGTACTTCTGAGCCTTCCAGCAGCTTAAGCATGGCCTGCTGTACCCCCTCCCCGCTCACATCGCGGGTAATGGAAGGGTTATCGCCCTTGCGGCCTATCTTGTCTATCTCGTCTATATACACAATGCCACGCTCGGCAGCAGGTACATCATAGTTGCTGGCCTGCAGCAGGCGGGAGAGAATACTCTCTACATCCTCACCCACATAGCCGGCCTCGGTAAACACAGTAGCATCTACAATGGCAAAAGGCACCTGCAGCAGACGGGCTATTGTTTTTGCCAGGAGGGTTTTACCGGTGCCGGTTTCGCCTACCATCATAATGTTGGATTTTTCAATCTCCACATCGTCGTGGCGGGGCATAGACAGGCGCTTGTAGTGGTTATATATGGCTACAGAGAGTACCTTTTTGGCATCGTCCTGGCCTATAACATACTGGTCAAGGAATGCTTTTATCTCACGGGGCTTGTATAGCTTCCCCTTCAGGAAATCGGGCCCCTTGGCGGCGGGCTGCGCATCGGGCGCTTTGTCGCCGGTAGCTTCTATGAGCAGCGAGTGTGCATTTTCTATACACTGGTCGCAGATATTACCCTTGATACCGGTAAAAAGGATATTTACGTCTGTCTCACTGCGGTCGCAGAATGAGCATCGTTTTTCAGTAAGCCTGGCCATTTACAGTAGCTGGTTATATTTTTAGCCTGCAAAGGTACGGAAAAGGGCGATGTGAAAGCGGGAGTGGGGGTAATGGCCCACCCACGGAGATAATGGCGATTCAATTTCAGAACGAACAAAATGCCCGGTGTACAGATAAAGTACTATAGTCCTATAGCCCGGCACCACCAGTAACAAGGTAAAACCCGTACCTTTGCGCGCAATTTTTATCTCATAACAGTTATGTCAATACCGGTTCAGACAGTAGAGGATGTGGTCATCAAATTTGCAGGTGACAGTGGTGATGGTATGCAGCTTACGGGCAGCCAGTTTACCAATAACAGCGCTCTTATAGGCAATGACCTTTCTACATTTCCCGACTTCCCGGCCGAAATACGCGCCCCGCAGGGTACGGTGCCGGGGGTGAGTGGCTTTCAGCTACACTTCTCCAGCAATAAGATATACACACCCGGCGACAACTGCGATGTGCTGGTGGCTATGAATGCCGCTGCACTGAAGGTGAACCTGAAAGCGCTGAAGCCGAATGGCATTATCATAGCAGACACTGACGGATTTGATGCCAAAAACCTGCGCCTGGCCAACTATGCCGAGGGTGACAACCCACTGGAAAATGGCAGCCTTACCGGCTACAGCCTGCACAAAATGGACATCACCAGGATGACCCGTGAAGCGCTGAAGGACATACAGATGGGGGTGAAGGAGAAGAGCCGTGCGAAAAACATGTTTGTACTGGGATTCCTGTACTGGCTGTATAACCGCGACCTGACAAGCACCTTCTCGTTTCTTCATGACAAATTCGGCAAGCGGCCGGAAATACTGGAAAGCAACGTAAAAGCACTGCAGGCCGGCTATAATTATGGCGATACTACTGAGGCTTTTGCATCGCGCTACAAGGTAGAAAAAGCAAAGCTGCCTGCCGGAGTGTACCGCAACATAACCGGTAACATTGCGCTCTCTTACGGACTGATAGCAGCTGCCGAGAAGAGCCGCCTGCCTATGTTTCTGGGTTCATACCCCATTACACCGGCATCAGATATACTGCATGAGCTGTCACGCCACAAAAACTTTGGTGTGCGTACCTTCCAGGCAGAGGATGAAATAGCAGCCATTACAGCGGCTATAGGCGCGGCCTATGGCGGCAGCCTGGGTGTGACTACAACATCGGGCCCGGGTATGGCGCTGAAGACAGAAGCTATGGGCCTTGCGGTAATGCTGGAAATACCACTGGTGATAGTGGATATACAACGCGGTGGCCCATCGACCGGATTACCTACCAAAACCGAACAGAGCGACCTGCTGCAGGCATATTACGGCCGCAACGGTGAGTGCCCTATGCCGGTGATATCGGCATCTACGCCCAGCGACTGCTTTGATGCTGTATATGAGGCCACACGCATAGCGGTGGAGCATATGACACCGGTAATATTCCTGAGTGATGGTTATATAGCCAATGGCGCAGAGCCATGGCGTTTCCCAAAGAGCGAGGATCTGAAACCGATATCGGTGACCTTCCGCACGGAGCTGCAGGAAGGAAGCGACAAATACCTGCCTTACCAGCGCGATGAAAAACTCGTGCGCCCATGGGCTGTGCCGGGTACCGCAGGACTGGAACACCGTATAGGTGGCCTGGAAAAAGAAGATATTACCGGCAACATATCCTATGACGCAGAGAACCACCAGCATATGGTGAAGACCCGCGAGGCCAAGGTAGATATGATAGCCAACTACATACCGCTACAGACGCTGGACAGCGGCCCGGAAACCGGCGATGTGCTGGTGCTGGGATGGGGCTCTACCTACGGGGCTATAAAGAGTGCGGTAATGGAGCTGCAGGCAGCGGGTAAAAGTGTGGCACATGCCCACCTGCGCTATGTGCGCCCCTTCCCCCGCAACCTGGGCGATATGATAGCCCGCTATAAGCACATACTGATACCCGAAATAAATAACGGACAACTGATAAAGATAATCCGCGACAAATATCTGGTAGATGCGGTGGGCTATAACAAGATAAAGGGTGTACCCATTACCCGTACCGAGCTGGTAACCGCCATAGGCGAGCTGCTGGAAAAATAAGCTGCTACCCATAAAGGAAACAGATACTGCTAGCGGCTATATTTGCCGGTAAACCTGACTGTATGAATACACTGCAAGCTACAGAGTACGCTCCCTATTTTCAGAAATACACTTCGCTGGTGCCCCATGAGGCTGTAGCGCCGCTGCTTGCCGCCAATGGCATAGAGGTGACCTCCTTCTTTCGCAGCATACCGGAGGCGCTGCACAGCTACCGCTATGCCCCGGGTAAATGGACCATTAAGGATGTGCTGCAGCATATAACCGATACGGAGCGGGTATTGGCCTTCCGCGCGCTGGCTGCGGCCCGTGGTGATGGCGCCAGCAGCCTGAGCCTGATGGATGAAAACCTGTATGCCGCCGGTGCCGACACCAGCCATGTATCACTGGCACAGCTGATAGCAGAGTTTGAAGCGGTGCGCAGCAGTACGGTGCTGCTCTATACCCCCCTGAGCAATGATAAACTGCTACAGACCAGCCATGTAAACGGGCAGTACACGACTGCAAGAGCATGGGGCTACATTATGGCCGGGCATGGGCTGCATCATATAAATGTGATCAGGGAAAGGTATATGTAAGGGGGGCAAGACTAATACTCTACAAAAACCATAGGATACTTGTGCATGATGCCTATCTGAAAGCAGATGTAGGGCGTTTGTATGGGTGTGGGGCCTTTGCTGATGCCACCGGGCATAAAGCCTACCTCCTGCGATAGCATGATATTCCAGTAGCCGCGGGTGGGTATGCGCTCTGCCAGGCCAAAGCCCACGCGGGTTATAACAGAGGGCATGTTGTAAGAGGTATTCACGGCCAGTGTGTCGGCGCCATAGGGTGCACTGCCCGGAGGTGTCCATATGGGGGCGTGGGTAAAGGAGGTTTGCTTACCACCCATGCGCAGGCCTATGCCGGCCGTAGCAAAGATGTGGAAGTAGGAGCGGTAATTAATGGCATAGTCAATCTTAGGCGACAGAAACATGTAGCTGGACTGCTGGCGGATGCTTACCACATCGCCATAGGATATGCTGCTGCTGTTGTGTACAGGGGCCGTAAGGGAGTAGCGCTGCAGAAACAGGGAACCGCCTGCGTAAAGATGATACCTGAGCTTGTGCAGGTAGTAAGCCTCCCATGCGGTAGTAAGGCGGGAGTCGTAACCTGTGGTATAGCCAAAGCCAGCCTGTGCGCCAAACATTCCCTGAGCGGCAGCAGACATTCCGGCGCAGCACAACACTATCGCAAGGAGATATCTCTTCATAAAAGCGGCGTTTAAAAAAGATTACCGGTTGCGCGTGCGGGCAATGCCTATGCGCAGCGAAATATATGCAGGATTGACCTTGCCGATGCTATATGGCGAGCGGGCCACATCTTCAAAATTGCTGGTGGCGGTGAGGCTTCCCGGCAGGAAACCAAAGTCGCCGGTGAAGGTAAAGCGCCAGTTATTGCCCAGATACAGATACTGGGTAATACCCAAGCCTACACGCAGCACGGTACTGTTTATATTGTCTGACTGGTCCAACGTGGTATCGTTACGCACAAAACCATTGGGAGTAGAAACGGTATTCCAGCGGCGTACAGAGTCATAGCCACCCATACTAAAGCCCAGACCTACATTAAAGTAGAGGTGTGTATTCTGATAACGGCCGGCGCAGTAGCGGAACTTAGGCGCTATAAAGAAGTATGCACTGTTGTGCCTGAGTATCTCACCTGCATAACCGGTGGCTTTCTTAGCAGAGTTTGCCTCATTGTCGTACAGGAGCGAATACTGCTGATAAAATGCTTCAATACCCATGAAGGAGCGCAGGTTCATGCCCCTTGCATAATCCAATCCACCTGATAATGCTACGTCATAATTGCCCGAGGTGGCAAGGCCCCCTCCGGCAAAAAATCCGAGTATCGTATTCTTCTGGGAGTATCCGGACATAGCGGACACTGATAGTAAAAAAGCCAGGAGAATTGGTTTCATCACCGAAAATTAAACAAATTTTTTATTTCCCATAGCCTGTTTTCTCAATAAAGCACTTGCACGATATCTGTCCTCATGGTATTCGTTGTACAACGCATCAAGCAGCGACAGGCATTTACCGCTGCCCCATTCATCGCACCACGCAAGCAGGCCTTTGGGGTAATTAACTCCTTTTGTCATGGCAGTTTCAAGATCGGCAGCGCTGGCCACGCCCAGATGCAATGCGTCAACAGCCTCATTTATCAACATCACAATGATACGCTCTGCAATCTTTCTGCCTTTTTCTTCGTCTCTGTCGGGGGTGGGTGATTCCGCACCTTCGGCATAGTCATAGAAGCCGCGGCCAGCCTTGCGGCCCAGCCACCCTGCTTCCAGCAGCCGCTTCTGAGAGAAGGACGGACGGTAGCGGGGGTCGTAAAAAAACGACTGAAATACGGTTTCTGTAACTACATAATTAACATCATGACCTATATAGTCAGTAAGCGTAAACGGCCCCATACGGAAACCACCTATCTCAGTCATGGCCCAGTCTATAGTAGCCAAATCTGCTATACCCTCCTCCATAATGCGTATAGCCTCACCATAGAATGGCCTTGCTACACGGTTCACTATGAAACCGGGAGTATCTTTTGCCACAACCGGGGTTTTGCCCCAGGCCTTCATAAGCTCTGCCGCCATAGGAACCAGCTCTGGCTTCGTCTGTATAGCGGGCACTACCTCTACCAGCGCCATAAGCGGTGCCGGATTGAAAAAGTGCAGCCCCATGACCCGTGAAGGTATGCGGCATGCCGCAGCAATAGAGGTGACAGAGAGCGAGGAAGTATTAGTGGCAAGGATACAGGTATCACTCACCATATTCTCTACACGTGCAAAAACTGCCTTTTTAACATCGAGGTTTTCAACTATTGCCTCTATGATAAGACCACAGTCGCACATAATCTGTTGCTTTTCAGCAAACTGAATATTATCCAGTATTTCATCGGCAGACGCAATCTTCCCCTTTGCCTGCAACTTCTGCAGGGTAGCCAGCATATTTTTTCTGGCTTTATCCAGGGCATGAACATTATTGTCATGCAATATGACCTTATGGCCTGCCATAGCAGCTACCTGGGCGATTCCCGCACCCATAGCACCCGAACCTATTACACCAATGGTCGTGTTTTGCGTCATTAATCAGTCGATCTTTGTGTTACCCGGTTGTTTTTTTTATGTTATTTGTTGATTATCAACGAAATAAGCATAAAAATATACAGCCTGCCCAAAAACAGTCCCTCAAAGGGACACAATCGGGGAGCCAATATAACATTATTTCTTCTGAGCCAGTATGCTCCAGTCAGTTTTTTCTGCAACAATTGTATTAGAAAGGTGTCCGAGCGCCTCAATTTCCATCTCTACAACGTCTCCATCCTGGAGCCATTGCTCTTTGTAATCGGGATTATTCAGCTTTCCGGTGCCATTCAGCTCCAGAAAACAGCCGGTACCTACGGTACCGCTGCCTATTACATCGCCGGGCAGTATATCTGCACCATAGGCACAGCGCTCTATTATCTCGGCAAATGTCCAGTCCATATCGCCCATGCTACCCTCGCTCACCTGTACACCATTTACCTTACAGGTCATTTTCAGGTTGTAGCTATTGCCGGTGTGGCCGGGTTTTGCCGGTGTTTTATATAGTTCCAGCTCATCGGGCGTTACCAGCATAGGGCCTATAACGGTGCTGAAGTCCTTACCCTTGGCCGGGCCCAGATTCAGCATCATTTCCTCCATCTGCAGTGTACGGGCGCTCATATCGTTCATAATCATATAGCCACCTATATACTCATCGGCCTCTGAGGCTTTGATATTGCGACCTTTGCGGCATATAACCACGGCTGCTTCCAGCTCAAAGTCCAGACGGCGGAAATGGTCGGGCATACACATAATATTGCCGGGGCCCTGTATAGCATTATGGTTGGTAAAGTACCAGATAGGATACTGGTCAAACTCCGGTATCATATCTACCTTACGATTGCGGCGGGCAGCAGCCACATGCTGGCGGAAGGCATAACCATCGCGGCAGGAAGTGGGGTGCGGCACCGGTGCCAGCACATTCATACCCGTATATGGTATGCCCTGTGCGGTATTCTTTCCCTCACGTATATCGTGCGCCACATCTTTCATCTTACTGATATACTCATCCCATCCGTCCAGCAGCGCCTTCATGGTAGCGGGCAGTGAAGCATCAGCCTGCGTAGTAGCATATATGTTGTTGTTAATAAGAAATCCAAGATGTTCGCTGCCATTATGCAGGAAGGAAACGAGTTTCATAAGCAGAAATTTGTTTGAGATTGTAAAAATAACCGTTGAGCCGGGTATTTTAAAGGAATGTTGCCGTATGGTGTGTAATATTGCTGCAAATAACCAGATATGAGTAACTATCAGGAATTATTTGACAACAATAAAAAGTGGGTGGAGTCCATCATTGCAAAGGATGCTACCTTCTTTGAGCGCCTGTCTAAGTTTCAGTCGCCGGACTTTCTTTACATAGGCTGCTCTGACAGTCGTGTACCCGCCAATGAAATCATGGGACTGGAGCCGGGTGAGGTATTTGTACACCGCAATGTGGCCAACCTGGTGGTGAGCATAGACCTGAATGTGATGTCTGTAATCAACTATGCTGTAGCACAGCTGAAGGTAAAGCACATCATAGTATGTGGTCACTACAACTGTGGCGGCGTAAAGGCTGCAATGGAGCCTAAAGACCTGGGCATACTGAACCCCTGGCTGCGCAACATACGCGATGTGTACCGCCTGCACAATGCCGAGCTGAGCGCAATAGCCGATGAACATGCCCGCTACAACCGCCTTGTGGAGCTGAATGTGCAGGAGCAATGCGTGAATGTGATAAAAACAGCTGTTGTGCAGAAAAGCTATGCCCAGAACCGGTATCCGGTAGTACACGGATGGGTTTTTGATCTGGAAACGGGCTATATCAAGGATCTGGAAATAGATTTTGATGAAAAACTGAAGGATATACAACAGATATACAACCTCACCGGCGGGCAATACTAAAATACCTTTGTCATATTCTTGTCATATTATACCAATGGTATAATTTTGCTGCCATTCCTGCGCTTCCGGCCGTGCTCTCCGTCCTGTGTCCTGATCTTCCGGCATGTATGCAGCTTTGATTATTTTTTTAATAAAAATCAACCTGTTATAGTATGAAGAAGATTATAAAAGTACTCGGCATACTGCTGCTGGTAATAGTTCTGGGCATAGGTGGCCTCATAGGTTATGCACTGATAGCACTGCCGGATGTAGGCAAGGCACCAGACCTGAAAGTAGAAATTACACCTGAGCGTGTGCAGCGCGGCGATTATCTGGCCAATGCCGTAGCCAGCTGTATGGACTGCCACTCTACCCGCGACTGGACTAAATACTCAGGCCCGCTGGTGCCCGGTACTCTGGGCAAGGGAGGAGAAACATTTGACCAGAAGTTTGGGTTTCCCGGTGCATACTACTCCCGCAATCTGACCCCATATGGCCTGAGCCGCTATACCGATGGTGAGCTGTACCGTGTTATTACTACCGGTGTAACCAAAGAAGGCAGGGCTATGTTTCCCGTAATGCCGTACACACACTATGGCAAAATGGACCCGGAAGATATCTATGCCATCATAGCTTACCTGCGTACACTGCCAGAGATAAAGAATGATGTAGCCGAGTCAAAGTCGGACTTTCCGATGAATATCATTATCAATGCCATACCTAAAAAGCAGGCTCCCGGCAAACGGCCTGCCGCATCGGACAAGCTGGCTCATGGCGCTTACCTGATTAATGCTGCGGGCTGTAACGAATGCCACACAAAAGATAAGAAAGGACAGATAATAGAAGAGCTTATGTACAGCGGTGGCCGTGAGTTTAAATTCCCTGACGGCGCTATAGTACGCTCATCCAACATCACCCCTGATGTAAATACCGGCATAGGTACCTGGACAGAAGAAATGTTCATTAACCGCTTCAAGGCATTCGGCGACTCAGGCTATGTAGCGCCGGGCGTGCCTATGGGCTCATTCAACACACTCATGCCATGGACTATGTATGGCAAAATGAGCCGTGAAGACCTTGCTGCCATATATGCCTATCTGAAGAGCCTGCCTCCTATGGCAAATGCGGTAGAGAAATTCACTCCGGCAAAGAAATAAATGCGCGGGAAGGTCATCAGGGAATGATAACCTTCTGTGCTGCGGGCTGTACCGAGAATGTTATTTTGTTTTCGCAGGCGTGCGCATCCCCATCTGTCTGCATGAGTTTCAGCTCGGGGTGGGAGATGGTAATGCTGCGACCGCGGAAGTGTCTTACATAAGGGCTCTTGTGTATAGTACCCGTCATAGCCCTGAGCGCTATAACACCACCCAGTATACGCGGGAAACGGCGCACAATAATTACATCCAGCACACCATCGGTATAGGATGCCATAGGAGCAATGCGGAAGTTGTAGCCAAACTGGGTACCATTGGCCACATTGACCATAAAAGCCTGCTCTGACATTTCCTGCCCGTCTACGCTTATCTGAAACCTGCGGGTGCGGTACAGCCACATATACTTGGTGACCAGCCAGCTGTAAACGGCAAATCCGCGGCGCTGGCTCTTTGCAAACTTGCGCGATATAAGCGCATCAAATGCTACGCCGGCATTACTTACAAAAATGCGGTCGTTAGCCACACCCAGGTCCATTGTCCCCATATTGCACCGGCTTATGACCTTAACAGCCTCATCTGTAACCAGTGGAATACCCATGGTACGAGCCATGCCATTGCCGGAGCCCTTGGGAATAATGCCCAGTGCGGTACCAGTGCCGGCCAGCCCGTGTACAATATCGTTGACAGAACCATCGCCACCCACGGCTACCACAGCAAATGCACCATCGGCAGCAGCCTGCCGTGCCAGCTCGGTACCATGGCGGGGATACTCTGTGAGCTTTATCTCGTAAGAGAATTTATCAGCATCGAGATTATTCTCTACGGCAGCAGTAATTTCTTTCTGCCGCTCTACCCCCGAGCGGGGATTGACGATAAAGACCAGGTGTCTGCGTGTCATGAGAGTTGTGCTTTCAGGCTCAGATCCATGCTTACTGCATGGTGCGTAAGTGCGCCCACTGATATATAATCCACCCCCGACTGTGCATAGTCAGTAATGTTATCAAGAGTAATGCCACCGGATGCCTCTGTTTCGTAGCGGCCATCTATAAGTGTTACCGCTTCTGCCAGCAGCTCCGGCGTGTAGTTATCCAGCATTATGCGGTGTACATTGCCTACCGCCAGTATACGCTTCACATCATCTATGCTGCGGGTTTCCACCTCTATTTTCAGGTCCAGGCCATTGGCACTGAGATACTGATTGGTCTTTTCTATGGCCTGCTCTATACCGCCGCAGAAATCTATATGATTATCCTTGAGCATGACCATATCATACAGACCCATACGGTGGTTACTACCGCCACCTATACGCACAGCATCCTTCTCGCACATGCGAAAGAGAGGCGTTGTCTTACGGGTATCCAGTACAGTAGTATTGTACTGTGCTATAGCCTGTACATAAGTATTGGTAAGGGTAGCAATACCACTCATGCGCTGCATACAATTCAGCACCAGACGCTCTGCTTTAAGTATAGTATGTACACCGGCACTTACCTCAAAAGCTATTTCACCGGCCTGTACGCTATCGCCATCTTGCTTATATACCTGAAAAGCAGCATCGGGCTGCAGATAATGAAATATTGCCTGTGCCAGCTCCACACCGGCCAGCATTCCATTCTCCTTTATCTTCAGTATGGCCTTGCCCTGTGCCTGCGGGGCTATGCTGGACAAAGTAGAATAATCGCCTGGGCCTACATCTTCTCTGAGTGCTGCTTCTATAAATTCCTGTGTATTCAACATTGTGGATTTAGGTACAAAAAGTGCAAAATTATGAAATACAGATGGGGTAAATGATAAATTATCATTACGTCACCAGCCGCCATAGTTATATACCTCAACTATTGTTTGCGTAATTTAACGGCTATGGTTACAGAAGCTGCTTTCAGAAAAATGGCGCTTGCACTGCCCGATGTGACAGAGGAGCCGCACTTTGAGAAGCCCTCCTTTCGCCGCAAAGGAAAAATATTTGCCACCTACCACCGGGGCGATAATAAGGCCATGCTGAAGCTGACGCCTGTGCTGCAGGCTGTGTATGCAGCCTATGGACCAGATGTGTACCTGCCGGTACCGGGATACTGGGGCAGGCAGGGCGCAACCTTTGTACTACTGGCACTGGCCGATGAGACAGTTTTTGCCGAGGCGCTGCAGGCAGCATGGGAAGGTGTGGGCACAAAGAAAAAAGGAAAACAATAATCTTCACTACATACCGGGCACACGGTTTTTGCCCAATCGATGCCTTATTTGTACTTTGGCAGTATAAACAGATATATATACCGTGGCTGCGAAGAAAAAGCAACAGACAACCGGCAAACCTGCACCGGCAATGCAGGAGAAGCCTTCTGAAAAAGTAACCGTTGAGACGACGGCTACCATAACGGCCGACAGTTTACTGGAAAAGCTGGGAAAGAAATCAGTGTGGGTAGCGCTGGGGCTGCTGATGGTAGTAGCCGCCATTGTGTACCGTAAATATCTTTCAGGTGAGTTTGTCTTTTTCTTCAAGGATATAGGTAGCGATACGTACAACTATTCATTTCCGTACACCTACAGTGTGGCTGAGTACATACAGAAGTATGGTATGCCCTCATGGTCGTTCAACCGGTCTATGGGGCAGAGCCTCTACCCCTTTTGCCTGCGCGACCCTTTTGATTTGTTTATGTACATGAGCGGCCCTGAAAACCTGATACACGCTACTATCTATAAAGAGTATGCCAAAGTTGTGCTGGGCGGGCTGTTTTTCTTCTATTATCTGAGAACGGTGGGGCTTACGGCATTTACCTCTATAGCCGGCAGCCTTTTCTTTGCGTTCAGTGGCTTTATGGTAATAGGGGGCTCATGGGCGCTGTTCTCGTTTGAGGCTATGAATCTGGCACTGCTGCTGCTGGCCTTTGAGCAGCTGCTGCTGAAAAAGAACCTGCTGCTGTTCCCTATACCCATTTTCCTGTTTGGCGTATCACAGCCGTTTAACCTATGGGTGTATGGCATATTCCTGATAGCATATGCCATACTGCGCATGTACCAGACCGGCCTGTATGATGTAAAGAAGGGGGCCATACTGTTTCTGCAGATGGCGGGCCTTAGTGTGATAGGCCTTACGCTCAGTGGCTTTATGGTGCTGGAAAACATAGTGCAGCTGCTGGAAAGCCCCCGTGGTAGTGGCAACACATCCTATGCACAGATACTTTCGTCCACACCCATGTTCAAAGCGGTAGATCAGTTTCAGCTGGGTACAGCTGTGACACGCTTCTTCTGCTCTGACCTCATGGGGGCGGGCAGTAACTTCAAGGGCTGGCAGAATACGCTGGAGGCACCCTTGTTTTACTGTGGCATACCCAGCCTGGTGCTGCTGCCTCAGGTGTTCCCTGCGCTCAGTAAAAAGCTGAAGATTGCTTTTCTCGCATTTCTGGCGCTGTGGCTGCTGCCGCTGTTCTTCCCCTGGTTCCGTTATGCTTTCTGGCTGTTTACCGGCGACTATTACAGGGCATACTCTATGGTGGTGGCCTGTGTACTGCTATTTTACGCTGCCATGGGGTTGGATACGATAGTGCGCACTCGCAAGGTAAACCTGCCCATACTGGGTATAACTGTGGCAGTCCTCTTTATGCTGCTTAACTACCCTTATTTCCCCGATGGCTCGTATATAGATTCTGCCGTTTTCACCTTTGTATGCTTTATGGTGCTGGTATATGGCGTGGTGCTTTTCCTCATGGGCAGGAAGGGCAGCCCGGCTTATATGGGCTATATACTGCTGGCAGCCATAGCGCTGGAGGTAAGTTACTTTGCCGGCATGTCGGTAAATGACCGTGAGCCGATAAGCACTGCAGAGCTTACAGAGAAAAAGGGTTATAACGACTATACAATGGATGCCCTGGCAGCCATCAGAAAAACGGACAATTCATTCTTCAGAGTAGATAAGGCCTATGCATCATCGCCCGCCATACACTACTCTCTTAATGATGCGCTCACCCAGAACTACCGCGGAACCAGCGGCTACAACTCATTCAATCAGCTCTATTATATACGCTTCCTGCAGCTGCTGGGCATATCAGACCGGAATAACGAGCAGGAATCGCGCTGGGCACGTGGCCTGATAGGCAGGCCGCTGCTGGAAAGTGCCAATCGTGTAAAGTATATGATGGATAAGGGCTTTACCATGCCTATATGGCGGGTGGTAGGCGACTCCATAGGCACCTATGGCGATGTGCGGGTTTTCCGTAACCGCTACCTGCTGCCATTTGGCTATACCTATAGCCGGTACATAAAAGAAAGCGTATTTGATGCGCTGTCCAATACACAGAAGGACTTTGTATCGCTGCAGGCATGTGTAGTGCCGGACGACAAGATAAGCGTGCTGAATGGTATGCAGGAGTTTCGCCTGAGCGATACCATACCGGCAGAAGCCTTTAACCTGGATGTGTACCGAAGCAAAATAGATGAGCTGGGCCGCGACAGCCTGGTAACAACTACCCTGCAGGAAACCCACATAGCGGGCAAGGTAACAACCGGCAGTGCAAAAATGCTGTACCTGACCGTACCCTATGACGAGGGCTGGAACCTGACCGTAGATGGTAAGCCACAGACCTCACAGATTGTATTTGCCGGTATGACGGGCATACCGCTTACTCAGGGAACACATAACATAGAATTTACTTATAAACTGCGGTATGTAGGCAAAGGCATGATACTTACCATACTGGGACTGCTGGCCTATGCCGGCCTGTGGATAGTGGTGCGCAAAAACTCAAAAGCTGCTGTAATCGCTTAATTCTTATATTTACAGCCATGCGTTTTCTGACGGGATTTTGTTTTTTGTTTCTGATAGGATTTTCGGTGTACGGTCAGGCTGGAAAGCCTAAAGCTGCTGCGCCCAAACAGCTTACCGCTGAGAAAGCAAAGGCGGGCAAGGGCAATGTGCAATCTATGTACAATGTAGGCTGTTACTACTACTACGGCACCGGCGTGCAGGTAAACTTTCTCACGGCCAGCCAATGGCTTACAAAAGCTGCCAACAAAAATCACGTAGACGCTATGCTGCTGCTGGCCGACATATATGATGAGGGTGGCAGTGGCGTAAAAAAAGATGCCACAAAGTGCCTGAGCTGGTATAAGAAAGCTGCAGCAAAAGGCAGCTCTGATGCCGCCTATGAGCTGGGAGAAAAATATGAGAATGGCGATGGTGTAACAGAAAATATGGTTGAGGCGGTAAAGTGGTACACCATAGCAGCAGAAAAGGGCGATGGTGATGCTATGATAGCACTGGCATTCTGCTATATGGATGGTGACGGCGTAACTGCCGACCAGACAGAAGGACGCCGATGGTTCCTAAAAGCAGCAGAAGCCGGCCTGCCTGAGGCAATGCGCTACCTGGGCGATTTCTTTGCCCAGGCCGATATGGGTAATGACTGCAAAAACGCCATCACATGGTACATGAAAGCGGCAGATGCGGGTGACAGCGTATCGGTAAAGCCGGTAGGTGTAATGCTGATGAAGGATGAGTGCCCAGGCACGGACAAAGCTACCATTGCTTCATGGATGAAGCGCAAGGCCGACGATGGTAATGCGGAAGCCTGCTTTTATATGGGTGGCTTTTATATAACCGGCATGGGTGTACCCCGCAATAGCGGACGTGGAATGGAATATCTTATAAAGAACCATGAGCTGAGTGGCATATCGGGCGCAGCAAGAAACTATTCTACCAATAACCTGTTCACACTCTATAACTCGGGAGAACTGCCCGAAAGTGATAAAAGAGTGCTGCTGAACTGGTTTGAAAAAACGGCAACAGAAACTAATGACGATGAAATGATGGCTGTGATAGCCAATATATTTCTCAATAAAGAGCCTGCCAGTGGCAACGATTACAGAGCCGGTTATGAATGGGCTTTAAAATCGGCCGAAAGAGGTAATCCTGGCGGCTGTTTCTGGCTGGGCTTCATCTATTACAAAGGGCTGGGCGACGTGCCGCAGAGTGACAGCAAAGCATTCTCATGGATACTGAAAGCTGCACAGAAAGGCGATAAGGATGCCATGAAGCTGGTGAGCTCATTCTATGAGTTTGGTACCGGTACTACCCGCAATCCGCTGAAAGCAGCAGAGTGGAAGGCAAAAGCTGAGGTGGAGGAGTAAGTGTAATATCTTACTTTTGCAGTATGTATCACCATATTCCCCGTGCGAAGACCCTTTCCGCACTCCTCACCATCGTATGCGCTGTTGTGGTTATGAACAATGCCACAGCCCGTACAAAGCGCATCTTCTTTGCAGGTAACAGCTACACTTATACCAACTCCATGCCCGACATGCTGAAGGCCCTGGCTACAGCCATGGGCGACACCGTCGTCTATGCAATGTCGGCACCGGGTGGGCATACCTTTCAGCAGCATACTACCAATACTACTACGCTTACCGGTATCACATCACAGCCGTGGGATATAGTAATACTACAGGAGCAGAGCCAGATACCCTCCTTCCCTCCGGCACAGGTAGCTACTGACTGCTACCCCTATGCACGCTGGCTGGACAGCTTTATCAATGACTATGACTCCTGTATAGAAACCATGTTTATGATGACATGGGGCCGCAAAAACGGAGATGCTATGAACTGTGCCTCCTACCCAGTGGTGTGTACCTATGCCGGTATGCAGGGCAGGCTACGGGAAAGCTATCTGGAAATGACCATGAACAATCATGCCTCGGTAGCGCCGGTAGGTGCAGCGTGGAAGGTAGTTGTAGACAGCTTTCCGGCAATAGAGCTTTACCAGCCCGATGAGTCGCACCCATCTGTAGCAGGCTCCTACCTGGAAGCATGTGTGCTTTATGCATCTGCATTTCACCGCAGTCCTGAAGGCTGTAGTTATGTGAGCAGTCTTACCCCATCGGTAGCCGCTACCCTGCAGCGTATAGCGGCCCGTGTAACGCTGGACAGTCTGGAGCAATGGCAGCAGTACGGGCATTATCCTCATGCCGCATTCACCTATGCACTTACAACGCCGGCTACGGTGAACCTAACCAATACTTCCCAGCGTGCCGATAGCTACGTATGGCAGTTTGGCGACGGAGGCACGGCTGCTACGGCCAGCCCCAGCCATACCTATACAGCATCAGGCACCTATACCATTACCCTCACTGCTACCAACGACTGCAGCAGTAACATAAGTACCGACACGGTAACGGTAACCGGCACAACCGGTATAGATAATATACATAGCAGCAGCAACGTAATGATTATGAACAGCGGTAATGGTCATATCAGTTTCGTGCTGCCAGGCGCCGGTCATCTATCTGTTTATGACATAAACGGGAGAACTATCAGAAGCTATGACAGAACGGCTAATGCGCAGGTAACTGATATGTTTCCTGCCGGGTTATACCTGTACCGCTTCACTACCACTGAGGGCAGCATTACCGGTAAGTTCAGCACTTATTAAATGGGAATGTCTATACGTATCTGGCGGGTATAAGGTTTACCGTTGGCATCCTTACCTACTATCTTCCACATCACAGCCCGTAACTCGCCATGCAGTGGCGACTGATTTACCGAGCGCACTTTGCGCACATCGTTAATCATGTCATTCATCTTGCTGCGGCTTACGCGATGCTTGCGTGCGGCCTTCTGCACGGCAGAGCGTATATCGCCCGCATTGGCCCGGTGGTATTGTATAGAGCCCTTATCCAGACCAGTGATGCCATATTTGTTTCCTGAACCGTTCACCTCTTTCCACGATGCTGTAATGGTGAGTGCATCAAGAATGATATCGCCTATATCGCTCTTCATCATTACCACCGACTGGTAGCGCTGATATACTTTTACTATTTCACCACCCTCTGGTTTCAGCAGCAGGGTTCCTCCGTTTATTTCACCTCCGTTGAGCATATAAGACGCTCCATAGGCTTTACGCAGGTCAGAACTACCACCGATTTTTACATCCAGGCCGGGTATCATTACCGTAAGCTCACCAAACTCTGCTTTAAGGCCTGGGCCGGATGGCAGCGCTGCCACAGCCTGCTCCTGCGGGGCCGGTTTTGCAACAGTATCTGTTTTTGCGGGCTCTTCCTCGGGGTCTTTGGATGGTGGTATTACCGGTTGCAGGTCGGTAACAAGGTCTTTCAGCTGTTGCTCATCTGCTTCTGTAACAATAGAGGCAGAGTCGCCAAGAACAATGGGGGTGCCATCATTACTACCTCCGTCATTGCAGGAAGCAGTAAGCAATGCAATGCCTGCCGTAAGTGCGATAATATGCCACCGTTTATTCATTGTTCAGGGACGAATTTACAGAAACCGGCCGACTTTAGCCGCCAGCTTCCCGATTATCAATAGCTCAGCAGCTTCTGCACCGCTGCATCCAGCCGTGCCGAAGCCATAAAGTTCTTTTCCAGTTCAATAGCAAAAGGTACAGGAGTATCCAGACTGGCACAGCGTACCAGCGGCCCGTCCAGTAGATCAAAACAATACTCTGCTATCCACGCTGCTATCTCACCACCCAGGCCTCCAAAGAGGGTATCTTCATGCAGCAGCAGCACCTTGCCGGTAGCACCCACTGCCGTTGCTATAGCCTCATAGTCCAATGGCAGCAGTGTGCGCAGGTCCAGTATATAGCAGGACACATCAGGGTGTGCGGCAGCCCATGTCTGCGCCCAGTGTACCCCCATACCGTAAGTAATGATAGTAACATCATCGCCCTCCTGCACCAGGCGGGCCTTACCTATCTCTACCGTATAGTATTCATCAGGCACCATGCCGCTTATACTGCGGTACAGCCCTTTATGCTCAAAGTACATAACGGGGTTAGGGTCCTGAATGGCTGCATTGATAAGTCCTTTAGCATCGGCAGGCGTGGAGGGATATACTACCTTCAGGCCGGGCACATGGGTAAACCATGCCTCTGTACTCTGTGAGTGGAACGGACCAGCACCTACACCGCCGCCCGTAGGCATACGTATCACCACATCTGCATTCTGCCCCCAGCGGTAGTGTATCTTGGCCAGGTTATTTACTATCTGGTTAAAGCCCACCGTTACAAAGTCAGAGAACTGCATCTCCATCATCGCCTTATGCTTTTTGATAGAGAGGCCCAGAGCCGCACCTACAATAGCACTCTCGCACAGGGGCGTATTGCGCACACGCTCCTTGCCAAATGTGGCTGTAAAGCCATCTGTTACCTTAAAGGCCCCGCCATACTCAGCTATATCCTGCCCCATGAGCACCAGCTGCGGATAGCGCTCCATGCTCTGGCGCAGACCATCGCTCAGTGCCTGAATAAACTTCTTCTCTGTGCCCTGCGATACGGGATGCACTACGGCTTCCGTAGCAGGCGCATATATATCGGCTAGCTCTTCTGTAGTGTCTGCTACTACAGGAGGGGCTGCAAATCCCTTTGCCAGACCGTCTTCTATATCATGCTGTATGCCGGCACGTATATCGGCTATTTTAGCTTCATCCAGCAGACCTATGCTTGTCAGATACTGCTCATAATTGTGAAGCGGGTCTTTTTTACCCCATTCTTCAAACAGCTCTTTGGGTACATATTTTACACCACTGGCCTCTTCATGGCCTCTCATGCGAAAGGTCATACACTCTATAAGTACCGGCTTCTGCTCTTTGATACAGTATTCGCGGGCCTTCTGCACCTCGCGGTACACCTCCAGTATGTTATTGCCATCTATGGTAATGCCGCGCATACCGTAGCCCACAGCCCTGTCGGCCAGCTGCTCACATACAAACTGCTCATTGACAGGTGTGCTGAGACCGTAACCATTGTTTTCTATAATGAATATAACCGGTAGCCCCCATACAGCAGCTACATTGAGCGCCTCATGAAAGTCGCCCTCAGAGGTACCACCATCACCTGAGAATGCTACCGATACTTTTTCTTCTTTTTTCAGCTTATGTGCCAGCGCCACACCATCGGCTATAGCCAACTGCGGCCCCAGGTGCGATATCATGCCACATATATGATATTCGTTGGCGCCAAAGTGAAATGAGCGCTCACGCCCCTTGCTGAAGCCATCTTTACTACCCTGCCACTGCCTGAACAGCTTATCGAAAGGCATTTTACGTACGGTAAAAACACCCAGATTGCGGTGCAGCGGCATTACATACTCATCTGCATCCAATGCCATAGTAGCACCTACAGCTATTGCCTCCTGACCTATGCCGCTGAACCATTTACTGATACGACCCTGACGCAGCAGCACCAGCATCTTTTCCTCAATCATACGCGGACGCAGCACCTCGGCATAGAGTTGCAGTAAAAGCTCATCAGACAGGCCATTACGGTCGAATTGCATAGCATTAATTTAGCTGCAAATGTAAAACGGTATATCGTAATGCCGACTTAAATTTTAGCAGGGGCTTCCCGTCTCTGTGGCAAAAATATTCCTCTGTTCTTGTTACTTTCGGATAACAAAATATTCTATGATGAAATACCTTGCAGCAGCGGTGGTACTGATGACGTGTTGCAGTTTTGTTTCTTTCCGGTTTGTACAGAAAAATGAACAGGAGTGGGACCTGTACATCTATCCGCTTGCGGTGGATACTGTTAATACATACATTGTACAGCACTGTAAACTTATGCCACGTACCAGTGTGCAACGCATACACAGCAAGGTATGGGAGGAGCTGCAACAAGGATACCTGACTACCGAAAAATTCTTCCTGCGGGGAGAAGAGGTGAGGAACCTGGCACATTATCCGGCAGTGGGGGTGGAGAAAGAGCAATGGGTGAGCAGCTTGTATAATGGCGGTGAGCGGGATAGCCATGGAGTGCGTGTGCGGGCTACAGGTATGTCCAGCACACTGGTGATTGAAGACTCTTTTACCGTCACGACCACCTATTATCCCAACGGTCTCCTAAAAGGCTGCTCAGTAAGCAACCGGCCGGACAGGGGCAGCATGCTGGCATGCGACTCTCTGCACAAGACCTTCTCCACGGGTACCATTCGTTACGGTATTACGTCCGTTTACGACACTTTATATATACGCAATGATGAGGATGGCACTGAAACAATACGCATGTATGAATCAGATGTTGATGAGCTATATGGGAACTGGTGCACCTACAACCGGGAAGGGGAGCTAACAGAATCGCTATGGTTCAAATAAGTGTGGGATACTACCGCACATAGCAGGGCACATCACCAGACTGTGCATAGGCTTTCAGATAAGAGCCATGTGCATAGCAGGCATTGCGGGCCTCATTGATAGTCTGGCCTTTCACTATAGTTTCCTGAGTACTGGGTGTATTGGCGTAGCGGTCGGTATAAGTGCACACACAGGTATACTCTCTCTTGGTACAAGACACCACTATAGCTGCTGCAAAAAACACTGCTCCGGCAATTAATACTTTTTTCATACCTGTATCTGTACGTTTGCGAAGGGTAAATTTAAGTAAAGATGACAATATTTACTACTCCTGCCCGTCACGGAATCCTATTCTTATATGTGAGCCGTCGCAAAAAGGCTTGTTGGCCGATGCGCCACAGCGGCAGAATGCCGTAACCTTACTCCTTGTGGTTTCATTTCCCATACTGTCTTTTACCTTCAGATTGCCATATACCATCAGCGGGCCATTTTTCATTGCCTCTACTGCTGTAGTCATATCTGCCTCCCCTCCGGACACAGCTGTTACCGTCTCCTCTATATAGCTGAGCGCACCAGACGGGCACTTTGCCACCTGCTCCATAATACGTGCAGCATCTGCCCCATCCATATTTACCCAGGGGCGCGCCTTAGGGTTAAACACCCTTATCAGGCCTTTCCAGCACAGGGTAGAGTGAATACACTTGTCCGGATTCCATATAACCGTAAGCCCCTCACGGGTATATCTTTTCACATTGTTTTCCATTTGCTCATTCATTTGTCAGAAACGATATCTAAATATAGAAAAACATACAGCTATCAGGTACTATCGCTTTCGCATATTATAAATAGTCTGTAGCTACAAACTATTCAGGCAGCACAGTTATACAGTTTAAGCATACAGTTATAAAAATGATATGGAAAAAATTAGGGAGAATAGCAATTTATTCATATATTCAATTTCATTCTTAAACATCTTTCACTTAAACACACAAACCAGGAATTTATGAAAATGAAACTGTTTATCTGCACTGTGATGATTGTACTGGCATCTGTATTTACTGCCAGTAAAGCAAACGCCCATGGCTGCTACAGCCATTGTGGTCATTATTATGGCTGGCACTGGGGTCATGCTTACTGCGGTCACCACCACCATTATGCCAGATGCTGCACGTATACTGCTCACCACTGCTGCACAAGGTACAATCATGCTCACCACCACCATGCCAGCTGCTGCAGTAACCATCACCGCCCTGCATCATCATGCTGTGGCAGCAACTGCAAAAAGAACGACAGAAGAGATAATGACAGGTATGACGACCGTGACTAATTCTGTCCCGCTCTGTTTACCATACAATAATGGCTCTGTGCAATAAACACAGAGCCATTATTCTTTTAAAGACTATTCACAACTATGGTCAGAAGTTCATAGGCAGTTCAAATACAAGGAAGTCTGCATCCTGCGATGCGGTAAGCGTTACCGTCTCCACATCAGCAATACCTAACGCATCGCGTCTGTTCAGAGTTTGCCCCTCTGCAGATACTACCCCGTTTATTACAAATACATACACACCATTGCCCGTGCCATGCAGCGTATGGGTTACCTGCTCACCAGCGGCCAGTGATGCCCGGTATATCCATGCATCCTGATGTATGCCCAAAGCGCCATCCTCTAACCTGTTAAGTGGTGCCACCAGCGCCTGTAACCGATTATCCCGACCAGCATCCTCAAACATTTTCTGGTCGTAGCGTGGAGTCACATTACGCTCATTGGGAAATATCCATGTCTGCAGCAGGTTTACCGGCTTTTTAGCGTCATGGTTATACTCACTGTGAAACACACCACTACCGGCACTCATCACCTGCACCTCTCCGGGCGATATTGTCTGTGTGTGTCCCATACTGTCCTTATGCTCCAGCACACCATCCAGTACTATGGTTATTATCTCCATATTGTCATGCGGGTGTGTACCAAAGCCCTTTCCTCCGGCTACAATATCGTCATTCAGCACCCGCAGTGCACCATAGTGTATGCGGGAAGGATCATACCAGCCCGCAAAGCTGAATGAATGATGCGCATTTAACCAACCATGATTGGCATGTCCGCGCTCTGATGCCGGGTGAAAAACAGTTGTTGCCATTTTATTTTCTCCTTTTTGTTTTAAAAATAGATGTACATACATGCATGCAAATAGGGTGCCAATATAAAACTATGTCATATTTACAGATTTTCACTGCTTTTACTGACATAACTACGGCAACAGATGCTTCCCACAGTTACAAAAAATGCAAAAAACGGAATAATGTGCAAAAAGAGAATTGTTTTCACTCGTGCCAAAAACCACAAAATATTGATTTTCAATCAATTACTTGTTTTGGCACATGGTTGGATATATGAGTAGCAAAACAACAAAAACAAAAAACGATGAAAAACATCTTCAAATCACTCGCAATCGCAACTGTAGGTATCATAGGATTTTCTACAGCATCATTCGCTCAGGCTTCTGCTACTGCATCAGCTTCTGCCAACATTATTCTCCCAATATCTATAATTAAGACAGTAGATATGAACTTCGGCAATGTAGCTGTATCTGCCACAGTTGCAGGTACCGTCCTGCTGGACCCCGCAGGTACCCGCACTACCGGTGGCGCTGGTGGCGTTACACTTCCTGCCACTACAGGTACCGTATCTGCAGCCAGCTTTACTGTAAACGGTCAGGGCAGCTATACATACGCTATAACACTGCCGGTATCATGCATCATCAGTGATGGTGCCAGCCACGATATGACAGTTGATGCATTTGTAAGCTCACCATCTGTAACGGGTCTTCTGAGCTCTGCAGGCAGTGAGGTAGTAAATGTGGGTGGTACACTCAACGTTGCCGCTGGCCAGGCTGCCGGTTTGTACACTAACACTACTGGTGTGCCGGTAACAGTAAATTATAACTAATAAGAGGGGAAATACAATAGGGGTTCAATTCAGAAATGGGTTGGTTTGGTGTGAAAAGAAACCCCACCGGGTATCCGGTTGGGTTCTCTGTTTTCGGGGTATAAAATGTCTTACTGTCCGCTTATGTACTCATTCAGCTCAGTGCGGCTGGCATCAAACTTGAATACATTGCCCACTTTAAAATAATTACTCTGGTCTGAGCAGCGGTCATAAGCATACTTGGCAAAATCCAGCATTGACGCCTCAAAAGAGAACATCTTACAGATCTGGGTTATCTGGTCGGTGCTCATGCAGTTTGAAGTGAGTACTGTTTTTGCAGTAGAGAGTTTTGTATCATCAAAGCTCGACTTTCCTATTGTTTCTTTTGCAGAACGGAAATTTCCGGCATCCATAGGAAAGCGGCAGCGGTGCACGCGTGCAGGCGGCGGCGGGGGTGGTGTAGTACCGGCACCATAACCATCATTACCAGCATATCCCATGTCTGTAGTTGTAGTGGTGGTCGTAGTTCTGGTAACGGTACTGGTGCTACCCATGCTCATATCAGGGTCGCTGATGTTGATGTTCATATTCATACCGGCAGCGCCTACATTGATAGATGCACCCATACCTCCTGCAGGTGCACTACCTGTAGTCTGGGTTACGGTGGTCTGGGTTACGGTAGTACCGCCCATAACTGGTGGTGGGGGAGGGGCCGGCTGGCCATAGTGCATCACATACACATCTGGCGGTGGTACATAATTGGGTGCTACAGGTGTAGCAGAGAAGTAGCGCATTTTCAAATCGCCACTCTTCTGTGTTTTAATTTTATAGGTAACATCGGCAAAGGCATTGGTGCCCGGGTCTGTAACAGGAACGTTTTTCTTAATTTCCGGCTTAGACCCATCTTCAAAAATAATTGTCGTGTTATAGTACGGCTGGGTAAGCCCATCTATACGCACGTTGGTCATTGGCACATTATTCTGTTTCTGGCCATTGAGTACCAGGTAGAATTTGTACCCGTCTTCAGAAAAAATAGTCAGGCTGCTCTGCGCAAAAAGAGACAAGGGGGCGAGCAGTAATAAGGCGATAGCCAGTTTTTTAAATTTCATACATGCTGTATTTGGAGGCAAAAATAATTATAATATTTAATTTCAATAATATTTCCTTATGCTTAAAGATGCCCGGAATATGGTGACGAATGTATCAAAGCATGCACCACAAACTGTTAAATAATGTTGCAATAGTGTGTAAAGATGTTGCATGGCAGGCACAATAGGCCTCCGCAGCCCTGCTGGTAGAGTGGTTTGTCGTAATTTTGCACCCTGTCACACAATATTTACTACCATCCTTATATATGATAATACTAATACTGCTGGTGTTTGCTGCAGGTTATATAGCCATAGCTTCTGAACACTCCATAAGAATAAATAAAGCAGCAAGCGCCCTCATTACCGGGGTTGTATGCTGGACCATCTACATGCTCAGCACTGCCAACAAAGAGCTGGCCGACAAGCAACTTACCGATGCTCTGGGCGAGCTGTCCGGAATTCTGTTCTTCCTCCTGGGTGCCATGACCATTGTAGAGCTTATAGATGCTCATAATGGATTTGGACTGATTACTGACCAGATAACGCAGAAAAATAAAAGAAAACTGTTATGGATTGTCTCCTTTATTACGTTTTTCCTTTCACCGCTGCTGGATAACCTGACTACCACTATAGTTATGATATCCCTGGTAAGGCGCCTTATTGACAGCCAGACCGACCGCCTCTATTTTTCCGGCATGATCATCATTGCAGCCAATGCCGGTGGTGCATGGTCGCCTATTGGTGATGTGACCACCACCATGCTATGGATAGGCGGGCAGGTAACCGCAGGCAATATTACACAGCAATTGTTTATACCCAGCTTACTGTGCATGGTGCTGCCTCTGACAATACTGTCACTGAAGCTGAAAGGAGATATTACCGCACCGGTTACCGTAGAAGACCCTAATGCAAGAAAAATATCGCGCCGCACCCAGAAAGCAGTACTGATATGTGGCATACTGATACTAATGATGGTGCCCATATTTAAAACCCTGACACATATGCCCCCATACATGGGTATGCTGCTGGGCCTGGGCCTGCTGTGGGTAATAACCGAGCTGGTGCATGGCAAGCGCGATGAGGGCAACCGCAGAGAGCTTTCTGTGGCACGGGCATTACAGAAAATAGACACTCCCAGTATCCTCTTTTTCCTGGGTATACTTATCAGCATTGATGCCCTTAAGGTAACTGGCATACTGGGCGATATGGCCGGATGGATGAACGACCAGATAGGCAATCTGAATCTGATAGCCATGTCTATGGGTCTGCTTTCTTCTATTGTAGATAACGTGCCACTGGTAGCCGCCACACAGGGTATGTATCATATGACAGACTTCCCTACCGATCATTTTCTGTGGGAGTTTCTGGCTTATACCACCGGTACAGGTGGCAGTGCGCTGGTAATAGGCAGCGCCGCCGGCGTAGCGGCTATGGGTATGGAGCAGATAGGCTTTATGTGGTATGTGAAAAAAATAACCCCCGTAGCGCTGTTAGGCTTCTTTGCGGGGGCTGTATATTTTATTTTCCAGCACAATGTGCTGGGCTAAGTCAGAACTTGGGACAAACCATCTTTTTAGCCATACCCTTGTTGGTAAAGTCGCCCTGATGGAATAGTGTAATCTCCACACCGCCATTCATCTTGCTGGCATCTTTCAGTGTAGAGGTGTTCACATCATAGCTCACCCCCAGCGACATGCTGTTGTATTTAACCCTTACCACAGGTATTACCGCATCGCGCATACGATAGAATGCACCACCCGTAAGCGCAAATGACTTACCTTCTGATATAAAGCGGGTCCAGGTTACAAGACCACCGCCCATTATCTCACGGTATGCACCCTGAAATGCCACATTGCCCTGTAGCTGCATCATTACATCTTCCGTTACATTGAAGCTGGCGGCTGCATTACCATTCAGGCGCATGTTCTGCTTTATATCCTCTGACTGGTAGTAGGAAAACTTAGGCTGTGTAAAGTGATAACCCGAAACACCTATTACGTATGAAATATTGTTGTCTATACCTGCGCTGGAGTTATAATTGACCCCTGCACCCAGGTCCCAGAAACTGATTTTCGCATTGGGTATGTTTTCCAGTGATGGCAGCGTGGGGTCAAACTTACCGCCCATAAACTGATTATTGAATGTAGCCTTGCTGGGATCAAAGCTGTACTGCATATGCCCCCCGGTGAACCCTACCGACAGATAAGAGTTCTTATCCACATTCATGGACTTGTTATAGTTGATGGCAGGATATACGCCGGTAATACGCTGATCTATACTTCCTGCCTTATCAGTATAGCCCAGCAGCCCAAAGCTGAAGAAGTCTTCGGACGTAGAACTTACAGA
Source organism: Bacteroidia bacterium (assembly GCA_030427635.1). Classification (GTDB taxonomy): domain Bacteria; phylum Bacteroidota; class Bacteroidia; order Chitinophagales; family Chitinophagaceae; genus Nemorincola. The sequence goes on from JAUIBA010000009.1 coordinate 114,113, forward strand.
CACTCGTCCCTCGCCACTGGCCAGTGTAGTTACAAACGGATGGCTTATGGTACTCCACTGGTTTCTGTAATATACACCTACCTTATAGTCGCTGGCAAATACTCCGGTCAGTGCAGGATTGCGTAGTATAGACGTTTCATAAAACTGAGAAAAGTGTATATCGGCCTGCGCACTTGCCCTGCCCTGCATAAGGCATAGCCCCAGCAGCGCTAATCCTCCTGCCCTTGCCAGCCGGCATCTACGTGATATTCCGTTTCCTATGCGTGCTTTCATAGCGCTACTTTATAATCGTTACGTCTCCTTTAATAAATATATCCTCTCCGGTATAGCACACCGCTTCTATGAGATACACATACACATCCGGTCTTGGCGTTCCGCCCTTATAGGAGCCATCCCATGCATTCTGCGCATCATTAAGCGTAATGTTGTTTCGTTCAAACAGTAATTCTCCCCACCTGTTATATATCCTGAATGTCTTCACGGTCTTTACCCCTATACCCCGCGGGTAGAACACATCATTCTCCCCATCGCCATTTGGTGTAAAGGCATTAGGCACAAACACCTGACTGTTGTCGCAATACAGGTATATAGTCACAGAGTCAGATGCACGGCAGCCATGTTTCGATACCGCATCGGCAGTATAGGTAGTATTTACTGTCATACTGGCCACGGGACTGTAACAGTCATCACAGCTCAGTGTTTCAGATGGCCACCATGTGAGTGTTTCTATATTGCTGCCGGTAGCATTCAGCTGAGCCTGAGAGCCTGCCACCAGACGCTGGTCGGGGCCGGCATCAATAGTAGGCAGCGGATACACTTCTACCGTTACATAGTTGGTATCAGGTATACAGCTACCCAGCTGGGCTATAGCCATATATATTACCGTATATGGTGGCGTAGCTATGGGGTTAGGTATTGTATTGTCACTGAGGCCGGTAGCCGGCAGCCACAGGTAAGTATGACCTCCGGTATCAAACAGCGGAACAGGTACACCGTAGCACACCGCAGTATCGCCCCATGCATTTGCAATCGTATGCGTACGCAGGAATACTGATACCGTGGCGGTATCTATACACCCACGGCTGTCTGTACCCGTTACCGTATATACAGTAGGCACATCCGGCGTAGCATAGGTAGGGTTGCACGCAGTGCAGCTCAGCGTGGCAGGTGGCTCCCATGTGTAGGTAGCTGCACCATAGCCTATAAGTGTTGCCGGGTCGCTTACGCATACTGTGGTATCAGGACTGGCGGTAACCACCGGTGGTGGCTCTACTATCAGCTCCTGAGTAAGGGAGTCCATACAGCCCCAGGCATTGGTCACTACCAGTTTTATAGGATAAGTGCCCGGCGTATTAATTGTGTGCGTAGGTGCCTGTACGGTACTTGTGTTACCGTCATAGGTCCACAGCCAGGTATCTACCGGATTCCAGTAGCCGGTGGAAGTTTCTACAAATGTGAACTCCATACCTATACATACCGGACTGGGCGCTGTAGTGAAGGCTGCTTTTACCTCATCTATCTTTATCGTATCCAGCCCCACACTGGATGTCTGGCATCCGGTATTATCGCTCAGTATCAGCTTGGGTACAAATGCCCCCGGCGTGGTATAGGTGTGCGATATGGTATCGGTAAACGATATAGAACTTGTAGAGCCGTCAGAGAAGTCCCAGGTAATGAAAGGCACATTGCTCAGTGTGGCGGTGAAATGTACCGTAAGCGGCACGCAGCCGGTAAGCGGTGTGTAAGACAGTGCACCTGCATAACCAAATATGTTCACCGCACGCTCCATAGTATCCTTACAGCCCCACATATTGGTAGCTATAAGCCTTACAGGATAAAGGCCCGATGCTATATACATGTTGCTGGGCGATGGTATCGTAGAGCTGCCACCATCACCAAAGGTCCAGTTATATGCGGTAGCGCCTGTACTGGTATTGGTAAAGTTCACTATCAGAGGCGGACATACAGAGACCGAATCGCTCATAGCAAAGTTTGCCACAGGTTTCGTGACGTTGATATAACCAGGATAAATTACTTCATCGGTACAGCCATGCGTATCCGTTACCGTGAGCTTCACGTTAAATGACCCGGTTATACTATAAGCATGTGTGGAAGTAGCGCCTGTGCCCGGAGGTGTACCATCACCATAGTCCCACGAGTAAGAAGCTATACCACCTGTAGATGTACTGGTAAAGTTTACGTTACTACTGACACACGGATGCAGATTACTGGCTACAAACGACGCCTGCGGATCCCATACTGTAACAGCTCCAAATTCTGATACGGAGTCTTTACAACCCAGGTTGTCCGTTACTATCAGCGTTACGCTGAATACACCACCGGCAGTATAGGTATGCACAGAGGGGGTACCTACGCCGGTAAGACCATCACCATATTTCCACTCATACGACACCAGCGATGAGCCGGAAGTAGGTGTACTGGTACTGGTAAGTGTAACATTGAGCGGGGCACAGCCCGATGACGGGGCAACCGTTAGGCCCACGTTGGGTGCCGAAACAAAAATATAGTTGTCCAGCCTCATGGTATCCCAGCAGTCATTAACACTCCTTACCCTGAGCATAATATCATGATAGCCCGATGTTGTGAATATATGTGAAATGATAGGCCCGCTGGGTAAAGGCAGCCCTATAAGGGTTCCATTATCATACCATTGGTACTCCATAACTGCCCCTCCCAATACCGCAGCTGTAAATGTTACGGTATCGCCACTGCATATATTGGTACGGTTCGCCGTGAAGTTAGGTATAAGACTGTCTATGTATATATATATACTGGCAGTATCCCGGCACCCGCTGGCTATGTTATAAGTAGTCAGTGTCACCGTATGCGAACCATATGTGGAGAAATAGTGTACCGGGTCGTCAACTGTAGAGGTTGTTCCGTCACTGAATATCCACAGGTGGGTATCATCACCCATTGATGCATTAAAAAAGTTTACACGGTTACGTGGAGAGCAGAGTATGTTATGGTTGATAATAGACTTCGGAGAGTCTATCTGAATATAATCTGTAATGAAAGTGGTAACACCAGGACAGCCATGGTAGTATGGTGTTACAGATGGTGTAAAGTATACCCCCGGCACCGTGTATACGTGCGCTACAGGGCCTGGAGTAGATGAGGTATCATATACCACTACAGAACTACCGTCGTCAAAATCCCAGTGATATTCATCTACAGGGCCTACTACTATGGTAGGCGTAAACACTACAGGTATATGCTCACCATAACATACATGGCGGGGAGCAGCGCTGAATATTACCTGTGGCGGCTCACCTACACGCACCTGTACAGTGGCCGTTACCGGACAGCCATTGGCCGTTACAGCCGATACCGTAATTGTATATACGCCTACTGCGGTAAATGTATGTGTGGGCGTAGGCATAGTGGATGGAGTACTGCCATCGCCAAAATCCCATACAAAAGAGCCGGCAGGCCCGTAAGGATAAGGATACAAACCCGGAGGCGGAATAGAAGTCTCAAGACTGGTACTGAAATTAACCGTTAGCGGCACACAGCCTTCATCCGGTGAGGCATACGCCTGGAAAATGATATCATAAATGGTTATACCACCCTCTGCCGTATCTACACAGCCGGTATGCGGATCTGTTACTATTACCTGTGCTGTTTTTGTACCATTGGTAGGGTAGGTTACTACCATAGGTGATCCGGTACCGGAACTACCACCGGTGCCCGGCGGTGAAAACAGCCATGAATATATCATACCGGGGGGCGATACTGAGTAAGTAATCGTTGCCGGTGCAGGACAAGGATCTGTAGGATTAACAGTGATGGTGATGTTAGGACCGGGAATCACTACTATCGGGTGTATTACCGTATCGGCACAGGGGCCATTACCTATTATCAGCCGCACATTGTATACTCCTGGTGCAGAATATGCGTGAGAGCCGTGAGTACTGCCACTGGTAGCGCCATCGCCATAATTCCAGTTGGAAGAGGTAAATGGTGGCGGGCTGGTATTGGTAAAGGTCACATTATTATATACACACACCGTATCAGGGTGGGTAAATGAAGCGCTGATGTTACCAATGCTGATGTTACTGATAAATGTATCCAGACAGCCATTACCGTCAGATACAATAAGGCGTACCGGATAGGTACCGGTAGAGCCATAAACGTGGGTTGTGGGGGAACCCGTTCCGGTAAAGCCATCACCAAAGTCCCATGAGCTGCCTAATGGTGCAGCGCCGCTACTGGTACTGGTAAAGGGGATAGACACCGGTGGATTACAGCCACCACCCGGACTGGTAAACGAGGCCACGGGAGGTGGGTACACATGTATATATGCAGGCTTTGTAAGCGAGCCCACACACCCCTGAGAGTTGGTCACAAACAGCGTAACGGTATAGTCGCCGGGCGCACTATATGTATGTGTGGCCGGGCTGGAGGTACCGGTACCACTACCATCTCCCCAGTTCCATGTACAGGTCATAGGACCCGGCACACCACTTATACTGGTATTGGTAAAGGTCACCGGAGTATTGGGACATACCGTAGTATCATTTGCCGTAAAGGAGACCGTAGGGGGTGGATGCACCGTAATGGTCATAGAATAGGTACTTACAGATGTGCCATTGGTAGCAGTAAGCACTACTACATGCGTACCCGGGGTGGTGAAACTCGTGGACGGATTGGTAAGTACAGATGTACCTGATGTACCAAATGTCCAGGAGTAGGTAGTTCCTCCCGGCCCTGTAGTAAGGTTGGTAAAGCTTACCAGTAACGGCGCACATCCTGTAGCGGGCGTGGCGGTGAAACTTGCGGTAACCTGAGCGTCTGACGTGAAAGCCAGGAATAAGGTGACGAGTATAGAAAATACAAGTTTAAAACATTTCATGTTGTTTAAAATTGTAATTTGTTTTTATGGAGAAGGATAATAAAGATAGATAATATTGTGTTAAAAAGAGACGTTTACAGCCATAAATAAGTTGGGATTTTTAAAAAATATATCGTTAGTTAAAAATATAAATGCATTATTAATTGGAGGTGTTTTCGTTATCATATTGATATTTTTATCTTATTATTGTTACATCGCCTTTTATCAGCACCGGCTGGCCTGTATAGCACACGGCTTCTACTACATAAACATACACATCCGGCCTTGGGTAGTCGCCATTATAGTTACCATCCCACGCATTGGATGCATCGTTTACATTAATATTTCTTCGTTCAAAAAGCAGCTCTCCCCACCGGTTATATATCCTGAATGACTTAACAATGCTTATACCCGTTCCCCGGGGATAGAACACATCGTTTTCACCATCATTGTTGGGCGTAAACGTATTAGGGAGAAACACCTGCTTGCTGTTACAGAATACAAATACGGTTACAGAGTCAGAATGTCTGCAGCCCTGAGGAGAAATACCTGTGACCACATAGGTAGTTGTGGTGGTAACAGTTGCTTCCGGGTCTGAGCAGTCATAACAATCCAGTCCCTGAGGTGGGGTCCACTCCCAGGCAGCCGTATTGATACCGGTAGCCGTAAGCTGCACCGATGAACCCGACAGCACCTCCTGGTCAGGGCCCGCATCTACCCTGGGCGCAGGGAATACCTGCACTTTTACATAATCTGTATCAGGTATGCAGCCAGCCAGCTGCGCTATAACGGTATAGGTAATTGTTGATGCCGGAAATGCTATAGGATTCCATATGGTAGGGTCACTGAGACCTCCCGGTGGCAGCCACGTATATTTTGTACCTCCGGTATCAAAAAGCGGTATTGAGTTTCCGGAGCACATTACAGAGTCTCCCCATGCATTGGCAAATGTATGCGTACGCAGCCCTACCGTCACAGTATCTGTATCCTTACAGCCTTTCACATCTGTACCCGTCACCGTATAAGTAGTCACTACAGGCGGCGTAGCCGATGTGGGATTGCAGGTAGCACAGCTTACCGTGGCCACAGGCTCCCACTCATAAGTAGCAGCTCCCCATGCCTCAAGCGATGCCGGGTCTCCCACACATACCACAGTATCGGCACTGGCCGATACCACCGGCAGCGGCAGCACTTCCAGGCTACTCACCAGTGTGGCCGTACAGCCCCAGGCATTGGATACCGTAAGCGTTACCGGATAGATGCCCGGCTCATAAACAGTCCATGCAGGTGAGGAGTCGGTGCTTGTTATCCCGGGCCCGTAAGTCCAGTCCCAGCTGTCTATGGGCATCCAGAAGAAGGTAGAGGAGTCTACAAAATGAAACTCTGTACCCAGACACGCCGCCGGCGATACGTCAAACTTTGCAGTAATGCCATCTACCTTTATTGTGTCATCGCCCAGGGTGGAGTTCTGGCAGCCGGTATTATCACTCAGTATGAGCTTGGGTACATACCCCCCGGGAATGGTATATATATGTACAGCAGAATCTACTGCCGACATAACACTGGTATTACCATCGCCAAAGTCCCATATGATACCGGGCACATTACTGATAGCCGCATGAAAATGTACCTCCAGCGGTGCACAGCCCGTAAGCGGTGCATAGGTAAGCGAGCCGGCATAGCCATATATGTTGACAATGCGCGATGCCGTATCGGCACAGCCCCAGTAGTCCCGTACTATGAGCGTGGCAGTGTACAGGCCTGGCGATATATATACATTACTGGGCGACATAAGTGCAGATATATTGCCGTCGCCAAAGGTCCAGTCATAATACATGCCACCTGTACTGGTATTGGTAAAGGCCACAGTAAGTGGTGAGCATACCGAAAAGGTATCGCTGGGTATAAATGATGCCACAGGCTGGGTAACATTTATATAGCTGGCATTCGTCTGCGTATCGGTACAGCCATGTACATCTGTCACTACCAGTTTTACAGTATAGCTGCCGGCAGCAGTATAAGCATGTACCGGCGATGTGGCGGTAGATGTAGTACCGTCACCAAACATCCAGAATGAGCTTACAATAGCTACCGAAGCATTGTTGAACGTTATAGGGACATTGATACAGGGGTGTACATTACTGGCAGTAAATACAGCATCTGGTTTGTACACGATTACTGCCGACGGATGAGCCGCGGTATCCATACAACCTATATTATCCGTCACTATCTCTGTTACAGAATAAGTGCCGGGATTGGTATAAGTATGTGTGGTAACGGGTGTACTTACCGTAGTGCCACTGCCATCGCCAAAGTCCCACTGAAACCCGGTCATGAACAGCCCCGGCACATCGGTACTGATATCAGTAAAGGTCACTGTAAGCGGCCAGCAACCGGGTACAGGAGCCACCGTAAAGTTAGCCACGGGTTTACCCACTATCACATAGTTATCCCGGATTACCGTATCAGGACAGAAGCGGTCATTAAGAAATGTAAACATGATGGAGTACAACCCTGGCACATTGAATGTGTCGCGCATATGCATACCCACCTGCCATGGGTCGTTATGCCCGTTCACAAACCATGTGGCAGCAGATATGGTGCCGCCCGTTACTGTGGCAGTAAAGTTTACGGCATCGCCCTCACAAACAGTTGTATCATCAGCAGTGAAGTTCACCACCGGACTCAGCAGATTAATTACAGCATGAGCCGTATCCCGGCAGCCACTGGCCGCATTATATGTAGCCAGTGATACCGTATAGACCCCTATAGACGGGTAATCATGCACAGGGTCATCGGCCGTAGAGCTGGTACCATCGCCAAAGAACCATATGTGGGTATCAGCCCCCATGGAACTGTCCACAAAATTTACCCGCGTAAGCGGTGAGCAGGGAAAGGAGTGGTATATGATAGCCTTGGGAGAGTCTACCGTTATGACCACTGGCCATACATAGGGCGGCCCGGGACAGCCATGATAGTATGGCGTTACCGTAGCCGTATAAAAGCCGGGCGTATTATAGTAATGAACCGCCCCCGGCGAGGTAGCATATAGTGAGCCATCGCCAAACTCCCACTGATATGCATCTACAGGACCGGTAATAACCGTAGCGGTAAACACAACGCTATCACCATAACATATATGTGTGGGTGCTGCGGTAAAAGTTACTTCGGGTGGTGTACCTACCTTCACCAGCAGTGTATCCGTCACCGGGCATCCATTATCTGTTGTTGCGGTAACCGTTACCACATATACACCCACAGCTGTATAGGTGTGGTTAGGGGCAGAGGCGGTACTGGTAGGTGATCCATCGCCAAAATTCCACGTATAGCCCGATATCCCGTAAGGATATGGGTGCGATGTGGTATCCGGCTGCATAGTGTATGCCGCAGAGCTGAAGTTAACATTCAGCGGCACGCACCCCATAGTGGGAGTGGCTATGCCTACAAATGTCAGGTCATATAGCGTATCACGGTGTACTACGGTATCTATACAGCCATGCACATCCGATATCACCATTTTTATGGTCTTTACCCCATCTGTACCCCAGTTGTGTGTATTAGTGGGGCCGGTAGCAGAGGTGCCATCACTGTACAGCCAGGTAACGCTGCTGCCCGGCGGCACAATAGAAGTATAAGATATATTCACCGGTGCAGGGCATGGATCTGCAGGGGTAAAGGTAAAGTCGCCCACCGGCAGCGGATGAATAGTAATGGTATGTGTTTCCACATCATTGCACGGTCCGCTGAGGATAGTAAGTGTTACCGTATAAGTACCCGGTGCTGTGTACACATGCATGCCGCTGAAGGAGGTATCTGCCGGGGTTCCGTCACCATAGTTCCAGCTGCGGGTGGTATGCACGCTGCTGGTATTGGTAAACGATACCGGAGAAAAAACACAGCCCGATGCAGGCCCGGTAAACGCAGCATTGATGCTGCCTACAAATACATATGCAGGACGGGTAAGGCTGTCTTTACAACCATTACCATCTGTAACTACAAGCTTTACATCGTACGTCCCAGGCACACTGTAAGTGTTGGATGCCGGCGAGCCTGTAGCCATAATACCCGACCCGAATGTCCACAGGTAGGATAATGGCGCAGTACCTGAGCCCGTACTGGTAAATGTTACAGCGCCCGGAGGGTTACATACATTAAGCGGACTGCCGGCAAAGTTCACTGCCGGGGGTGTATGTACACGGATGTAGGCTACGCGGGTGAGTGTACGCACACAGCCCTGACTGTTGGTAGCCGTAAGCGTGATGTTATAGAAACCCGGAGTACTGAAAGTATGCACAGGGTTAGCCACAGTGGACGTACTGCCATCACCGAAGTTCCACAGCCATGTCATTGGGCCGGGCACACCACTACTGCTGGCATTGATGAATGATACCGCCTCTCCCGGGCATACTGCAGTATCGGTAGCTGAAAATGATACCGTAGGCAATGGATGCACCGTTATCACCATAGTGTGTATATCGGTACTGCCATCTGCTCCATAAGCAGTAAGCGTTACGGTATAGGTACCTACTGAAAGATAGCTGGTAGATGGGTCCGTAATAGGAGTAATAGTACCGTTACCCAGATTCCATGAATAGCTTGCTGCACCCGTAGATGTATTGGTAAAGTGCACCACATGTGGTGCACAGCCGGCGGCAAAGTCTGCAGTGAAGCCCGCTGTGACTGCCCCGGCTACAGCAGACTGCACTAAAAGCAGCAATATGGTGAGCAGGTACCGCATAGGTATATAGCTATAAGGTGTTTAAAATTAAATAAACATTTTCAAAAAACAAATTCGAATTCACAGATATGTATTCCCGCATATCAGCACAATTACCCCGGTCTGAATACGCTGCATTACAGAAGTGGCGTTATTGTTACCCGTGCACGTTAGATTATGGCACAAGAAAACACTGCCCGCCATTGGCGGGCAGTGCACTTAATATGTAACTGATTCCTGTAAAAATGCTATCCCAGCATGGCATCCAGCTCTTCCTTCCTCAGCATCACAAAGGTCTTACGTCCGTCGGGCGTGAGGTCGGGCTGGGCACAGGCAAAGAGCTCATCTACCAGCATTTGCTGGTTTTCCGGCTGCGACAGTGCCTGCACATTATGGGCCATACGGCGGGCCATAGTAGCCAGCAGCTTATCGGTACGGCTGCTCACAGCATCCGGCGACTCATGCTTCATCTGCTCCACCACCTCATCTATAGCCTGCTTTTCCTCTCCGGCAGCCAGGCCGGGAGGTATTCCCTGCACGGCAAAGGAGTTTTTACCCATAGGCGATATGTCAAAGCCTATACGTGCAAGGTCTGCCAGTGCATCCTGCAGCACCAGCGCATCGGCCGCACCCAGCTCATAAGTAGCCGGAAACAGCACCTGCTGCGATGCCGTGGTCTCATTGTTCCACTCCCGCAGCAGCCGTTCATAGCATATACGCTCCTGTGCCCGGCGCACATGTATGAGCATGATGCCGCTCTTCACCGTTGTTACCAGCAGTGAGCCCTGTATCAGCATCATACTGTTGCGGCTTTTTCCCTCACTGCCGGTAAATGCAGCACTCTGCTGTGTTTCCGGCGGCATTGCTGCCGAGGGCATCACAGATGGCGTTGCCGCTATTTCATACAGCTCTTTCCACTGCTTCATACTATCGCTGCGCTCTATGGCATGTGCCTGCCCCCCCGATGCAAATGCATTGAAGAGATAGCTTTTCTGTACATCATCGCGCTGGCGGTCTGTCACAGGCAGGTTTACCGATGGCAGGCGCTGAATGTCGGCATTAAGGGTAAAGTCCAGCGATGGCGCTATATTATACCGGGCCAGAGAGTGCTTAATAGCTGCCCCCAGATAGGAATACATGAGCCGGTCATCTTCAAACTTCACCTCCTGCTTGGTAGGATGCACATTCACATCCACCCGTGCAGGGTCGGCCTCCAGAAACAGCACGTAAAACGGGAACGAACCATTCTCTATAAGCCCCTCATAAGCCTGCACCACTGCATGGTTCAGGTATGCATTGCGTATAAAACGGCCATTGATAAAGAAAAACTGCATACCCCGGGTGCGGGTAGCTGCCTGTGGCTTACCCACAAAGCCATATATATTCAGCAGGTCGGTACGCTGCTCCACCGGTACCAGGTTCTTCTCATACGAGCTTCCCAGCAGGGCCACTATGCGTGCCTTCAGTGAGCCGGGCTCCAGCCGGTGCTGCTCTGTACCATTGTTCCAGAAGCGGAAACCCACCGCCGGGTAAGCCAGCGCCACCCGGGTAAACTCATCTACTATATTGCGCAGCTCTGTTGTATTACTTTTCAGAAAGTTGCGGCGTGCCGGTACGTTATAGAAAAGGTTCTTTACACTCAGGCTGGTACCCGGCTGTGTAGCACAGGGCTCCTGCGTTTTCACCTCTGTTCCCTCTATTACTATGCGGGTGCCTGTCTCCGCATCATGCCTCCGGGTTTTCATCTCTACCTGCGCCACAGCCGCTATAGATGCCAGCGCCTCCCCGCGAAAACCCATTGTTCTGATAGTAAACAGGTCTTCTATACTCTTTATTTTAGATGTGGCATGCCGCTCAAAGCTCATACGTGCATCCACCGGGCTCATTCCACTGCCATTATCTATTACCTGTATCAGCTCCTTACCCGCATCTTTTATAATGAGTTGTATATCTGTAGCATGTGCATCTACCGCATTCTCCAGCATCTCCTTCACAGCCGATGCCGGGCGCTGCACCACCTCACCGGCTGCTATCTGGTTTGCTATATGTTCTGATAAGAGTTCTATTACGTCGGCCACTGGCGGTCATTATTTGTATGCAAAGGTAAGGCATGCGCCGGGAGCTTCCCACGTACTCCTGAAGGCGGCAATTGGCCCCCTTTGCAAAAATTACGTAGAAATACTGACTGAATTTCCGTAAAACTACGTGTGATTATTGTTGTAGGTCTATGTAGGTTTGTATCAGAAAACAAAAACAGAAATGATAGCCGTTCTATTCATACTCATACTGATAGCAAAAGATATCTACTCTGTGAAAAGTACATAACGATATAGCTTTAGTCACTATGCCCACAGTGAGCTGGTTCTCGTGGAAATCCGGCAGCTGTGCAAAAAATAATCCCGTTGTGACCCCTATGACTATAAAGCTAAAACGGCTGCCCTTCGTGGGCAGCCGCTCTTTTTTATAGCTAACTGTATGATTTACAATCCATCCACAGGCTCAGAAGCATTGGTAGCGCTACCTATTGTGAACACTATTTTGGCTTCTGTCTCGCTGTAGTCGGCTTCTACATTGTCTCCCGCGTTTATACGGTGGTTCAGTATCTCCTCTGCCAGCGGGTCTTCCAGATACTTCTGTATAGCCCTGTGCAGCGGCCTGGCGCCAAACTGCTGGTCGTAGCCCTTCTCTGCTATGAACTTGCGTGCACCTGCCGTGAGCGACAGGGAGAAGCCCAGTGTATTCAGGCGCTTCAGCACATCTTTCATAATGATGTCTATAATCTTGCTGATGTGTGTTTCATCCAGCGTATTGAATATGACTACATCATCTATACGGTTCAGGAACTCAGGCGAGAAGGTACGCTTCAGCGCTTTCTCTATCACACCGCGGCTGGTTTCCTCTGCAGTCAGCGTCTTGGCGCTGGTAGCAAAGCCCACACCCGTACCGAAATCCTTCAGCTGGCGTGCACCAATGTTGGAGGTCATGATGATGAGCGTATTCTTGAAGTCTACCTTACGGCCCAGGCCATCAGTAAGCTGGCCATCGTCCAGCACCTGCAGCATGATGTTGAAGATATCCGGATGCGCTTTCTCTATCTCGTCCAGCAGCACTACAGAGTAAGGCTTGCGGCGTACTTTTTCAGTAAGCTGGCCACCCTCTTCATAGCCCACATAGCCGGGAGGTGCACCTATGAGCCTGCTCAGGGAGAATTTCTCCATGTACTCACTCATATCTACCCGTATCAGCGCATCTTCTCCGTCAAACATGTAGCGGGCCAGTGCTCGCGCCAGCTCAGTCTTACCCACACCCGTAGGGCCCAGGAATATGAATGAGCCTATCGGCTTGCGCGGGTCTTTAAGGCCCACACGGTTACGCTGTATAGCTTTTACCACCTTGGCTATTGCCTCGTCCTGGCCTACTACAGAGCCCTGCAGGTCTTCGCCCATGCGGCGCAGCTTGGCACTCTCTGCCTCCACCATGCGCATCACCGGTATGCCGGTCATCATGCTTATCACCTCAGCTATTGCCTCCTCCCCTATCGGGTAGCGTCTGTGTTTGGCTTCTTCTTCCCACTCGGCCTTGGCCTTATCCAGCTCCTCACCCAGGCGCTTCTCACGGTCGCGCAGGGCCGCCGCTTCTTCAAAGCGCTGGCTCTTCACCACCTTGTTCTTCTCCTGCTTTATCTCCTCTATCTTCTTCTCCAGGTCCAGTATGTTCTGCGGCACATTGATGTTTTTCAGGTGCACGCGCGCTCCGGCCTCATCCAGCACATCTATTGCCTTGTCGGGCAGCAGACGGTCGGTCATATAGCGGTCACTCAGTTTAACACATGCATCTATCGATTCTGCATCATAGATTACATTGTGGAAGTCTTCGTATTTCGACTTTATGTTGTTCAGTATCGTAATGGTCTCATCCACACTAGGCGGCTCTACCAGCACTTTCTGAAAGCGGCGGTCCAGTGCGCCGTCTTTCTCTATATACATGCGGTATTCGTCCAGCGTAGAGGCGCCTATGCATTGCAGGTCGCCACGGGCCAGTGCCGGCTTAAAGATGTTGGAAGCATCCAGCGAGCCCGATGCACCACCGGCACCCACTATCGTATGTATCTCGTCTATAAACAGGATTACATCGCGGTTCTTTTCCAGCTCATTCATGATGGCCTTCATACGCTCTTCAAACTGGCCACGGTATTTGGTACCGGCCACCAGCGCAGCAAGGTCCAGGCTTATCACCCGCTTGTCAAACAATACGCGCGATACCTTGCGCTGCACTATGCGCAGCGCCAGCCCTTCCACTATAGCCGTCTTACCCACACCCGGCTCACCTATCAGTATCGGGTTGTTCTTTTTACGGCGCGATAGTATCTGCGACACACGCTCTATCTCCTCCTCACGGCCCACTATCGGGTCCAGATTGCCCAGCTCTGCTATACGTGTTATATCGCGGCCAAAGTTGTCCAGCACCGGCGTTTTAGACTTCGTGTTGCCCGACTGTGGCTTGCGCTGCTGATACTGCCTGCGTTCGTCATCATCTTCAAACTCTTCCGAGCCCGGATCGTTATAGTCGGCCGTAGGGCTGCCGCCCTGCAGTATGCTCAGCTCGCCTTTAAAGCGGTCATAGTCCACATCCAGATTACCCAGTATCTGCGTAGCCACATTCTCCTTATTCTTGAGTATGCTCAGCATCAGATGCTCAGTTTCTACCGACGGACTCTTGAGCGCCTTGGCTTCCAGTACCGTAATGCGTATTACCTTTTCGGCCTGGCGCGTCAGTGGCAGACTGTTGATGCTGGATGCAGGCTTGCTGTTCTTTTCCTTTATAGCGGTTTCAAGCTCCTTGCGCAGCTCAAAAAGATCTACATGCATGCTTTGCAGCACCTTCAGGGCCATCCCGTCACCCTCCCTTATAAGCCCCAGCAGCAGGTGCTCTGTGCCTATGAAATCATTACCCAGCCTCAGAGCCTCCTCCCGGCTGTAGGAAATAATCTCTTTTACCTTTGGTGAGAAATTAGAATCCATTGTCTTTAGTCCTCTTTATTTTTTTAAAGTTAGCGATTTTGATGGTATCCCGGCATTATCTGAAACTATAGCATTATTTCGCCGCTTTCCACCATTCTTCTTATATCCGGTACTGCGTTGTTTTCTCCTTCCATTACTTCTGTTGGTAACAATTTTATTATTTTACAACGTCGCATTGCCGGCAGCAATATCCTCAATCTTTTTATATGGACTTCAAAATTGATACCAGAGATACATTTACGGCAATAACGCCGGTTGCCACAGAAATATCAGGCATTTTGTCAGAATCACTACACAATACGGTACACAAAATGCGGCAAAGCGGCAGTCCTAACTTTATTATAGACCTTCAGAATGGTCTCAGCATTGCCCCCGAAGCTATAGATAAACTGGTGCAGCTGCATGAAGAATGCTACGAAGCAGGCTGCTCACTGGTACTCACGGCCATAAAAAGCCCCGTACTGGCAGCCATCAAAGAGTCCGGCGCAGACGAGATACTGAACATTGCCCCTCAAATGATAGAAGCCATCGACATCGTAAGCATGGAAATACTGGAGCGCGATTTGTTTAATGAGGAGGAGTAAGGGGAGAACACAATCTACAACCATAAAGATTCACTACGCCTCTTAACATTACAGATATGGGTTGGGTATTTGTATACTTCATGACACAATGTTTTTTATTGAAACGGATTTTAGGTTCTTGAATCTAAAATCCGTTTCTTTTTGTATTCACAATCTAAACCCCACCCCTCTCCCTACCTTTGCACCCCAATGCAGCCAGACAAACACCGCTATTTTGTGCTCAATAAGCCCTTCAAGGTGGTATCACAGTTTGTGTGTGTAGAGAATGTGCGCCTGCTGGGCGATCTGGGTTTTGACTTTCCGCCGGGTACACATGCTGTGGGCCGGCTGGATAGCCTCTCAGAGGGGCTGCTGCTGCTTACTACCAATAAGAAGGTCACCAGTCTGCTGTTTCAGAGCGCCACACCCCATATGCGCACCTATCTGGTACGGGTACTTAACACCATCACCCCCGAAAAAGTGCAGCAACTGCGCGAGGGTGTTACCATACGTGTGCGGGGCGAGGGTGAATATCTCACACCGCCCTGCGAGGTGCACCTGCTGCCCGCCCCGCCCGACGTCTTCCCCCACCAGCTGGAGACCAATCCCCGCATTGCCCATTCCTGGCTGCAGATATCCCTCTCACAGGGCAAACGCCACCAGATACGCAGCATGGTGCGTGCCGTAGGGCATGAGTGCCGGCGGCTCATACGCATAGCTATAGAAGACATTACCCTGGGTAGTCTTGCTCCCGGCCAGGTGCGGGAAATGGAAGAGGAAGAGTTCTTCCGCCTGCTTAAAATAGATAGCCAGCAATAGGTAATCAGGTACACAAATGGGTGTTTCTGTTTTCATAGTGCATTTAGTATTTTTGTAAATACTAAACATTATCATATATGAGGGTGCTTTATATACTGGGTTTGTTCATGCTTATTTCACCATACCTGCATGCCCAGAACACGCACAAACTCACTTTTCACTTTACCACCTCCGGCACCAGGCCGGGCTTTGATCTGATATCATTGCTCCGGGTTTATTCCGACAATAAAATAATAGGGGAAAGTAAGCCTAAAAAACAGACAGAACCCAATGAAGTAACCCTGATTATACCCGAAGGTAAGCATGCCATAAAAGCCGTATTTGTGGCACTGCAAAAAGGAGCATGGGAAGAGCGCACCATAAAAAACCAATATTCTTATGACTGTATTTATAATACAGACATTAATCTCACCAGCGATAAAAGCATTAATCTCGTTTTTGATATTGCCAATGAAAAAATCATAGTCGATGGCACCCCGGTAGCAAAGCCAGGTACTGCTACACCGGCTACCGTAGCTGCGGCTACCGGCAATGCCACTCCACCCATTACTAAAACAAATACGCCTGCTCCGCCCAGCCCGGTCAGGCAGCCGGTAACAGGAAGCTCACCTAAGGAGATTACCAAAAGCATACTGCAGGATGAGCTGAGTAAAATGAATAATTACCTGGAAACATTTAATGAGAATGTTTACTACCCTATATCAATTACTAACAACGTCTGGTATAGCGAACACCGCAGTGGTTATCACTGTACGGTCAACATGAATGACATAGACGCTGTTGTGTACAGTGATGAAAACCGTAGCGTATCGCTTAAATGCAGCGGCGGTAAAAACTGTATTACCTGTACCGGAAATAATCCGTCGCGAGCCACGCTTACCTATAAAACCAGTGACGACAACAAAGACCCACATCGCCTGTATGAGCTCATGAATCGCTTCTTTACCGATTACCAGCAGTATAGCGGCCTGCACCCGAAGCAAAAGGAGCCAGAACCTACAGACCCTGAAGTAAGAATATTACAGAAACAGATCAATGACATCAACGAGCACATAAAAAAGTACGCCACGCCCTCATACAAAGGACTGTACTTTGAAAATAATCGCCTGATTTATGATGACGGAAAAGACCTGAAAGAACAGGTATTTCCAATGTCTCTGGACGAGGTAAAATATGATGCCACCAAAAAAGCAGCATACATTTTGTGCCTGTACCACCGGGGCTGTGTAGAAAACCTGAAAACATCAGAAAAAGTAAACAGAATGGACTTTTCTGCCATGCCCGAAGCTGCATCTAAAAAGCTGGTAGACATGCTGAAGCCCTTCCTGGAAAACCTGAAGAAAAAAATAGACCCTATAACCTACGGGCAGCAGGTACAGCAAAAAAAGCAGGAAAGTGAAGATGATGATGTGTACAATCTGCTGGGCTATTAAGCCCGCAGGAGACTAGTCTACTATTCTGCCTGTCAGCTACCTGCCTATACCTACCATCATACCCACATAAGGTGTCAGCGCCCAGTAACTGCCAGTCTCTTTCAGATAACTGTGATACAAGTCCATCACAGTGCCGTCATGAGTTATATACTGCCATGACTTAAACCGCATGTCCAGCCCGCCATAGAAGTCGGCCACCAGTTTGGTTTTCCGGGTGCCACGCCCTACTACCGAACAGCCAAACAATATTCTTGCATTATACACATTCATCCGCTCGGTTCTTGTTCCTGCAAAACGGCACCCCTCTACATTGCGGTAAGACACATCTTTATTATCAAACCACCAGTGGCGATACGACAACTGCCCATCTATATAAACGCTTTTTTTCTTCTGCGGATGCAGATATGTTTTTGAGTTCACCCCGGCCGTGAGCGCATTATAGGCCTCATTCAGCATATTGCCCGAGCGGTAATTTCCGAAAAGCCCGGTAGCGCCTATAATCTCTCCCTGCTCGCGGGTAGCCGGTTTAAAAGCTACCGTCAGCCCCAGCGAACGCTTTTCAAAATGCCGCTCTGCCGTAATACTGATGTTGGGTACCAGTAGCTCCAGCGGCCTTATCATCAGCTTATACTTTACATATTGTGCCTGCTCCACCTCATCAGTGTGCTGCTGTTCCTGTGCATTAGCCATGCTGGCTATCATAAGGGCTATGCCTGTATATAATATCTTTTTCATAGTAGAATTTATTATACTGACGCATATCCCACCTCTAATGTTTGCACATAACAATTAATTCATTTTGGAACTATAGGTACCCATTCACACTTCTGGCACCGGCACTCACCTGAAGGCTTTTGCTTTTAGTACCATCCGCATAATGGACTGCTCGTCATTATACTCATGTACCACATCCAGCGGTACCCACTGTGCCTCATTTATTTCGGTATTTGGCCCTATCTCGTTGCCATCATCTTCTGCATACACAGCATAGCGCACATCATAATGCAGGTGAGCCGCTACATCGCCTTTGGCCGGTATCAGGTGTATGTCCACATCAAATATCTCAGGAAACAGCGGTGTCACTGCCAGGCCGGTTTCTTCCAGTGCCTCATTAAGCGCTACAGCCATACAGTCGGGGTTTCCATCGCAATGTCCACCGGGTTGCAGCCACTTGTTTAGCTTCACATGGTGTATCAGCAGCGTTTTGGTAAGGTCTTTACTCATTATCCATGCCGAACCCGTCAGGTGCCCTGCCGTATTGCTCCTGTCAAAACAATCCGGGTTTTGCTCAACAAAAGCTATCATATCTGCTACCATCTTCCGCTCCACAGGGTCCTGCTGCAGGTATAGTTTCAGGTCGGTTAGTATTTTATCACGCTTCATATAGTATCTGTTTTGCTGCATGGGACGGCAGCCATACCACAAAAATAATACGTTCTGCTACCCGCCACAGAAAAAGGCTGTGCGGCTCCTGTGCCAATGGTTATCTGCATAATAACAACCAGTCTCCTGGTCTTTTGCAGCATACCCACCGCCACCCTCCTGCAAGTCTCACCGGGAAAGTCACATATATTTCATCATTACATCCACACAACCGATAACATCTGCATAACCGCTATTGTTGTACCTTTGTACCACAAACCCAATTCTGTAACCTATGTACCTATCTATTGATTATATAATAATTTTTCCGCGAGCAACTTTTGTAACCTTTTTGCGACATTTTGCATCACAAAGAATATCACAAAGTATTGATTAACAGCAAACTACGAAAGCGTACGCCTCAGAAAAATATTTTTCTTCCCACTGCGCAGTTTTCATCTTTGTCTATCTTTTTCCTGTCTTGCAGGTCTGCTTTGGCATCCGTTCACATGCCCGGTTTTTAAATGAATAATCCACATTTCCACATCAGCAGTTAAACACTTTAGCGCATTATTTTTAGTTACTTTGCCTTCGGTAGTCATCTGCTATTAGCTACCTCTGAACATGAAACGTACCCTCATACTGATAAGGCACGCAAAATCAAGCTGGAATAATCCACTTCAGAGCGATTTTGAAAGGCCGTTGAATGACCGGGGCAATAAAGATGCTCCGGAAATGGGGGCACGACTAAGAAAAGCAAACATCATACCTGATATTATTATCTCCAGTGCAGCCGTGCGTACCCGGCAAACCACCGCCCATCTTGCAGCAGCGCTGGGTGTGCGGGAGCATAATATACAATGGGAGGAGAAGTTATATCATTGTGTACCTGCTGTTCTGGAAGAAGTGATTTATGCCCTGCCACAGGAAGTACACACTGTATTTATTGTAGCGCATAACCCCGGTATTACCGAGTTTGCCAATCAGCTTTCTCCCGACTTCTATACCGGCAATATGCCCACCTGCAGCATAGTAGGCGTTCATCTTAGCTCCGATAACTGGTTTGATTTTGACAAAGTGAAAAAAGAGGTGTTTCTGTACGATTACCCCAAAAATGAACATGAATCCGAATAAGACAATAACACAAGTTACCACAACCCTTACTAAGCTCTTCGAAGAGCACTTTGAAAAAGAAGCAGAGTCTATAGAAGCGCTGCCGGTATCCGGTTCAGACCGCCGTTACTATCGTCTCACAGCAGGCAACATTACTGCTATAGGCACTTACAATGCCAATGTTGCTGAGAATAACACCTATTTCTATTTCACAGAGCTGTTCCGCCGCCATCAGATAAATGTGCCTGAGGTTTACCTGCGTAGCAAAGACCGTAAAGCATATCTGCAGCAGGACCTCGGCAGCACCACCCTTTTTGACCTCGTACTCTCTGAGGGTTATACCGATGAGGTGCGCCGTCACTACCACACAGCACTGGCACAGCTGGCCCGGCTGCAGTGGATAGCAGGCCGTGAGGCCGACTTCAAGCAGTGCTTCGCCTCCCGTCAGTTCGATGAGAAGGCCATCATGTCCGATCTGCTGTATTTCAAATATTACTTTGCCGACCTTCAGGGCATACCTTACGACCGCTCTCTGCTCATCAGTGAGATGGAGCAGCTAAGTAAAGACCTGGGCCGTGTGCAGCCACAAACCCTCATGTTCCGCGACTTTCAGAGCCGCAACATAATGGTACATGAAGGCCAGTTATACTTTATAGATTTTCAGGGCTGTATGCAGGGCCCACCACAGTACGATATTGCTTCTCTGCTATGGCAGGCACGCGCTCAGCTGCCGTCTTCCTTCCGCGATGAGTTGCTGAACGGCTATGTTACCACACTAGGCGAGCTCAATGTCCCCCGTATGGATGAAATATACTTCCGTCGCGGATATGTACAGTTTGTACTGGTACGCCTGCTGCAGGTACTGGGCGCATATGGGTTCAGAGGCCTGCTGCAGCACAAAGCACACTTTGTCACCAGCATAGGCCCGGCACTGAAGAATCTTGACCAGTTCCTTTCCGATCATCCACAAACACCGGCCTACCCCGAGCTGCGCACCCTTCTGGAGCGTATCTCCTCCCGCGATATGCAGGACCGCTACAATACCAGCCCTGCCGAGGAGCCCTCAAATCTGGAAATACAGATTTGCAGCTTTTCTTACAAGCAGGGTATTCCCCGGTCTACCGGCCAGCACGGCGGTGGTTATGTCTTTGACTGCCGCGGGCTGCTGAATCCCGGCCGCTACGCAGCCTACAAGCACCTTACCGGTAACGATGAGCTGGTAAAACAGTTTCTGGAGCGGGAAACCCGTATGCCCGGCTTCATGGACCATGTCACGGCCCTTGTGTCTATCAATGTGGAAGATTATATAGCCCGTGGTTTTGAGCAGCTCAGCGTAGCCTTTGGCTGTACCGGTGGTCAGCACCGTTCTGTATATGCCGCCAATGCACTGGCAAAACACCTCACTTCCAGGTATAATGTCAAAGTAGTGGTGACCCATACCAATGAAAAGAAGTGGGTACTGGGCGATGCACCTGCAAGCTGATGCCAGGTGCAGTTATTTTAAATAGCGGTATCAGCGTAAGCAATGCCGCAAGCCGTAATATTTCAGTACTTTTGCGTTAAAATAGTTGATAATATGCTGAAGACAGGAAATACAATCGTGAGCATATATACCGAGATGACGCCCAATCCGGAGACCATGAAGTTTGTTGCCAATAAACTTCTTTATCCCGGCAAAAGCATAGACTTCCCCGATGAGTCAGCAGCAGGCCCTTCGCCACTGGCCCGGGAGTTGTTTGCTTTCCCGTTCATCCGTAGCGTATTCATTGCCAGTAACTTCGTAACACTTGCCAAAACTCCCGATACCAATTGGGATGATGTTATACCATCTATCCGCCAGTTTCTGAAAGAATATCTGGAAGAAGGTCGTGTGGTTATTAATGAAGACCAGGTAGTGAAGCCGGCAGAAGCTGCCATCAGCGATAGCGATACTGATGTTGTAGTGCGTATAAAAGAGCTGCTGGAAAACTATGTAAAACCAGCTGTGGAAATGGACGGTGGTGCTATCAGCTTCAAAGGTTTTGAAGATGGTACAGTAACGCTCATGCTGCAGGGCTCATGCTCAGGCTGCCCCTCATCTATGATTACACTGAAGTCTGGTATAGAAGGTATGATGAAGCGCATGATACCAGAAGTTAAAGAAGTAGTTGCTGAAGCAGAGTAATACATTCTTTCTTTGTTAAATAATCCTTTTTATATGCGGCAAACAACCAGTTTGCCGCTTTCTTTTTGGTGCGCAGCACATGAAATTGTGTTATTTTTATACCCGGTTAACAATCTGCCCCCTACCCGTCTGCGGCACATCTGCTAAGGACCAGCGGGGGCACAGTACACTCGCAAATGAAATTCGAGAACAATTATGTGGCCATTATGGCCGGCGGTATAGGTAGCAGATTCTGGCCGGAAAGCCGCACCCACCATCCCAAACAATTCCTTGACCTTCTGGGCACCGGAAAGTCTCTCATACAGTGGACCTATAACCGCTTCAGGCATATATGCCCCAGGGAAAACATATACTTTATTACCAATGAGCAGTATATGGACACCCTGCGCCAGCAGATACCGGATATAAGTAACGACAATATAATCAGCGAGCCGTCCCGTAAGAATACAGCGCCCTGTGCTGCATACTTTGCACACAAGATAATGGCGCTGAACCCTGAGGCAAACATCATCATGTCTCCTGCCGATCATCTGATAATGGATGAGCACTCTTTTGAGCGTACGGCCAATGATGCGCTGGAGTTTGTATCTAAGCACAAAGCGTTGCTGACACTGGGCGTAAAGCCCACCCGCCCCGATACCGGTTATGGCTATATTCAGTACGATGTAGACCATGAAATTGATAAGGTATACCGGGTGAAGACTTTTACAGAAAAGCCTTCACTGGAACTTGCCCGCACCTTCCTGAAGAGTGGCGACTTCCTGTGGAACTCCGGCATATTCGTCTGGAATGTACAGACCATTATGCAGGCACTGGAGCAGTTCCTGCCAGAAATGCATGAGGTTTTCCTGCAGGCAAAAGGTCTTTACAATACTCCCGGTGAGCACGATGCTATCGTAAAGCTGTACCCTCACTGCACCAATATTTCTATAGACTATGGCATCATGGAAAAAGCCCGTAACGTCTATGTAATACCATCCTACTTTGGCTGGTGCGACCTTGGCACATGGGAGTCGGCATATGACAATAGCGAAAAAGACTATCTGGGTAACGCCGTTCTGGGCAACAATGTAATGGTGATAGACGCTACCGAATGCATGATAAAAGCCCCTGACGATAAGCTGGTAGTACTACAGGGACTGGAAAACTTTATAGTAGTAGATACAAATGATGTACTGCTTATATGTGAGCGCAACCGTGAGCAGCAGATTAAGGAATATGTGGCAGAAGTAAAACGCAACAAAGGAGATAAGTACCTGTAAGCCATCGCTTACAGTTCCTGCTTATTGCTTTTCCCTTACTGCTTTTACCTCTTCTGCTGTTACAGGCTGGCCGTTGTTTTCCATCATCCTGTTAGTGTATACAAATGTGAGTACTGCAGCTACTTCGTCATCGTTTAGCCGCTGCGGCGGCATAGTGTTATTATACTCCTTTCCATTCACCACTATCTTGCCACTGCTGCCGTTGATTACCTGATGTATAGCCTGCTCTCTGTTACTAAGATAGTCCGACTTGGCAAGGGGAGGGTAAACATTGGCAATACCATCACCGGCGGCCATATGGCAGGAAGCACAGTTGCGCTTATACAGGTCCTCTCCCGATGGGGCCGATGAAGTCTTTACGTCGTCAGTTGTAAAGGGCTGTTTTTCGGTAGTGGTATCATTACTACCGCAGGAAATAACAGTAAGCGTAAGAGATACAGCCAGGAAAGATAGAATCTGTTTCATACAGGTAGCAGTTTATATGCCGTATGCAAAAGTAGTGCTGCACACACGTAAATCCAACGAGGAACAGTCTTCTTACTGTCAGTAATCTGTTTGCTGCAGCCATGCTTCCTGTATCAGGTGATACGTAGCCTTTCCTGCAACGTCGGTATAGAGGGTAGCGCCGGTTTTTTCTACTGCCCTGCGCGATCTTATATTGCCCGACCCTATATGAAAAACGACAACATCGGCCTGAGAGAACGCATGGTCTATCATCAATCGTTTGAGCTCATTGTTGTAGCCCTGCCCCCAGCATCTGCGCACCAGAAAGGTGTAGCCTATAGCTATACTTCGCCCTGCAGCATCATATTCATAATACCGGGAGCTACCCAGCACAGCGCCACTGGCTTTGTCTACCAGCGTAAAAGCCGTGCCGGAGGATAAAGCACTGTTCCAGAACTTCAGGAAGACGTCAGGCTTATATCTGTCCTGTTCCGGGTGCTGCTCCCATATGAGGGGGTCGGCAGCTGCTGCAAAAAGAGGCGCTCTGTCTGAAAGCACCAGCGGACGCACCAGCAGGCGGTCGCTTTGTAATACAGGTTGCAGATTCCGGCTCATGAAAAGGACTAAGACATGCTAAGTTACCAAACATCCCATACACTCCGGAAAACAGTAGTGGCAGCACCTGTACCAGATGCTGCCACTGACAATGTAACAACAGTTTGTATTGTCAGCCTTTTTTAATGTGCCGTTTGGTAACACGTTTCAGCTTGCCCTGGCTACGCCACTTGCTGCGGGGTTTTCCTGCCATTGCCGCCGGTACGTCTATGAGGCGGGGCTTGAGGGTAAGTATGTTACCAGTCGGTATATCTATGAGCCAGCCAAAGCCACCTGTGAGCAGTGCATCTACCACTACTATTTTCCCCCACACTTTGGGCTTCAGCTCAACAGTGGCACGCTTGCCTGAGCCGGGGGAGTATAACTCCAGCGAAGCCCGTTTTTTGCGCGGCAGTTTTACCGATGAGGTATAATATGCCACGGAGCCATTGGTACGGCCGCTGGCGGCAAAAACATCGCTGCCTATACTAAGCCGCTCTCCACCGGACGAGACCTGAAGGTCTGAAGGGGCATCAATAAGGAAGACCTCTGTCTTGCCCTTTTTACTTGCATTGAGAATAGTGCCGCAACTACTGAACGACCACATGAGCCAGAGTGCTGCTACCAGAAAAAGTGTGTTGTTTTTCATGCTGTTCTGCTTAAGGATGAAAGAATATATTATCATCCGCAAAACTATTTCGGGGCACAACGGGGGTCAATTACACTTTAGTGGTATTTTGCAGGTATTATGGCAATGCATAGTCTGGTACCGGGACAATCTGTAGTGCTCAGCATAGGGGCCGGGGAGCGGTATTCCGGTGAGGGGATAGCAGTAAAGCCCGGTGAGCAATACCGGATATCCTGCGACAGGCAACAACGCTGGACCGATATGATAATACCCTCATCGCCGGATGGCTACCCAAACCCGCTGGCAAAACTGTGTGGGCTGCGGGTGCGGACTGCACGCTGCTTTTGCCTGTGTGGTGCGTGGGGCCGGCGTGATGCCACCGCATTTGCCATAGGCTCTGGCACACATACCATAGAAGCAGACCAGCATACAGACCTGACATTCTTTGCCAATGATGTGCGGGGCTTTGAATGGAACAACTGGGGCAGTATATCTCTTACTGTGACCCGTATATCCTAGCGCAGCCGGTCTGTAGAACGCACCAGCTTATCATCGCGGCGTATAGCCATGAGCGCCAGCACTACAAATACCATTGCCACAACCGGTAGTATGCCACCTATCCAGTAACTGCCGCTGCCTGCAGCATCGTCATTAGAGACACGGAACAGGGTGAGCGAAACAAAAGATACACAGGATAGCATGGACACAGAACACAAGCGTATCTGCCGCTTGCGGTCGCGGTACATGAATACAGTAATAAGTGGCAGTGCTACCATTACCAGGGCTATAAGCAGAGACGGAAAGTGATTAGCTACTTTCAGGTCTTTTGCCGCTACGGTGCCGGCAGGTATTCTGTAAAGGTCAAATATAAATACGCCCGCACTGAGCAGTGATGCCAGCAGCAGCCAAAGAGACTGTTTGCGGAATATGAGGTCGTTCGATTTTTTGTTCTGTGTCATTACTACTACTCAAAAAATGTCATGTAATGTGCTATCAGCTTATCATGTCTTTACCGAAATAGCTGTGCAGTACCTGTGGTAGTTTTATACCGTCGGGTGTCTGATTATTTTCCAGCAGGCAGGCCACTATACGCGGCAGCGCCAGAGAGCTGCCATTGAGTGTATGGGCTATCTGTGTTTTGCCCTGAGCATCGCGCAGGCGTATCTTCATACGGTTTGCCTGGAAGGTCTCAAAGTTTGATACGGAGCTTACCTCCAGCCAGCGCTCCTGTGCTGCGCTGAATACTTCAAAATCGTATGTGAGGGCCGACGTGAAGCTCATATCGCCACCACACAGGCGCAGTATGCGGTATGGCAGTCCCAGCGACTGTACCAGCTTTTCTACATGGCTCACCATCTGCTCCAGTGTATCATAGCTGCCGGCAGGGTCTGTAACCTGCACTATCTCTACCTTATCGAACTGATGTACCCGGTTAAGGCCGCGTACGTCCTTGCCATAGGAGCCGGCCTCACGGCGGAAGCAGGGAGAATAGGCGGTCATTTTTACCGGCATTTCCTGCTCTGGCACTATCACATCGCGGTATATGTTGGTAAGCGGCACCTCTGATGTAGGTATAAGGTAAAGGCCATCGGCGGTTACGTGATACATCTGGCCTTCTTTATCGGGCAGCTGGCCCGTACCATAGGCGGTTTCCTCATTGACCATAAAGGGCGGGCAATGCTCTACATAACCGGCTGCGGTATTAAAGTCCAGAAAGTACTGTATGAGCGCACGCTGCAGACGGGCACCCTGCCCCATAAATACCGGAAATCCACTGCCGGCTATCTTGTTGCCCAGACTGAGGTCCATGAGGCGGTATTGCGTCATAAGGTCCCAGTGGGGGAGTTTCTGCTCGGTAAGAGTTGGTATTTCGCCACCGCTGCGCACTATAACGTTTTCTTCGGGCGTTTTCCCCTCTGGTACGCTACTGTGCGGCAGGTTGGGCAGCTTTACGAGGGTGTCGTGTAGCTGCTGCTCAGCATCAGAAAGCTGCTGCACGAGGTCTTTAATAGTTTCCTTGTGCTGTGCTACCTGTGCTTTCAGCTCTTCGGCCTTGTCTTTCTCACCTTTTGCCATATGCATCCCTATCTGCTTAGAGGCGGCATTAACAGATGCTGCAAGGTTGTCATGCTCCAGCTGCAGGCGGCGACGTTTCTCATCTGTTTCTATGATGACATCTACCAGTTCTGTTTCTCTGAAGTGCTTTTTAGCTAATCCCTGTAGTATCAGTTCTCTATCCTGTCTGAAAAGTTGAATGGGCAACATATAGTTTGTAGTTGGTATGAAACAATGGCAAAGATATACTTAGTGCGGCAATGTGCTTAATGAGAAAGCGGAGATTATTAATGTGAAGATTATGTATGTGTCACCCGCCGGAGAAAGAATGCATTAAAAAAGCCTGTGTGCAATGCGTACAGGCGCTGACTAACAACCGGTAGATGCATGAAAACTGCGCAGTGGGAAGAAAATTAGTTTTCTCATGGCACATTAACCACAACTGATTAGTAATCATAACATTGCGATTCTTTTTGCAGCGCAAAATTTCGCAAAAAGGTTACAAAAATTGCTCGCGGAAAATTTATTATATAAGCTGGCGGTGGGGGCATAAGGATACAGGGTGTGGAATGGGGTACAAAGGTACGATAATAGTGGCTATACAGATGTTATAGTGGGGATGAGTGTTATGATGAAACAGATGTGTGGCTTTGACCGGGGGACTAGCAGATAGAAAAGGAACTTTCCATCTGTAACACATGGGGCAGCTCTATTGTTAATGCAAGCGAGACGCTTCGACCAGGGAAGACCCTCTTTATCTCTTAATAAATCTACCTAAATAGATATCACCTTTTTCCGTAGTCAATTGTAATAAGTACATACCTACAGGAAAATCCTGTACCGGAACTCCCTGTGCCAAGTTCGTTATTGAGCTGAAGTGTTGTAACCTGCCGGAAATATCATAAACCGACACGGAATACTGCCTCTCCAATCCGGCATTGGGTGTTTTTATATATAGCGTATTGGATACCGGGTCTGGATAAAGTATCAAACCTGTAGCTGTCTGCTGTTGCTGCAATACTCCAACATGTTTTCTCGGAATCTCGAGAAAAGAATCCAACTTCACAATATTACAGGCATCATCAATCTGCGCAACAAAAACAGAATTATCATCGTGCACTGTATGAATACTGTCGTTAATATCAGCTGCTCCCTGCCAGCAGAGATAGAGACTACTATCAAAGTCTATAGATATGTGTGCCCGAACAGCGCCCTCGCCTTGTGTCTTCACACGGCAAGCCTCGTTCAAAAAGGTATCCATTTTTACAACATAGGCTACATAATATGTCAGCGCTTCCACATAACGCAAGAACAAATGTCCTCCTCCATCGCTTACCAAACGGCCCCGATTATAGTAGACATCTGAAAAATAACCGGGGCTTATACCTGTGTTTCGGACTTCATGACCATCTGGTGTATAGGCAACCAAATAACCATTTTGTGCGGTTCCGGACGGGAGCAAGGGTGGTAACGTTGTAAAGTTAGCGGAACCGGCAAAAGTGCCATACATGACCGGAATACCATCTGGCTCGGTGCAAACAGCCAGGCCCTCACTAATAGCACCTTTTACAAAGCGCTGCCACAGGGGTGTGCCATCTGGCGCACACTTAAGAATAAATGAGTTGCTATCTGGCAGATAAGAAATCTGTGTATCGCAAGTCTGCGCTCCAAAACAAGTCCCTACCATAAAGGTATTCCCCATTTTATCGGCATGAAAGTCATAAACATCCTTATACCCCAACATTCCTTTTAGCCAAAGATTGTTTCCAGAGGAGTCAAAAGCCGTTACAAATCCAGATATGTATATAGGTGCGAGGGTATCTGTGCCGAAAGAAACCCAGGTAGGTGTAACTGCTCCAAAATAAATATTTGCGTGAGCATCTATCCCTAATCTCACCCCCTGTGCAATAATCTTTCCTTCATTTTTTCTATGCCATAGCAATCGACCGGCTGTATCATATTTTGCCAAAACGAAAGCCGGGGTCGCATATGGAGTAGTTACAAAGACAGTATCGGAAAGCACAATTGCACCAGAGAAGTAAAGCCCAACATAGGTACAGCCAACACTATCACTAACCACATCGGCCATATGAACACTTCCCGTCAATGCGGGATAAAAGTAACCAGCAAAAGCATGAAACCACCTTAGCCTGAAATCCGGTGTAAACTGTACAATAAACGGCTTCTCATTATACCACCCATCATATATTAGTGTATCCTGAATCTTAAGAGTATCAGTAAAAGTACTATAGATGGTATAATTGCCATGTACAGTACGATTAAGTCTTGCCGGACAGTTATATTGCGCGGATAGCTGAAATGAAAACAGCAACAATAATAACGTATAGGTATATCTCATCATTCTAAAGCGGGAGTGGTGTTGTATGTATGCAGCAAATAATATGCCAAAAGTTAATATTATTATGCTTCCGGCTATTTCGTCTTCGTGCTGCATAACGAGTAACTCATGGAGAAACTGTTAATGCAAGCGGGACGCTTGCAAAATATAGGACGAAGCGAGACGCTTCGACCAGTGACTATCTATCTTTCCGTTGTTTTACCTGATATCCGGTATGGTGATTCCTGTCATTTTGCGGTAGAGGTCTATGGCGTAGAGGTCGGTCATGCCGGAGATGAAATCTACTACGGACTGTACATCTGCATAGATGCTATGGCCGGAGATGGGGAACTGCGCCGGTATTATCTTACGCACCTTGCCCGACTTGCTACGCTGCGGGTGAAGTATAGCCTGAATAAGCTCCCGCAGCAGGCCGCCGATAACGTTATAGCCTGCTATCTCTATCTCTGCTACACTGCGATAGTTGTATATATGCTGTACAGAAAAACTGTTGATACGCTCTATAAGCGCATACTGCTCCTGCGGCAGGCAGCGGAGGAGGTCTTTCTCCAGTGTGCCTGACAATAACTGCTCTTCATGCTGCATGAAAATATCGGCCAGCTTTTCTGTCATGAGACCTATCCAGCGGGCACGTACATACTGCACGCGCTGGTTGTGGTCGTGAATATGTGCCAGCTTGCTCTCTATATAAGCACGGGAGGTATAGGGGCCTGTTTCTGCATCGAAAAACGGCAGGAAGAGGTCCATAAAGGTATCTGTACTGATAATATGCAGGCGGTGTGCATCTTCCAGGTCTATGACCCGGTAGCAGACATCATCGGCCGCCTCGGTAAGATATACAAACGGGTGACGTGCATATACCTGACCAGACTCCCCGATACATGGAATACCCAGCTGCTGCGCAATGTGGGTATAGACGGGTATCTCTGAGTCGAAAAAGCCGGATTTGCGGGTAGCAATGAGGCCCGTACTTTTGTTGAAACCGGCAACTGATGTGCAGGGGTACTTAACCAGAGATGCCAGGGTGGTATAGGTGAGCCTGTAACCGCCTGGCTCCGGCTCGTTAAAGCTATGGGTGAGTATGCGCAACGCATTAGAGTTGCCCTCAAACTTCTGAAAGTCGCGCATCTGATTATCTGAAAGGTTGTCATTCAGTATTTTCCGGTTATCTCCGTCCAGCTCATCGAAAAAGGCACGGATAGCATCCTCGCCGGAATGACCAAAAGGAGGGTTGCCGATGTCATGTGCCAGACATGCAGAAGCAATGACCGAGGCCAGCTCATGCCTGTAAAACTCCCGGAAGTCTTCTCCCTCTGAGGCATAGCGTGCAGCTATCTTCTCTCCTGCCGCCTTGCCCAGAGAGCGGCCTACTGAGGCAACCTCCAGGCTATGTGTGAGGCGATTGTGTACAAATATGGCACCGGGCAGGGGAAACACCTGCGTCTTGTTCTGCAGGCGGCGAAATGCCGACGAGAAAATGATACGGTCGTAGTCGCGCAGGAAAGAGTTGCGTACCGGGTCAAACACACGATTGTCGCGCGTGGGCTGCCCTGTGCGCTGCGAGGTATATAACGACTGCCATTTCATGCGGTAAATATCCGTCAAAAAGCGGAAAGGAGGCAACAGGGCTGTATCACGACTCTACCTCAAGCTCTGCCGGCTGCGCCATCTGCAGGAGGAGATCCTGCATGACCGGATATACCACGTTATAAATAGCCTGCTTTTCGTGAGGAACATCGCCCTGCTCTATAGCAAGAACCCAGATGAGAAATTCAGGTATCTCCAGGGCCTGACATAACTTTTCCAGTGTACGCTGACTTGGCTTTTTGAGACCTACTTCTATCTGCGAAAGAGCCGTTTGCGTAATCTCGCATTTCTGCGACAATTCCAATTGAGACAAGGACAACCTTCTCCGGATAGTCCTTATCGCTGAGCCGATATGCATATTTCTACGTTTAGGGGGGTGTATAGTAGCTGATACAGCCGTAACCCGGACTGTATACTGCTGTAAGTTAATATCAGACTACAGATAGTTAACGTACGATTTGACAGGTGGAATCAAACAGCGGGAAAATGCGACAAAAGAGCCAAAATGCCGTTAATGCCGTAAAAACGACCGTTCATCCAATAAAAAGGTGCGTTTATCCACGAATTACGCTATTAAGGGTAATAATGTGATATTTGTAATGCAACTGATGCCGCATGCACTTCAAATCCAACCTATCGCCAGCGGCCGGCCGCATCATGCGCAATATGCTCTTCTGGCTGCTGCTGGCGTTTTATTTTGCCTCAGGGAGGCCTGCCGTATGGCGGGCATTTCCGCCATTGCTGCTGGTACTGCTTATGTCATTTGCAGTGCCGGCATATGTACATAATGATGTACTTGTGCCGAGGCTACTGCTACGCAGACGCTACTGGTGGTATGCACTATCACTGGCCGTACTGCTGTTCCTCACGGCCTGCTGCTCTTCATTATCCATGCAATTTATCAACTACCTGTTTCCATGGCTGGAATATATGGGTAAGATGAAGGGCATAACACTTCCCTATCACCTGATACCGACCTGCATCATACTGACGATGCTGGCCCTGGGAAAACTAACTGCTGAAGCCATAAAAAATGAGCGCAGGATGGAGCGGATGGAAAAAGAGCGGCTGAGTACTGAGCTGGAGAGCCTGCGGGCACAGATAAACCCCCACTTCCTGTTTAATGCGCTGAACACGATATATGGAATGGCCCGCAAACAGGATGAGCATACTGCAGATGCGGTAATAAAACTATCGGACATACTGCGCCATGGACTTTATGAGTGTGAGGACGGGGAGGCAATGCTGGAGCAGGAGATAGCTTTCCTGCAGCAGTATGTGGACTTTGCCCGGCTGCGGATGCAGCACAGAAACTGCATAAAGATGCATATAGATACAGAGGACTATGGCATGCTGCGTATGGCCCCTATGCTGCTGACCCCATTTGTAGAAAATGCTATAAAACACGGCTGTGACGGCAACATGACCGACCCGGCTATAGACATTTCACTTTCTGTAAAGAAAAACGAACTCACATTTGTATGTGAGAACAGCTATGACCGCAACCAAACCAAATGGCAAAAGCCCTCAAGCGAGCAGGGGGGTATAGGCATAAGGAATGTGCAGCGGCGGCTGGAACTGTTATACAGCGGAAAACATCACCTGAACATAAATGACTCCGGCACGCGTTTTCGTGTGGAGATGAACCTACAACTACATGAACCTGAACTGCGTAATAACCGATGATGAACCAATAGCAAGGGATATTCTGGAAGAGTATGCTAAAATGATACCGGGGCTGAATATCATAGCCAAATGCCGCAACGCAGTGGAAACACTGGAAGTGCTGCGCCATAATAGTGTGGATGTACTGTTTACAGACATTCATATGCCCGGCATTACGGGCCTGGACTTTATACGGTCGCTCAAGGAGCCCCCTGCTATTATTATAACAACGGCCTATCCTAACTATGCTATAGACGGCTTTGATATAGACGCTATAGACTATCTGCTGAAGCCGATATCCATAGACAGGTTTCTGCGCGCCATCAATAAAGTGTACCGAAGACTGG
Source organism: Bacteroidia bacterium (assembly GCA_030427635.1). Taxonomy (GTDB): domain Bacteria; phylum Bacteroidota; class Bacteroidia; order Chitinophagales; family Chitinophagaceae; genus Nemorincola. The sequence continues at coordinate 147,101 of JAUIBA010000009.1, forward strand.
AAACAGAAGAAACGGCGGAAAAGCCCGTGGCCCCTACGGCGGAAAAGACATTTTTCTTCATCAAATCGAACGCGGATCTGGTGAAGATATCCTATGACGCCATACAGTATATAGAAGGGCTGGAAAACTATGTGCGCATACACTGTGAGGATAAATCCATCATATCCTTCACGACGATGAAGCATATGGTAGACCTGCTGAGCAGGCATGGATTTCTGCGCATACACCGGTCTTACATCATAAATCTGAGCAAGGTGACCAGTGTGCAAAATCACTCATTCAAAATAGGCAACACAGAACTGGCTATAGGTAAGAGCTACCGCAAGAGCGTAGCAGAGGTGCTGAAGAACTACTACTCTATATAAGTAAAAAGGCGGGCGCAGTTTTGCGCCCGCCTGTAACATTATCTGTCTTCCGTTATCCTTTATCGTCCTTTTTACACTGCTCCATAAACCAGTTAGTCTTATCACTACCCCAGTGCGGTATTGCTATGTCGGTAACTGATGCTTCCTTTTCAAACAGTGAGGTTGCTTTCTCGAAATAAGGCATGGCCGCTTTTGCACCACCACCAAACTGCTTTGGCGTATAAAATTTGCTGGTACCCTGCAGGTAGTACATGCGGGGGTTGTCCGGATTTTCCTTTTTGGCGCTCTCAAGGTTGTCAGCGAACACTTTGCCGTACTCCTGCCAGCGGTTCATAGGGTCTACCGCCATACGTGCATTAGCAATCATTGCCGCCAGTACATATGTCTCATCATTCTCTTTTTTCAGTATGCTTACAGCATCTTCCTTCTCTTTATCTGCCTCATCCAGATAAGCATCTCTTTTGGCAGCATCTTTTTCAAAATAAGAAAGCGTTGCCTTACTGTATGCTGCATAGTAATGGGTACTCCATTCTGAATCCCATTTCTTTGCTATGAGTGTGAGCTTATTGCTCTGCTCTATTTTCTTTGCCATATCCATAGTGGTATCGAAGGCAAGGAATGTTTTTTCCAGTGGTACTCTAAAGTCCTGAGCGGCGGCGGCTGTTGTTACAAATGCTGCAGCGGCAATTAGTATTGTGTTTTTCATTTTGTTGGTTTGTTTGTTCTGGTATGGATGATTGTATTAAAGTTCGTCTTTGCTGAATTCTGAGAGTGACATATTAACACCAAAGAAAACAGTGCGGTAAAGTGCCGGCACAATGGGGCCTACATTAGTAAACGTCCCGGAAGCATCCTGACTATAACGATAGCCAAATACATTCTTACGATTGGTAACATTATCTACACTGATGTAGAATACCGTGAACCATTTGCCAAAGCTATGCAGATATGCGGCCGTAAGTGACAGGCTATGATAGTTGGGCGTGAGCTGAGACAGGAATGCAGTACCGGGATCGTAATAGGGGCGGCCACTGGCAAAGCTGTATGTGGCATTGAAACTGGTTTTGAGCTTATCTATCCAATATTTGCCCACCGCATTAAAGTTGTGACCTGCTATGAATGTGGGGGTGGCCTGTACCGGGAAGTTCATGTACTTCCTCTTTGTATCTATATAGCTGTAGGATATCCAATAGTCGGTGTTCTTAAACGTCTTTTTATCGCGCCAGAAGAGCTCTAAACCCTGTGCGTAGCCATTACCGCCATTAGTAATGCCCTTGATGTCACTGTCAGCAAAGCGATATGGGTTAGGAATATAGCCATTACCCGTTTCCAGAATGAGCTTATCGTACTGCTTGTAGTAGCCTTCCAGCCGGAGGGTGCGATTGTCCTGACTCCACTGCCAGTTGGCAATATAATGCGTAGCCGCCTGCATATCCATATTCTTATATCCGGGCAGATAGTCTGCTATAAGATAGAAGTTGGCCGCCTCCTGATAAAACAGACCCCCAGCTACTGAGGCCTGACTATGAATGCCGGTTTTCAGCGCCATAGAGAGGCGGGGAGCAATCTTATCGGTACCTAAGAGGGTGCTATGCTCATATCGTACACCGGGCTTAATGGCGAAACGATTCACCGGTACCCACTCCAGCTCGGCATAGCCACCTATGAGTACTTCATTAAACTTCTGACCCAAAAGAGAATCTGAGCTGCCAAACTTAAAGTGGCGGTCCTGACCAAAGTTCTGCACATCGGTACCAACGAGCAGATTAAGCCTGCTGTTTATATAGTCTTTGCCCTCAATGCGGAACTGGCGACGGTAATCGGTATTGTCACTATTAAACACGCTGAAATCGCTTAGGGTATTGTTCTGACTTACAGATGCAGCTGTGTACAGCATGTATTTATGCTTAAACATCTGCCGGTAAGAAACATTGCTGTAGTAGTTATGGTCTTTGGTAAGAAAGTTGGCAGTGTCGGCACTAAAGGGATTAGGGATGCGCACACCTGTGGTGGTATGCTGTGTATTGAGCGTAACCTTCAGAATACCATCTTTATTGGGCGCCCACATATAACGAATATTACCGCTGCCTCCCTGAGGTACTTTGTAGAAATCAAAGTTGCTTTTCACGATACCGTAAAAGGGCGCGAGATTGGTATAGCCGCCGCCAAGGTCCAGACTACTCTTTTCCCATTTCTTTACACCGGATGCATACAGACCGCCCATATTGGCACCGAGGTTGATGGTGCTTTTATCGGGCATATCGGTAGTATTAAGTTCCAGTATGCCAGACAGCGCCTGGCCGTAACGGGCGCTATAGCCGCCGCTGCTGAATGCCATACCCTTGTACTGAAAAGCTCCGAAACGGCTACGGGTGGCAACACCCGGTGCACCACTAAAAAATGCATTCTGCACAACCATTCCATCAACAATAACGGCAGCTTCGTTTGCATCACCACCACGAACGAACATACCATTGTCGGGGCCGGTCTGCTGTGTGCCGGGGAGCATCTGCATGGCTTTTACCACATCGGCACCGGAACCTGCGGTTGTTACTATATCCAGGGGTTTCAGTACGGTTTTTGTTTTATCGTTAGTGGCATCAAATGAGCCTGCGGTAATCACTACCATATCCAGGTCTTTGGGTGCACTGGCTTTAAGCGTAATGATGAGGCCGATAAGGTCGCCGTTTATCACGATAGGCATACCTCCGGTGCTGTGTGTAATTTCGGAAGCAACAATCGTCTGATTGCCGGACTCGGTAGTGGTGAAGCTGAATTTGCCCATGCTATCAGATGTAGCACCATCAATAGTGTTTTCCAGATAAACATTGGCACCTCTAACGGGCTTGCCCTTGTCTGTCATTACTACACCGCTGATGGTGTACTGTGCCATAGCGGTGGTAAAGCCACCCAGCATCATTAATAAAAGTAATAAGGAGGAGTAAATATGTCTTATCATGTAGTGTGTGTATTATGAGGCAAAACTATGCAGCAGAAAGAGGCATATGAAATGAATTTCGGCTAAAAATGCGGGCATGTCGGTAAACTGTCGTTTTTCAACGGTAAAGGCGATGACAAGCCAGGGCCGAAGCTGTTGTCGTTTTTTTATAAATTGCACTGATACTATGCGCAGTAATGCGCTACACATCACATACTGAAACAAAACATCATGAGCCAGAGCATACTAGTAATAGATGACGAAAAAGCAATACGCAAAGTACTTACAGAGATACTCACCTTTGAGGGCTTCACAGTAGATGAGGCTGCCGATGGCGCTGAAGGAGCCAAAAAGATAAAAGAGGGCAATTATGACTGTATCCTGTGCGATGTGAAAATGCCTAAAATGGATGGTATGGAAGTGTTGCAACTGGCTAAGCAGGAACGTCCTGACACTCCCTTTATAGTGATATCGGGACATGGCACGATAGAGACGGCCGTAGATGCTGTGAAGAAGGGGGCATATGACTACATATCCAAGCCACCGGACCTGAACCGACTGCTGATAACGATACGCAATGCGATGGACAAAAAGTCGCTGGTGACGGAAACAAAGCAGCTGCGCAAGCGTATATCGCGCGGGTATGAGATGATAGGCGAAAGTGAACCTATCATGCGTATACATGATACAATAGCCAAGGTAGCACCTACTGATGCCCGCGTGCTGATAACCGGTGAAAATGGCGTGGGTAAGGAGCTGGTAGCACGCCGCATACATGAGCTCAGTAACCGGTCGGCAGGACCGATAATAGAGGTGAACTGTGCGGCTATACCCAGTGAGCTGATAGAGAGTGAGCTATTTGGCCATGAAAAAGGGTCATTCACATCGGCAATAAAGCAAAGAATAGGCAAGTTTGAACAGGCCAATGGCGGAACCCTGTTTCTGGACGAAATAGGCGATATGCACCTGGATGCACAGGCAAAGATGCTACGCGCACTGCAGGAGGGCAAAATAACGCGTGTAGGCGGCGAAAAAGATATAAAAGTAGATGTGCGTGTACTGGCGGCTACCAATAAGAATCTGATGGAAGAGGTAGACGCCAAGAAGTTCCGACTAGACCTATACCACCGCCTGAGTGTGATACTGATACAGGTGCCCTCTCTGAATGCCCGTAAGGAGGACATACCGGCACTGGTAAACCATTTCCTTAAAGCGATAAGTGATGAGTACAAACAAACACCCAAAGAGATAGAAAAAGAAGCAATAGAGGCGTTGCAGGCGCATAACTGGACTGGTAACATAAGGGAGCTGCGCAATGTGGTGGAGCGCCTCATAATACTCTCTGACAAAACGATTACCCAAAAGGATGTGGAGTCGTATATACTTATAGCATAAACATAACCGATACTATTAACTAAGAGCGGCAGTCATAAAGACTGCCGCTCTTTTTATGTTTATACAGATATATAGGCCAAAAATGGTTGGTAAAATCTGCTGTAATCCTTTACTGCATTGATTTTGGAAGAAGTTTATTGAAATTAGTTTCAATAAACTTCTTTGCTTTATGGTTACTTCAAAAAAAA
>JAUIBA010000046.1 GCA_030427635.1 Bacteroidia bacterium
TGCTGCTCCATACACCCGGAATAGGCGCTGAGGTAAGCGTTAGGCTGCTACCCATACATACCGCACCGCTGCCGCCGCCGCTCACCACCGGTACCGTTGGTAACGGGTTAACCGTAACCGTCGTTACGGATGTACAGCCGGAGCCTAAGGAATAGGTTACATTCGAGGTGCCTGCCGATACGCCGCAGAAGATACCCGTAGCAGCATTGATCGTGCCCACTGCCGGAGTACTGCTGGTCCAGATGCCACCTGCCGATGCATTGCTCAGGGTCGTACACTGGCCGATACAGGTGGTCAGTGTGCCGCCTATAGTGCCCGGTACCGGTTGTACCGATACTATCGTAGACCGTGTACAGCCGTTGGCGCGGGTATAAACAATCGTAGAAGGACCTGCTGCAGAGCCACCCAGTATGGCAGAGGAAGTACTGCCCGATGTGCCGGTGGTCAGTACCGGGGCTACGCCCGTGGCACTGCTGCTCCATGTACCACCCGCTGGCGTTACTGATAGTGTTGTCGTATTACCTACACAGTAGCTCAGGGAGCCCGTTATAGTAGTCGGGGTGTCCAGTACCGTTACAATAGCGGTATCAAAGCAGCCGCCCGGTGTGGTATAGGTCACTATGGCGGTGCCGGGTATCATACCCGTTACCACGCCGGTGCCCGATACTGTAGCCACAGGGCTGGCAGGCACTATGCTCCATACACCACCGCCGGGGGTACCGGTAAGTGCGGTGGTAGAACCGGCACATACACTCATCACACCCGTTACAGGCGATGGGGCCGGGGTTACCGTTACTACCAGTGTTGTATAGCAGCCTGTAGCAGCAGTATAGGTCACCGTGCTGGTGCCGGAGGCAAGTCCGGAGAACAGGCCACCGGCATCTATAGTACCCACTGCAGGGGTGCTGCTGCTCCATGTACCACCCGGGGTCGGGTTGGAAAGTGCTGTTGTATTACCCTGACACACCGTAGGGGTACCCACGATAGCGCCGGGAAGTGGATTAACTGTAATGGTGCTGAAAGAGATACAGCCCGAAGGCAGTGTATAGGTGATATTACAGGTGCCTGCACCCACGCCGGTTACCACACCCGTACCTGCTGCCACAGTAGCAATACCGGGACAGGCAGCACTCCATACACCACCGGGGGTGGGATGGGTGTAGGTAGTCGTAGCGCCTACGCATACCGTAGGTGCGCCGGAAGGTGAGGCCGGGGCTGCCGTTACCGTTACCGCAAGGGTGGCAAAGCAGCTCGCACTCAGTGAGTAGGTTACTGTTACGGTTCCGTTCGACAAACCGCACAGCAGACCACCGGGACTAGTAATAGTTGCCACCGCAGGGTTGCTTGTACTCCATGTACCGCCGGGGGTACCATTGGTCATGGTAATGCAGGTACCGTTACACAGGCTCGTAGCGCCTACTATAGGACCCGGAGCCGTTACTACCGCCAGATCATGAGTAGCTCTGCAGCCGCCCTGTGTATAAGTTATAATGGTGGTACCTGCCGACAGGCCTGTAGACACACCAGAAAGCACATTGATACTGGCAGCGCCTGGCGGTGCCATGGTCCAGAAACCTCCCGCAGGGGTAGCCGTAAACGTGGTCGTAGTGCCTACACATATACTGGCAGGGCCTACTATCGGTCCCGGGTTGGGGTTCACTGTCGCTGTTACCGAACTCGCACAGCCCGTAGCCAGTGTATAAGATATCGTAGAGGTGCCGACATTACTTCCTGTAGCAGCTCCGGTCGATGCACCTATCGCAACTATTGCCGGTGCAGAACTCGACCATGTACCCCCGGCTGGTGTACTCGTCAGCGTTACTGTTGACCCCAAACAGATGGGAGGCGGTATACCACCTATAGCTGCAGGTGTGGTATGCACCGTTACCACCTGTGTGGTAAAGCAGGGACCTACCGTATAGGTAATGGTGGTGGTACCTGCAGCGATACCCGATACAATACCACCCGAAGACACCGTACCCACAGCAGCAGTACTGCTACTCCAGGTACCGCCCGGGGTAGCGCTGGCCAGTGTTGTGGTACTGCCCTCACATACCGTAGGTACACCCGTTATAGGTAATACAGAGGTGCTCACATTTACCGTTACCGTAGCCGCTGTAGTACAGGTGCCCAGTGTAGCGACTGCTGTATATACGGTTGTAACCGCAGGGGCAGCGTGAACAACATTCATTGGCGTGCCGGACACATATGGAGAAGTCATACCTGCATCATTCCAGAGGCCTGTTGAATTATACCACAAATAGGGGCCTCCTACACCTGTAGGTGCTAATGGAACTGCAGGTCCACAAGAGTTAACTACTGGTGGAGCAAAGCTAAATGGCGCAGGCGCAGGGTTCACTGTCACCGTAGTAGTACTGGCTACAGTACACGTACCATTCGACGCCACAAGTGTATACACACCTGCTACCGCAGGGCTCACCGTTGTTGTCAGTGTAGTTGCAGAAAAACCGCCCGGTCCACTCCATGTAAAGGAGATAGCGCCGCCTCCGGCCACACCACTCAGCACAACATCTTCTCCGGGGCATACAGCGCCACTGTTATTAGCCACTACTGTTGCCGGACATGGCGACCAGCGATATACCTGATTGGGAGAAGGCCATGCATTTACACTATAAAACACCATTGCAGGCACGGGCGTCGGGCCAAAATTAGGCAACGTACGCACATCAGCCGATGTATTGGTAATGCCGATTGTACCACCATAGAACGGAATCGTAAATACGCCATAGCAGTAGTCTATCACATTCGACGACTCATACAGTTTCACCTGAAGGTTACAGTTACCACCACCAGAACCGCTGATATAGTGATGGAAATTATTCCACTCAAAAGTAAACACCCTGTTAGGCGCTGTTCCTGTAGTCGCATAATAGGCCGTATGCCCGCCACCATGCAAATCATCCCAGAAAGCAAGTAACCACCCTGCCGATGAGATATTACCTATGACATTAGTCCAGGGAGAAGGTGCCGTATTGGACATTTTAAGAAACCCATTGGAACAGGCCGATAGTTGCGTATAGTTCGTGCCGCAGTAATTGAATGTAAACCCTATCGGGATATTCAGCTGCGTCACATCATCTGCACTAATGGTAGCTGGTGTACCAAATGCAGATATACTGGTGTATGGCGAAGAAAATGCAGAGAAAAAATAAAGAGAGGTCTGTCCGTAACTACTGGTGGTTGCACCGGCTATAAAGCTTAGACAGAGAATCAGGCTAAGTAAATATCGTTTCATCTTATAGTTTCAAAATAGGCATAAACAGGAGTACGCACATTAAATCAGTTTACAATAACTGACAATACCCCTTAACGTAAAAATATATAACTTTCATCTCATAAAAAAGGGTTTCTTTTACCATCAGTGCAACACATTGATTATTAATTAAAAAAACTTATCGAATCAGGACAGACAAACCAATAAAGCACCACCCTACCCTGTTACCTCTCCGCATTATCTAACTGCACACTTGTCAGGGGAACGACACCTATAAGCAAAAACAGCAGCATACCGGAACATAACATCGCCATAAAAAATCACAAATAACAACACCTCCATTACATTATGAAAAAGAGCCACGCAGTACTGCGTGGCTCTCTGAAAATCTATAGGAATCAAACTTATTGCTCCATCACAAAATGAAGCGTCTGCTTACCTTCATTCAGGTGCAGGGTCAGCATGTACATACCATTGGCAAGGCTGCCGTCCATCAGCACCTGTGCATCCACCATACCATTGCTCACATGCAGGCTGCCACGGTATACCACCTGTCCCAGCATATTCGTGATGTCTACCGGCACCTCTCCGCTGTAGTTTAATCCGATACTACCCTTCAGGGTAAACCGTCCGTTATTCGGGTTCGGCATCAGACGTATGTTCATAGCTCCTGCCTGCTCCTGCACTGTCAATGGTATCGTAGATATAAATACCCAGTCAGATGTACCTATGTTATGGCATACACCACTGCTCATCACCTCGCAAGAAATAGAATCATAGTCTGCAAAAATACTGGTATATGTCTCCGTCGTAGCGCCTGCTACAGGATAACCATTCTTTTTCCACTGATACATCGGCGAAGGACCCGCATCATATGCTATAGCCGTCAGCGTCACAGGCGCTCCCTCTGCTACCGTAAGACCTGGGTCTGCCGTTATCGTTACATGTGGCAGCAGTAGCGCATCCACGCTCAGCGTCACATCTGCACTCCATGCCGTATCCGTCAGGCGGCAGCGGTAGTCGCTCACCAGCCTGTAACCCAGCACATCACCGTCATCAGGGCTGTACGTATAGCTCACGCCCGTACTCACCATGCTGCCGTTCAGGTACCACTCATAGGCCGGCGCATTACCGCCATACTCAGGTACTGCCGTCAGCGTTACCGGGGTCGATTCACATACCGTATCATTGGGGCTGATGCTCACTCCTGCATACGGTACCGCCTGTGGCAGTACCGTCAGGGTCTTACTGC
>JAUIBA010000037.1 GCA_030427635.1 Bacteroidia bacterium
TCGTCTAAGCATCAGTCTTATTGCTGGCAGGTTGCTCTCCAGCAGAGCCCGCTTCCTCTTCAAACTGACAGCCGTATATTAAATATATTTTCGCTAAAATTCACCAACCATTTTTGGCCTCATTACCCGTTAAGAAAGTCTTCCAGGTCACGCCGCTGTTTCTTAGTGGGGTGGCCTGTTTTACTTAATCGTTTTCCGGTGTAAAAGCTGGGGGCAGTAGCCTTATTCAGCACTTTATCTTCTTCAGGCGTTATATCTATATAGTGCTTTATCGCTTCGGGAAATGCTACTCTGTTCTGTAATAGGGCGGTTACTTCTATCGTCTTTTTGCCTGCTTCTGTTTTCAGCTGGTATTGATCACCTATAGATACAGGTCTTGAAGGTTTTACCGCAGTGCCTTTCAGCTTCACGCGTCCGCTGTCTATAGCATCGGTAGCCTGGGTACGGGTTTTGTACATACGTATGGCCCAGAGGTATTTATCTAATCTTGGCTTTTCCATATTTGTGCAAATTTACCGTAATTGTTACCCGGCCCGTATACTATTGACACTTATTTGTTTCTAATCTGCAATTTATTACAATCTAATTCAGGGCTTAAAGCCTGCTAATACCATCGTGCCATATTTGCAACAGCAATAAAGTGCAGGCATATGAAAACAGTATTGATACCGTGGGATCTGAGGCCGGAGTCGGCAGTGCTCGCTGCAAGGGTGGCAGCAACAACTACAGAAAAACTTACCATTTATCTATTTCATATGTTTGATATGCCTGATAGTCTGGCTGATGTTATGATGCGTAGGGGCAAAGACAGCCTTTATCAGAGCATGACAGAAGAGCTGCGGCAGCGTTGCAGAAAAATAAAGTTACAGCATCCTAATATATATCATCTCAGTTACCGGCCCATGTATGGCAATACCATGGCTGCCTTCCGAAATTATGCCGATGCCAATGAAGTAGATGCCGTTGTATGGCCCGATGGATTCCGCTTTATCCCTGCCGGTTCAGAGAGTATAGATCCTGAGAAGTTCTTGCTGAAATCAGGTCTGGAGGTAATTTCAGACCTCACACCCCTATACCCGGTTGCCGGCACAGCACATGCAGGTGAAAGAAAAAACCAACAACCTGTGTATCTGCAGAACTGAGTTTTTTCATTATAAAACATCCTCCGCCATGCTGTTAAAAAATAAAATACCTGTCAATTATACTTTTGGTAAGATTAAGTATGAAGTCTTTTTCATACTTGCTTACTCTGTATCAGTATGGATACTATATCACAATTTTCATTTCGACCGCATAGCTATTCCCCTCTCAGTACCGGCTATTCTGGGTACGGTTATTTCCCTGTTGCTGGGTTTCCGGTCCAATCAGGCGTATGACCGCTGGTGGGAGGCACGGCATATATGGGGTGCTATAGTTAATGATTCCCGCTCACTTACACGTCAGGTAATGAGCTTTATGGATAAGGAATATAAGGACGATGAGTTGATAGCTTTTCGTCAGCGTATCGTGAATCGGCAGATAGCCTGGTGTTATAGTCTGGGGCAGCACCTGCGTGGCAGTGATGCTATGAAAGGACTTGATAAGTGGCTAAGCCAGGAAGAGATGGATTATATATCCGGTTACACCAATAAACCCGCAGCGCTTCTTGCATTGCATGGTCGTGATATAAACATTGCTCTTGCATCGGGCTGGGTCAACAGGTATCAGCAGGTAGAGCTGGACCGCACCATATCACGCCTTTGTGATGCTCAGGGAAAGTGTGAGCGTATCAAGAATACGGTGTTTCCGTCCACATATAGTATGTATATACACTTCTCGCTGCTCCTGTTCATAGGGTTGCTGCCGTTTGGGCTTATAAACTACTTTGGAGTGGCAGAGATACTTGCGGTCACAGGTATATCAGCCTGCTTCCTGCTCATAGAGAAGATGGCGATACACCTTCAGGACCCGTTTGAAAACAAGCCTACAGATACTCCGGTTACAACTATAGCCGGCAATATTGAGCAGGATCTGAAGCAGATGATGCATGAGCCTTACTATGCTCCTGCACCTGCTCTGGTCAGCGCCGCAGAGTCTTATTTTGTTATGTAGAAGGGGGATGAATAAGCAAAGCCCGCTGCTGGTTTCGCACCGGCTGGCGGGCGTTATTATTCAATATGTTATGATGGTTTTAGCATTTCCTTTATTCATTTTTCTTTAGCTTCGCTTGTATCAGAAATATCATTGCATATCGAAAACAGTTGATTGTCCTGAAGCCGGGATCGAGACTGTTTTTGTGTCTCATAGCAGCGGTTTTAAGTATTTTCTGGCTGGCCGGTAACACGGCTGGTGCAGCTTCCGGTTCGTATGTTTACACATCGCCTTCTTCTGTAGATAACTTTGTTTCTAACGATCAGTACCGTAGCCTGCAGCAGCAGGAAAGTGAATGGAAGGCACATGCCGCCAGCCATAAACAGCAGAAAAAAAACATACTCAGGCAGCGCAAGCGTGGGATCACAGGTGTCACACAGCACCTGCTGCACTTATTACCACCTCAGTATAACCATAGTACTTACCCATTGTGTCTTACACTCTATAAGTCATTCCGGCAGGCAGATGTAAGGCCCGGGTACTATATTCATCTCTTCAGATACGCCTTGTTTTAGATTTGTAGCAGAGTTCATTTTTACCGTCCTGCATGCTGGTTATTATACCGGCGTTTATATCATTTCTATTATCCCCTGGCTAAAAAATGAAGTATAGTATTATTGCTGTATCGGTTATACTGATGCTGCCCGTGATGGGATGCAGAAGCGCAAAAAAGAAAAACAAAGCGCAGGCTCTGCAGGTCCCTACCGTAACAATATCCCGCAAGAACCTGAAGTTGGAGCATCTTTATGTTACAGATATTCAGGCTGTGCGTAATGTAGAAATTCGTAGCAAAGTATCAGGTTACCTGGAGCATATCTATGTGGATGAAGGGCAGAAAGTGCATAAAGGCCAGCTGCTTTTTCGCATGGGTGCCAATGAATACCAAAGTGAGGTAGTACGCTGCGAGGCGCAGGTAAGCGCTGCCCGGGCCGACAAGAAAGCGGCTATGGTAGAGTATGACCGGGTAAAAATGCTGTCTGACAAGAATATCGTTTCTGTTACCGAGCTGGACCTTGCAAAGGCAAGGCTCAATGCTGCCACATCAAAAGTAGAGGAGGCCGTTTCAAATCTGGGCAATGCCCGCTTTAAGCTTTCATACACTGAGATTCGGGCACCTTTCGATGGCTCTATTGACCGCATCCCCCTCAAGACGGGTAGCCTCGTTACCGAAGGAGCCCTTATTACGTCTGTATCTGATATATCATCTGTTTACGCCTATTTCAATATTTCAGAAAATGAATACCTGCGTTTTATGCGTACCCCTGGTAGTAGTTCTGGTCGCCAGCGCGAGGTTAATCTTGTATTGTCTGACGGGAGGGAATATGACCATGCAGGAGTAGTAGAAACCATAGTGAGCGAGTTTCAGCCGTCTACAGGCTCCATTGCATTCCGTGCCCGGTTCCCCAATCCCGAAGGACTGCTGAAGCATAATGCTACCGGAAAGGTGAGGCTGTACACTGCTGTGGAAAATGCATTGCTGGTGCCACAGCGTGCTGCCTTTGAAATTCAGGATAAGAATTTTGTCTTTGTTATAGACTCTGCAAGGGTAGCGCACATGCGCAACTTTGTTCCTGCCGGTCGTTCCGGTGAGTATTACATCATTCGCTCTGGTCTTGCCGAGGGCGATGAGGTGGTGTACGAAGGCACACAGAATATCAAGGATGGAATGCAGGTAGTACCCAGAAAGGTAACTGCCGAAGAGCAGGCCGCAATTACTTCATTATAACCTCCGGCGTGGTAGCCTGCAGGTTACTGTGCCTAATGTATCAGTCATGTTCAATGTCTTTATAAGAAGGCCGGTGCTGTCACTGGTCATTTCACTCATAATAGTACTGCTGGGGCTCATTTCCCTGGTGAAGTTGCCGGTTACCCAGTTCCCGGACATCGTACCGCCATGCGTTACCGTTACTGCCAACTATACCGGAGCCAATGCCGAGGTATGTGCGAATGCTGTAGCTATACCGCTGGAGCGTGCCATTAACGGTGTGCCTGGTATGACTTATATGTCCACCGTCACCAGTAATAATGGTTCTACTATCATTCAGGTGTACTTTAAAGTAGGTACCAATCCCGACCTGGCAGCAGTAAACGTACAGAACCGTATCACTACCATCCTGGATGAGCTGCCTGAAGAGGTTATCCGCTCTGGTGTTACTACCGAGAAAGAGGTAAACAGTATGCTCATGTATCTGAACATAGTAAGCTCAGATACGGCTCTTGATGAGAAGTTTATTTACAACTTTGCCGATATCAATGTGCTTAAAGAACTTAAGCGTATTGATGGGGTAGGCTTTGCCGAGATAATGGGCGTGCAGGACTATTCTATGCGTGTATGGCTGAAGCCCGACAGGCTGCATGCATACAACGTATCTACCGATGAGGTGGCAGATGCCATACGTGCCCAGAATGTAGAGGCAGCTCCGGGTAAGACAGGTGAAAGCTCTGGTCGTAATGAGGCTACATCACTTCAGTATGTACTCAAATACACAGGTAAGTTTTCTAAGGCAGATCAGTATGAAAACATCATTATCCGTGCCAATTCTGATGGCTCATTCCTGAGACTGCGCGATATAGCAGAGGTGGAGTTTGGCTCAGAAGACTACTCCATGACATCGCGTACCGATGGTCGCCCATCAGCATCTATAATGCTTAAGCAGCGCCCCGGCTCCAATGCACGTGAAGTTATCAACAACGTAAAGCAGCGTATGAAGGAGCTGAAAGAAAGTTCTTTCACTGCCGGCATGGATTACAATATAAGCTATGATGTTTCCCGCTTTCTTGATGCATCAATTCACGAGGTGCTGCGTACACTGGCAGAGGCATTTTTGCTGGTATTCATTATTGTGTTCCTGTTTCTTCAGGATTTCAGGTCTACTATTATTCCTGCACTGGCAGTACCGGTAGCGCTTATAGGTACGCTCTTTTTTATGCAGATACTGGGGTTCTCACTCAATCTTATGACACTCTTCGCCCTGGTGCTGTCCATTGGTATCGTAGTGGATAATGCCATTGTGGTGGTAGAGGCGGTGCATGAGAAAATGACCCGCTACCATCAGACGGCATTTGACGCTACTATACACTCTATGAAAGAGATAAGCGGAGCCATCATCGCTATTACACTCGTTATGTCTGCCGTATTCCTTCCTGTTACATTTATGGAAGGTCCCGTAGGTATATTTTATAAGCAGTTCTCTATTACTATGGCTATAGCTATAGTGATATCAGGTGTCAATGCACTTACGCTTACGCCGGCTCTGTGTGCATTACTGCTGCGCCCGTCACATGGTACCGGTACGGGACTTTCTGCCCGGTTCTTCAAGTCTTTCAATAGTGGCTATGACCGCATGACCAATAGCTACAAAAATCTGCTGCTGCGCCTCACCGGCCGCCGTGTGGCTGTTACCGCTATTTTGTTGTTTTTCTTTGCGGCTACGGCAGGGCTTGGCTGGATGCTGCCTACGGGCTTCATACCTACAGAAGACCAGGGTATGATATATGTCAATGTTACAGCGCCTGCAGGTGCCACACTGGAGCGTACAGAGCAGGTACTGGACCGCATAGGGCATATAGCTGACAGTACTGATGGTGTAGAGTCTGTATCTACCCTTAGTGGCTATAGCCTTATGAGTGAGGTGGCTGGCTCATCTTACGGGATGGCTATGATAAACCTGAAACCCTGGGACGACCGCCGTGCAATAGAGGATATCATTGATGAGCTCTCTGCCCGGGCGCGTAGTATTTCTGATGCCAGCATTCAGTTTTTTGCCCCGCCCACAGTACCAGGGTTTGGTAATGCAAGCGGCTTTGAGCTACGCCTGCTCAATAAAGGACACTCTGATGATGTACGCAATACTGCTGCTGTAACAGATTTGTTTATAGAGGAGCTTGGTAAGTGTCCTGAGCTTACCAATGTCGTTACCGGTTTTGACCCCAACTTCCCTCAGTACATGATTACGGTAGATCAGGAGGTGGCTGCCAAAAATGGTGTATCTGTGGCAAAGGCGATGGCAACCCTTAAAACACTGCTGGGCAGCTACTATGCATCAAACTTTATCCGTTTTGGACAGATGTATAAAGTAATGCTGCAGGCTTCCCCTTCTTACCGCAGAAAACCGGAAGATATCATGGACCTGTTTGTGAGGAATGATGCCGGTGAGATGGTGCCATATTCTTCATTCATAAAAATGGAGCGTGTATATGGTCCTGAGCAGCTTACACGATACAATATGTACACATCCGCTATGATCAACGGCGAGTCGGCTCCCGGCTATAGTAGTGGCGATGCTATTACCGTCATAGAGCAGAAGGCGGCATCAATGCTGCCACGGGGTTTTGCCATAGAGTGGTCGGGCATGACCCGTGAGCAGATTAGCTCCGGCAACCAGACCATTTACATTTTTGCTATCTGCCTCATTTTTGTTTATCTGCTGCTGGCAGCGCAGTATGAGAGTTTTCTGCTGCCGTTACCTGTTATCCTTTCCCTGCCTACAGGCATTGCAGGCTCATATCTGCTGCTGCTGGTTACTGGTCTGGAAAACAACATCTATGCACAGGTTGCGTTGGTCATGCTCATAGGTCTGCTGGGCAAGAATGCTATCCTTATCGTAGAGTATGCCGAGATACTACGCCGCTCGGGCAAGTCGGTATTTCATGCAGCTATAGAAAGCTCACTGCTGCGCCTCAGGCCTATACTCATGACCTCCTTTGCATTCATAGCTGGCCTTATACCGCTATGTCTTGCCAACGGAGCCGGTGCTGCCGGTAACAGGTCTATAGGTACTGCTGCGGCGGGTGGTATGCTCACGGGTACTGTATTCGGGGTCATTATCATTCCCGGACTTTATTTCATATTCGGCTCTATATCAGAGCGACTGAAAAAGAACAGAACACAACATGAAAGTAAGAACACAACAAGTGCTGAATAAGCGTTTGTTTCGTCCGGTGCGTATTGCCGGTTTTATACTTGGTTCATCTGTTGCGCTGCTGGCATGTGTCACAGGAAAGCCCATGCGGCCCGATGGTGGCCGTAAGCCGGTAGCATATCATACAGATACGGTAGCTGCGCCTCCCCTGCCGGGTATGAAGGTATTTTTCCACGATACGCTGCTGGTATCCCTGCTGAAGGAGGCGGTGTATAATAACTATGATGCCCTCATTGCCGACCAGGGAATACAGGTAGCAGGCGCCCGTATGCTGGCTGCCCGTGCACCACTGGCACCTTCTGTTGGCGTAGGCTCCTATGCATCTAACATCCGCTATGGGTATAATACTATGGATGGGCTAGGCAATGCTACCACACCAGGTGTACCGCAGCCTATAGTGCCATCATACATGCTGGGTGTGAGCAGTAGCTGGGAGCCGGATTTGTGGGGGAGGCTCCGTGGCATGAAGCGTGCTGCCAAGCACAGGTATATGGCTTCACAGATGGGGCGTGCTATGGTATCTACACGTATTGTGTCAGATGTTGCCTATCGTTATTATGAGCTTGTTTCATTGCGTGATGAGCTGGATATCATACGTCGCAATATAGCTCTGCAGACAGAGGCACTGGAGATAATGAAGATACAGAAGCTCTCGGGCAAGGTTACAGAGCTTGCTGTGCAGCAGTTCTCTGCTCAGCTGCGACACACGCATAGTATGGAGTATGCCGTGCGCAGGAATATGGCCCGCGTTACCAATGAGCTCAATATGCTTCGTGGTGGCATGCCCGACTCCATTCGTGCAGCGGAATCCATATTCAGCGAAAAAATGCCGGGAATAGTACATGCAGGAGTGCCGGCACAACTGCTCTATAATCGTCCCGATATTATGGCAGCGGCCAGTGAGCTTTCCGCGTCGGCTGAAGATGCCCATGTAGCAAGGGCGGCACTTTTCCCCTCGCTCAATATTACAGCACATTTAGGGCTTAACTCGTTCTATCCCGGTACTCTTTTCGACCCCGCAGCGCTGGCTACCGGTCTTGTGGCCAATATTACCGGTCCGCTTATCAATCGCCGCAGGCTAAAGTCTGCCCATCTGGAGGCACTGGCGCAGAATAAAGCTGCGTGGTACCGATATCAGAGCAAGGTGCTGGGTGCTGTGTATGAGGTGCGCTACCTGCTGTCTGCTATCAGTAATCAGGAGCAGCAGTTGTTGTTTCTGCAGCAGGAGTCTTCTACACTTACAGAGGCTATAGAGATTGCAAAGGATCTTTACATTGGTGGTTATGCCAGCTATCTGGAGGTGATCACCGCACAGAAGAGTGCACTGGAGGCAGAGCTGAATGCACTCCATGCCCGTAAAGAACTCTTCTTTTCCAATGTAGATCTGTACCGTGCTCTTGGTGGTGGATGGCAATAAAATTCAACTATCTTCAATATTAATTTTGTGTAAAATCAGAATATAGTTTGCATAGCTTCTTCCGGTGCCGGATATATGAAAGTATTTTCGCGCTGGTTACTGCTTACAGCTACCATATATATGCAGAGAAGTATTAAGAATACTATTATCAGGGACCTGAGCTGGCTTGCATTTAATGCAAGGGTTTTACAGGAGGCCAATGATCCCGAAAATCATCTGCTGGACAGGCTCCGGTTTTTGGGCATATTCTCCAATAACCTCGATGAGTTTTTCAGGGTAAGGGTAGCTACGCTCAATAAGATGGTGATGCTGGGCAAATCGGCCAAGGTGCATCTGGAAACAAACCCTGCCCGCATACTGCGTAGTATTCAGCATACGGTGCTTACACAGCAGCAGGAGTTTGATGCATCGTACTCTGACATTATCAGAGAGCTGAATCAGCAGCACATCTACATCAAGAATGAACGGCAGATATCCCGCTCACAGAAGGAGTTTGTGTCGCGTTACTTTGAAGAAAAAGTACGTACGCAGATCATTCCACTGATGATAGAGTCTATTCCTCAGATGCCTCTGCTGCGCGATAAGTCTATATATCTGGCCTGTGTGCTGGGTAAGACTACCGAGTCTATGGCGCACCGCTATGCACTTATAGAAATACCTACACTGGTATTGCCCCGGTTTGTAATCATGCCGTCTGATAAAGGCACTACAGATATTATTCTGCTGGAAGACATTATACGGTTCAATCTGCCAATGCTATTTGCTCCGTTCGGCTTTGACCGTTTTATGAGCTACATCATCAAGGTAACACGTGATGCTGAGCTGGAAACGGACAATGATGTTAACACCAATCTTATAGACGAGTTGGAGAAAGGGCTGAAAAACCGAAAGAAAGGGCGGGCAACCCGATTTGTATATGACCGTCTTATAGACCCGTCTCTGCTCAATTATCTGGTGCATCGCCTGGGCCTTACCAAAAAGGACAATCTTATACCCGGTGGCCGCACGCATAACTTTAAAGACTTCATAGATTTCCCTTCAGCCATCTTCAGTGACCTGAAGGTGCGGCAGCGACCAATAGTGCATCCGCTGCTGAGGCAGCCGTGCCGCATAATGGAGGTTATAGAGCAGCGCGATGTAATGCTGCACTTTCCATATCACTCATTCGACTCTATCATAGACCTGCTGCGCGAGGCTGCTATAGATCCCTATGTTCAGAGTATACGTATAGCACTTTACCGGGTGGCTAAAAACTCCAAGATTGTCAATGCGCTCATTAATGCCGTGCGCAATGGCAAGCAGGTAACTGTGGTGATGGAGTTGCGCGCCCGTTTTGATGAGGAGGCTAATATGCGCTGGAAAACGCAGCTGGAGGATGAGGGGGTGAAAGTAGTACTGGGTATACCTAATATGAAGGTGCACGCCAAGATATGTGTTATAAAAAAGCGTGAGTTTAATAAGACCATTCAGTATGGCTTCATAAGTACGGGCAATCTGAATGAGAATACTGCTACCTATTATGGCGATCATACGCTGCTCACTACCGACAGGCGCATTATAGCCGACATAAACCGGATTTTTGATTTTGTAGAAAACCCCGCACGCAAAGCGGCATCTATAAGAGCATGCCGCACATTGCCGGTATCGCCTACTACCATGCGTAGCGCTATGCTGGCAAAGATTGACAAGCAGAAGAAGCTGGCCAGAAAGAAAAAGCCGGCCTCCATGATTATAAAGCTGAACAGTCTTGTAGACCAGATACTTATAGACGAGATATATGCTGCTGCCCGTGCCGGTGTACATGTAAAGCTAATAGTAAGAGGCATTTGCTGTGCACATACCGAGCTGCGCAATATTAAAGGCTCCATTACCGGCATCAGCATCATAGACGACTATCTGGAGCATGCCCGTGTATTTGTATTCGGTGAAGGGGCCGATGCCGATGTGTATATCTCTTCTGCCGACTGGATGGTACGTAACCTGGACCATCGTGTAGAGGCTGCCTGCCCTATCAAAGACCCCCTCATAAAGCAGGAACTGACAGATATTCTCAACATTCAGCTTGCTGAAAACGTGAAAGGCCGTATATTGGACAACGAACAAAGTAACAGCTATGTAGAGCGGAAGGAAAATGAACCTTCTGTACGTAGCCAGGAGGCAATTTATCAGTATCTGTTGGGCAAAAAATATTAGTGATGATTCTTGCGGCAATTGATATAGGTTCCAATGCCGCGCGGTTGTTGATCAGCGAGGCATCGGTATATACGGACGGGTCAGTCGATTTCACCAAATTATGTCTGCTGCGCATACCCCTGCGCCTGGGTTTTGATGTTTTTGATAAAGGATATGTATCCGATGATAAAAAGACAAAGCTCATTGAGTCCCTTAAGGCCTATAAAATATTAATGGATATCTATAAGGTAGAAGACTTCAGAGCCTGTGCTACATCGGCTATGCGCGATGCTGCCAATGGCAAT
This sequence comes from Bacteroidia bacterium, assembly GCA_030427635.1. GTDB lineage: Bacteria > Bacteroidota > Bacteroidia > Chitinophagales > Chitinophagaceae > Nemorincola. The sequence goes on from JAUIBA010000037.1 coordinate 10,947, forward strand.
GAGCTTCTGGAAGATATCTATAACGAAACCGGTATCCGGGTGGAGATTATATCGGGGCAGTATGAGGCCAATATCATCTATGAAACCCATATAGCAGAAAAGCTGAGTAACAATAAGTCTTATCTGTATATAGATGTAGGTGGTGGCAGTACTGAGGTTACCATGTTTGCCGATAATCATACCATTTTCAAAGAGTCATTTAATATAGGTACCATACGCCTGCTGCATAACAAGGTTACCGAAGAGCAGTGGGAGCATATGAAGTGGTATATAAAGACTTACACTAAAGGTCACCAGCCACTGGAGGCAATAGGTACCGGAGGCAATATCAATAAGATATTCTCTATATCAAAGCGAAAGGAAGGCAAGCCGCTTTCACTGGATCTGCTTAAAGACTATCTCAAAGAACTGAGCAATACCACTGTAGAGGAGCGCAGGCATCTCTACCAGTTTCGTGCCGACCGTGCCGATGTTATTGTTCCGGCACTGCAGATATATACCTCTGTAATGCGCTGGGCCGAGGCCGATGAGATATATGTGCCTAAAGTGGGGCTGGCCGATGGTCTTATAAAAATGCTGTATAACCAGCGTAAGGCTTAAGGGCTAAGAACCCGCAGGTATATTCACCCCCGTTTTTAACGGATTCACCATAAAATATGGTATGGTTTTTGAACTGGTATTATTACATTTCCGTATAGTGTGTGTGTTTGATGGAAATTTAGGTACAAGGAAATGACCGAAAATAGATTTCCATAAAGGGATACCTGTCCAGGCATCCCTTTTTTGGTGCCCGGTACAAAAGAAAAGAGGAGCGGTAAGGCTCCTCTTTAAGATATTGTAAGAGGATGCACTATTACAGACCTGTAAGGCATATACCCAGTGTCATAGGGGTGAGCGCCGGCCCTGCATTGTCTTTAAATACATTGGTAAGGTTGTACGAGCCATAGAGGGAGAAATTACCCCAGCCTACACGCGCTGTAGCGGCAAAGTTCCATGAGCTGGTATAACGCTTTGTATTTACCTTTTCTTTTATGTTCGTTCCTTCTACAGAGCGAAGCCCTTTAGTATGTGCGCCCAGGAGGGTACCTACCTGCATGCCTATTGCGGCTTTGAATCCTTTGTTGCGGTTATTGATATTGCTGAAATATCTTAGTTCAAATGGAGCCTGCAGATAGGCGGTATTGAATTTATAACGCTTATAGTTGTCAATTGTGTCATTTACAAAGTTGGCCATCTGCCCTCTGCTACCGGTATCGTCCAGAGACAGTACCTGATTATCCATATAGATAGAGGTAGTGCTTATACCCAGACCGGCTGCAAAACTCAGTTTGCTCTTCTTGATAGGGAAGTCATAGCATAGGTAAGCATTGAATGTGTATGCAAATGGCTTGGTTTTGACACTATCGGGCTTGTTTAACCATGATGCATAGCCAAACTGCAGCATTACAAAGTCGCGTGCAGGTTTGTTGATAGTAGGCAGGGAGTCCTTTTTGCTTACGTTCACAATAAGTTCTCCTGGTTCCTGCTGTGCCATTATGCTGCCACTACACGCCAGCAATACTGTTATCAGAAAAAATATCTTCCGCATGGTCCTGTATTAGGGCGCAAATATAATGGCTCACTGACGGATAAATTGTTAAAAGTATAAAATCATCTACCCGGCAGGCTCACTGTCTGCATAACAAAAGCGCCTCCTTACGGAGGTGCTTTTGATTATTTGCAGTTGGTTTTCCCTGCTCACTATGCTCAACCCTTTGTCACTACCTTCTGCAAATTCTTTCTATGTTTCAGCCGGGAGCCGGCTTATAGATATTATCGTTTGTTTACTGTATGCTATTCGGTTACCTACCGATTAGTTGTAATTAACTGTAACCGGAACACCAGTTGCATTTGTGTACAGACCGCTTGCCTGTGCAGCAGCTACGTTCAGCGTTGCACCTACGTTCAGTGTTTCAGTACCTGAGGCGCTCAGTGTGCCGGTAGCTGATGGTACAGAAGTAAAGTTGTCAACAGTCATGTTATGTGAAGCACCGTCAGAGATAGTGCATGAAGTAGGCAGTGTTATTGCGTAAGTGTAAGAAGCCTGACCAGAAACTGTGAAGCTTGCAGCAGACACAGTACCTGTAGTAGCAGGAAGGGTTACACCACCAGCGCCACCAGTAGTACGTGTACCGGCAGGATCCAGAACGGCAGTACCTGCGATGGTAGCAGAAACGGCTACGTTACCGAAGTTCATATCTACTGTCTTAACGATAGAGATGGGAGTGATGATGTTAGCAGAGGCAGAAGCAGTAGCAGTAGCCTGAGCATGAGAAGCAGTTGCGAAACCGAAAGTTGCTACAGCTGCGATTGCGATTGATTTGAAGAAGTTTTTCATTGTAGTTGTTTTTATTTGTTTGTGTTTGTTGTTGTTTGTGTTATGCCAGTAGTATTACCAACGGCGTGCCGGAATTTTAAGTAATTGATAATCAGAGATTTAAATTCTGGCACGGTATGCCAATTGTCCGTATGGTGGATGGTATTTCCATTTTGTGGACAAATGGGAGTGTTTCTGTGCCCGCTAAGTGGGGGTGACTTTGCTGAGATGGTGAAATACAATTACTTATAGCGGGACTATGGGGCTATATAAGCTATATAGTATATGCGCACCGGTCAGTGGATGCAGGAACTGTGAGCTGAGGGGAAAACTGCGCAGTTGTTTTTTTATTATTTACAGAATGAGCAGTTTTACTATAAGTGGTTGTTAATCAATGCTATTTACGCTTTGCCAGTGTAGAAAAGTGCACAAAAAGGTTACAAAAATTGCTCGCGGAAATTTATTTATATGATGGTGGCAGTGGGTAATGAGGGTGCATGGGGGATGGGAAGTGTAGTGTCATAGCGGTAGTGGGTTTAAAACTGGACACAAAGATACGAAACAGATGTGGTTGTTCCTTTGTGCTGGTAGTTTGTGAAGAGTTCAATAATGATGGAAACACTGTGCGCAAATCAGAGATTTGCTACTACGATGACGTAGTCGGAGGCTATGCCAAGCTGTGGGATTGCCCTCCACTGTGACATAGACAGAGTCTACGCCAAGCTGAGATTTGCTACTACAGAGACGTAGTGGAGACTAGGCCAAGCTGACTTGAAAGAACAATCCCACTTTTTCTACAGCAGTACTAAGCACACTAACTTCTTTATCAGAAACAAAATACATGTAATAATCGTACCCCAAAAGAATATGACTATTGGAGTCTTTTTCAACAAGTAACGACATTTGAATATATTCACGCAGTACTAACTGCAATACTTGTTGTAACTGAACACCTTTAATGACACTACCATCTTTTAATCCTTTACATGTATCATACAACTGGGGATCGCGCTTTTTACAATCCGATAAAAACGCGTAGCGCCTATTGTAGTCATTTATTTGTACCTGATTTACCCCAATAAAGTGCATAAACAAACCAACAGCTTCAATATACAGCATTTCAACCCTTTCATATTCCTCTCTTGTAAAACGATGTCCACCATACATTTTACCGATATCGCTGTATGATGTCCATTCATCCTTGATATAAACATTATTACCGTCAAACAACCTCGGGTTATATTTTGTAACGGAAACTGCTCTGTCCAGCCATTGCCATTTATCTTGAGTATCCATGCTAATCACCAATTCTATTTAAGCTTGCATCATATGTCCCCATACGGGTTTTTCCGCTGTTGTTGGTGTTCCTCACCAACAACCAGCACATGGTTAAAGATACACCAGAGTAACGAAGCTGAAGCTATATGCACCGCAGTTATCCATGCCCGGCAGGCTAAAGCAGCGGTACACGAAACCGGGAGGCTGTTTTTACAGCCCCCCGGTGAATAATGGACAGACTTTTGTAATAATACGAATGCACTATGCTAACATCTGTAAGAACTGGGTAATCTGCTAATCACTGCCCATGCAGCCGATGCAGTGATTTGTGCCGCCAGTTATGCTGTTCACAAATCAGAGATTTGCCACCATTGTGATATAATCGGATACTATGCCAAGCTAGGTAGTATAACCGACTTGTCTATAACACTACTCACTATCAACTAGTAAATCACACTTCCTCCTAAACCGATTTTTAACGTTGTACTACTTGAACCTTTTAGTCGTATACTATCGATATATTTTCTTTTTGACTGTTCTATAACAATATAGTAAAACCCTTTTATCAACTGCTTTTTAAAGAACCCATTTGTATCTGTTATACCAACAGCAACAATTTTGGCTTGCTCGTTACTTATTGTTAACTCTACCAACTCAGGTTTTCCCAATATAGCATCATATACGTATATATTGAAAACAGCTGAATCAATATTTAATCCACCTACGTGCTTGACAAGTACTTTTTTTTCATCTTTAAAAAAATGAAAAATTTCTTTTTCAGAATGACTCTTCTTTATTAAGCCGCACTGACAATATAATGCACCGAGTATAATTAATAAGATGTACTTAAACATGTTATTGCTTTTTTTTGAATTTTACCTTCTTTAAAGCCTTCCGGTGCTATCCCTTTTTCCGACAAATCATTATCAGCAATAATATTTGTTTTTTGCAAGGCACTTTTTATGACATTTAAAACATTATTTGCAACTACAGTCGCAACAGCATTAGCTGCTTGCATCACACCTCTCCAAAAATGATCTAAACCTAACGAATGTCCAATTTCATGAGGAGCTGAGTAGTATTTTAATATCTTATTTGACCATAAATGAAAAAGGTTTTATGTCAGAAAAATGAGTATTGTTTTGGCTATCATAAACACTTATGTTTAGCTCCCACAAATACTTGCCGGGGTCACTTGCCGGAACCTTAATAGTAAGCTCCTTACCATAATCTTCATCTATAAAATCTTTTACAGAGTTAACCGATTTTATAATAATCCTTTTGTTGTTTAAAACCTGCTCCAGTTTCACCGAGACATTCCAACCAGGTAAATATGCCATCGTAATAATATTGGTGACTGTATCACCAACATAAAATGGCCTTTTTCTTCCTGCAGCCATAAAAGGGATTCCTTTTTCCTCTGTTATTCTTCCGCTCATGCTATCCAGGTTTCTCCAGTAAATTACCTTATTGTCATAAGACAAAAGTTGAATTGATTTTAAAAGTCCATTCCTATAATATTTTTTCCGCTGCCCGAAAGGTGTATCATTACTATAATATACCTCAGACCATTTTTTCCCATTTTCATAATACCACACCCAAAGTCCGTCCTTTTTCCCTTTATAATTATACCCTTTATGGTTAATCCGTCCATTTTCATAATATCTAATCTCTTCTCCCTGCTGCAAACCATTAACTACATTTTTAATGATTTTGATATTATTATTTTCATTGTCATAAAAGGTTGTTATACAACCCGTGTACAATTCATCACTTGCACTGCCATTATACATAATGAATTCTTTCGATTTATTCCCATTAACACTATACTCCTTATAAAGCATAGTGTCACCTTCTTTTTTTATCAATTCCTTTTCCATATTTCCATTGCCAAAATGTTCAATATATATAACACTGTCAGTATGTGAAGCTGCTTTTGACGATTCGGGAGCTGTACTGCATGATGATAAAATCATTGTTAATAGCGTAATAAAAAATATATTTATATTCATTGAAATGCAATACATTGGTTGTTCATTTAGTATAATTATTTTTGGTATTCACATACCGCTTTAACCTTGGTCACTAAACTGTAAAACAACAAGCGTAATTTTAGAAATATTAAATTATCGCTATGGCAGAGACCGAACACGACTTCAAGATAAGACGAGCAAAAGAGCGCAAAAGTACTGAGGACGCAATCAATACTATTTTAAAAGACTTTACTGATAAGTTCTGTAAGGCAGGAGAATCACTACGTCTTGAATTAAAAAACGGAGAAGTGGAATTGTCTATAATAAGTTTGCATGACATTAAATATGTAATCATTGATAGACTTCCGTCAAATATCATTGATTATAGGTTTCCAAAACTTGGTCCTTAATTTCGAGGTTAGGAATTTAAGTGTTCCTATCTTCAGGAATGGAAATAGAAGCAACAGTTTCGTGGGAAGAACTATCAGCACTAATCAACTCTGACAAGGATATTCTGGAGAAAGAAGTTCGTACTTTAATAAAGACCTTCGAAGAAAAATATCAAGGTGCTGTTAGAATACTACCAATCTTTGATGACACAGCAGGTATAACTAAATTAGGATATATAGTAAATGCTACTCCTTTACTTAAATAGTTAAATCATTAGCTATTGCAAATTGATAATAATTGCACCACTGAATTCCTTTCGATAGATTTAGTTCTCCGAATAAAACTCCGACAGAAAAATCTGTATATCTCTTTATCATTTCAGTATGAGCATGTCCTACTGAAATTGCATTAATAAAACCCGGCATCGTAGCTTCATCTGCCGGAATTAATATTACGGTCGAGACGGGTAAGTTATAAGGCTTCATGACTTGCCCTATATAAGGTTTTAGCTGTTGAATTATATCTTCTGCTTCTTGACGTTTCATACTCAAATATACTACTTTGCTTTAACAATTCTTTGATACTAACTTTCGATTTCTGGCGTCAAATCCGTGCCTTTCTGAATAGTGGTCTGTAATTTTATTGTACAATCACTCACCATGAAATTCAAGTCTATAATCGATGTAATACAATACTTCTCTGACGAGCAACGCTGTCTTGACTATCTAATACAAATGCGCTGGAAAGGAGAAATCATTTGTCCTCATTGCGGATGTAATAAAATCTACGAACTCAAAGGGAAATTCAAAAGATATAAGTGTACTGACAAGGAATGTAAGAAGCAATTCTCTGCTACAAAAGGCACAATATTCGAGAACTCACAGATACCACTGCAAAAATGGTTTACTGCGATATTTCTTTACGGTTTTCATAAAAAAGGTATTAGTTCATGTCAATTAGCAAAAGACATTGACGTAACGCAAAAGACTGCTTGGTTTATGGCTCAACGAATACGTCATATGCTAAATACAGGAGGTTCCGTAGAACTAGAAGGCACTATCGAATTAGATGAAACGTTTGTTGGTGGAAAGAACAAGAACAGACCATATCACAAGAAAGTAAAGAATAGCCAAGGTAGAGCTTTCATCGATAAAACGCCAGTAATGGGAATGCTTCAAAAAGAAGAAGCACATACAATACTACGACCGCACAAAATCATTCCTGGCAAATTGGTCAAAGAAAAGGTCGTTACAAAACCATCTGAACTGAAAGCTATTGCTATAAGTGATACTTCAGGAAAGTCATTACATCCGCATATACTAGAGACTGTCAAGAAAGGCAGTATCATAATATCGGATGAATGGAGAGGATATAGAGGGTTGAATGCAACTTACGAACATCATATTGTAGACCATACAAGAGGTCAATACGTTGACGAAGCAGGTCATACGTCTAATACATTAGAAGGTGCTTGGTCTCATTTAAAGAGAACAATAATAGGCACGTATCATCAAGTAAGCAGAAAGCACTTACAGAGATACGTGGATGAATTCGTTTACAGGTACAACACAAGAAAAATAACAGTACAGGAGATACTCGACAACTCAATGGAGAATATTAATTCAAGATTGACTTATAAACAGTTGGTCAAGAAGAAAGCAGCTTAGGATGTATCTTTACGTATAAAATTGACACAATGGCTTTCGAATGGGTACCTTCAGATGAAAATATTGAAAAATGTAGCACCGAACAAGCGAAGTTTATTTTTGAGCAAGGTGAGAAGTTATTAAAAGACATAACTGATACCAACGTGTTAATAGTTACTCGAACAACTACTTTGATTACAATAACAGTAGGTTTTATGCTGGCTCTTGTTGGCTTCTTATTTAGTAGGTATATAAAAGTTGAAACACTTGTTGATGCGGAATTAATAACTTGTTTTCTGACTATACTTTACATCTTTAATCTATGTAGAATACTCGTCAAGAATATTCAAGGACAAGAATATCATGTCGTTGGCACAGAGCCGAAGAAATTATTCACAGATCCTTATTTTGACGAAGAGCAAACACAAGGTGAAAAAATGAAGTTCTTTTATATCAACGAAATTGCTGTTTGCCAAGACAAAATAAAAATGAACATTCAGACAAACGACAAGCGTTGGGCTCTATTCAATAGAGCCTTGCAAAGTCTTTTATATACTCCGTTGATAATAGTATTCTTCTTTATTTTAGTAAAAATACTAATCTTCGCTACCCCCAATATTGCCTGCTGACTGCCTAGAGTCAAATGCAGATTTTTTAATTGGAGTAGATGTGTCTTGAAAATCCCATCTATTTTGAGCCTTTTCAAAATTACCCAAGTCAGGTAGCCTAATTTGCCCAGTAGCACCGTTATCTCTGCCAATATTGGTATTGACCTCTGGCTTAATAACTACTCTGTCTTGTTGCGGTTTTGGGGTTTCTTTTCCAGCCATTTCACATTATTTTTGTCTTACAACAAAAATAAACAACTTAAAATACAAACAGTAAAAAGATACTAACAATTGTGAGTATTTAATATCCACAAAACAAGTTGCAATTTATTCAGCGGGCACAAGTCCTATCAAAACAATTTCCTGCGATTTGAATTTAAATTCTTCGGTACAATACCATGCGCAGCTTGCTGTTTGATTTGTGTTGTCAACCCAAATAATCGTCATAATTGGACTACCAGATTTTAATTGAACTAAGTCTCCTCCTTTCATAAATTAATAAGGCTTACCATTAGAGATAAGCCTTACGAAGATAAAACACTTTGAAGTGATTATTGACAAAGGAATGCAAAATCATTTGTCTTATTTCCGAAAAAATCAGAGTTAGAAAATGCAAGCATTGTAGAGAAGGAATCACCCAAGTAAATTCTCTTTTGTTTGTAAGCTAATATTTTGAAAGTTTTGAATTTGCTTGTACCAGAAACAACTCTATAATATCGTACAGTACCGTCAGCTTCTTCTACCGTCTTAAAATACTCGACAATAAATTCATTGGGGTCGTGGTGTTGATCACTTATGGAGATTTGAGTAGTCTTATCAACACGAGATTGTAATCCAATAACAAACTCTTCCTTTGTAATAGAATTTGATGAACCGTCAATTTGAAGTGTGGACACAAAACCTTCAAAATCGTCTTTGTATGCTGTTTTGCTTTTATCGTTCGGTGAATGTTGCTTTTTAGTTTGAGCATATATATTCGGCAATATGAACAGCAATATACATGCTGCTACGATTAATTTTTTCATTGTGTGGTAATTTGAAACTGTTAGAAAATAAAAGAGGCGCAACCAATATCTTCGCAGTCTCAGGCTTACCACAGCCTTTCCAATACAAAAACATAGCTACGCCTTTACTTGCGTACCAAGAATTATTGTATTGGAAGTTGCTATGTTTTAAGTGGTAATTTGAGACTGCAACTTTTGATGATACTTATATGTTTATTATCTTATAGGCAAGTGTATTTTAAGAGTGACTAACTTTGTTCAAGCATAAAAATAACGAAAATTATTTTCGTAAATTTAGGTTAGTTATGAAAGCGCAGACGAAAAAGAAAACAGTCGAAATAGAAGTTACTCTTCCTTTTGAAGAAGCTATGGAGTTATTCGAAAAGAATATGGAGATAGCATGTACTACTCCTAAAGAAAAGGTCATAGCATCTATTAAAGCTGAGAAAGACCAAAAAGCGAAAAAAAGTAAATCTTCTAAATAATCTTAATAAGTACCGTCTGAGACCACGAGGTTAAAGCGGTATGTGAATACCTTATTTTTTTATTGGGGACCGGGTCCTGGTGGGCGATTGTCCTGATGACGCGCCACCCCATTTTTATCATATACTCGTTTATCTCCACATCCGGGGCTACGTCAGGAAAGGATATGCTACATCTGGAACAACGTGTGGATCATGTAATTGATTTAACGAGTAAGTAGCTTGCCACCATTATAGCAAACCAAAATCCTATAATCATGTATATGAAATACAATTTTGCCATTCTGAGCGATATTTCTTTCTGGCTATTGTATATATTAATAATGCCCTCATTAGCGTAATATGAATTAATAAACCGAAAAAGAATCATCCCAAAAAGTAAGGGAATAATAAAGATGCATGTGTATATATACGCATCTTCATTTAGCAGGTCTTCATTCAAAAATCTTATAAAAAAAGAAAGGAGTGATGAACAGATAAAACCGAAAGGCATTGAAAGTGCAAATGAAATAACGCGTCTATGGTTCCGCTCTCCAAACTTCCCAGCTGTGTAAGTGTCTAAAGGGTATTTCTTTAGTTGAAATCGAATCGGAACATAGAGAATGAAGTTTAGTATGCTTTTCATTAAATAAATATGGTAATGAGGCCAAAAATAGTTGGTGGATTTCAAGGTGATAATGATTAATATTCGGACGTCGATCAAAAGAGGAAACGGGCTCTGCTGGAGAGCAACCTGTCAGCAATATGGTCGTTGCTAATACG